>JBQTIX010000034.1:0-55904 GCA_052387695.1 Panacagrimonas sp. | reverse complement strand
AGAAACTCGTGCGCTGCGGCTGCGCCATTTCGGCCATATTTTCCGCTCCGTTTCGTTGAATAGAACCACTATTCGCCTCAACAGAGCGAAAAATCTGTCTCGAAATGGCTTGGCCTCGCTTGCACGGTTTCTACCGCCCAGGCTCCTATAGATGCGGCCCGCAAACAGTTTTGATTGGATGGGCGGAAAACGGTGGATGCGCTCCGCGTATCCACCCGACAAACCGCGGTGGGCGGAGGGTGGATAAGCGGAGCGCATCCACCAGACGATCAACGCGAATCTCGCTATTTGAGGGCCGCATCAATAGTGGCAAGGCGGCCTGCGCTTTTGCGGCGGCTCGTCGGGTTGACATGCATAATATTGCATGCAATATAATGCAATATCGTCAGCATCGAGGACACACCATGCAAGGCAGCAACCCCCGTGTCGATTACCAGACGGAGCCGTCGAAGTATCGCCACTGGCGCCTGAGCTTTGACGGCTCCATCGCGACCCTGGCGATGGACGTGTCCGAAGACGGTGGTCTGCGTCCCGGCTACAAGCTCAAGCTCAATTCCTACGATCTGGGCGTCGATATCGAGTTGCACGACGCCTTGCAACGCATCCGCTTCGAGCACCCGGAGGTGCGTACGGTGCTGGTGACCAGCCTCAAGGACCGCATCTTCTGTTCGGGCGCCAACATCTTCATGCTGGGTTCGTCCTCGCACGCCTGGAAAGTGAATTTCTGCAAGTTCACCAACGAGACGCGCAACGGCATCGAAGATTCCAGCCGTCACTCCGGGCTGAAATTTCTTGCCGCCGTGAACGGCGCCTGCGCCGGCGGCGGCTACGAGATGGCGCTCGCGTGCGACGAGATTTTTCTGGTCGATGACCGATCCTCTTCGGTTTCCTTGCCCGAAGTGCCGCTGCTCGGCGTACTGCCCGGCACCGGGGGCCTCACCCGCATCACCGACAAGCGCAAGGTGCGGCACGACCTCGCCGACATCTTCTGCACCAGCGTCGAAGGTGTGCGCGGCCAGCGTGCCAAGGACTGGAAGCTGGTCGATGAGATCGCCAAGCCGGCCGTGTTCGCCGATACGGTGAAAAAGCGCGCGATGGAACTGGCCGATCGGAGCGATCGGCCTGCCGATGCGCAGGGTGTCCAGTTCACGCCTCTGGACCGCAGCCACACGGCCGACGCGCTCGAATACCGCTACGTTTCGGTACGGATCGACCGTGGCCGCCGCCTGGCCAATTTGACCGTGAAAGGTCCGGACGCAGCGCAGCCGACGGATATCGAAGGCATTCTGAAAGCCGGTGTGAACTGGTGGCCACTGCGGCTTGCGCGCGAACTGGACGATGCGATCCTGTCGATGCGCACCAACGAACTGGAGACCGGCACCTGGCTGCTGCGCACCCTTGGCGACGCCAGGGCCGTGCTCGAATGCGATGCCGCACTCGAAGCGCACCAGGGCCACTGGTTCGTGCGTGAGACCATTGGCTTCCTGCGTCGTTGCCTGGCGCGACTGGACGTGTCGTCGCGCACGCTGTTCGCGCTGATCGAGGAGGGTTCGTGTTTTGCCGGCACGCTCCTGGAACTCGCGCTTGCCGCCGATCGAAGCTATGTCCAGGCGCTGCCCGAGAACGCACCGTCGCTGCACGTGTCGGCGCTCACCTTCGGGACCTATCCGATGGTCAACGGCAAGTCGCGAATCGCCCAGCGTTTTTACGACAACGCACTGGAGATCGATGCCGTTCGCGCCACCCTCGGCAGCGCTATCAAGCCGGACGCGGCACAAAGCCTGGGACTGGTCACGGGTGCACCTGATGACATCGATTGGGACGACGAAATCCGCATCGCGCTCGAAGAGCGCGCGAGTCTGTCGCCCGATGCGCTCACGGGCCTGGAAGCCAACCTGCGTTTCGGCATCACCGAAACCCTGGAGACCCGCGTCTTCGGTCGCCTGTCCGCGTGGCAGAACTGGATTTTCATCCGGCCCAATGCCGTCGGGGATAAAGGAGCGCTCAAGGTCTACGGCAAGGGCGAGAAGGCTGTTTTCGATTTTCAAAGGGTGTAGGTGGGGTCCGCCCGCGTGCTTTTCGCGGGCGGACCCGACATCGCCGGCGGACGCCCGTCGGCTCCGGCCGCTTAAAGCCGCGGCCCTGAGCCGACCTACGCAGGTTTGCAAAGCCATCCATGGAGTAACGAAATGTCCACCATCGACTACAGCCAGAAAATTCCCAACAACGTGAATCTGTCTTCCGACCGCGTGCTGCAACGCGCGCTCGAAAACTGGCAACCGAACTTCCTGAGTTGGTGGGGCGACATGGGGCCGACAGGTTCGCACCAGCATGACGTGTACCTGCGTACCGCGATCTCGGCCGAGCCAGCGGGCTGGGCGCATTTTGATTACGTGAAGATGCCCGACTACCGCTGGGGCATTTTTCTGTCGCCGCAGGTGCAGGAACGCAAGATCCATTTCGGCGAGCACAAGGGCGAGGATGTGTGGCAGGACGTGCCCGGCGAGCATCGCGCCAACCTGCGCCGCATCATCGTCACGCAGGGTGACACCGAGCCGGCCTCGGTCGAGCAGCAGCGTCATCTGGGTCTGACTGCACCATCGCTGTACGACCTGCGCAATCTTTTCCAGATCAATGTCGAGGAAGGTCGCCACCTGTGGGCGATGGTGTACCTGCTGCATCGCCATTTCGGCCGCGACGGTCGCGAGGAAGCGGATGCACTCCTGCAGCGCCGCTCGGGCCAGACCGACAACCCGCGCATTCTCGGTGCGTTCAACGAGCAGACACCGGACTGGCTCGCGTTCTTCATGTTCACCTACTTCACCGATCGCGACGGCAAGTTCCAGCTCTGCGCGCTGGCCGAGTCGAGCTTCGATCCGCTCGCGCGCACCACCAAGTTCATGCTCACGGAAGAGGCGCATCACATGTTTGTGGGCGAGTCCGGGGTATCGCGTGTGATCGCGCGCACCTGCGAGCTGATGAAGAAGCACAACGTCGAGGCGCCGGACCAGGTTCGCGCGCTCGGCGCGATCGATCTGCAAACCCTCCAGCGCTATCTGAATTTCCATTACAGCGTGACCTTGGACCTGTTCGGCGCCGACCAGTCGTCCAATGCCGCCACGTTCTACAGCTCCGGCCTGAAAGGCCGCTTCGAGGAGGGCAAGCGCAGCGACGATCACGTCCTCAAGGACCTGGGTTACCAGATTCTCGACGTGCAGGACGGAAAGCTGGTGCCCAAAGAAGTGCCGATGCTCAACGCGCTCAACGAAGTGCTGCGCGACGACTTCATCCGCGATTCCGAAGCGGGGATCGGCCGCTGGAACAAGGTGATCGAAAAGTCCGGCCTGCCGTTCCGGCTGACCGTGCCGCACAAGGCATTCAACCGGCAGATCGGCACGCTTTCAGGTGTGCGGATCGCGCCCGATGGTCGCCCGGTCACGCAGGCGGAGTGGGACGCGAACGTGGGCAAGTGGATGCCGACCGTCGCGGATCGCGCTTACGTCGCCTCACTGATGGGCCGAGTCGCCGAGCCGGGCCAGTACGCCAACTGGATTTCGGCGCCGCTGTCCGGCATCAACAAGCAGCCGATGGATATTCCGTACGTGCGGTTTAATTGAGCGGCATAGGCAATCGTTTGGCCACGGATTTCGCGGATGAACGCGGATAAAGCTATACGAGATTTTGATCCGCGTTCATCCGCGAAATCCGTGGCAAATTGTCGCTTTGAGTTGACGCCATGAACGCCCCGACCATCGAAGTCCTCAAGCAGCACCTGATCGACCCGGTCATCTGCATTCGCTGCAACACCTGCGAGGAGACCTGCCCGGTCGATGCCATCACGCACGACTCGCGTAACTACGTCGTCAACCCGGACATCTGCAACGGCTGCAATGCCTGCATCTCGCCGTGTCCGACCGGGTCCATCGACAACTGGCGCAAGGTGATCAAGGTCGCCGCCTATTCGATCGAGGAACAACTCACCTGGGACGAGCTGCCGGAAGAGAAACCTCTCGAAGGCGTCGAAGCCGTGGCGGACGACGCCGGCTTCACGCCCCCCCCGATCGATGCAACGCGCGGCTCAACCATCGCACCGAAGTCGGCACCCAGGCCCACGCTCAACCTGCACGGCATCAGGCAGCCCGCGCTCGCCACCGTGGTCGGCAACTTCCGCGTGACCGCGGCGGACAGGGACAGCGACACGCATCACGTCGTGCTCGACTTCGGCTCGTCGATCTTCCCGGTGCTGGAAGGGCAGTCGATTGGCATCGTTCCACCCGGGACCGACGCTTACGGCCGTCCGCATCACGCGCGGCAGTACTCTATCGCCAGCCCACGCGACGGCGAGCGGCCCCAGTACAACAATCTCTCGCTGACAGTGAAGCGGGTGACGTCCGACCACGACGGTCAGCCGGTTCGCGGGGTGGCCTCGAACTATGTCTGCGACCTGGCCAAGGGCGACACGGTGAAAGTGATCGGCCCGTTCGGCAGCAGTTTCCTGATGCCCGACGATCCCGCGGCCCATCTGTTGATGGTCTGCACCGGCACCGGCTCGGCGCCGATGCGCGCGATGACCGAGCGGCGGCGTCGATCGCGTGCAGCGGGCGACGGTCGGCTGATGCTGTTCTTCGGTGCGCGAACGCAGGAAGAACTTCCGTATTTCGGCCCGCTGATGAGCCTTCCGAAAAATTTCATCGACATCAATCTTGCGTTCTCGCGCACGCCGGGCCAACCCAGGAAGTACGTGCAGGACCTGATGCGCGAGCGAGCCACCGACGTCGCTGTGCTACTCGCCAGTGAGGCCACGCACATCTACGTCTGCGGCCTCAAGGGCATGGAAGAGGGTGTGATGGACGCACTGCGCTTTGCGGCCGACAGTCGTGGCATCGCTTGGAAGGAGTTGCATCCTCGGCTCAAGGCGGAAGGGCGCCTGCATCTGGAAACCTATTGATGGGACACGGCCCGTGGAGTGGCGGATGCGCTTCGCTTATCCACTCTGGAAGTCGGCGCGGCGTAGGCCCGCTCAGGAAGAACAACTCACGCTGATGTGCTGCGCCCAATCGGGCGGCGCGCTGGCATAGCTCTCCATCTCCGGCTGCTCGTCGAACGGCCTCTGCAACAGATCGAACAGCCGCGCGACCTCTGAATCATCGCCGGCCTGCGACTTCCCGATCGCCACCTGCACGAGGTGATTGCGCAGCACGTATTTCGGATTGACAGCGTTCATTCGTGCGACGCGCGATCCGTCTTCCAGATGCTCGACGGACAGCCGCGCGCGGTAATCGACCATCCAGGCATCGAACGCGGCCACATCCGTGATCTCGTCGCGGATCGCGGGCGGGGCGCCCTCTCGGGTCGTCAGAGCGAGGCCGCGGAAGCAGCGTGTGAAATCGTTCTTGCCACGGTCGAGGATGTTGAGAAACTGATTGACAAGCTCCCGATCGCCCTCGCGCACGTCCATCAATCCCAGTTTTGCCGTCCAGCGGCTCAGCACCTCGTTCGCGTACGCACCGGGATAGCGAGCGAGAATGCCTTGTGCAATCTCCACCGCCTGCTCGGGCTCCGCATGCAGCAGGGGCAGGACCGCCTGAAGCAGACGCGTGCAGTTCCAGTAGCCGATGCGCGGCTGCTGGTCGTAGGCGTAGCGCCCGCCCTCGTCGGAGTGGTTGCAGATATGGCCGGATTCGAAGCCATCGAGAAACCCAAAGGGCCCGTAATCCAGCGTCAGCCCCAGGATCGAGAAATTATCCGTGTTCATCACGCCGTGGCAGAAGCCCACGGTCTGCCAGGCCGCCATCAGGCGCGCCGTGCGCTCGATCACTTCGGTCAGCCAGGCCCTGTACTTGTCGGTTGATTCCACGAACTGAGGGAAGTGGCCGTCGATGACGTGGTCCGCCAGCGGCGCCAGCCGGTCGTGACGGCTCTGGTAGTAGAAGAACTCGAAATGTCCGAAGCGCACAAAGCTCGGCGCGATGCGGCACACGACGGCGGCGGTTTCCGTCTCTTCGCGATGCACCGGGTCGCCGGAAGCGGTCAGGGCCAGTGCGCGGGTGGTGGGAATGCCGAGCGCGTGCATGGCTTCGGAGCAGAGATACTCGCGGACGCTTGAGCGCAGCACCGCGCGGCCATCGGCGAATCTTGAATATGGCGTTTTGCCCGCACCTTTGAGCTGCACTTCCCATAGCTCGCCGCGCGCGTTGCGGAACTGGCCGAGCAGCAGCGCACGACCATCGCCGAGCTGTGGCACGAGGTGGCCGAACTGGTGACCGGCGTAAACCGTCGCGATGGGCGGGCTTCCATCCACGACCACGTTCCCGGACATGGCGGCGAGAAAGTCGGGGCGTGCAGCGACGCTGACATCGTCCATGCCCAGCGCCATCAATGCTGGCAGACTCGCGTGAACCATGCGCGGTGCGCTCATGGGCTCGGGCGTGACGCGCGAAAAATAGCTGTCGCCGAGCGCGGCGAAGCGGTTGACGAGTTCCAGAGGGGCAAAAGGATTCGGCATCGGCCGATTGTGCGACAGTCACGCCTCCGGCGATACGATCGCCCTGGTTCTTCACGCGAGCCGATCATGAATCTGAACAATCTGGGCATCGGCGGCATCATTGTCCTGATCGCCGATATCTACGCCATCATCAGCATCGCCCAGAGCGGTGAGGAGCCGTTCAAGAAGGCCCTGTGGATCGTCCTGATCCTGGTCCTGCCGATCCTCGGTTTCGTGATCTGGTGGTTTGCGGGGCCGAAGTCTTCGCGCTGAACCCGCTCAGGTGCGCGGCTCGAAGTGCAGCCCGCCCAGCACCTTCTTGAACGGCTCACGATTGGACAGCCACTCGCGCGTCGGCACTGCCAGGTAGAACAGGCGATAGTTCCCGCCGTGCTGCGTCACCATCTGAAGGACGTGGCGCGGCGGACGTCCATATCGCGCCGGTTCCAGGAAAACAGTGACAAGGCCCTTCCAGGCCTCTCCGGACAGATCGAAGCGCTCGTCGGTGGTCTCGTAGTCCGCCCCGATGCAGGCGATCATCCCGGCGGTCTTGCTGATCTTTTCCAGCGTCTGCGCCCCCTTGGGAGGCAGTTCGGATTCCATCAGCGAGGCGCCGCTGGGAGACATCAGCATGAAGTCCGGATTTGCCAGCCGCCACTGTCCCGGCGCATGGAAACTGTAGCCCTTGGCGGGGTTGCTGAAGACCTCTGCCTGCGCGCTGAGGACCAGACCCATGAGCGCGGCAAAAGCCAGCAAGCGACAGATGATCATATAACCCACATTCCCCAGAACAAGTGTGGCAAGCGTAACCGACCGATGACTCGGGTCTGAAAATCCGACCGCTGAAGCGTCATTCCGGACCGCCCGGCGGCAAGGCGTGTTCGCCGATGACCCCGCTCATCCCGTATTTCTTGAGCTTGTACCAGACCGAGCGTTCGCTGATTTGCAGGATTTGTGCCGCGCGCGTCTTGTTGCCACCGGCCTGCTGGAGCGCTTCAGTGATCAGGTGTTTCTCCAGCGCTTCCACCGCCGGATCCAGCCGCAGGTCAGACGGAGCTTCGGACGATTCGCCGGGTGCTGATCGGGCGGCGGCCGCTTCGACCGGAAAATGCGGCAGCTCCAGCCGTCCACCCCCGCTGAGAATCAGCCCGCGCTCGATCATGTTGCCCAGCTCGCGCACATTGCCCGGCCAGTCGTAGCGGCCCAGGCGAGCGAGCGCCTCGGCAACGATCGTGGGCGGCGTGCGTCCCGCGCTGGCGTGCATGGCGATGAAGTGTGCAACCAGCGTGGGAATGTCCTCGCGCCGTTCTCGCAACGCCGGCAGATCGATCGAGAACACGTTGAGTCGGAAGTAGAGGTCCTCGCGTAGCCGGCCGTCGCGTATCGCCTGTCGCGGCGCGCGATTGGTGGCTGCGACCACGCGCACGTCGAGCTTGAGGGTGTCGTTGCCGCCGAGCCGTTGCACTTCTCCTTCCTGAAGCACGCGCAGCAGCTTGGACTGCAGCGCCACCGGCATCTCGGTGATCTCGTCGAGAAAGATCGTGCCGCCCTCGGCCAGTTCAAATTTGCCGATGCGTTGCCGCAGCGCGCCGGTGAACGCACCTTTCTCATGGCCGAACAGTTCGCTCTCCAGCATCTCGGCCGGGATCGCGGCGCAGTTGATCGGCACGAACAGGTGTGCGTGACGATCCGAAGCACGATGCACCGCGCGCGCCACCACTTCCTTGCCGGTGCCGGTTTCGCCGGTCAGCAGTACCGTGGCACGGGTCGGCGCGACCTGCGCGATCTGCTGTTTGATCCTCTGCATCGCCGGGCCGTCGCCGATCAGGCCAGCTTCCCATTTTCGTTCGAGCTCGTCGCGCAGGAAGTCCTTTTGACGCAACATCTCGCGGGTCGCGAACACGCGATTGATGGCCAGGTCCAGCGTCTCGGTGTCGAACGGGCGCAACAGGTAATCGCAGGCACCCAGGCGCATGGCTTCCACCGCGCTCTCGATGCTGCCCTGCGCGGTGATCATGATCAGTGGCAGCTCGTGGCCGGCGGCGCGCAGCTTGTGCAACAGTTCGATGCCGTTCATCTCCGGCATGCGCAGATCGCTGATGATCAGATCGATCCCGCCCTCCTGCACCTGCGCATACGCTTCGCGCCCGTTGGTCGCGGACAGGGTCTTGTAGCCGCGGCGGGACAGCATGATCTCCAGCACGCGGCGCATGTTGGCTTCGTCGTCCACCACGAGCACGCGACGTTGAGTGTTGTTCATGGACTCTCGGGATTGTGTTGCGGCAGCCATACGCGAAAGAGCGCGCCACCCCACTCGCTCCGGTCGGCCACGACCTCGCCGCCATGGCTGCGCACGATCTGCCGTACCACCGCAAGACCCAGACCCACGCCGCCTTCGCGTTTGAACACGAAGGGTTCGAACATGCGACTGCGTTCTTCCGGCGGGATGCCCTGGCCGTCGTCGGCGACCTCCATCAGCAGGCGCCCGTGTTCGCTGCGCGCGCGCAGTTCCACGCGACCGCCGCGCGGCAGGATTTGCAGCGCATTCATCATCAGGTTGAGCAGGACCTGGGTGATCTGCTCCGCATCGCAATCGGCGAAGAGCACCGTCGGTTCAAGGTTCAGATGTACGGCGACACCGCGGTCGCGCGCCTGCGCCGCGAGCAGCGCTACCGTGTGGGTGATGAGCGCATGCACGTCGGTGGGCCGCCGCTGCGGGGGGCGCGTGCGCGCGCTGTCGAGCATGGAGCCGACCAGACGGTTGAGCCGCTCGGTCTCGCTCTCGACGATACGCAACAGCTCCGTGCCTTCCGCGCTCAGCCCGGCCTCCGCCCGCAACATCTGCGCCGAGGAGCGCAGGATGCCGAGCGGCGTACGCACCTCGTGCGCCATCAGCGCGGTGATCTCGCCGAGCGCAGCCAGTCTGGAAGCCTGCACCAGGGTCTGCTGCGAGCGCTGCAAGTCCTCCACCAGGCGCACGAAGCTGCGATTGAGTTCGCCTATCTCGCCCGGTCCATCCGGCGGTGGACGAGCCGGCTCTCCCGGTTGCAGAAATCCGCGCGTGAACTCGGTGAGCGCCACCACCGGCCGCGCGATCACGCCCGCGACCCAGAACGTCATCGCCACCGTGACCAGGGTCGTGGCCGCCAGCAGACCGGCAAACGTCCAGCCCATCTGGTGCACCGGCGCCAGTGCAACCTCGCGCGACTGCACCAGCAAGGTGGTCCACCCGGACGGTCGCAGCGGCGTCGTGCTGCCGGCCTGACGGCGGCCGAGCACGATATCGCCGCTCATCACCGGCGCGCCGCGGCGCAGTTCGACGTCGGCGCCCGCGCTCCAGCCTGGCAGCGCGGCTCCGAAATCGAAGCCTTGTGCGCGCAGGCCGGCGGACGCCGCGATCACCGCGTCCTGCACATCCAGCAGCAGCACCTGACGTGAAGGATTCGAGCCGGCGTCGAGCAGACGCTCGAGCTGGTTCCAGTCCACGTCCAGCACCAGTTCGCCCAGCGCGCCCTCGGTGAACTGCGAGGCGATCGGGCTGCGCAAACTCAGATAGCGAGCGTCGCGCTCCACGCCGGGTCGCTCGATGCGGACGCGGCCGCCGGGAAGATCCGCCGCCCGCCAGTCGGCACTCGCGCTGCGCGATTCGCCGATGCGCGCGGGATTGCTGCTCGCGACCACGCGGCCCCGCGGATCGAGGGCGTGCAGATCCAGGTAAACGCCACCGTAGCGATGTTTCATCTCGGCGAGGAAGCCCGACAGACGCTTATCGACATCGTCGAGACGCAGGTCCTGCATCACCTCGAGGTGATTCCAGGTGGTGGCGTTGAGCATGCGTTCGAACAGCAGCTTGTCCACGTCGGAGGACACCGAGGCCGCCGAACGCAGCACCGCCTGCTCGATTTCCGTCTGCATCGCCGCATGGCTGCGATCAAATGCCAGCAAGGTCAGCACGGTGGCCGGCACCAGGCTCACGAGCAGGAAGGCGAGCAGCAGGATGCGGCGGATGGTCACCCGGTGATTATCGAGTGCCTTGTGTCGAACTGAGAAGCGCGCCGACCGGTTGCCGCGCCGCGCGCCCGACGCTAGCGTGCGCGGCCGCCATGCCTCGTTCCTGAAACCTTCGTGTCTTCATCCTTCCGCCTTCGCGGCCTGGCGCTGAGTGTCGCGGTGCTGCTCGCTCCGGCCGATCTGGCGTGGGGGCAGATGACCACCGCAGGAGATTCCGGCGGCGGCCAGGACCCGATGGCGCAGCATTACGAGCTGGGTCATGGCCTGCGTCTGGGCCACTCCGGGTTCACCCTGGGCGGTTACGGCGAGCTGAGCTTCCGCGATACCCGCGATACCGACGACTGGCGGGTCGCGCTGGATTCCCTCAGCGGGATCCTGTGGTGGGACGGCGGCGGCCGCTGGCATTTCTTCTCCGAGGTGGAACTCGACAACGCGGTCCAGGTGCAGCCGGGCGACACCACCACGGACCGGGTGCGGGTGATCTCCGAGCGCCTCTACCTCGACTACGTCTGGCGCGACCCGCTCAAGCTGCGCCTGGGCAAGTTCCTGACCCCTGTCGGGCGCTGGAATCTGATTCACGCGGCGCCGCTGACCTGGACCACCTCGCGGCCGCTGATCACCGAGGCCACGTTCCCGACCAATACCACCGGCGCTATGGTCTACGGGGTCCTGCCGTGGACGGCCGGGGGCATCGAGTACTCGATCTACGCCTCGCCGGGCAAGGAGTTGTTTCCCGCGCGGGGACTGGACACGTTCAGCGAGGCCCTGGGCGCCCGCCTCGCCGCGACCCTGCTGCCACACACGCAGTTCGGCCTGTCCTGGGTCAGCTTCGAGCAGGAAGACGAGCCGGAACTGCGCAAACACCTGTTCGGCGCCGACTTCGGCTGGTCGTACCGGCGTTTCGAGATGTCCGGTGAGTTCGCGTATCGCACCCTCGCCGGGCAGGAGGAGACCCAGGACGAACAGGGCCATTACGCGCAACTCGTCGCGCCGCTGTATCGCCAGCTTTACGCGGTGGCGCGCTACGAGGGTTTTCATCGCTCGGGCGAGAATCGCGACCTCAGTCTCTACCTGGGTGGCCTGACCTGGCGCCGGACGCCGGCCCTGGTATTCAAGGGCGAGTACAGCCGCGCGACCGACAACCAGGCCGGTGTGCCGGACGGGTTCTTCGCCTCCTTCGCGGTCCTGTTTTGATGTCCGTGTATCGGCGTATGGCGCTGCTGCTGCTGGCCGGTGTCATCGGCCTGCCGGCGTACCGGGCGTCTGCCGAAGCGGCCTGGGTGGCAGTCGTGGTGCCCGCGGCGCTGACCGAGTCCCTGGACGCGGACCAGATCGCCCTGATCTTCCGGCGCAAAAAGGTTTACGCCGAAGACGGCGGGCGCTTTCAGCCGGTGAACCTGCCGGCCGACAGTCCGCTGCGCCGGCGCTTCTCGCGCGCCGTGCTCAGGCAGTCGCCCGAGGCGCTGGAAGACTACTGGAACCAGCAGTATTTCCAGGGCGTGTTGCCGCCGCATGTGCTGGCCTCGGAGGCGGCGGTGCTTCGGTTCGTTTCCAGCACCACGCACGCCATCGGCTATCTGACAGCCTGCGCGATGGAGCCAAGCCTGCGCGCGTTGCTGTTGATCGACGCCGACGGCCGCGTGCTGCCGCCGTCGGCGGTGCCAGAATGCGGCGAGCCCGATTCTTTACCTTGAGAGCAGGTCCTGGGAGTTCCATGCATGTATTGGTAGTGGAAGACGACGAGGAAATCGCATCCTTCGTGTGCAAGGGCCTGCGCGAACTGGGGCATTCGGCCGAGCGCGCGGGCAACGGCCGTGACGGCCTGTTTCGCGCGACCGGCGAGACCTTCGACGCCATCGTGCTCGATCGGCTGATGCCGCAGATGGACGGGTTGGCCATGCTCGCCGCGCTGCGCGCCGCCAGCTCGCGGGTGCCGGTGCTGATCCTCAGCGCCCTGGGCACCGTGGACGAACGCGTGCGCGGCCTCCGCATCGGGGCGGATGACTACCTGGTGAAGCCCTTTTCGATGGCCGAGTTGCTCGCGCGCCTGGACGCGATCACCCGGCGCGGTGCGATGCCGGACGCCGGGAACCGCCTGCGGGTGGCCGATCTGGAGATCGACCGCATGGCGCGCAAGGTCTGGCGTGGCGGCGAGGCCATCGTGCTCAAGCCGCAGGAATACCGCGTGCTGGAATTCCTCATGCGTCACGCCGGCCAGGTGGTGACGCGGACCATGCTGCTGGAAGGCGTGTGGGACTACGAGATCGATACGCAGACCAATATCGTCGATGTCCACATCTCGCGCCTGCGCAGCAAGATCGATCGCGAGGGCCTGTCGTCCCTGATCCACACACGCCGTGGAGCCGGCTACTGCCTGCGGGAACCGGACCCTGATTATTAACCCGGCCCATGAATATCCGCCTCCGGATTTGATCGCTGCTCCGTGGGCCGGGTTAATAATCCATTGATAATCATTTATTAAGGTGGCCAGAAAATTCGGTGGGTGGGGGTGCGCAGCGCGGACGGCGCGAGCGCTTGCCAGGGTATTTTCTGGCCACCTTAATAGGCTTTCCACGTCCGTCCGCCTGATGCTGTTCAACAGCCTGGTCCTGGCGCTGGGCTTTGCCCTGCTGCTGGCAATGATGATCTGGCTGGCCGAGCGCTTCATGCTGCGCCATGTGGTCGAGAGCCTGGACGCGGAGGTGCACATTCTCGAATCGGATTTCGAGGTCGATGGTCTCGACGGCATGATCTCCCTGATCGGTCTGCGGGTGGAGGCCGAGGCACGCGATCCGCACCGGCTGTACCGCTTCGAGGCTGCGGATGGTCGTACGCTCGCGGCCAATCTACCGGCCTGGCCACCGATCGGCGCACCGGCCGGAACCAATTTTCGCCTGCGCAACCCCCTACGCGCGGACGCCGCCGAAGTAGTGGCGCGCTGGGTGCGCCTGCCCGATGGCAGTCGCCTGCTGGTGGGTTTCGACGAGCACGAGGTGGAGCAGGTGCGCAAGGACCTGCGCCGCGCCGCGCTGTGGAGTCTGGGTGCGATGCTGCTCATCTCACTGGCCCTGAGCACCCTGCTGATGCGCGCCGCGCTGCGGCCGGTCAACGCGATCCGTGCCTCGGCGCAGCGCATCATGCGCGGCGACCTGCGACACCGGATTCCGATCCTCGGCGCCGGCGACAAGTTCGATCGCCTGGCGCAGGCGCTCAACGCCATGCTGGATCGCATCGAGCGCCTGATCGCCTCGGTCAAGGGTGCCACCGACAACATCGCGCACGATCTGCGCTCGCCGCTCACGCGGCATCGCGCGCGCCTGGAAAGCGCACTGCAACAGCCGATTCCCGCCGCCGAACTGCCGGCATGGATCGAGTACAGCCTGGCCGACGTCGATCAGGTGCTGGCCACGTTCCAGTCCCTGTTGCGCATCTCCAACGTCGAATCGGGACTGCTCAAGGCTGAGTTCACGCACTGCGAGGTCGAGGCATTGACGCGCGATGCGGTGGACTTCGTCGAGCCGCTGGCGGAAGACCGGTCGCAGCGAATCGATATTCAGGTCGAACCGGGCCTGGCGCTAGTCGGACATCGCAACCTCTTGTTCCAGGCGCTGGTGAACCTGCTCGACAACGCGATCAAGTATGGGCCGGAAGCGGGCGAGGTGCGGGTGTTGGCGCGGCGTCTGGATGACCAGGTCGTGATCGAGATTTCCGATCGCGGCCCCGGCATTCCGGAGGCTGAGCGAGAGCGCGTGTTCGAGCGCCTGTATCGGCTGGATCGCTCGCGCAACACGCCCGGGCTGGGGCTGGGTTTGTCACTGGTACAGGCCATTGCGCAGGTGCACGACGGTCGCGTCACGCTGTCGGACAACGGCCCCGGCACCTGCGCGACCCTGCAACTGGCGGTGGGCACTCCGGTTTCGTGAACGCCGGTTCATTGTGCCCGGTCGCACGCTGCAAGAAGTGTTGACGCAAGCTGCACCCGCGCAAATCCTTGCGTGATCGCAGACGCCAGGACGCGTCTCGATCCATCTGATTTTTCCTTTTCGGCGCATGCGCTTGCGCTGTCCTCGCTGTGCCTGCGACCGGGTGGCATCGCCGCTGCACCTGTTCTTGATCGACCCGTCCGGATACGGCGGGGCCGACCCGGAATATGGACAGCCTTTCATGAATGCATTCACGACCACCGCAGGCGCTGCCGCGCCCGCATCTGCCTCGATTCGCGACTTCACTCCCCCTCTCTGGACCTGGGTGCGACCGCTGTGCGCAATGGCTGCGATCTACTTATTGCTGTCGACGATGCTGCGGCTTGGGCTATGGAGCACCTTCGGTCTGCAGGCGGGGGTTGCAGTGCTGCAACTGCCGGCGATTCTGGCGCTGGGCCTGGTCAACGACGCGATCGAGGCGGTGTACCTGCTCATCCCGCTATCGATCTTCCTGGCCCTGGCCCCCATCCAGCGCCGTCCGCGCACGCGTCGGCTGTTCGCCTTCGGTATCTGGATGATGCTCGTCGGCATGCTGTTCGTCGCGGCCTGCGAGTATTTCTTTTTCCAGGAATTCGATTCGCGCTTCAACCTCGTCGCGGTCGATTATCTGATCTATCCGACCGAGGTCATTGGCGATATCCGCGCCGAATATCCGGTGGGTCCGTTGCTGGCCGTATTCGCGCTGCTCGGCGCGGTCGGCGCGCGGCTCCTGCTGGCCTGTGTCCCGCCGGGGCACGAGCGGCGCCGGCCGCTGCGCGTCACGCGCCTCGGCCTGCTGACGGTGCATGCTGGCCTGATCGTCGCGATCTCCGCACTCTGGACGGCCGAGTCGTTCTCGGTGTTCGACAACCGCGTGTCGAACGAGCTGACGGCCAACGGTCCGGCCCGCTTTGTCGCGGCGTTTCGCAACAACCACATCGACTACCCGGCGTTCTACCGCAGCGGGGAGTCGAAGCCGATGTTCGACCGCCTGGCCGCGGACCTCGCGCCCGGCGGCGGCCAGTTCCTGAACCTCGCGAGCGGCGATCTCACGCGTCGTTTCGAGGCCAATCCCGCGGGTCTGGGCAGGCTCAACGTGGTGATGCTGGTCGAGGAATCGCTGGGCGCGGCCGGCGTCGGCGCCTATGGCAGCACGCGTGGCCTCACGCCCGAGTTCGACGCGCTGTCCCGGCAGGGCCTGCTGTTCACCCGCGCCTTCGCCACCGGAACGCGCACGGTGCGCGGACTGGAGGCGCTCACCGCCTCGTTCCCGCCGATCCCCAGCGAATCCATCCTCAAACGCCAGGGCAACCAGGGCATCGCGACCTGGGGCGGGGTGATGAACCGGCTGGGCTATCAGTCCAGTTTTCTCTACGGCGGCTACGGCGCCTTCGACGACATGAATCCGTATTTCGCCGGCAACGGCTTTGCGATCTCCGATCGTGCGCAGATCCGGCACCCGCGCTTCGCCAATGCCTGGGGTGTGTCCGACGAAGACCTGTTCGAGCACGCGCTCGGTTATTTCGATCAGGCCGCAACCAAGGGCAAGCCCTTTTTCTCGGTCGTCATGAGTACCTCGAATCACAAGCCCTTCAGCTTCCCCGAGGGCGTGGCCGGTGTGAAGCCGAGGGGGGGCGGGCGCAGCGCCGGCATCCGTTACGCGGACCATTCGATCGGCCAGTTCATCCGCGGCGCGCGGACCCGGGCGTGGTTTCACGACACCCTGTTCATCATCGTCGCGGACCACGACGCACGCGTTTACGGAAAGGCCAATCTGCCGCTCAACACCTACGAGATTCCGCTGCTGTTCTACGCACCGGCACACCTCAAGCCGGGGCGCATCGACACGCTGACCAGCCAGATCGACGTGGCGCCCACTGCGCTGGGTCTGCTCGGTCTGGGCTATCAGGCGCCGTTCTTCGGTCAGGACGTTCTGAAGTGGCCGGCGAGCGCGCCGCGCACCCTGTTGTTCAATCACAACCACGATGTGGCGGCACTGCGTGGCGACAAGCTGTGCATTCTCGGCCTGCGCAAGACCGCACGTTGCGAGCACTACGAGCGCACACCCGGTGCGCCCGGAGAGCAGACCACACACTTCGCCGCAGCGGCCGATGATCCCGCGCTGATCGATCTCGCCACCGCCTATTACCAGACCGCTTACGAGCAGTTCACGAAGGGGCGGTATCGATGAGCGGCCCGGACCCACCCATCGCGCCGTCCCGTCCCACGAGCGAGGCGGATCTTCGCCCTACGCCCGTCCGCCAGTCAGAGTCTTTCAACGTCAACGGTTCGCGAATCGCACTCTTCCTGGCCACGCTCGCCCTGCTCTGCGACCTCAGCCCGCTCGATCGCTGGGTCGCCACTCGCTTCTTTGATCCGGCCCTCCACGCGTTTCCCGCGCGTCACGCTTTCTGGGCCGAGGACGTCCTGCATCGTGGCGGCATCTGGCTGGTCGCACTGGTGGCTTTATCCGCGCTGGGCCTGCTGATCGGCTCGATCAGGTCCGGGCGATTGCGGCGCTGGCGCCGCGAGGCGGCTTTCCTGCTCGCCTGCATCGTCCTGACCACCGGCAGCATCGGGCTGCTCAAGCGCACGACCGATGTCGATTGCCCCTGGGACCTTGCAGAGTACGGCGGCAGCAATCCCTATGTGCATGTGTTCCAGCCAAAGCCGCTGGGCCTGCTCCCCGGCCGCTGCTTTCCGGGCGGACATTCCTCCGGCGGGTTCTCACTGATGGCGATCGGTTTCGTGCTGGCGGCGCGGCGCAGCCGCTGGGCGCGGCCGGTTCTGATCGCTGCGTTCGCGCTGGGTCTGGGCTTTGCCGTCACGCAGTGGGCGCGCGGCGCGCATTTCCCCTCGCACGATCTATGGAGCGCCTTTATCGCCTGGAACGCGGCCTGGTGGCTGGCGCGCGCGATGCTCGCAACGCCTGTCGCAGCGTTCTGCCAACCCGCCCGGATTCGGGCCGCAGTGGCTGCGCGCATGGCCGTGGCCCTGCTCCTGCTGGTCGGCGGGTCGAGTCCGCGCACTGCGATCGCGGCCGATCCGATCGAGGCTGTCCCGATCCGCGAGATCGTGTTCCGCAGCAACGAAACGACGCGGCCCGAGGTGATGCTGCGCGAAATGTCCATCGCCATCGGTCAGCCGGCCGATCCCATCGCGATCGAGCGCAGCCGCCAGGCCGTGCAGAACCTCGGCCTGTTCCGCAAGGTGACGGTGGAGCAGGAGCCGCTGGAGGAGGGTGTGCGCGTGGTCTTCAGCCTGAAGGAAAAATGGTACCTGCTGGCCTACCCGCGACTGTCCGCCAACACCGAGGGCGAGAACTCGCTGGGCGCTGAAATGCGCTGGAACAATGTCTTCGGTCGCAATCACAGCCTGCGCGCATTGGTGACCAGCGACGATCATCGCGAAGAGGGCAGGGGGCGTCAGCTCAGCTACATCGGCAACTATCACGCGCCGTTTGCGTTCGGATCGAACTACACGATCGATCTCTCCAGCTCCCACTCGACCACGCCGGTGGCACCGGCGCAGGTTTTGGAGGGTGCAGCCGGATATGACGAACGTGCCGACGAGGTGCAGTTGCTGGTGAGCCGGAAGTTCGGATTCACCGGTTCCGCGAGCCAGGGCTGGAATGCGGGCAGCGGGGTCGTCTACCGTCGCCAGGACATCTCCAGTGACAGCGGGGATGCCCCCGCAGCATTCGGCAACGCCTGGGCAGCGGTGGCGCAGCTCGGGTATCAACATGTCCAGGATTATATTTACAGCGAGTCCGGTACCCGTTTCTCCACCCGCTTCGAGATTGCCGACCAGAACCTGGGCTCGGACTACAGCTACTCGCGCCTGAGCGCCGGGTTCAAGCGCTCGATTGCCCTGGGTTCGCTGCCGCATCAGACGCTGGAATGGACCGCGAATCTGGGCAGCTACAACAACGGCCCGGCCGGCAAGGACAAGGATTACTCGCTCGGCGGTGCCAACGGCCTGCGCGGCTATCAGCGGGACAGTTTTCAGGGCGATTTCTACTATTTGCTCGGCGTCAACTATCTGCGCCCGCTCTACTGGGACTGGCTCCGCGTGGTGGCCGGAGCGGAGGCGGGCAACGTCTATGACGACGCCGACAAGATGAATACGCAGCTGCGCTGGAGCTTCAACCTGGGACTGCGCGCGCGCGTGACGCGTCTGGTGAACTTCGAGTTCGAGATGGGCATCGCTCTACCGCTGGACCATGACAGCGGAAGGTTCTACGGCAGCCGCTACGGGTTTTAGGCGATGCCGTCCGCAAGCAGGTGCCCGGTGATCCGGCCGAAGCTGCTGAATGCGCCATTGCCTTGGGCCTGGTGTGATCAACCCGGCCCCTGAAATCCCGCCATCCTGCGAAGGGATTGCAAGGATATTGTCGGGCCATCCCGATGACCGGGAGCGCAGGGCACCGCCAGCCGGCGGCCTCCGGATACACTCGTGGACCCGTCTTCATCCGTCCCCGCGAGGCTTGCGCGATGTTTTCCCTGCAAACGATCTTCGGCTCGGGCAGACAGTTCTACGGACTGCTCAACGACGCGGCGCGAGCGGCGCATGACTGCACCCGGACCCTGCACACGGTGCTCAGCAACCCTGCGCCCGTGCCGGACCTGGACGCGATCAAGCTCGCCAGACAACGCGAGCGCGAGATCTCGGACCGGATCGGCAAGGCGCTGGTGGACAGTTTCATCACGCCGTTCGAGCGCGAAGACATCGAGGCCCTGCGCTCTGCGCTGTACAAGATTCCCAAGCAGGCCGAGCGTTTTGCGGATCGCTTCGCGCTCGCCCCGAGCCGGATCGAGGGCATCGACTTCGCGCCGCGCGCGGCGATGCTCGAACAGGGCGCCGGCATCGTCGAGGAGATGGTCGCGGAATTGACGCAGCTCCGGCTGGAGCCGATGACCGTTCTCGACCAGCGCCTGCGTGCACTGGAGAGCGAGGCCGACCGGCTGCTGCTGGAAACCTACCGGGATCTGTATTCCGGGCGGCATGACGCCGGAACGACGTTCCTGCTGCGGGACCTGTTCGAGATGCTGGAGAAAGCGATCGACCGATGTCGCGAGGCGGGCGGTGTGGTGTTTCACATTGCGCTGAAGAGCGCTTAGGCCGGCACTCATGCTGAGCCTAGTGCTGGTGGTGGTGCTGGCCGCGCTGTTGTTCGAATTCATCAACGGCTTCCACGACACCGCCAATTCGATCGCCACCGTGGTCGCCACCAAGGTGCTGTCGCCGGGGCAGGCGGTGATCCTGGCGGCGGTCACCAACTTGGTTGGCGCGTTCTGGGGTACGGCGGTGGCCAAGACCATCGCCTCGGGCCTGGTCGACACCGGGGTGGTCGACGTGACCTTGCAAGTGATCCTGTGCGCGCTGATCGGCGGAATCGTGTGGAACCTGCTGACCTGGTGGCGTGGCCTGCCCTCGTCGTCCTCACACGCGCTGATCGGAGGACTCTGCGGTGCGGCGCTGGCCGCGGCGGACAATGACTGGCACGCGCTGATCTGGTCTCAGAGCGTCGGCGAATGGAGTCAGAACAAGGGCCTGCTGTGGAAGGTGGTGCTGCCGATGGTGACTTCGCCGCTGGCCGGTTTCACCCTTGGCATCATCATCATGATGCTGCTGTGGGCCGTCATCTCGGCGATGGAACGGGCAGGTGGACGCGTGGCGCGACTTGCGCGCCCACGCTGGGTCAACGCCTTTTTCGGTAAGGCGCAGTTGGCGTCGGCCGCTTACATGGGGCTGTCGCATGGTCGCAACGACGCGCAGAAGACCATGGGCATCATTGCGCTGGCGCTGGTGGGCGCACAGGCCGCAGGTACGCTCGACGACCTGCCGGCCTGGGCCCTGTTTCTGCGCCCCGATGCCGGTGGCGACGGCATCGACACCTGGATCATCGTGAGCTGCGCCCTGGTGATGGCGGCGGGCACCGCCGCCGGCGGCTGGCGCATCATCAAGACGCTCGGCCACAAGATCGTCAAGCTGCATCCGATTCATGGCTTCGCCGCCGAAACCAGCTCGGCGACCATCCTCACCCTTGCCGCGCATTTCGGCATGCCGGTGTCCACCACGCACAGCATCTCGACGGCGATCCTGGGCGTGGGTTTCGCCAAGAATCCGCGCGCGCTGAAGTGGACGGTGATCGAACGCATCGTCTGGGCGTGGATGCTGACGATGCCGGCCGCTGGCGGGCTGGCCTACGGCTTGCTCAGCCTGTTCGAGGTTCTGGGCTGGACGTCCTGAGGGACCGCGGTGCCGCGGACGAAGCGGCCTAGTTTCTTGAGGAAGCTCTGCACCGGTTCGATCCGTCTCGTAGGTCGGTTGTAGGTCGGTTCAAGCCGAAGGCGGAACCGACGCTGCGCGCGCTCACGACCGGCGCCTGTCGGCTCCGGCCACGAAAAGCCGCGGCCTTGAGCCGACCTACACCCGACCTACCCATGAATTCAGGCCTGAGCAGAGAATTCCCAAGCTTAGGGTCGCAGATCGCGCGCCGCAGGCGAACCGGCGAGGTAGGCCAGCGCAGCCTCGGTGGAGCCCTCGTTGAGCGGGTTGTACCAGGGGCTGAAGAAGGATAGTTGTTGCCATACCAGCCACGGCAGCGAGGGCAACTGACCGGTTCTGGCCACACGCTGCCATTCCAGCCAGATCCAGGGTCGCAGTGCGCTCGGCTTGTTCGACTTGAAGCGTTCATCCTGCCGGAGAATGTGCGCAGCGCCATGCGCCCACAGGCCGAAAATCGCCGGCATGGCGATACTGGCGAGGTAGTAGCGCGACGGGTATCCGCCGCCCAGATGCCGGTACACATCGAACGCGACGCAACGATGCTCGATCTCCTCGGCGCCATGCCAACGCAGGAGGTCCAGCACCATCGGGTCTGCGTCTTTCCACTGGTCCTGCGCCAGCACGTAGTTACCGAGCACGCAGGTCATGTGCTCGATCGCGGCGACGATGCCGAGCCGAAACACCAGCCAGCGCTTGCGCGCGAATCCGGGCAGCTCGAACCCGAACGGCTCGTCGGCCAGCAGCACGTCGAACAAGCGATCCTCCTGCGCGGTGTTGCGCGCGGTCTCGATACCGTGCGCGTGCAGGTATTCGACGATGGCTGCGCCGTGCGCGCGCGCGTGCATCGCTTCCTGGCGGACGAACTGTTGCACGTCCTGGCGCAGCTGCGGGTCGGTGATGAGGGGCAGGGCCTGGTTGTAGAGCTTGCAGAACCAGAACTCGCCGGCCGGCAGCAGAAGATTGATCTCGTTGATGAAGTGACTGGCAAAGGGCTGGCCGGGTATCCATTCCAGCGGGGTCTGCGACCAGTCGAACCGGACCTTGCGCGGAATCAGCGGCTGCGGGGTATGTGATGCCGTCCGCTTGCGCGGAATTTCTGGGATCAGGGGGCTGTTCACGGTGACTTCTCCTTGCTTCCGGGTTCCTTCTTCGCAGACTCGCGTCGGGCCAGGCGCAGCGCGGCGGTGTCGATTCCGTTCGCCACGAATTCGACGAACTCGGACGCCATCGCGGCAAGACGTTCGGGATGGCTGAGCGGCAGCCAGTGCCCGGCGTCGATCTCGCGCTGCCACAGCCTGGGCACCCACTGCGGCAGGTCGTCGAGCAGTTCGGGCAACATGAAGCGGTCGCGCTTGGCCACGATCACCTGCACGGGGACATGCGTGCGGCGTTCCCTCGGTTTGAGCGTGCGCTTCACGAAATTGGCGCGGTACAGGTTCACACCGTTGACGCCGTCCCGGGTTTGAGTGGGGCTGGCCTCGGCCTGGATCCGCTCGGTCCGGTAGAGCAGTTTCGGCCAGGCCTTGCCCAGGCCGAGCCGCCACATCGCCGGCCCGAAAACGGGCAGCTGGAAGGCGGCGATGTACCAGGAGCGTGAAAGCTGACGCCTGACCAATTCCAGGTCCTTGACCGACCCGCTCTTGCGGCAGCGCCTGATCCAGTGCGCGGCGTGATCGATGCAGGGTCCGGAGATCGAGGTGAAGGACGCGATACGCCCGGCCATGCGCTCGGTGCACACCGCCTCCCAGCTCTGGATCGAACCCCAGTCGTGGCAGACCAGGTGGACCGGCGCTTCGGGGCTTACGGCATCGGCGATGCGGGCCAGGTCGTCAACCAGGTAATCGAGTCCGAAGGCGCCGACGTGGTCCGGAGCGTTGGAGCGCCCCGCACCGCGCACGTCGTAAGCCACCACGTGATAGCGCGGCGCGAGGATCTCCGCGGTCTTCTGCCAGACGTTGGCGGCGTCGGGATAGCCGTGAATGAGCACGAGCGTCGGCTTGCCCGGAGCGGGCTCACTCCAGGCGTAGACTGCAAGTTGAATGTCGCCGGAGGTGACGAATCGGGAGGGGGTCATGGTGATTTCCTGCGTCGCCTTTGCAGTCGGTTCAAGTTCGCGTGTCCTATCTCGATGACATTGCTCAATGGTAATGTCGCTGCGGGCTGACGCCATGTCGCCAAAGGCAGGTTGCTGCGGCGCCACGGCCGCAGCGGGCCGGTCCGCAAGCGCTGGTTCGATCCGGAAATGCGCCCCTCATCTGTTGTTCGCCGGGACCGCGTACGACAGGTAGAGTCCCTGAGGACTCGGACGGCGGGCGGGCCAACCCGCCGCCGTCTTGCGCGGGCCTGGAAGTAGACATGCGGCCGGCGTGTGCGGATAGACTTGCGGTTGGCCGTCCTCCCCACCCGTCTTGTCGACCTCTTCGATGCGCATCGCCACGTTCACGTTTCGATCCATCCCGCAGCGCCCTGGCTGTGCTGGCGTCGACAAGGTCAGCGTCGAGCTTTATACGCGTCTGGCGGCCAAGGGCCACCAGGTCACTGCCTACAACCGGCTGTTCCCCGGCGAGCTGCCGATCGCCGACGAGTACCGCGGCATCCGGATCAAGAATTTCTTCACCTTCACGCGGGCCAAGGGTTTCGACTCCATCGCCCACTCGATCAAGGTGTGCTGGGACATCATCCGCAACAACACCGCAGACGTGGTGCATATCCACAACACCGGCAACAGCCCTTTCGGCCTGGTCCTACGACTGTTCGGAAAAAAAGTGGTGCTGAGCCAGGACGGCGTGGACTGGCAGCGAGGGAAGTGGCCGTGGTACGGCCGGCTGTATCTCTGGCTCACTGTGTTCGTCACCGCGTACGCACCCAACCGGGTGGTATTCGACACGGTGTTCTACAAGGCCGACTTCGAGCGTCGCTTCCGGCGCGAGTACAATTTCATTCCCTGGGGCGCGGAGGTTCCGCAGGAATTCGATGCGACGGTCCTGGATGAATTGGGACTCAAGCCCAACGAGTACTTCCTGTTCGTCGGCCGTTTCATTCCCGAAAAGGGCCTGCATTATCTGGTGCCGGCTTTCGAGAGACTGAAGACTGACAAGAAATTGGCGATGGTCGGGGGCGCACCGAATCCCGCCCGGTACGAACATGAGATCATGGCGACGAAAGATCCCCGGATCCTGTTTCCCGGGTTCATTTTCGGCAGCCGGTTGTTCGCCGTCATGAAGCATGCGTACGCTTACGTGCAGCCTTCGGATATCGAGGGGCTGTCACCGGTGGTGCTGGAGAATATGGGGCTGGGAGTTCCGCTGATCACCAGCGACATTCCCGAGAACAGCTTCGTGGTCGGCGACACCGCGGTCGAATTCAAGCGCGGCGACATCGATGATCTGGCTCAGAAGTTGCAATTTGCCCTTGATAATCCCGAGGTGATGCGTGTCAACGGCGAGGCCGGTCGGCGGCGCGCCGAGAAGGAGTTCAACTGGGATCGGTGCGCGGCGGAGTACGAACGCATCTTTCTCGAACTGCTCGGCAACGCGCAGGCTTCCGCATAAAGCTTGTAGGTTCTTCATTCCGCGCGCGTTTGCAGAACGCGGCGTTCCCGTAGCCTGATTTTTGGAGTACCCATGGTACGAGTTGGTGTTGTCGGTCTGGGAAAGATGGGGCTGTCCCATCAGTCCATGATCAATGCCCACCCTGAGGTGACATTAGCGGCCGTCTGTGACCCGACGAGCTATGTGCTGGACGTGCTTGGCAAGTACACCGGCGTCAAGACCTGGTCCGACTACGACCGCATGCTTGCCGAGGCCGAGCTGGACGCGGTGCTGATCGCAACGCCTTCGCACCTGCACGCGCCGATGGTGTCTGCGGCGCTGGAGCGCGGCGTGCACGTATTCTGCGAAAAGCCTTTCGTGCTCGACTCGGTGGAAGGCGAGAGGCTGGTGGCGCTCGCGCGCGAGCGCGGTCTGGTCAATCAGGTGGGCTATCACAACCGCTTCGTCGGCGCGTTCCAGGAAGTCAAGCGGCTGCTGGACGCGAGGGCCATCGGCGAGGTCTCGCACGTGACGGCTGAGGCCTACGGCCCGGTGACCCTGAGAACCAAGGAGGGTTCCTGGTGGCGCAATCAGCGCTCGGAAGGCGGCGGCTGTCTGTATGACTACGCAGCCCACCCGATCAATCTGATGAATTGGTACTTCGGACAGCCCAAGGCGGTCGGCGGCACCGTGCTGGGCCACATCTTCTCCAGGGAGACCGAGGACGAGGTCTACTCGACGCTCTATTTCGACGGTGGCTTGAGCGGCCGGCTTTCGGTCAACTGGAGCGACGAGTCCTACCGCAAGATGAGCACCAAGATTTCGATCTGGGGCACATGCGGTCGCATCTACGCCGACCGCCAGGAATGCCAAGTCTACCTGCGCGACACCGCCGCCATCCCGGACGGGTATCGCGCGGGCTGGAATGTGCGCTACACCACCGAACTGACCCAGCCGGTGTGGTTCTATGTGCGCGGCGAGGAGTATTCCGCACAACTCGACTACTTCATCGACTGCATCGTCCAGGGCAGGCGAGACAACGTGAACTCGTTCGACAGCGCGCTGGCGACCGACCAGGTGATTGACATGCTGATCGCCGACGGTAAGGACGGCCCGAAGATTCCGGCCACGCGGGCGGTGACGGAGACCGTGGCGAAGCCGGAAAAGCGGCGGTTCGTATTGTGGTGAGCGCGCTGAGAATAAACAGATCACGGAATCGAGGCAGACATCAATGACCGTAGAAGCACCCGTATCGACTCCAGCGTCGCCCTCGTTCGCAAGGGTTGCGGGCCGCCGCCAGATCGAGCAGGCAGAAACGAGAATGGACAAGCTGCTGTTTGGAGACAACCAATTCTTCGGCGTCAATCACATGTCTGAAGAAAAGGCCCGGGCGCAGGCGATGCGGTTTCAGGACACCCGGGCCATCATCGATGTGCTCGACGTCGCTTACGAGGAGGGTCTCAGAACCTTCATGTGCACCACTCACGACCGGATCGAGGAGATCTGCGATCACGTACGGGCCAACCCCTTGCGCTATCGCGGATTCAAGTTCCTTCCGTCGATGCCATACGCCCACAAGTATTCCAATGCGGTGACCGAGCACGGGATTCTCGGTGCACTGAAGAAAGTGCTGCCGGACGAAGGCATTTTCGATGCGGCGCTGCGCGGGGGCATGTCCCTGGCACGCAAGGACATCGAAGGCATCACGACCCTGCTGATCGACGCCGAGATGAAAATGTTCCGCGGGCTGGACACGCCGGTCATCTTTCTTCAGAACGTGGTCGTCGATCTGTTGCTGGGCCTGGGTTTCAACGAGGCATTCCGCATCTTTGCGGACCATGTCCGCACGCGCTACAAGGCCGAGCCCGGGTTCATCACGATGAACCTGCCGATGCTGGTGAAAACGCTGGGCGGGCTGGGCATACAAAATCCCATCGTCTGCACCAACATCAACAAGGTCGGGTTTCGCATGTGCGGCGGATTCGATGCGTACACGCAGGTTCTCAGGGAAGGCAAGGCGCGAGTCATCGCGATGTCCGTGTTCGCGTCCGGCGCCATCCCGGCGGATGAAGCCATCGAGTGGGTGTCGCGCCAGCCCAGCATCGAGTCCATCGTGTTCGGAGCGTCGAGCCGGGGCAATATCCGCAGCACCCGGCAACTGGTCGAGAAGTATTCTGCAGGGGCACTCGCGGCTCGCTCGTGAACCATGGGCGATGCGATTAGGGACTCTCTGTCCAGGTCTGAATTCATGGGTAAGTCGGATCAAGCCCGCGTGCTGTTCGCGGGCAGACCTGACGGGCGCCCTTCGTCGAGCGCACGCAGCGTCGGTTCCGCCTTCGGTTTGAACCGACCTACGAGCCGGGTCGAACCGGTGCAGACCTTCCTTGGGGATTTGCGGTTGCGTCAGGCCCGGACATGAAAGTCCTGATCGCCAACTATCGGTACTTCGTCTCCAGCGGTCCCGAGCGTTACCTGTTCAACATCACGCGGCACCTGGAGGATCGGGGGCACACCGTGATGCCGTTCTCGGTCACTTACAGCCGCAATCTGGAGACGCCGTACGCCAAGTATTTCGTGCCGCCGATCGGGGGACCTGACGAAGTCTATTTCGATCAGCACCGCAAGACGCCGGCCACGGTGCTGAGGACGCTTTCGAGATTGTTCTATTCGCCGGAAGTGGAGAAGGCAATCGGCCGGATGGTCGATGAGACGCAGCCGGACGTGGCGTACGTCCTGTACTACCTGCGCAAGCTCTCGCCCTCGCTGCTGGTCGGTCTGAGGAAGCGTGGCATTCCGATCGTCGCCCGCATCTCCGACTACGGCATGTTCTGCCCCGAGTTGCACTGCCTGCGTGACGAGAAACCCTGCACCCTGTGCCTCGGCGGCAACTCCCTGCATAGCGTGCGGCACCGATGCGTGAAGGGCAGTTTCGCGCTCTCGGCGATGGAATCGATGGCACGCTCGTTTCACCACGTGAAGGGCTACTTTGACCTGATTGACCAGTTCGTCGCCACCAATCCCTTCATGCTGGAGATGATGATCAAGGCGGGGTATCCGCGGGAGCGGCTGACCTGCATCCCCACCTTCACTGATGTCGAGAAGTTCTCGCCGCAGCGCCGGGCGGGCGAGCCGGATTACCTGGTCTGCGTCGGACGGCTGGATCGTCCCAAGGGCATCAACGTCCTGATCGACGCGATGGCCCGACTGCGGCCGCGACTGGAGCGGCTGCCCGTTCTGAAGATTGCGGGGGCCGGACACACCGCCAGCTATGTCGAGAGCCTCAAGCAGCAGGCTGCGGATGCCGGCCTGGGCGACCAGGTGCAGTTTCTCGGCAACGTCGAGGCCGGGCAGATTCCAGACCTGCTGCGAGGCGCGATCTGTGCCGTGATGCCGGCACTGTGGTTCGAGAATCTGCCGAATACGCTGATCGAAAGCATGGCCTGCGGCACGCCGGTCGTGGCGTCCGACATCGGCTCGCTCGCGACGGCGGTGAGCGACGGCATCGATGGTCTTCTGGCTCGGTCCGGCGATGCGGCGGATCTTGCCGACAAGCTCGAACGGCTGATTAGCGACCGCGCGCTGCGAGTCCGGCTGTCAGAGGGCGCGCGCCAGGCAGCGACGACCCGGTACTCGCCGAAGGTTCATGTGGACACCCTGGTCGGACTGCTCGACGCGATGGTGGCGCATCGACAAGCCGCAGCTATCCCCGCCTGAGACGCCGCACCAGCGCCTCGCGGACCAACTCCAGGCGGTCGTTGCCGAAGTACATGTCGTCCCCGCCGACAAAGATCGTGGGCGTGCCGAAACCGCCCCGGGCAATCAGATCCTCCGTGTTGAGCCGAAGCTGATCCTTGATCCCGGATTGCGCGATCGCGGCGAAAAACGCGCCGGGATCGATCGACAGCCGCTCGCAGATCGTGGCCAGCACCGCATCCTGCGAGATGTCCTGGTCCTCGCCCCAGTACGCTTCAAAGACCTCGGTCGCGAAGGGCACGAGGAGCCCCTGCGGCTCGAGCCACAGGCAGCCACGCATGGCTTTGACGCTGTTGACCGGGAACACGCTCGGCGGGAACAGGATCTTCAGACCCGTGTGTCGTGCCCAATCACCGAGGTCCTTGCGCAGGTAGTTCTGCTTGGCCGGCACCGGCTGGGTGCGCGACGCATAGACGGTGGGATTGACCGTGTTGAACACGCCACCGACCAGAAAAGGCTTCCAGCTCACCGGCACGCCCAACTCCGCCGCCAGCGGCTGGACGTTGTGGAAGGCGAGGTAGGTCCAGGGGCTGGAGATATCAAAGAAGAACTCGATCATGCGCGGGCTCCGGGGACCGTGGTCGGGACTGTTCCAAACAAGTGCTTGCGCGCCTCGTCGTCCACGCTCCTGGCACGCCAGTCGCGATGCAGTTCGAGTCCGCGCTGGACGGCCGGGCGTTCGCGCAGGGTGCCGAACCAGCGCTGCACCTGCGGCCATTCCTCCAGCGCCAGGCCCTGCTGTTTATGCGTCATGATCCAGGGCAGGCAGGCCATGTCGGCGATCGAGTACGCGCCCGCGATGCAGTCGCCGGTCTGCGCCAGGCGCCTGTCGAGCACGCCATAGAGTCGGCGTGCCTCTCGCTCATAGCGATCCAGCGCGTAAGGGACCTTCTCCGGCGCATAGAGCTTGAAGTGCCCGTTCTGGCCCAGCATCGGCCCCAGCCCGCCCATCTGCCACATCAGCCATTCCTGAACCACCGTGCGACCGCGCAAATCTGCGGGCATGAATCGGCCGGTCTTCCCGGCGAGATAGAGCAGGATCGCGCCGGACTCGAACACGGAGATCGGTGCGCCGCCGCCGGCCGGATCGTGATCCACGATCGCGGGCATGCGGTTATTGGGGCTGATGGCCAGGAATTCGGGCTGGAACTGCTCCCCGCGGCCGATGTTTACCGGCACCACGCGGTAGGGCAGGCCGCATTCCTCCAGCATGATGGAGATCTTCCAGCCGTTGGATGTGGGCCAGTAGTACAGGTCGATCATGTCGGGGTCTCGCGCTTGAGCAGGTCCAGCTTGCGGCGCGACTCGTCCGCGGCTGCCTCGTCGCGCGCCTTCTCCGCGGGAGTGCGGCCGAATCGCACGCGGTTCTCGGCTGCCTGAAACTGCGCCGCTTCGCGCATTTTCTGCTTTCGCCGCTGATTGAGATTGACGAGCTTGCTCATCTTCGCGTCCGCTGCGCCCTATCCCGGCTGCGCGTCGATGGCCAGCGCGTGGATGTCGGTCTGCATCAACTCGCCAAGCGCGGCGTAGACCGCGCGATGTCGGGCCACCGGGCTACAGGCCGCGAAAACCTCAGCGACGATGCGCAGCCGGTAGTGGCCACGACCGCTGCGCGCGCCGGCGTGGCCGGCGTGCAGGTGCGATTCGTCGATCAGCTCGATCACCGCATCCGGAAACGCGGTCGCGAGTGCCGTACGGATTCGCGCTTCGCGGCTCATACGGATTTGACGAAAGGCCGCACCTCGACCGAGGCATAGACCTCGGCCAGGGTGAAGGGATCGGTCGCGATCCAGGCTTTGGCTGCTTCGAGGCTGTCGAATTCTGCGACGATCAGACTGCCGGCAACGCCCCCGTCGAGCGAGGGCGCATCGATGCGTGGCAGCGGACCGGCGAGCACGACGCGACCTTCCGCCTGCAAGGCGTGAAGCCGTTCGAGGTGAGCGGGACGAGCCGCGGCGCGGCGCGGGCCGGCATCGGGGGCGTCCAACCCAAAAATCATGTACAGCATCTAGCTGGCTCCGGTCTGGTTTTCCGTCTGCAGGTAGCGCGAGACGAAAGGCAGGTGCGCCATGAGAAATACGAAGCTCAGACCGGTGAATCCGAAGGTCTTGAACTTGACCCAGGTGTCCTCGTCGTAATGATGCGCGACGTACCAGTTGAGCACGGCACAGAACGCGAAGAACACGGCCCAGGCCAGATTCACCCGACGCCAGACCCCCTCCGGCAACTGGATCACCGTTTGCGGGATGCGCTGCATCAGCACCTTCTCGCCGATCAGATGGCTCGCGAGCAGGGCGATCGAAAACACGGTGTAGACCACGGTGGGCTTGAATTTGATGAAGTCCGGATCGCGCACGTACAGCGTCAGGCCGCCGAGAACAGTGGCCACGATTGCCGCCACCAGATGACCCTTGTGCCAAGTCCCTTTCCAGACACGGTGGACCAGCACGACAAAGATCAGCGAGGCGATCAGCGCGATGGTCGCGACGTAGATATCGGCCGCCAGGTAGGCACCGAAAAAGGCCAGGGCGGGCAGCAGGTCGAGCAGGAGCTTCATGGGAAGGCCGGTTGCGTGATCCGGCGAGTTTAGCGGAGCGCAGACGCGCCAACGCGGCGGATCAACTCGAAATGCGACAATGTCGCGTATCCGCTCGTCCCCTTGACCGATCGCGTGCAGGCCCGTGGCTGACTGGCTCGAAATCCATCCGGTGAACCCGCAGAAGCGCGTGCTGGCGCAGGCAGCGGTGCGGCTGCGCCAGGGTGCGGTGATCGCCTACCCGACGGATTCCTGCTACGCGCTGGGCTGCCAGCTCGACGACAAGCAAGCCGCGGAACGCCTGCGCCGCATCCGCCAGTTCGACCGGCACCACCAGTTCACCCTGGTCTGCCGGGACCTGTCCGAGATCGCGACCTACGCCAAGGTGGACAACTGGCAGTTCCGGCTGCTCAAGCAGTTCACGCCCGGCCCGTACACGTTCATTCTCGACGCGACCAAGGAACTGCCGCGTCGCATCGCGCACGAGAAACGCAAGACGATCGGCATTCGTATCCCGGAACACGTGGTGGCGCAGGCCCTGCTTGAAACGCTGGGCGAGCCCCTGATCAGTTGCACCCTGGCGTTCCCGGGCGAGGACGATCCGGTGGCCGAACCCGGCGAGTGGCGCGCGCAGCTCGACGGCGCCGTGGACGTGGTGATCGACGGTGGGTTCTGCGGATTGGAGCCCACCACGGTGGTCGATCTGACCGGCGAGCGGCCGCAACTCGTTCGGCTGGGCATGGGGAGTGTCGAGTCGATGGGACTCGGCGTGTTGGTCGGCTCAAGGCCACGCGCTTTTCGTGGCCGGAGCCGACGGACGCGCAACGTCGGTGAGGGCGCGCCACGTCGATTCCGCCTTCGGCTTGAACCGACCTACAACCGACCTACAACCGATCTGCACCGCTGGCCCTGACGGTATCAATCGTATAATTGGCAATGCCCGATTTCTCCCTCCTCGCCCAGCAGATTGCGGTCTGGGTCATCCCGGTGTTGCTCGCCATCACGGTGCACGAGGCCGCACATGGTTACGCGGCGCGTGAACTGGGCGACGACACCGCCGCCCGCGCCGGCCGCCTGACGCTCAATCCGCTGCGCCACATCGATCCGGTCGGCACCTTGCTCATTCCGGGAATCCTGCTGTTGATATCGGCGCCTTTCCTGTTTGGCTGGGCCAAGCCGGTGCCGGTCAATTTCGGCCGCCTGCGCTCGCCGATGCGCGACATGGCCCTCGTCGCCGGCGCCGGGCCGGCGGTCAATCTGGTGATGGCGGTGGGCTGGGTCGCGCTGCTGTGGGTGTATCAGGCGATGGGTGAACCGCAAGGCGGCTGGAACCTGATGCGCGACATGTGTGTGGCCGGCGTTTCGATCAACGTCGTGCTGATGGTGCTCAACCTGCTGCCGGTGCCGCCACTGGACGGCGGGCGAATTGCGGTGGGCCTGCTGCCGCCGAGCATCGGCCGGCTCCTGGCCGGACTGGAACGCTGGGGGTTGCTGATTCTCGTGGCCCTGCTGGCCACAGGCCTGCTGAGCAAGCTGATGTTCTGGCCCATCGTCCTCACTGAAACCCTGCTGTACCGATCCTTCGGGATCAACCTCATCGAACCCTGAATCAAGCCCGTCGTCATGAGCCAGAACAAACGCCCCGTCGTGCTCTCGGGCATCCAGCCCTCTGGCCGCTTGACCATCGGCAACTACCTCGGTGCGATCAAGAACTGGGTGCCGCTGGCGGCGACGCATAACTGCTACTACATGCTGGTGGACCTGCACGCGATCACCGTGCGCCAGGACCCCAAGGTACTGCGGGAGCGCTGCCACGAGTTCATCGCCCTGTACATCGCCTGCGGGCTCGATCCGGCCCGGAACGTCCTGTTCGTGCAGAGCCACGTCAGCGCCCACGCGCGGCTGGGCTGGGTGCTGAACTGCTACACGCAGATGGGCGAACTGAACCGCATGACGCAGTTCAAGGACAAGAGCGCCAGGCACGCGGACAATCTCAACGTCGGGCTGTACGACTATCCCGTGCTGATGGCGGCGGACATCCTTCTGTACGACGCCACCGGCGTACCGGTCGGCGACGACCAGAAGCAGCATCTGGAACTGACGCGCGACGTCGCGATCCGCTTCAATAATCTCTACGGCCCGATGCTGACCGTGCCCGAGCCGATGATCCCGCCGGTCGGCGCACGCATCATGGGCCTGCAGGACCCGACCGCGAAGATGAGCAAGTCCGGTGATGCCGAGACCGACGCGATCTATCTCCTGGACCCGCCCGACGTGATCACGCGCAAGATCAAGCGCGCGGTGACGGACCTGGCCAGCGACATCCGCTTTGACCTGAAGGAAAAACCCGGAGTGTCCAACCTGATGTCGATCCTTGCCGCCACCACCGGCCAATCGTTCGAGTCCATCGTCGCGCAATACGACGGCAAGGGTTACGGAAGCTTCAAGGCCGCGGTCGCCGAAGCCGTGATCGAATGCCTGAAACCGGTGCAGGCGCGCTACGCCGAGTTGCGTGGCGACGAGGCCGCTCTGGGAGCGGTTCTGCGCGACGGTGCGCAGCGTGCCGGCGCCACCGCGGATCGAACGCTCAGGCGCGTGCACGAAGCGCTGGGGTTCATTCCCGAATGACGCCGCGATGAAGCTTCGCCTGATCGAGATCCGCGCCGACGGCAGCCCCGCGCGCTGTCCGGGCTTCATGCCGCCTGCGGCGCGCGACGTGATGGAGGGCACGGCGGTGCTGTACGAGGCCGTGGGGTTCCACCCGCCCTGGGTCGGATACCTCGCCGACCGGGATGGCGACGTGGTCGGCGCCTGTGCGTACAAGTCGCCGCCGGAGGAAGGGCGGGTCGAGATTTCGTACCACAGCTTCCCCGAGTACGAGGGCCGCGGCATCGCGACCGAAATGGCGCGTCAGCTGGTCCGCATGGCTCGCGAAGCGGTGCCGGATGTGGTCGTGATCGCGCAGACGCTGCCGATGGAAACGCCCTCCACCCACATCCTGCGCAAGCTCGGGTTCGTGTTCGAACGCGATCTGGTACACCCGGACGACGGCCTGGTGTGGCAATGGCTGCTGTCGCCGACGGCTCGCGAGACCGATCCGGCATGAGTGAGGCCGAGGAGCCGCTGGTCGCCGACGTGGCCGAGTTGCACGTCGTCCGGGTCCACGGCCTGCGCATGGACAAGATGCCGGAGGATCTCTACATCCCGCCGGACGCGCTGGAAGTCTTTCTCGATGCCTTCGAGGGACCGCTCGATCTGCTGCTTTACCTGATCCGCAAGCAGAATCTCAACATCCTCGACATCCCGGTTCTCAAGATCACGCAGCAGTACATCCAGTACATCGCCCTGATGAGCGAGCTGCGGCTGGAGTTGGCCGCCGAGTATCTGGTGATGGCCGCGCTGCTGGCCGAGATCAAGTCGCGCATCCTGCTGCCACGTCCGCCGACCGAGGAGGAGGACCCGGGCGATCCGCGCATGGAGCTGGTGCGTCGGCTGCAAGAGTACGAGCGCTTCAAGACCGCCGCGGAGAACCTCGACGCCCTGCCGCGCATCGGCCGCGAACTGCATGTCGCGACGGCGCGGCCCGAAGTCGTCCCACAGGACGCACCGCTTCCGCAGCCCGGCCTGCGCGAACTGATGCTCGCGTTCCGCGAGGTGATGCTGCGATCCGAACTGTTCACCCGGCACCCGATCACGCGCGAGCCGCTGAGCGTGCGCGAACGCATGAGTTTCATTCTGACGCGGGTGCAGGATGGGCCGTCGCGCTTCGTGGATCTCTGCGATCCGGACGAGGGCCGGGCAGGCGTGGTCGTCTGCCTGCTCGCGATTCTGGAGATGGTCAAGCTGGCGATGATCGACCTGGTGCAGGACGCGCCTTTCGCCGAGCTGATGATCGATGCGGTCAGGCCCCGGACCGACGACGTGGACGCGTCGCTGCGCCTGCATTGACCGTGACTCAAGAGCCCATGCCCGACGAGCCTGATGAAGTGATGGACGCTGTGCAGATCGCGGCGCCCGACGCGGCCGCACTGCAAAGACTCGAACACGTGCTCGAAGCCCTGCTGCTCGCCGCCGACCAGCCGCTGTCGATCGAGCACCTGCATCGCCTGCTGTCGGCCGAGATGGGTGTCGGCAAGAAGGATCTGCGCGCCGCGCTGGACCAGTTGGGCGCGCGGATCGGGCAGGGCGCCTCCGAGTTGAGGGAAGTCGGCAGCGGCTTCCGCATCCAGGTCAGGCGCGAGTACGCCGAGTGGGTCGGCCGCCTCTGGCAGGAGAAGCCACCGAAATATTCGCGCGCGCTGCTCGAAACTCTGGCCCTGATCTGCTATCGCCAGCCCATCACGCGCGGCGAGATAGAGGAAGTGCGCGGCGTTGCGGTCGCCAGCAGCATCCTGCGCACCTTGCTGGAGCGCGGCTGGATTCGCGAACTCGGCGTCAAGGAGATTCCGGGCCGACCGGTACTGTTCGGTTCCACGCCGCAGTTTCTGGACGATTTCAACCTGCGTTCGCTGGACGATCTGCCGGCCTTGCCGGAGATCAAGGATCTCGATCAGCTCGACGCTGCACTGGGTCGGCTGGAAGCCAGGATGGCCCTGGCCGCTCAGTCCGCCGAGCCAGATTCCGGGCAGAATTCCACCGATTCGGAGTGATCGCCCGGAATCACTGTTTTCATAGGGAATTCAGGCCCACGTCATGGCTCGGAAAAGCGCCCGTCGAGGGCTCACTATAGGTTAGAATTCATCAACTTGTAGCACCTCCCCAGACTCCTGACCCGGCCCCCTCTTGGGTGCGGCCCAAAGGGCTTGTTGATGACCGATTTCGCGAAAGAAGTTGTCCTCGTAAATCTCGAGGACGAGATGCGCCGTTCCTACCTCGATTACGCCATGAGTGTGATCGTGGGCCGCGCCCTCCCGGACGCGCGCGACGGCCTGAAGCCAGTGCATCGCCGCATCCTCTACGCGCAGAGCCAGCTCAACAACACCTGGAATCGCCCGTACATCAAATGCGCGCGCGTGGTCGGCGATGTGATCGGCAAGTACCACCCGCACGGCGACAACGCGGCCTACGACGCGCTGGTGCGCATGGCGCAGGATTTCTCCTTGCGCTATCCGCTGGTGGACGGGCAGGGCAACTTCGGCAGCGTGGACGGCGATCCGGCCGCCGCGATGCGTTACACCGAGTGCCGCATGTCGCGGCTGGCCTCCGAGATGCTCGCCGACATCGACTCCGACACCGTCGATTTCATCCCGAACTACGACGAGAAGGATGTCGAGCCGGTCGTGCTGCCCACGCGCATTCCGCAGTTGCTGGTCAACGGCAGCGCGGGCATCGCCGTCGGCATGGCCACCAACATCCCGCCGCATAACCTGAGTGAAGTGATCGACGGCTGCGTGGCGCTGGTGGACAACCCGTCCATCGACATCGCCGGACTGATGAAGCTGATCCCGGCGCCGGATTTCCCCACCGCCGGCCTGCTGCTCGACGCGCATGGCCTGGTGGATGCGTACAACACCGGCCGCGGCCGCATCGTGCTGCGCGCGCGCACGCACTTCGAGGACGTGTCGGCCGATAAGCAGGCCATCATCATCACCGAGCTGCCCTACCAGGTGAACAAGGCGCGCTTGCAGGAGCGCATCGCCGAGCTGGTCAAGGAGAAGAAGCTCGACGGCATCACCGCGATCCAGGACGAGTCCGACCGCGACGGCATGCGCGTGGTGATCGAGCTCAAGCGCAACGAGAACGCCGAGGTCGCGCTGAATAATCTCTTTCAGCAGACCGGCATGCAGGTCACGTTCGGCATCAACATGGTCGCGCTCGAAGGCGGCCAGCCAAAGACGATGAATCTCAAGCAGCTGCTGGAGATTTTCGTCCGGCATCGTCGCGAAGTCGTCACGCGCCGCACGCGGTATCTGCTGCGCGAGGCGCGCAAGAAGGCGCACATCCTCGAAGGTCTGGCCGTTGCGCTCGCGAACATCGACGAGATGATCGAGCTGATCAAGCGCTCGCCGAACTCCGCGGAGGCGAAGCTCGGCTTGATGGGTCGCGTGTGGGATTCCGGTCTCGTGACCACGCTGCTCGCGCGCACCGACGCGCAGGCTTCGCGTCCCGAAGAGCTGGCCGCCGAGTTCGGCATCGTCGAAGGCGGCTATCGCCTGAGCGATGCACAGGCGCAGGCGATTCTCGACATGCGCCTGTCCAAACTCACGGCGCTGGAATCGGACAAGATTCACGACGAGTTCAAGGAACTGCTCGACAGCATCATCGACTACCTCGACATCCTCGGCTCCGAGCCGCGCCTGCTGTCTGTGATCCGTGCCGAACTGCTCGCGATCAAGGAGCAGTACGGCGACGAGCGCCGCACCGAGATCACCGACCACGCGCTCAACATGGCGCGCGAAGACCTGATCCCGCCGCAGGACATGGTCGTCACGCTCTCGCACGAGGGCTACGTGAAGTCCGTGCCGTTGGCCGAGTATCAGGCGCAGAAGCGCGGCGGTCGCGGCAAGCAGGCGGCGACCACCAAGGAAGAGGACTTCGTCGATCGCATCTGGTCGGCGCATTCGCACGACTGGCTGCTGTGCTTCGGCAGCACCGGCAAGGTCTACAAGCTGCGCGTGTTCGAGCTGCCGGTCAGCACGCGCGGTTCGCGCGGCCGACCGTTCGTGAACCTGCTGCCGCTGGAAAGCGGCGAGAAGATCAGCGCCGTGCTGCCGATCAAGTCTTTCGGCATTTCCGTCGTTGAAGGTGAAGTGGACGCGAATCCCGAGGCGGAAAAGCAGGCGGCCAGGCCGCCGTTCGTGTTCATGGCCACGCGCTTGGGCACGGTCAAGAAAACCGAACTGGCAGCCTTCGCCAACATCCGCTCCAACGGCATCATCGCCCTGGACCTGAGAGTGGACGACGCGCTGGTGGGTGTGGCACTCACGGACGGAGCGAGCGACGTGCTGATGTTCAGTGACGCCGGTCGCGTCATCCGCTTCAACGAGAACGACGTGCGCAGCATGGGCCGCACCGCCACCGGTGTGCGCGGCATGCGCCTGATCAAGCGCAGCGAGAATGCGGAAGAGGGAGCAGGCGAAGAAGTCGTCGAACCCGCCGATTCAGGCGAGACCGCGGACGATCTAGCGCCCATCGTGGCCGAGGCGCAGATCATCGCCCTGATCGTCGCCAACGGCGGCGACATTCTCACCGTGTCCGAATACGGTTACGGCAAGCGCACGCCCATCGATCAGTTCCCGCGTCGCGGACGTGGCGGCCAGGGCGTGATTGCGCAATCGCTGTCCGACAAGGCTGGAAACCTGATCGGCGCGGTCGAGGTTCACGATGGCCACGAGGTCATGCTGATTTCGGAAGCCGGCAATCTCATCCGCTTCAAGACCACCGATGTGCGGACGATGGGCCGCAACACTCAGGGCGTGCGCTTGATGCGGCCGGTGGATGGGGATCGGTTGGTGGGTTTGGATCGGGTGGAGGCGGAGGATGAGGCCGAGGATATTGGTGGACCCGAATCGCCCGATGGCGAGAGTTCAGTCTGATCCGCGTTGAACATCAGAACGAAAGAACAGCTGTTTGCTCTCGCCATGTGCATGCTTTCGGTCCACGCTGACGCCGCGGGCGACTTGGCGGAGAAGGTCTGGAATCACGGCTCCAAGGACTGCACCGGCCATAACGACCCCGCGATTGAGGTCTTTGAAGTCGATCCCGCAACCTACATCTTGCGGCAGAACAAGTGCATTCATTTCGAGGCGCCTTTCATATATGTCTTCTTCGGAAAGCACACGGTTTTTGTGCAGGACACAGGCGCCACCGCTGACCCCAGTCAATTTCCGCTGTACGACACCGTGCAGAGCCTCGTCGCCCAGCGGAACAGTCCAGAGCTGAAGATTCTTGTCACTCATTCCCATAGTCACAGCGATCACACGGCAGCAGACTCGCAGTTTCGAGGGAAGCCCGGAGTGACGCTGATCGAACCGAACGGAAAGGCCGTACGCGAGTATTTCAGGTTCACGGATTGGCCCGAGGGGTTGGCGGCGGTCGATTTGGGTGAACGCACCATCGAGATCGTTCCGGCACCGGGACACCAGGACGAAGGCATCGTCGTGTATGACGCGCAGACGGGTTGGCTGCTCACTGGAGACAACTTCTATCCCGGCCGGTTGTACGTAAAGAACTGGAACGAATACAGGTCAAGCATTGGGCGTTTGGTGGAGTTCTCAAAGACACACCCGATATCCGCTGTGCTGGGCACCCACATCGAGATGTCAAGCATGGGCGAGCTCTTCCCGGCCGGAAGTACCTTTCAACCCGAAGAGGCCAACCTGGCATTGACGATCAAGGATTTATGGGAATTGGATGAGAAACTCCAACTGGCCGGCGAAAAGCCGAAAGAAATCATCATGGCGACATTGGTTGTGACTCCCATTGGCGCGTTTCAGCGCGCGATCGGTGGAATTTTGAAGTGGCTCGGTGTCCGCTGATGTCCAACAATCGCTTCCAGCCGACGTACCCGCCTTCCGGCAGGCACGCCGGCTGGAAGAGGGGCGTTAGGGCTACATGGAGCTGGAGTCTGTGATCGTCTGCGAATCGAAACGTCTCTGCATCCGTCGTATGACACTCGATGATGCGGAGTTTCTATTTCGACAACTCAATCAACCGTCTTGGCTCCAGAACATAGGAGATCGGGGCGTGAGGAACATCGAGGACGCGGAGCGGTACATTCAGTCGAAGACCTTCGAGCAATACAGGACGTTGGGCTATGGCATGAATCTGATGCAGCTGAAATCCACTGGCGAGTCCATCGGGGTCTGTGGCCTGGTTAAAAGAGAAGCCCTTCCGCGTCCAGATCTTGGGTTTGCACTTCTTGAAGACCACTGGGGCAAAGGTTACGCGCTAGAGGCAGCCGCAGCGGTGGTGAAGCACGCGCAATCGGTGCTTGGTATTCCGCAGCTTTTCGCTATCACGACGCAAGCAAACGAGCGGTCGGCCAAGGTGTTGACCAAGCTTGGCTTCCGGCTTGAGAACGAAGCGTATCCGACGCCGGAGGGCGAGAAGCTGCGACTATATTCAGCCGGACAGCCAGCGTAGCGTGTGCATCGCGCACGGCCTCTCCACCTAACCGGCCTCTCGTGCGCGGTGTGCACGTGACGTTTGGCCGCGCTTCTAAATTGCTCAGATGCCAGCGGACGCGCCGGATGTGTGCGTCGCCCTTGACTTGGTGGCGCATTCGCTCTCGCAACTGCATAGTCCGCTCTTTGAGGAGAACCTCATGCATTGCTCGCCGCGACGCTCCATGTGCATGCGGATCATGCTGGCCGGCCTGATGCTCGCGGGCTGTGCCGATCCCGGGAAAGAAAACCCGGTCAACGCGCAGCGGCTGATGTTGAACGAGGGCTACAGCCTGTTGTACTCGGATGCGGAGAAGCTCGATCTGGCCGAGTTGATTCTGTACGTGAAGGCCGAATCGCAGGCGTTCGAAGAGATCGTCCATGCCGTGAGCGATGCCGGCGAGCGCGTCGAGCATGACTTGGAGCAGATCGCAAAGGATTATCCCGGCGTGCGCATCGACCTCGACCCGCTTCCGGAAATGGAGAAGCGCAAGCGCAAGGCGATCGGCGAAGATCGCGCTCGTGAGTTTGCTCCCCTCGTCGGCCGCGGTGGTCGTGAATACGAGCGCACGGTGCTGATCTCGTTTTCCAATGCGTTCAATCACGAGCGCCACCTGTGCAAGGTCATGGCCGAGGAAGAGCCGGATGCCAATCTGAAAAAATTCCTGATCGAGACCGGGCGGCATTACGACGAGTTGTATGAACGCTCCATGGCCCTGCTGGAGAAGGAGTACTTCAAGCCCGAAGCGGCCTCGTAGAAGGCTGGGTTGAAGCGAGGCGATTCGCGGCAACTCCCCCAATCGACGAGCCGACTGCGGGGTTTCGCTTCGCTTCAACCCAGCTACGATCCGATCGGTTCGAATAGCCGTCGATACTCCGGTGAACGCAAGCCTGATCCTGTTTCTCTTGGCTGTCTTTACGGCGGGACTCGCGATTCTCGCGGAGGAGCGCCGTGCCGGACGACACCCAGCGTTCTACGTGCTCAAGCCGCTGACGACCTTGCTGATCCTCGCCGCCGCTTTGGCGGCATCCGCGCAGGACGAGGTCTACCGCAATTACATCGTCGCCGGACTGGCGTGCTCACTCTTGGGGGACATCGCCTTGATGTTCGAAGGGGATCGCGCGTTCATGTCCGGGCTTGGCAGTTTCCTGGTGGCGCACCTGCTGTTCATCGTGGCCTTTTTCTGGGGCACGGGCTTGTCGATGCCACCGGTGTGGACGCTTCTTCCGTCAGCGGTAGCGCTCGCATTCTTCGTCTGGCTGCTGCCGCAGACCGGTCCGCTTTTCGTACCGGTGATGGTTTACGGGACCTGCCTTTTGGTCATGGCTGTGCTTGCCGCGACGCGAGCCGAACTCAGGGGAGAAGCTTCGGCGTGGATTGCGTGCGCCTCGGCTTTCACGTTCATCCTGTCCGATTCGAGCCTCGCCCTATGCCAGTTCCGTGGACCCTATCCGCGTGCGCAGGCGCTGATTCTTTCGACGTACTGGCTCGCTATCGGCGGGCTTGCGCTTTCCGTCATGTGAGCGATTCAACCGTCCGGTTTGAGCCAGCCGAAACACCTTCAGTGCGGGTCACGCGCTCTTCAGAAACGCCATTACCGCCTGGATCACCTGCTGCGGTTTTTCCTCGTGGACCAACAGGCGTGCGCCGGGAATCGTGATGAGCTGCGCGTTGGGAAACTGGCCGAGCATCGCCTGCACATGCGCGACCGGGAAAGTCGGGTCGTCCTCTCCCCAGAGCAGTTGCACCGGCATTCGGAGTCTTGCGTGGTCGTGCGCCAGCGCATCGACCGGGCCCCACCTCGCGCCGATCAGATATTGCTGCAAGCCCTCCATGCGACGCTGCGAACGCAGCAGGGGCTCCACGAACTGCCGGTGAAACTCGCCCTCGATCAGGGAGAGGTCGGTGAAGCATCCGCCGAAGCCCATCGGCGAGCGCAGAAAGCTGCGCGAGGCAAGCAGCCGCCGGAACACCGATAGCGTCGCAGGCAGGCGCAGCAGGAACTGGTAGAGCGGGATCCAGGGCGGACGATGGCCCGGCATCTCGGTGTTGATCAGCACGAGCCGCTCGACACGATCTGGATCTTTCAGCGCGAGGAAGCGCGCGAAGGTGCCGCCAGTGTTCTGCGCGATCACGCTGTAGCGGGTAAGGCCAAGACCATCCGCCAGTGCTTTCAGCGTGCGACCCTGGCCGGGGAAGCTGAAGTCGGTTTGGTTGCTCCATTCGGACTCCCCCATGCCGGGCAGGTCGGGCACGTAGCAGGTGTAATGCGTCGACAGTTCCGGCAGCAGCTTGCGCCAGGTGAAGCCGGAGAGCGGGAAGCCGTGAACCAGCAGCAGCGCGGGGCCGGTGCCGAAGCGGCGGCAGATCAGGCGGGCGGCGCCCGTTTCGATCCACTGCGTCGGGGCGGAAAGGAAGAACTGGGTGCTGGAATCAGTCGCCAATTGAGCTCCCATCCGTTTGCTGGTTCACGAGAGTCGGCCGGGCCTGCAGTGAGCATGGCCTCGTCAGCCCAAGTACGGATTGCGGGCCGAGTAATTTCCACACGCCAGACCCGAGAGGCTCCGCGTCGCGGGTATCGTCTCGGCCGAACGCCTGTTCATCCTGCTGGCAGCCTACGGGCTGACGACCGTCGCGGATAGGAATGTCCAACTCTGCCAGGACTTTCGGGCTTTTCGGACAACACTACCAATGGTGGCCGGGGACGGAATCGAACCGCCGACACGAGGATTTTCAATCCTCTGCTCTACCGACTGAGCTACCCGGCCAGGGTGGCGCTGCGACCCCGTAAGCGCTGAGGGGGTCGCGAGAGGACGCGCATTAAAGCGGCGGGCCGGTGGGGTGTCAAGAATCGATGGGCGGCGGCGGCGGGGTATAGCCGGTCTTTGCCAGATCACCACCGCCGAAGAAATACTTTTCCATTTCGGCGGTTAGAAATTTGCGCGCGGAGCTTTCATGCAGCGCAAGACGGTATTCGTTGATCAGCCGCGTCTGGTGCGCGAGCCATTCCTGCCAGGCTTCCCGGGAGACGTTCTCGAAGATGCGTTGGCCAAGCGCGCCGGGGAATGGGGCGCGGTCGAAGCCTTCGGCTTCCTTTCCAAGCTTGATGCAGTGGATGGTTCTGGGCATGGGATTTTTCTTGATGATTCCAAGGCGAGGTCGGCCTGCGCGTGCAATTGCACGAACAGTGTCCGAATCGGGGCGGGGAGCCCCGGCCAATGGTCAGGGGAGGAAAGAGTAATCCAGCTTCGGTCTGCGGTCTCGCGAACAGCCGCATCCTGGTGTGTCACCGCGATGCGGACGGGTAGCAAGACAAGATCGAAATGCGTGAACGCGTGGTGGACCGCGGCCAGCGGAATTGCGCTTGCGGCATCGAACCCGAGACGGCGCGCTGCATCATTCGCGCTCTCGCCGGGCTCCGCGAGCGGAGGGCACCACAGCCCGCCCCAGATTCCAACCGGTGGGCGGCGTTCCAGCATCAGGTCGCCGTCGCGACGTTGCAGCAGAAGAATCTGCGACTGCCGTTGGGAACGCGCGCGTTGCGGGCGTGAGGTCGGCAGATTGGCGATCCGGTCTTCCTTGAAGGCTTTGCAGCGGGTTGCGACGGGGCAGAGGGTGCAGGACGGGTTGCGAGCGGTGCAGACCAGACTGCCGAGATCCATCAGGGCTTGCGAGTAATCGGCCAGGCGACGGTCCGGGAGCAAGCTTTCGGCAAGTGTCCAGAGACGTTTCTGCACCGCGGGAGCACCGGGCCAGCCGTCGATGGCACCAAAGCGCGCCAGCACGCGGCGCACATTGCCGTCGAGAATCGCGTGGCGCTGACCATGGGCCTGCGCAAGGATGGCACCGGCGGTCGATCGACCGATGCCGGGCAGGTCGCAGACCGCTTCGAACTCCCGGGGAAATTCGCCGCCATGTCGTGAGCCGATGATCTGCGCCGTGCGGTACAGGTTGCGCGCCCGTGCGTAGTAGCCGAGACCGGCCCACAGCTTGAGAACTTCGTCGATCGGCGCGCCCGCGAGTGCCGCTATGTCCGGAAAGCATGCGATGAAGCGTTGGAAATAGGGGATGACGGTGGCGACCTGGGTCTGCTGCAACATCACCTCGCTGACCCACACGCGGTAAGCGCTGCGAGGGTGCTGCCAGGGCAGGTCATGGCGGCCGTGCCGGTCGAACCAGTCGAGCAGCGTGGTGGCGAACGTCGAATCGTTCATGCTTTGCTGCTCAAGATCTTGCATCGGCCAGCGCACGCGCTGCACGCTCGATTCCGGCGCTGGTCTGCATGGCTTCCTCGCGCAGCTTGCGCTGGATCAGCCAGGGGCCGATGAATGGGGGAATCCAGAAAGCGGGTTCGAGCTGGGCGACGAAGCTCAGGCAGGTGCGACCGGCACAGTCGTCGAGCGTCCAGCGTGCTTCGCCGAAGCGCAGATTGCTCAGTTCCGGGATCACCGTGGCGTTGATTGCACCTCCGCCGGCATGAGGTGCGTAGCGCATGTCCTGCACCTGTTCGAGGTGGCGGCAGAAGAGCGCGACGCAAACCCGGATGTCGGTGTAGACGCGGCTTGCACCCGCGGGCGCGCCCGATATCGAACGTACGGTCTTCACCGCAGGATTGATCGCAGGAAGCCGGTCTACGTCGGCGAACGCGGCGTAGGCATCGGCCGCCGGCACGTCGAGCTTCACATGCAGTTCGACCCGATAACGCGAAGCCTCGTGCTGCACATCGAGCGAGTCGATTTCGTACGCAACCGCCGTCGAACTGGCGACGAGGAATAGGCAGGGCAGAACCCGTGCAAGTCTTGCAATCACGTGCCCGGCCGCTGATCGATCAAGGGGCCGGCACCGCCGGGGGTTCGGTAGTCGCGGCGGGCTCCGCTGGCGCTGGAACCGGTTCGGTCCCGGGCGCTTCAGGCGCAGGCGCGGCGGCATCTGGCGCAGGTTCGGCTGCCTTCTTCTTCTTGCCGCCGAACAATTTTTCCAGCCCGCGGCCGATTTCCTTGTTGAGCTTCTCGCCGGCCTTGGCTTTGAGTTCGGCGTCGCTCACGGACTGGCCCTTCTCCCCGCCGAGCAGCTTGTCGGCGACCTTGCCGCGCAATTCGTCGCCGGCCTTCTGCTTGAGCGCGGTCTGCAAATCGAGCTTGTATTTCGGCGCATACAGGCTGCCGGTGAGCTTGATCGGGATGATCAGGCCGGCGAGTTCCTCCAGGCCCTTGCCGCCCTGGCCCTGGGAGGTGGCGACGATGGTCGGCTGCGCGAGGTAGTTGAGCGTCTCCTTGAACAGATCGATCTCGCCGCTACCGATCAGCCGGAACAACGGACTCGATGCGTTGAGCGTGTCCGACTTGAGCACGCCGTTGACGATGGTGGCGGCAAACCCGATTGCGGTGAAATCGGTCTGTGGTGGTTCGGCGGTGGCCGCCAGTTGCTGGCCCTTGAACAGCGCCTGGCCCTGGCGAATGATCTGGGCGAGATTGAAACCTTTGACGGCGCCGTTCTTGAAGTCCAGCGCGAGATCGCCGTTGAGTGCCTGCCGCAGGTCGCCAACCGTCTTGCCGCCGGAACTGAGATCCATCGTCACCGTGCCCAGGCCGGTGACGTAGTCCTTACCCAAAAAATCGTTGAGGATGGGGCCGAGCGTGACCGCCTGGATCGAGGTGTTGAGGGCGTAGCCCGGTCTCGCACCCGGGGTGACGCGTGTGCTGGTGCTGATCTGCCCGCCGTAGGCGTTCAGGTCCAGCTTGACCAGTTTGGGCGAGCCCTTGGGTCCATCGACTCGCAGCCGCACGTCCCTCAGAGTTGCGCCCTTGAGCTTGAGGCTGGCGACGTCGAGCGTGCCACTCGCGTTGAGACTCTCCAGCGCCTGCACCGGGATTTCGGTTGCGTTGAGGTCGCCACTGCCATCCTTCTTGTCCGCGGGCGCAGGCGCTGGAGTGGGGCCAGACACCGCCGGCGGCAGGTAGCGGTCCGCATCGAGCCGGTCGAGCTTGAGCGCGAACTCGATCGCCTGGCTCGCGAAGTCTCGCACCGCGAACGAGCCGCCGGCATTGGTGTCGTCCAGCACGAGCTTGAGGTCGTCAAAACGCGCGGACGTAAAGCTGCCGCTATAGCGCGCCGAGAGGCTCGCCTTCTTCAGCACGTTCGCGTCGGTGGTCTTGATCGGGGGCTGCCCAAGCTTTGCCAGCAAGTCGGTCGGATTGAACGGGGCGATGCTGATCGGTCCGGACAGGCGCGGTGCGTCGCTGGTGAGTTTGTCGCCGGTGATCGAGGTCGTGATATCGAGGCCGGCGACGCCGATGCGACCCTCGGTGAAGCGCAGCGAACCCTTGGCCAGATCGAGCAGCGCGGCGCCAGTCAGCTTCAGGGTCTGCTTGCCGCCGGGGATCGCGGTGCCGCTGGCGTCGGCGTTCAGCGACAGGCCCTTGAGGTCGAAGCGCTGCTCCTTGATTGCGGCGTTGACCTTGGCCGCGAGACTGCCCTGCGCACTCAGGTCCTTCATCGCGGCCTTGAAATCGAGCTTGAGGCCGTCGATGTTCACCACCTGCGTGTCGATGTTCGCCGCGACCTTGCCGACCAGCGATGCGCTGGCGTCGAGATCCTTGCTCTTGTTAGTGAGATTGAGCTTGAGCCCGTCCACCGTCGCGATGCGCGTCGCCAGATCGGCCATCACGTCACCGCTCAGCGCGACCGTCGCATCCAGGCCATCCCCCTTGGCCTTGAGATCCAGCTTGAGCCCGTCTAGACGGGCCTTTTGCGCGACCAGGTCCGCCAGCACGGTCGCAGAGACTGCCAAGTCCGCGGACATCTTTTGTGCCTCGGCAAAGGCCGAGACCGAGGCTTCAAAGTCGACCGGCTCGCCGGGCTTGAGCGCGCCGGTTTCGAGGTTCAGCTTTTCGAGCCGGTACGCCTGCCTGGTCTGCGCGTCGCGATAGCTCACGGTAGCGTCGGTGAGCTTGACGCCGGAGATGTCGATGTCGTCGAGCTTGATCGGGCCAGGCTTGTCGGGCTCGGGCGTGGTCTCCTGCGGCTTGATCAGGTCATCCCAGTTGGATTTGCCGGATGCGTCCTTGGCCAGATCCAGCTTGAGCCCGTCGAGCACCACGGTGCTCACCTGCACCTGACGGTCCAGCAGCAGCGGCATGAGCTGCACTCCGACCGCGGCCTCGCGGACCTGTGCCATGGGCTGCGTGCCGAAGCCGGGCGCGTTGCTGAAGCTCACATCGGCGAGCCTCACCTTGAGCCAGGGGAACACGCTGAGCTTGATGTCGCCGAGGACCAGGTCGCGGCCTGTTTCCTTCTTGACCGCCTCGGTGATCTTGCCGCGATAGTCGTTTGGATCGAAAAAGGTCGCCGCCAGTGCGACGGCGCCGACGATCAGCAGGACGAGGACGCCGACAACGGCGAGGACGATCTTGAACGGCTTGGCCATGTCACAGAACTCGCAGATTAGGATCGCGCGAGTGTAGCCACTCAGGCTGAACGGTTTCTGTGTCGGTCAGAACCTGTTCTCATCCGCGGCGCCAGGTGTGGAACTTCTCGACCATGCGCAGCAGCTTCTCCGGCTTGTGCGCCTGCTTCCACATTCCAGCCGCGTACTTGTTGGCTTCGGCCAGGGTCGGGTAGATGTGGATGGTGCCGAGAATCTTGTTCAACCCGATGCGGTGGCGCATCGCCAGCACGTATTCCGCGATCAGGTCTCCGGCGTGCTCGCCTGCGATGGTGACGCCGAGGATGCGGTCCTTGCCCGGCACCGTCAGCACTTTCACGAAGCCGTGCGCCTCGCCATCGGCGATGGCTCTATCGAGCTCGTCGAGCCCGTAGGTGACGACCTCGTAGGGAATGTTCTGGTCTTTCGCATCGGTCTCGTTGAGGCCGACCCTCGCCACCTCGGGCTCGGTGAACGTAGCCCAGGGAATCACCGAGTAGTCCACCTTGAACAAGCCACCCCGCAACGCCAGCAATGGGCCGAACAGCGCGTTGACCGCCGCATACCAGGCCATGTGTGCGGCGGTATGCGTGAACTGGTAGGGGCCGGCGACATCGCCGCAGGCGAAGATGTTGGGGTAGTTGGTTTGCAGGAACTCGTTGACCTCCAGCGTCTTGCCGGTGGGTACGCCCAGTTCTTCGAGACCGAAACCCTTGAGCCTCGCCGAGCGGCCCACCGCGACCAGCATCTGGTCGAACACGATGGCCTCTTCCTGGCCCGCACGCTCGCAGACCAGGAATTTCCCCGAGCTGTTCTCGATCACCGTTTTGGCGCGCGTGCCGAGCCGCACGTCGATGCCTTCGGAGGTAAAGCGCTCCAGCACCATGGCCGAGACTTCCGGGTCTTCGCGGATCATCAGCCGGTCCAGCATCTCGACCTGGGTCACGCGTGAACCGAGTCGCACGAAGGCCTGCGCCAGTTCGCAACCGATGGGTCCGCCGCCGAGCACGACCAGTCGAGGCGGCAGATCCTTGAGTTCCCACAGGTTGTCGGAGGTCAGGAATCCGGCTTCTCGCAGGCCCGGAATCGGCGGCACGAAAGGCTCCGCACCCGAGGCGATGACGATGCCACGTGCCGTCAGCCGTTGGCCGTTGACCTCCACGGTCCAGGGATCGACCAGCCGCGCCTCGCCCATGAGACATTCCACGCCCAGGCCCTGATAGCGCTCGACCGAATCATGTGGCTCGATGTCCGCCACCACGCCGTGCACCCGCCGCATCACCGCCGGAAAATCCACCCGCGGCATGCCGGCGTCGATGCCGAACTCGCGCGCCCGATCGATGTGCGACACCAGCTTGGCCGAGCGCAGCAGCGCCTTCGAGGGCACGCAGCCGGTGTTGAGGCAGTCGCCACCCATCTTGTGGCGCTCGATCAGTGTGACCCTGGCCTTCACTGCCGCGGCAATGAAGCTGCTGACCAGGCCGGCCGAGCCGGCACCGATCACGATCAGATTGCGATCGAATTTTTTCGGCTTGTGGAAGCGCGCGTAGACCTTGCGCGCTCGCACGCCGTTGACGATGCCGCGCGCGAGGTAGGGAAAGATTCCCAGCAGCACGAAGGCGCCGATCAGGCTGGGTGACAACACGCCGCGCAGCGAGGTGAGTTCGCCGAGCTGCGTGCCGGCGTTTACGTAGACAACGGTGCCCGCGAACATGCCAACCTGGCTGACCCAGTAAAACGTCCGCGTCCTGATCGGCGTCAGACCCATCGCGAGATTGACCACAAAGAAGGGCACCGCAGGCACCAGGCGCAGGGTGAACAGATAAAAGCCGCCGTCCTTGGCGAAGCCTTCGTTCACGCTGCGCAGACGTTCGCGATAGCGCGACTGGATGACGTCGCGCAGCAGGGTGCGCGAGGCCAGAAATGCGAGCGTGGCGCCGAGCGTCGACGCGAACGACACGATCAGCGTGCCCCAGATCAGGCCGAACAGAGCGCCAGCCACCAGGGTCATCACTGCCGCGCCAGGGAAGGACAGGGCCGTAACCGCGACGTAGATCATGAAGAACACCGCGGCCGTCGCGCGCGGATGCCCGCCCTGCCACGCCGCAATCACTTCACGTTGCGACTGGAAATATTCCAGCGACAGAAACCGGCCGAGATCGAAGACAAAGAACGCCACGACGGCCGCGAGAATCACGACCAGCAACAACCAGCGACTCGATTTCATCGGGGTGAGTCTCGTGAGCTTCGGTTGAGCGCCGAAGCATGCCGGCGCGAAGGGGTCACGAGTGTGAAGGGCGGCTATAGCCCGGGCAATGCGCTGGCGTCCGCGATGCGGTGCCAGGCGTACAGTCGGGTGCAGGTCTGATGTAGTTGGGTGTAGGTCGGCTCAAGCCCGCGCTGTTGCTTCTCGCGGGCGGAGCCGACAGGCGTAGGTCGGCGAGCGCGATGTCGGTTCCGCCTTCGGCTTGAACCGACCTACGTGCTACATGCGATCCGCGAGCCTCCTACGGCTTCGGCGGCTCTGGCGGCTTCGGCACCTCGAACTTGCGCGTCTTGATGATCATGCGCTCAGCAGCTTCCGGCGCTGCGCCCTTCAGCGTCTCGGTGCGCCCATGGCGCAAGACCTTCATCGTCACCTCGGTGCCGGGGTCTGTCCCGGTGAGTTGCTCCATCACCTCGACCGGGCTGTCCACGTCCTCGCCATTGATCTCCTGGATCACGTCGCCGCCCTTGAGTCCGAGCGCATCGTCACGCGGCGCCTTGACCACCAGTACGCCTTCGTCGGTGTTGAAATAGCCGGCGAGATCGGCGTCCAGCCGAGCGAGCTGGAGATCGGGGTTGTAGCCATGCAGCAGCGGTGGCAGCGGCGCGCCAGGCGGACGCGGCACCCGAAACATCAGCACGTCCTCGTCGTCGTCATCGTCGAGCTCCAGGTCGAAGTCTTCCGGCGACATCATCGCGAGCGCATCGTCGGGCGGCCGGCCGGCGACGACCGTGACCTGCTTTTTCTTCCCGCCGCGTTCGTACTCGACCTTGACCTCCGACCCGGATTCGGTCGCCGTCATCACTTCCTTGAGCTTGTGCATCGGGTCCATGTCGTTCGTTGGTTTAAAAACAAGCGACCGGCCGTTGGCCGCGATCAGCAGGTCACCCGACTTGATGCCGGCCTTGTCGGCGCCACTGCCCGGTGTGACGCCGGACACGAGCACGCCGCGCTGCTCGCCGTTAGCAGCCTCCGGGCCTTCCTCGATGTTCACGCCCAGGAAGCCGCGATTGGGATCGGCGTAATAGCGCAGCGCAGCGGCGCGCGGCGAACCGTCCGCGCTCCCGGCATATACCTCCGCGAGCTGTTCGGCAGCCTTGCGCAGATCTTCGCGCGCGCGCTCGAGGTCGGCGCGGGCGGCGTCGAGATCCTTGCGGCTGGGTGCGTCGTCGCCCGCCATCGCCACCAACGAAGTGCAGGCAGGGGCGGCGAGCAGTGCGGCGGCAGCCAGGCGCAGGGGGAGCCACTTTCTCCACCAATTCGTATGGGTGTTCATATCGATTGACTCCGCTTGAAGCCGTCCCGCGGCGCCAGGTGGGCGTTGCGATGGGTCGCGACCAGCGCGGCCATCAACTCGACCCGGTTCGACCAGAGCCGGCGCGCCTGATCGGACTGCCCGTCGCGGATGGCGTAGTTGAGTTGCAGGTCCACGTAGGTGAGACCGCGCTGGATCTCGCGTGCCCGGGCTTCCAGTCGCGTATCCCAGACGCTGGTCTGCGGGCGCAGTTGTGCAAGCTGCATCTCGAGGTCGCGCGAGCGCTGCATCAGGCGCATCAGTTCGAGGTCCTCAGCGCTGGCCTTGAGCACGCGACCGGGCTCTGGTGTCACCTCCGGTTGCGGCATGCGCAGGCTAATGCCGACCGCGATCAGAACCGATGCCGCTGCAGCGAGCAGCATCAGGCGTGGAGCACGTCGCGGACGCGAATCGAGCCGGCGTGAGAGGCTAGGCCAGCCGCCGGGAGACGGATCGAAATCAGACAGCTTGCGTAGGGTTTCGGAAAGGCTCATGGCGTCGCTGACCTCGTGACGGTTGCGCGGTTGGAGCGCAAGGGCGGCTCCGGTTCCGCAGAATCAATAACTGGCTCAAATGCGGGTTCGCCCAGTTGGATATCCAGCAGCACGCGCAACCGCTGATGTGCGCGCGACAACTGGGACTTGGAAAAACTCACGGTCTTGCCGCTCATCGCAGCGATTTCCGGATGGGTGTAGCCCTCGACGTGATACAGCCACAGCACCGCACGCGGCATGGCCGGCAGCAGGCCCAGCGCTCGTTCGAGGTCGGCGTGGCTGACATCCTCCACCGAGGGTTCGCCGGACTCGATCGCCTCGGGTTCGAACAGTTCGAGGAACCGCCGCCCCGAGCGCAGATGCATCAGCGCCTCGCTGGCCACGATGGCGCGCAGCCAGCGGCCGAAGGGCGCCTCGCCGCGGAACTGTGGCAGCCGCTCGAAGGCGCGCAGGAAGCTGTTCTGCATCACATCGCTGGCCGCGTCAGGGCTGCCGGTCATGCGGCGGGCGAGGGTGAACGCCGCGCGCTCGAACTGCCGGTAGATCAGCTCCAGCGCGCCGCGTTCGCGCTGGCGGGCGCGGTGCAGGAGATCGTCGGAGATGGCGGCATCGAAGGCACTCACCCCCTTAGGATGCGCCAGACCGGCCAACGGTCGCAGGGATTGCAGGGTTCCCTCAAACCCTGCGGTTCAGCCTCGCCGCATCACGGGGCCGGCCGGACCAGGCCCTTGCGAAACGTGAGGTAGTCCTCTGCCACCAGCGTCGGCGCCTCCAGCATCGGCACGTGCCCGATTCCTGCCAGCACCGTGCTGCTGGCCTGCGGCAGCAGGGTCTTGAGGATCGCGACCGAGGAGACATCCAGCACGCGATCCTTGTCGCCCCAGAGGATATGGCTGGCAATGGGCAATCCCTTGATCGTGTCTTCGAGCGCCGGCGCATCGGCGGCGGTCAGGTCGGCGAACTGGCGCGCGCGCAGTGCGCTGGCGCGGATCGCGCGTTCGGCCATCACCCGCATCAGCCTGTCCGGGAGGAACGGCGGCTGCGCCATGACCACGCCCAGCAGTTCGCGATACTGCCCTTGCGTGGTAGCGATCAGCGGGTTGCGTTCGCCCTTGGCGATGCCGCCGCGCACTTCGCCCAGGGCTGCGGTCTTCACGCCAGCGTTGGCGATCAGCCAGAGGCTGCCGACTTCGTTGGGGTATTTGGCCGCGTAAGCAGCGACGATGTGACCGCCCATGGAATGGCCGCCGAGGTGCACCCGGGTCAGACCCAGCGCCTGGATGAAGGCATGCAGCCGCTCGACGTTGTCTTCCACGCGGTAACGGGCGTCTGCAGGCGCCGCGCTCTCGCCGTAGCCGGGAAGATCCGGCGCAAGGATGCGGTAACGTGCCTTGAGCGGACGCGCGACGCGCAACCAGTTGTCCTTGTCGCCACCAAAACCATGTACGAGGACCAGGCTTTCGCCACTGCGTCCGTTGTCGAGATAAACCATGCGCGTGCTGCCGGACTCGATTTCCCGCCGGTCGAGCCCGGAGGCCCAGCGCTCGGCGGCGATGGCGGCATTGAACACCGCTGCAGGCGCGGTCCAGTACAGAACGGTCAGCCCGATGGCAGCAAAGACCAGTGCGAACAGCAGGACCCCAATAACACGCATGGCTGTTGGTTTTATCCGAGGTCAGCGCGCGGCAGAAATGTCATCGACCACCCGGGGGATGCCGCGCCGGAACGACGCGCAGAGCACGCCCGCAATCACGCCACCCATCAGCGGGACGGGGCAGTCGAAACGGATGTCGTATGCCAGCTTCGTTCCACCTGCAACCGACTCGAACCGCAGGCAGCCGTGGTGCTTGCGCAGCATTCCGCCGCGGGTGATCTGGTATTCGATCACCTGTCCCGGCGTGAACCCGGTAATGGTTTCCTCCAGGCGGATCGGCCACAGGCGGATTTCGCGCACCGAGCCCAGGCCATTGGGTTCGCCCGGGTCCGCGGCACTGTGGATACGGCGCGTCCGCCCCGGCCACAGGCGGCCGAAACGTTCGTGGTCCGCGAAGTACGCAAATACCTCGCTGCGGGGTGCGGCAAAAAATTGTTCGAACCGGAGTTGCTGTTTCGACATGGCAGCGCGCGTCGTCGGGGTGGGTTCAAGTCTAGGGTATGGAGCCTGCCGATACTTCCTGCTCGAGCGGCTTTCGCGACTTGAAATTCAGATCCAGTGTATGAATGTCCTGCCTGCCCGCGGCTCGGTCTGCGAAAAAGAACTTCAGGCTGTGCATCACCGTGGGAAAGGCGATCTCGTCCCACGGGATTTCAGATTCCTGCATCAGCCGTACCTCACTGCTCTCCGGAGTCGCGCCGTGATGCGGCGAGCGCATGCGTGCGCGATGGACCACGTATAACTGGGAGACGTAGGGCACATTGATCACCGCCAGGATCCCGCCGATCTCCACCTCGGCCTGCGATTCCTCCCGCGCCTCGCGCGCCGCGCCCTGACCGCTGGTTTCGCCCAGTTCCATGAAGCCCGCCGGAAACGTCCACAGGCCGAAACGCGGCTCGATGTTGCGGCGGCACATCAGGATGCGGCCGTCCTCCCATTCCGGCACGCAGCCCACGATCACGCGCGGGTTGAAGTACTGGATGTGCCCACAAGAAGGACAGATGTGACGCGGCAGATGATCGCCCTCGGGCACGCGTAAATCCACGGGAGTGCCGCAGGCGTTGCAGAACTGGACGTTCATCGGGAGAGTGTCAGGGATCAGGTGACAGTATGGTCCGAAGCTTACGCGGATCGTGCTCGTCACGATCACACGACCCAACGCAATTTTTGCGTTGGCGAGCCCGTCTTACAATCCGACTGGAACCCAGCGGGCGCAAGTGCGCCTTTGCATGCCAGAGAGAAGGGATATGAACAGGAATATCGGGCGAAGATGGTTATGGCAAGCGTTGAAATCCTTGGGATGAACAAGCCCTTCGCCGCCGCCTGCGCGCGCAACCGCGATCCGATTCTGACAGTGCTGCAAGAACACTTTGCCGATCGCGCGCGAGTGCTCGAAATCGGCAGCGGCACCGGCCAGCACGCGGTGCACTTTGCCGCCGCCCTGCCGCACCTGTCCTGGCAGGCCAGCGATCGCGCGGACAACCTGCCCGGTATTGGTCAATGGCTGCAAGAAGCCGCGCTGCCCAACACGCCGGCACCCGTGGTGTTCGATGTCGAACAACCGCGTTGGCCGACCGGTCCGTTCGACGCCATATTCACCGCCAACACCTTGCACATCATGGGGGAGGACGAGGTGGTGACCCTGTTCCGACGGCTGCCCGAAGTACTCGCCGACCGCGCGAAACTCGTGATCTACGGACCGTTCAACTACGGCGGTGGATTCACCAGTCCGAGCAACGCCGCGTTCGACGCCTCGCTCAAGGCGGCCGATTCACGTCGCGGCATCCGGGACTTCGAATTTATCGATGAGCTTGCGCATTCGGTCGGTCTGAGCCTAGTCGAGGACGTGACGGTGCCGGCGAATAACCGCTGCATCGTGTGGCGGCGTTGATGAGGCGGTGACGGATTCGCTGCGGATGCCAATAGCACCAGAGAAGGTGGTCGGCGGATACAAGGTGCTTCAATGAGGCAGCGGCGAATTCGCCGCGGATGCGCTGTATCAAAAGTGGTTCCGCGAGCAGATGGAACTGCTTCAATGAGGCCGCGGCGAATTCGCCGCGGATGCTGGCGGCGCGGGGAAATTACGCCGGGATTTTTCAACGCTTCAATGAGGCCGCGGCGAATTCGCCGCGGATGCCTCCACGTCGAGGGCGAGCACGCGCATCGCGGCAATGCTTCAATGAGGCCGCGGCGAATTCGCCGCGGATGCGCACTCAACGTCAGCGCGTCGGTCTTGTCAATGATGCTTCAATGAGGCCGCGGCGAATTCGCCGCGGATGCCTGAAAGAGTCGGCGGGCATCCCTCTGGTCACGAAGGGCTTCAATGAGGCCGCGGCGAATTCGCCGCGGATGCCCGCCGCCTGCGATCCCCGGCGATCTGACGGTGATCGGTCTGCTTCAATGAGGCCGCGGCGAATTCGCCGCGGATGCGCGCGCTGGAGCTGGTCGAGGACATGTCCATCGCCGGGCTTCAATGCGGCCGCGGCGAAGGCGCCGCGGAGCAAGCGCAGGCCCGCGCGTGGACCGCCGTGACGGACCCGGCTTCAATGAGGCCGCGGCGAATTCGCCGCGGATGCGGCAGTGTCGCAGATGCGCCGACACCACTACCGTCGCTTCAATGAGGCCGCGGCGAATTCGCCGCGGATGCGCATTTATGGCACACCGTTGGCACACGGACATTAACAGCTTCAATGAGGCCGCGGCGAATTCGCCGCGGATGCTCGCAGCATGCATTCCGGGATTCCCGCCAACCTGCGGCTTCAATGAGGCCGCGGCGAATTCGCCGCGGATGCGTCCAGCCGCCCCCGCCAACAGGGCGCATCTCGACGCTGCTTCAATGAGGCCGCGGCGAATTCGCCGCGGATGCCCGTGCGCGGGCCTGGCACTCTACCTCGCCTTCGCGGAGCTTCAATGAGGCCGCGGCGAATTCGCCGCGGATGCCCCGTGCCACCATCCGCGACGGCGACGTCCGTACCTGTCGCTTCAATGAGGCCGCGGCGAATTCGCCGCGGATGCCTTCCGTACGGGCGGAATGTACCGGTTATGCTCGGGAGCTTCAATGCGGCCGCGGCGGATTAGCCGCCGCTGCCCCCAGGGGCACC
>JBQTIX010000033.1:0-9386 GCA_052387695.1 Panacagrimonas sp. | reverse complement strand
GCGGCTTGACGGGCGCAGCCTGGGTTGCGGGGCTCATCTCTGTCTGTCTCCTGTATGGGCTGGGATGGGGGCCGGCATGCGCCGGCCCTCAACCCTAGGCCGAGACACGAAACCTCCGCTATTGGGGCGGACTCTAGGGCGGTATCCTTCGATTCTCATCGGTCGCCGCTCGTTCGCGCAGGCGCTTCCCGCCGGAGAGCCTGAGCCCTTGCCGAAAGCGGCGAATCGACCTGAGTCAATGGAGGAGTACGCGACATGTCCCACATCAAGGTCCAGGCGGATCGGCAGGTTCTCGAGATCAAGATCGATCGGCCCGAAAAGATGAACGCGCTGTCGCCCGAGATGTACCGCGACATTGGGTTCGCTTACGGACAGCTCGATCGGGATCCCGAGCTTCGGGTCGGCCTGCTGTACGCCGAGGGCAAGCATTTCAGCGCGGGTATCGAACTCGACAAGTGGGCGCCGATCTTTGCCGATGCCCAAGGCTTTCCGCGGCACGAAGGGGCACTCGACGTGTTCGGGCTGAGCACGCCGAAGTGCCGCAAGCCGATCGTGATGGCCGTACAGGGCTACTGCTATACCTGGGGCGTCGAGGCGCTGCTGAACACCGACGTCCGCGTCGCCGCGGAGGACACGCGCTTTGCGATGCTCGAGGTCAAGCGCGGTATCTATCCTTGTGGCGGCGCCACCTTGCGGCTGCCGCAGCAGATGGGCTGGGCCAACGCGCAACGGTATCTGCTGACCGGCGATACCTGGAGCGCCGCCGATGCGCTCCGGTTCGGACTGGTCCAGGAAGTCGTGCCCGCGGGCGAGCAATACCGGATCGCGCGGGCAATCGCCGGGAAGATTGCCGCCGCCGCGCCGCTCGGCGTCCGCGCGATCCTCAAGTCGTCGCGCCTGGGGGCGGCGGAGGGCGAAGCGGTCGCCGCCAGCCGCTTGTTCGATGACATGTTCGATGTGATGCGCAGCGAGGACGCGAAGGAAGGCGTGCAGTCGTTCATCGAGCGGCGGGAGGCCCGCTTCCACGGGCGTTAGGGAAGGTCTGCACAGGTTCGATCCGGCTCGTAGGTCGGTTCAAGCCGAAGGCGGAATCGACGTTGCGCGCGTTCGACGACGACCGGCGCATGTCGGCTCCGGCCATGAAAAGCCGTGGCCTTGAGCCGACCTACACCCGACCTACCTAATGAACTCAGACCTGTGCGGAGAGTCCGCAGGCTCCTACTGCGCGTCGAGCCCCGGCCAGGTCTTGAAGTCGGCGTAGGTTCTATCGACGGCGATCCTGTCGCCGCGAATCTCCAGCACCGCGCAGAACGGCAATTCCCAGTCCTTGCCGCGAGAAGAGTCCGTCAAAACCGCCTCGACGACCACGACCTTCTCGGTCGCGTGCATCTGATCGACCCGCATGCGCCGCAGCGGAGCCGCTTTCAGAACGCTCTTTTCGACCTCGATGAACTTGTCGATGCCTTCGAACGAGCCGATGCCCATGACGTCGACCTTGTAGTCCGCGTGATAACACTCGCGAACGAAGCGCTCCGGGTCGGTGTTGTACAGATCTAGATAGCGCTTCGCGACTGCCAGGTTCTTCTGGAGGATGTCCGTCATGGCGACTCCTGCTCCGGGTGTGTGACTCAAACGGCGATCCCGCGAATGGGATCGACCAGCAACTTGATCTGATCGACAGGCTTGCGCAGCGCCTCGAACTGCGCGGGCAGTTCCTCGAGCCCGAAGACGTTTGTGATCATGGGTTCCGGGTCGAGCTTGCCGGCGTCCATCAGGTTCAGCACCAGGCGCCAATCCGGCTTGGCATAGCCAAGGACAAACTGGACGTTGACCTCCTTGAAGATGCCTGTCATCGGGATCATCTTGTCCTCGACCATGCACACGCCGACGATCACGATTCGCCCGTAAGGCGCCGACAGGTTGATGCAGGACTGCAAGAGGCCCGGCACGCCGACGCATTCGAAGATGACGTCCGGCGGACCGCCGGCGATCTTCGCGAACGCTTCGCCGATCTCTTCCCGTACCGGATCGATGGTGCCGGTGGCGCCGAAGGCCAGGGAGGTGTTGCGGCGGTTCTCAGCGTATTCGCTCGTGACGATCTGGTAGGCGCCCGCCAGCCTGGCGAATGCCACGACCGCCAATCCGATCGGCCCGGCGCCGATCACCAGCACGCGGTCGCCGAGCTTGACCCGACCCTTCTCCACCGCGTGCAGCCCGACGGACAGCGGTTCCACCGTGGCGCCGTGCCGTGAGCTGACCCCTTTGGGCAGGCGCAGCGCCTGCACCGCGGGGACGTGCAGGTATTCCGCGAAGCCGCCGGGCTGCGGTTTGGGGTCATCAGCGGTACAGATTATCGAGTGCCTGGCCGATGCCTTTGAAGATCGCTGCGCGCATCAGATTCTCCTTGCGCTTGTGAGTGGTCCGTTACTGACGTGCGGTGGTGCCGCCATCGATGGTCAGCACGCTGCCGTTGCAGTAGGACGATTCATCGCAAGCCAGATACAGGCAACCATAAGCCATCTCCAGAACCGTGCCGGGCCGCTTCATCGGCGTGATCCGTTCCGCCACGGCCGGGTCGTCGAACAGGTTCAGCACGGACGCGACCATCGGCGTAGCGATGAATCCCGGAGCCAGGCAGTTCGCGCGTATGCCCTGCGCCGCGTAGGCGACGCAGAGCGAGCGCGTCAGGTTGATCACCCCGCCCTTGGCCGCCGTGTAGGTGTGTGCGTTGGCCAGGCCTTGAAAGCCTGAGATGCTGGACACGTTGACGATGGTGCCCCGCCCCCGCTTGAGGAATTCGGGAACGACGTGGCGACACATGTAGAAGCAGGAGTTGAGGTTGATGGCGATGACTTCCTGCCAGGCCTCGGGCGTGGTGTTGAGCACGTCGCCCATCGTGCCAGGGCTCTTTTCAGCCCAGCTGTAACCCACGCCTGCGGCGTGCACCAGGCTGTCGATGCGACCGTAGCGATCGAGTGCCGTCTGCACCACTGTTGGCACGCAGCGTCTCGGGACAGATCGGCGGCGAAGATCGAACCCCGTCCGCCGGCAGCCTGGGTCTGTTCGAGCGTGGGCGAGACGCCCAGCACCTCCGCGCCCTCCTTCGCGAACAGGATCATCGCGGCCTGTCCGACGCCCGTTCCCGCGCCGGTCACGATCACCACCTTGCCGCTCATCCTGCCCATAGGGACACCTCAACCCGGCTTGCCCAATCCCCCGGGACTGGCGAGCGGCGCTGCCGCAGCGATGCCAGGCCATTGCGAGGGATCGAGATAGCTGCGGTCCTCGACGATTTTGCCGTCGCGGATCGTGAAGATCACGCAGAAGGGCGAAAAGAAATCAGGCCGCGCGTCGTCCAGGATCACGGCCTCGATCACCACGGTCTCGGGTCCGCAGATCAGTGCGCGGTCCACGCGCATGCGACGCTTCGGCGCCGCCGCAAGAATGGCCTTCTCGACAGCGAGAAACTGATCCTTGCCGTGAATCTCGCCGCCGGTCATGTAGAGGTGCACATCGTGTGCGTAGACCTCCAGCACCAGCTTCTCGACATCCGTGTTGTAGGTGTGCTCGTAGCGGCGCACCACGTCGAGCAGCTTGCGCTTGTGCTCGTTGCGGGCCTGGGCGGCGATGTCGTCAGCCATGTTCTCTCTCCACGTCTCGCGTCGTGATGCGCGGTGCGCGGAGTATGGCCGCAGGCCGCGGCGCTGCCGAGTGCCGCTTGTCGAACGAGGCGCGTACCGCGACGATGCGGGCTGTCCCTCATCAGGAGTCTCACCATGTTCCAGTTCAGCCCGCGTGTCCTCGAAACCCGGCAGCGCCTCGAGGATTTCATGGCGCAACACGTGTACCCCAACGAGCGGCGTTACTTCCGCGAGTCCGAGCAGCTCGGGCCCTGGGGCGTGCAGCCGGTGGTGGAGGAACTCAAAGCCCTCGCGCGCGAGGCCGGCTTGTGGAACCTGTTCTACACGCACGAAAGCGGCTTCAACAATCTGGACTACGCGCCGCTGTGCGAGGTCATGGGCCGATCCATGCTCGCGCCCGAGGTGTTCAACTGCTCGGCGCCCGACACCGGCAACATGGAGACGATCGCGCGCTACGGCACACCGGCGCAGCAGGAGCGCTGGTTGAAACCGCTGCTCGCCGGCGAGATCCGCTCGGCCTTCGCCATGACCGAGCCGGAGGTCGCTTCATCGGATGCGACGAACATCGGCAGTCTGATCCGTCGCGAAGGAAACGAGTACGTCATCAACGGCCGCAAGTGGTACACGACGGGCGCGACCGATCCGCGCTGCAAGATCATCATCTTCATGGGCAAGACCGATCCGGACGCGACGGACCGGCATGGACAGCAATCGATGGTGCTGGTGCCCAAGGACACGCCGGGCGTGCGCGTATTGCGCCCGCTGCCGGTGTTCGGTTTCTACGGCGTGCCGGATCGCGCCTCGGAAGTCGTGTTCGAGAACGTGCGCGTGCCGGTGGACAACGTGCTGCTCGGCGAGGGACGCGGCTTCGAGATTGCGCAGGGCCGGCTCGGGCCGGGGCGCATCCATCACTGCATGCGCCTGATCGGCATGTGCGAGCGCGTGCTGGAGCGCATGTGCAGACGCGCAGCTCTGCGCACGCCGTTCGGCCGCGCGCTCGCGCAGCAGACCGTGACCCTGGAACGCATCGCCGAGGCGCGCTGCATGATCGAACAGCTTCGTCTGCTGACACTCAAGGCGGCATGGATGATGGACACGGTGGGCAATAAGGTCGCGAAGGCAGAGATTGCGATGATCAAGATCGCCGCGCCGCAGGCCGCCTGCCAGATCGTCGACTGGGCGATGCAGGCTTTCGGCGGAGGCGGCACCGGCAACGATTACTTCCTGCCCGCGGCGTACGCGATGGCGCGCGCGCTACGCCTCGCCGACGGCCCGGACGAAGTGCATCGCAACCAGCTCGGCAGGATGGAAGTCGCGCGACATGCGGCGACCGACCCGAAGCGCAGCGGCTGCGACGCCGAAGTGCTGTCGCAGGCGGAAGTCGAACGCGAGTTCGCGCATCAGCGGCCCGACAGTGCGGATTTTTTGTGGGCGGAATGACGATGAATCAAAGTGAAAGCGCACAGTACCGAACAAGGGAATCAATGGCTGCAATTGTCACCGTCCCGACCACGAAGTCCGCCGTCGCGAAGCATCGACGCGCGTGCACCTCGATCGCGACTGCGCCACCAGCGCTCATCTGCGCAGGAAGATCTCGAACTCCGGCGTCGCGTGGTGCACCAGGGAACCCGTGGCCACGCGCATCAGCCAGGATATCTCCGCAAGCTCGGGCGAAGACATAGAGCGGATAGTCGCGCCGAAGCGGCCCGGCATCGCGCATTTTTTTCAGGTCGGCCGCGGGCATCAGTGCGCGCAGGATGAGTTCGTCATCGTCGTCGGTGCCGTGACGCTTGCGCAATTCCTGGAGAGTCGGCTGCTCGGGCGGTTCCGCCGCCAGCTTCCTGGCATGCGGACTGGCCATGATGCGGTCGAGCACATTGCTTTCGATCGGGGACACCGGCTGGCCATAAAGGCCCGCCGCGTACTGGACGATTTCGTCGGGCACGATCGCGTAGCGTTGTCCCTTGACCACGTTCATCACCGCCTGGATGCCCACCAACTGGCTGAAGGGCGTGGCCATGCCGGGATAGCCCAGCTCGCGCCGCACCACCGCGACCTCGCGCAACACCTCGTCGAAACGGTGGCTCATCCGGTGTTCGGCGAGCTGCGCCTTGAGCGTGCCCACCATGCCGCCCGGAATCTGGTGCAGGGTCGATAGTGCAGTAGGGCGGGTTAGCTGCTTCATCGCGTAACCCGCCTTCCGCGGAATCGGCGGGTTACGCCGCGGAAAAGTCCGCCGCTAACCCGCCCTACGTTCTCTGCGCAGCCTGCATGCCCCGCACCAGCTTCCCCGGCAGCGCCCCGGTTGCCTCGCCATCGCAATAGATCATCTCTCCCGCAACGAAGGTCGCCGCGATCCCTTCGCAATCCTGGATGAACCGCGCCCCACCGCCCGGCAGATCCTCGACCTTGCGCGGCGTCTTCAGCATCAGCTTGTCGATGTCGAGGATGTTGACGTCGGCCTTCATGCCCGGTGCGAGCCGGCCGCGGTCGTGCAGCGAGAAGAAGCTTGCCGGGTCGTGCGTGATGCGTCGGATGCCTTGCGCGAGGTCGAGCAGCTTTTCGTCGCGCACCCACTTCGTGAGCAGGAACAGGTTGGCGCTGCTGTCGCAGATCGAGCCGACGTGCGCGCCGCCGTCGCCGAGCGCGGAGATCGTGTGCGGATGCTGGAGCAGTTCCCCGATCACCGCGGCGGTCTTGCTGGTGACCGGGATATAAATGAGATTCCGGGCGTCATTGCCCAGCAGGAAGTCGTAGAGCCACTCCATCGGATCGCGGCCATTTTCGCGCTTCGCGCGTGCGGCCACCGAGTCGTCCGACTTCGGCAGGTAGTTGATCGGCTCCTCCATCGGGTACATCTGGTCGAAGCTGCGCTCGAGGAGCTGCACGAAGATGTGCGGACGGTCGTTGGCTTCCGACAGGATCCGCGCCTTGATGGCGGGGTCGCGCAGCTTCGCGAGCCTCGTACCCTCGGGCAGTCTCTCCAGCGCGAGGAACGTGGGGCGCCGGTAGAACGGGCTCATGCTGGCGGGATGCCCCATCAGGATGCCGATGGGCCGCGAGATCACCTGCCCGCGGATGTCCAGACCTTCGGCCTGCGCCGCCTCCAGACGCCTGAGCTGATCGCGCCAGAGATCGGGATTGGGATTGGAGCCCGCGGGCGGCCGGTCGAAGGCCGCCAGGGTGAAAGTGCCCTTGGCGCCGGTGCGGCGGCTCACGTCGCGCAGGATGTCGAACTCGGCGTCCTCGTCGACCCAGTCGGAGATGAACTGCAGCACGTGGCCTTTCTCTCCCGAGAGGCAGGCGCCCAGCGCCTTCATCTCCGCGACCGCCGCGCCCATCGTGGGCACGGATTCGCCGGTGCTGCTGCGGTGGAGCAGGGTGCGCGAACTGGAAAAGCCGATGGCGCCGGCGTCCATCGCCTCACGCACGAGCTTCTGCATGGCCTCGATGTCCGCGGGGGTCGCGGCCTCGCGGTCGACGCCGCGCTGGCCCATCACGTAGACGCGCAGCGGCGCGTGCGGCAGGAACGCGCACACATCGATGTCGCGCGGCTTTTCTTCGAGCGCGTCGAGGTACTCGGGGAAGCTCTCCCAGTTCCACTTGATGCCGGCGGCGAGCGCCGAGCCCGGGATCTCCTCCACGCCTTCCATGAGCTGGACCAGCACCTCGCGGTCCGAGCGCCGGCAGGGCGCAAAGCCTACGCCGCAATTGCCCAGCACCACGGTGGTCGTGCCGAGGTTCGACGAGGGATTCAGGTGCGAGTCCCAGGTGGCTTGCCCGTCGTAGTGCGTGTGCACGTCGACGAAGCCGGGCGTGACCGCGAGGCCCGTCGCGTCGATCTCCTGCGCCGCGGTGCCGTCGATGCGCGGTGCGATGCGCGCGATGCGGCCGTTCTTGATGGCGAGGTCGGCGAGATAAGGCGGCGCGCCGGTGCCGTCAATGATCTGGCCGGCGCGAATCAGGACGTCGAAATCCGACACGTGTGGTTCTCAGGTCTTCAGATGCCTGGGCTTGCCTTCGAGGATGATGGTCTTGGCCTCGGTGTAGGGCAGGAGGCCCTCCACACCGCCTTCGCGACCGATGCCCGACTGTTTGAAGCCGCCGAAGGCGATGCTGAAGTCGGTGCGGAAGATGTTGTGACCGACGGTGCCCGAGCGTAGCCGGCGCGCGACAGCATAGGCGCGGTCGGGATCATTGGTGAAGACCGAATTGTTGAGGCCGTAGACGGTGTCGTTGGCGATCCTGATCGCCTCCTCCTCGTCCTTGGCGGGAATCACACCCAGGACCGGCCCGAAGATTTCCTCACGGGCGATCGTCATGTCGTTGTTGACGTTGCCGAAGACGGTGGGCTCGATGTAGAAGCCCCGATCGAGACCCTTGGGCCGGCCGCCGCCGACGGCGAGCGTGGCACCCTCTTCCTTGCCCTTGGCGATCAGTCCTTCGATGCGATCGCGCTGGCGCCTCATCGCGACGGGACCGATGCCCGTCGCCGGGTCGAACGGATCGCCGACCTTCACCTTGCCCATGTGGGAGGCGAGCGCATCGACGAACTGGTCGTGACGCTTGCGCGTGACGATCATCCGCGTCAGCGACGAGCACACCTGGCCGGAGAAGAAGCAAGCGGGTCCGACGAGGGCCTTGGCGGCGGTCTCGATGTCGTAGTCGTCGAGCACCACGGCCGCCGACTTGCCGCCCAGCTCCAGCGTGTAGCGGGCGATGCGCTCGCCCAGGATCGACGCGATCTTGCGACCGGCAGCGGAGGAGCCTGTGAAGCTGATCTTGTCGATGCCGGGATGACGGACCAGCAACTCGGACACCGCGCGATCGGCGGTCACGACGTTCAAGACGCCTTTGGGCAGGCCGACGGCCTCGGCGATCTCGGCAATGATGTAAGCGGCCCCTGGTGCTTCGGGCGAGGCCTTCAACACGACGGTGCAGCCGGCGAGCAGAGCCGGCGCGATCTTGTAGGCGATGAGCAGCGGCGGTCCGTTCCACGGGATGATGGCGCCCACCACGCCCACGGGCTCGCGCACCAGCAGCCCGACCGCTCCTCCACCTTCCGGCGTGTGCCGTTCCTCCCACTTGAAGGTTTCGGCGAGCCCCGCGTAGTAGTCGTAGATGCCGCCGACGCTGGGCGCCATCGCCGAGGCTAGGCCGTGCAGCAGGCCCATCTCGTTGGGCCACACCTTGGCGGTATCGGCGGCGCGCTCGTTGATCGCCTTGCCGATCGCCCTCAGGTACTGGGCACGCTCCGCATGCGTCAGGCGTGGCCACGGGCCGTTGTCGAAAGCCTCGCGCGCCGCCGCCACGGCCCGGTTGATATCCGCTTCCTGTGCCTCGGCGACGCTGACGTAGAGCTCTTCGGTCGCTGGCGAGTACACATTCAGCATGGAATCGGAAGAGGGCTTGATCCATTCGCCATCGATGAAGAGGCGGTCATGGTGGCCGAACGGAACGTGAGAGGTCGTCTTGCCGACGCTCGGTTGCGTTGCAGTGTTCATGACTCTCCTTTGATTGAGATCGTGGAAGCCGCTTGGGGGCGTCAGGGATCTTGGCGAAAGTACAGTAGCGCCTTCCGACGTCGGATCCAATGTCGAATGCTGCTCTTGATGTGAGCCGGCATGTCCTCGCTGCCTTCGTCGACATGGCGGAAGTACGGCGCGCCTTCCGGCACAGCCTGGTTGAACCAGCGCTCGAAGTCGGCGCGCACGGTCGGGTCCGCGTTCTCGTTGATCGTGAGCG
>JBQTIX010000032.1:0-66431 GCA_052387695.1 Panacagrimonas sp. | reverse complement strand
CCTTGATCGCAAGACACCGGATCAGGTCTACTTCCAACCACTGCCTCTGGCCCTGGCAGCTTAAAACCCCGCAGAACATCCACTTATAAATTCAGGCCCGCTGTACAGACAAACGGGGCCAGCTCTGAAGTTGACCCAGGGCCAGGTGGCAATGTCGGCAACCGAATAGTCGTCGCAGATGAAATTGCGCGTCGACAGGCGCTTGTCGAGCACGCCATAAAGCCGCTTGCATTCATTCTGGTATCGGTCGACCACGGCCGGCAGCCGCTCCGGAAAATATCGGAGGAAGACATTCGCCTGTCCTTGCATCGGGCCCACGCCACTCATCTGAAACATCAGCCACTGCACCACGATCGATCGCTTGTTGCGATCGCCCGGAATGAAACGGCCGTACTTCTCGGCGAGGTAGAGCAGGATCGCTCCGGATTCAAACACCGGGAAGTCGTTGTTGTCCCGATCCACGATGGTCGGAATGCGTCTGTTGGGATTGATCTTGAGATAGCCCTCGGCCTTTTGGTCCTGTGCTCCCAGATCGATGCAATGAACCGTATAAGGAACACCCAACTCTTCGAGGAGGATGGAGACCTTATGCCCATTGGGAGTGGGGGCAGTATACAAGTCGATCATTGAAGGGGGCTTCCGGGGTGCTGAGCGAGACGATCTACCTTAAGGGTTTCAAATCGAGCGCAGCAGTAGCGCTTCGTGACATGAGTCGTTGCAATTTTGACCGCCAAACTCATTGGAAAAGGGGTTGAATGGAGCGTCCCGGCTTCCTGACCTGCGAAGTTCGGAACCCGTTGGGACCACCACTGGGCTCCGGGAGGCGCAATAGAAGTCGAAACGGCCACGGCCTTGAGGCCGCCATCTTTCCGCGACGCTGTCAGTGCGTCGGATGACGGGATCGACCGCGCGCTCGGCGAGGCCATGCACGCATCGCCTGCGCGCGGGAGCTTGTCTCCAATTCGACACGGGTCGCCGCGAATGGGCAATGCCGAACCCGTCGGCATATTTGCAACCGACAATCCCAAATCCTGATAGTGCCGGTCTGTCGCCGATGCCATTAGCGTATTACTCGTCGTGGATGACGCTGGATGTCGGCGATTACGGAAAGTGGAAAACGCGAAGCGCGCGCCACCAGACAAAACGACTTCCAGCCGTCGGCGAACCGCTAAACCCATTCTCGCGTGATGACTCGCGCGGCCGTTCGAAGGAATCAATGACCGTGTCGAAGCAAACCGTGTTGATGATTGGAGCCGATAGAGGGATCGGCCATGCGATGGCGACGCTTCTGTCGAATCGGGGGGACCACGTCATCGCGGCGTGCTTGGGCGCAACGCGGTTCGAGAACGGCTATGTGGAAGTTCACCACCCCTTCGATGTCGCGTCAGACGACGACGTGGCAAGGCTGAGCCGATCGCTTTCCCAGCGGACCATAGACACCCTGATGTACATCCCAGGAATCGTGATCGACAGCCCATTGGGTCGTTTCGACTTCGACGCGATGCACAAGGAGTACGAGATCAACGCCATCGGGTTCCTTCGTGTCGCGCAGGCGACGCTGCCGATGATGGTCGATGGGGGAAGGGTCGGCATCATCACGAGCCGGGTCGCCTCGCTGTCGGAGAACCAGAGCGGTGGCCTTTACGGCTACCGGATGTCCAAAGCGGCCGCGAACATGGCGGCGTTGTGCCTGGCTCGGGAGCTCGAGAAGAAGAGGATCGCCGTCGTGTGCCTGCACCCCGGGACGGTCCGGACGCGCCTCACGTCGAGCTTGGGCGGAAGTCCCGTCATGGGCTCGCTTGTTGAGCCTGAGCATGCGGCCAAGGGGCTCGTCGAGCGCCTCGACGAATTGGACATCAGCACGACCGGGACGTTTCGCCACGCGAATGGACAAACGCTTCCCTGGTAACGCCGGGGGCGTAAAGAAAGAGAAGCGCGTCACCAGAGCAACGGCCCATTCGGTCGACAGAAGAGGAGAACGAACGATGATGAAGATGTATGGCTACCTGCCGGCATGGGGACTCTCCGACATGAGCCCCTACGTCTCGTACACCGATGCCTACCTGCGCATGGCGGGCATTCCGTTCGAGGCGGTCATCCTGGAAAAAGGCGACCTGACGAAGACGCCGAAGGGCAAGCTTCCGTGGATCGTCGACAGCGACGGGACCAGCATCTCGGATACCCAGCTGATCCAGTATTACCTAGAAGAGAAGTACAACGATCCGCTCGACAAGTGGCTCACGAAGGACCAACGGGCGGCCTCCAACCTGATTCATCGTGCCCTGGGTGAGTCGTGGTACTGGATCGTGGTGCAGACGCGTTACCGTCGCCACGAAGACTTCGCCATCTATGACCCCCTGTGGGTCAAGTTCCTCGCCTGGCTGCCCGAGGAGCAGCGCCGTGCGCCGGTCGAAGCTTTCCGGGATCACCTGCTCACGCAGTTCTGGCACCACGGGGCCGGACGCAACACCGAACAGGAGATCGAACTGACCGCGCAAAAGATGACCGACGCGATGTCCGACCTGCTCGGCGACAAGCCCTACCTGTTCGGCGATCGGCCGTCGTCGCTCGATGCCAACATGTACGCGGCGCTGGGTCACTGCGCGATGACGCCGTTCCCCAGCCCGATCGGCCAGTACATTCGCTCCAAGGCGAACCTCGCCGCGTTCATGAAACGCGTCTTCAACAAGTACTATCCCGAGTTCAGGAAGGAACGCGAGGAGACCGACGCATACCTGCGCGAGAATCTGAAGAAGCCGCGACTCAACGATGCACGGGCCGATCACCGGCTCAACGATCTTTTCAGGCAGCCCTACGATGGTCCCGGTGTGACGCGCTGAGCCAGTACGTGCACGGCACGCTCGAGCGACGCCGTGCACTCGTATCCGGGGGGCTTCGGGTATCGGAGAAGCGGTCGTGAAATTGTTCGCGGCCGAGGGCGCTCCGGCAGGGAACTCGGGGAAGTGCCTTCGAGTCCGACTTTCGCCCCATGAAGAATTCGGTGTCAGGTCGGGGCGATCGAACGGCTGTGAAGCTCGTTGTGGCCGAACCGTCGCGGCGCGTACTCGGTGCCCATATGATTCGGTCCGATGGAACCCAGATCGTTCGGAGTGAGGCGTCGACTCGAAGCGGTCCTGAAAGAGAGACTCGATGAAGGGCGTGCTCAAACGGGAGCAGGTCGATGATGTGTCGAAGGCTTGAGGGGCGCAAAGCGCTGATTACCGGCGGGGCTGCAGGGATGGGCGAAGCCACCGCACGCTTGTTCGCCGGTGAAGGCGCCGCAGTCATGATCACCGCATCGACGATGCCGGTGGCGAGCGCGTAGTCGCGGAAATCCGGGCCGCCGGCGGCATGGCGCACTACCGGCGTGTCGATGTCACCGATCGGGCCGCCGTGCGCCGGATGGTGCACGAGGCCGAGGATGTACTGGGTGGTTTGGGCATCCTGTTCAACAATGCGATGACCAGTCCAAGCAGCGAGTACACCGACGATCAGCGCTGGAATCTGATGCTCGAAAGCGGTCTGGCCGCGTATTGGGCCGCGGCGATGGAGGCTGCGCCGATACTGGCGCGCTCGGGCCACGGCGTGATCGTCAGCAATGCCTCGATCGCCGGGTCGCGCTTAGGCTTCGACTTTGCGAGCGAGGCCTACACGGCCGCAAAGGCGGGCGTGGTGGGATTGAATCGAAAGCTGGCCAAGCGTTTCGGCCCGAGCGGCGTGCGCGCCAACGTGATCTGTCCGGGCATGATCCAGACCCGGCGCATGATCTCTCCGGGACAAGCGGAGCCCCTTTTCATGCGCCGCTGGCGGCAAATGACACCGCTGGGTCGCGTCGGCATGTCGGATGAGGTTGCGCGCCTCGTGCTGTTCCTTGCGTGCGACGAATCTTCGTACATCACGGGCCAGGACATCGTGATCGACGGGGGCTTCACGACCGGGGTCCGCTTCGAGTCGGTGAACCTCGGCGCAGATTCAACTTGATACTGAGCGTGAATGGATAGGGGCACGAGAACAACCGATTGCACATGACACGAGGATGAGGGTGGGAGAGAGCGAATCGCGCAGCCGCTGCGAGCCTGCTTCAACCCTGCCGAAGCATCCCGCCATGAGGAGGACCACGATGATTCACCTGTATGGCAGCGTTCCCGGTTGGACGGTTCCCTGTCTGGGCCCGATGACCACCAAGGTCTCGTATTTCCTGACGCTCTCGGAAATACCGTTCGAATTCAAACCCGCCGACTTGTCGCAACTCGATCGCGACAGTCCTAACGGGAAGGTCCCTTTCGTCGACGACGAAGGAACGCGAATCGCGGACTCGATGCTGATCATCGAGCACCTGCGGCGCCGTTTCGGCGATCGCCTTGGAGAAGGCGTCACGCTCCGCGAGCAAGGAACGATGCTCGCCTTCAACCGCCTGATCGACGAACACCTGTACTGGATTGCCGTCATTCAGCCGCGTTACGTCGCCGACGCGGACTGGCAGTACTACCTGCGTCTGATCGCAGGTACCGACGATATATCGCCCGAGTTGCAAGCCTTCGGCGACGCTTGGCGTGGCCGGGTCCTCAAGGGCTACGAGAACGGGGGTTGGACGCGTCTGCCCAAGGAAACACTCTATGCCCGTGCCCGCCAGGATGTCGACGCGCTCAGCGACGTCTTGGGCGACCGGCCCTTTTTCATGGGGGACTGTCCGAGATGGATCGACGCCTCCGTTCTGGCGATCTTGCGCCATGTTATTGACGCACCGTTCTCGTTCGATACGCGTCACTACGCGGCCGGAAAGCGAAACCTGATCGCCTACATGGAGCGCATGAAGGCTCGCTACGGAATCTGAGAAGGCAGAACACCATGGCGGTGCTGAGCAGGTGCGGGTCCTGCGTAAGCGTCTGCTCACGTTGTTCGCCGTGAAAGGGCGGCGCTTTCCAGTGGGTGAGAGTCCCACCCGGCAACCGCTCCAGCCGGAAGCAGCCGGAGCAACTGTGGATGTGACTATTGATGCGGCCCGCAAATTGATGGGCGGAGCATGTTGCTCGCAATCCTCGCCCCTGCGGGACGGGGGCGGAGACTGCCGCATCAACAGCGCGGAGCACTGTCTGGCGTAAAGCGCGTCACGAAATACGGCGACAGCGCGAGTGTGCCGACCGAATCGCAGGGACGAGGGCTCGAAGTCAGAGTGCTGTGAGGATGCTGGGTTGCATGACGGCACGGCACTCCAGTCCGGATGCCTCATGTAACGGAGGGCTGGAGATCATGCGCAACGCATCGGCCGATGCTCGACAGCTTCGGCCAACCATGGTCTACGCTCGCAAGCCCCTGGTCCGAACCCTGCGGGCGCGCCCCCCTCGCCCCTCAGATCGCCTGGCCGCCGGACACTTCAATGCGCTGCGCATTGACCCAGCGATTGTCCTCGGACAGCAGGCTCGCGATCATCGGCCCGATGTCGTCGGGCAGGCCTACCCGGCCGAGCGCAGTCATGTCCGCGAAGATCTTGTTGATCGCCGGGTTGTCGCGGACGCCGCCGCCGCCGAAGTCGGTCTCGATGGCGCCCGGCGCCACGGTATTGACCGCGATCCCGCGGCTGCCCAATTCCTTGGCCATGTAAACGCTGAGCACCTCGACCGCGGCCTTGGCGGACGCATACGCGGCGTAGCCGGGAAAGGACATGCGGGTCAGGCCCGAGGACAGGTTCACGATGCGGCCACCGTCCGCGATCAGCGGGAGCAGCGCCTGGGTGAGGAAGTAGACGCCCTTGAAGTGGACGTTGATCAATCCGTCGAACTGCGCCTCGGTGGTGTGCTCGATCAGGGCGTAGTCGCCATGGCCGGCATTGTTGACGAGGTGATCGAAGGTCTCTCGTTGCCAGGTCTCGCGCAGCGTCTTGCGCAGGCGCTCGGCGAACGCTGCAAAGCTGGCTACGTTGCCGGCGTCGAGCTGGAAGGCGACCGCCTTGCGGCCCATCGCCTTGATCTCGGCGACAGCCGACTCTGCATCCGCGCTGCGGCTCTGATAGGTCAGGACGACGTCACCGCCTTTGCGGGCGATGCTCAGGGCTGCGTTGCGGCCGAGCCCGCGGCTGGCGCCGGTCACGATAGCGATCTTGGTCATGGTCGAACTCCTCTGGTGTGGGAAACCCATGATGCGGCCCGAGGCGTCGTGAGTCGTTGCCGAAACCTCGAAGTCTTTTGCCTATTCCTCCAAGGGTAGTAGGCGTGGTCGACGAGGATCGGCGAGGATCACCGCATGAATGACACCCTGCTCAATACGGTTCGCCGTTATGTGGAGGCGTATGCCGGCCCGGCCGGCCTTGCCCGGACGCCCATTCCTGGCCTGACCGTCATCCGCTCGGTCACGGCCAGCGGCCTGGTCCACGCGATCTCCAGGCCACTCGTGTGCCTGGTGCTGCAGGGCAGCAAGCAGGTGGCGATGGGCACCCAGACCCACTCGTTCGGTGCCGGAGATTCGCTGTTGATCACGGCGGACGTGCCCACGGTAAGTCAGATCACGCGGGCGAGTGTCGTCGAACCCTACCTCTCGCTGGTCCTGGACCTGGACGCGGCCGTGATCGCCGACCTGACGGTGCAGATGCGCACGATATCGGCGGCCGACGGCGCGCCGCTGCGGGTCGAGCCGACCAATGCCGAGGTCGCCGATGCGGCGCTGCGGCTGATGCGCCTGCTCGAGCGTCCGGACGCGGTGCCGGTGCTGCATGCGCAGCTCGTGCGCGAACTGCACTACTGGCTGCTGGCCGGCCGGCACGGGGCGGCCATTCGACGCCTGGGCTGGCCGGAGGGCAATGCCCATCGTGTTGCACGCGCGGTCGCAGTCCTTCGCGCCGAGTTCACGCGGCCGCTGCCGGTCGATCGCCTCGCGGCGACGGCGGGAATGAGCCCATCCTCGTTCCATCATCACTTCCGCTCCGTGACTTCGCTTTCGCCGCTGCAATTCCAGAAGCAGTTGCGTCTGATCGAGGCGCGCCGCCTGATGATGGCGGAAGGCCGGTCGGCGAGCAGCGCCGCGTTTGCGGTTGGCTATGAGAGCGTGTCGCAGTTCACCCGGGAGTACGGCCGGATGTTCGGCTTGCCGCCCGTGAAGGACACGGAGGCAGTGAGGAGTTGGGCGGAAGCGGCGGCGTGAGAACCGGCACCTGAGCGTCGCCGGTGTGAGCCGGTCCAGCGACACGTCCAGCTGGATTTTCCGGAATTCAAGCGGTTACCTGGAATGCGATCGTGACCGCTTGAACCCGGGGGCACCCATGATTCGGGCGTTTTTCAGGCCTCAGACCCGTCCGTCGCCGTGCCATCCGAATCTTCGATTGCCTCCGACTCCTCTTCCGGTGCCGACTCACCCTCCACGGGGCCGTCATCCAGCGGCGGCGCAGCCACAGGGATTGGCGCCGCGATCGGACCCTTCAGCGCGGGATAGTCGCCCACCATCTTCGCGCCGTTGAGCGGCTTGGCTGCCCCCTGGTGACAGGTCGCGCAATAGAGCTTCGGACCGTCGCCTGCAGGACCGAGACGTTGTGTCGGGAAGCTGTCCTTGAGCGGAATGAGGTAGTTCTGGTTGAGATCACGCACCATGCGGATACCATGCCAGGCGACCGCTCGCGCCGGCGGGCTGGAATCCCAGGACGTGAAGGACCGGCTGTTGTGGCAGTACGTGCAGTTCACGCCCAGCGACTGCGACATGTGCATCATCAGGCCGTAGGTCCACTCGGTCTGCTTGATCGAACTTCGATTGCCGGTGGGGAGCGCCGTGGTGGACACCGTGCGGATGCCCGCATCGCCTTCCAGGAAGGTGGAAAACGGATCATTGGGCAGCGAGGTGAGTCCGACGATCGGCGCGGCGGCATTCTGCCCCGCCTTGTTGCCGGCGAATTCCGTCCCGGAACTCGCCGTCGCAAACCAGATGTCGGACGGCACCGGCTGTCCGCGATGACAGGTGTGGCAGGTCACGCCGGTGTCCGCGACGTGGGTCTTCCAGCTGGCGTTGACGTGCTGGGTCATCTGGATCATGCGCAGCGAGACGCGTTTGGTGTATTTCTCGTCCGAGGCCATGTCGGCCGGGTTGTGGCAGTAGGCGCAGCCCTCCTTGGGCGCGACCCAGTTGGTCATGGCCACCATCGTGCGGGTGAATTCGCCGACGCTGAGATTGCCCAGCACCTTGACGTTCTTGTAGACCGTGGCAGCGGCGGGGCCACCCTCCGGCACCGCGGGAAGCGCCACAGGAACGAGGTTGCCCGCGGCCTTGCCGGCGACCGTACGAGGGTTTTGCACATCCACCATCCCGGTGCCGCGGAAGCCGCCCTGCTCGGTCTCGATAGGCGGACGCTCGCAGCCCACCAGCAGGGCCGCGGCGCCGAACAGCAGGATCGCGTGACCCAGAATGAGTGTGACCCGGGCCTGGGCAGTCTGTTTCCTGTTCATTTTTCTGTTCATTGGCTGGCTCCCGTCGCAGCGGCGGCCGGGTCCGCCACCGGCGTGAACACCTCGGGGTAGCCGGCGACGATGCCGTGCTCGATCCCCCACAGGTACCAGTTATCGACGACCGTCCCGGTGAGCAGGATGCCGATGCCACCAGTGAGGGGGCACAGCACGGCGAACCACCAGGCCCAGCGATGCACCGATTCCATCGTGGCGTTGAAGCCCATGGTCCAGCGCCAGAACAAGGCCGCTCGCTCGGAAGCGGTGCCGCGATCGACGATCTGCTCGATCTCGCGCTCGCCGCCGTAACGGCTCACCGCGAGGATGGTCGCCCCGTGCATGGCGAACAGCAGCGTCGCGCCGTACAGGAATGCGATGCTGAGCATGTGGAAGGGGTTGTAGAAAAGATTTCCGTAGCGGATGGAGAACGCGGCGGTCCAGTCCAGGTGCGGGAAAATGCCGAAAGGCACGGCCTCTCCCCAGCTCCCCATCGCGACCGGGCGGATGAATCCGAGCACCAGGTACAACCAGATCGCCGCCAGAAAGGCCCAGGTGGTGTGCGTGCCCATGCCGTGCGCTTTCGCGCGGCGGTACATGCGCAGACACCAGAGCAGCAGCGAGGCAGTGAGGAAGAAGCCGGCAATCAGCCACCAGCCGCCCTGGTTGAGCGGAGGAATGCTCAAGCCATACGATGGCGGCGGGGGCTCCAGCGCGAGCCAGAACAACTGGCGAACGAACTGGATCGGATCCCAGTTCACCGACGCCAGCATATTCAGACCGATGATCTCGAAGGCGATCAGGAAGCACGCCGCCGAGGTCACGCCCAGCCAGCCCAGGTAGATGGGGCCGATCTGCGCATCACCGATCTTCCCCATCAGGTAAGCGAAGAAGGGTTTGACTTCGCGCACGCCGTCGCTGCTTCCAGGGATGAACGGAACCCCCGGATACGCCGGCGCGTTGACCTGAAGCCGCGTGAAGATGTTTTGGTACTCAGCCATGTGAGCGTCCCCCTTGTTTCGCCAGCGCTAGGTTTTTGTTCTTGCCAGGTGTTCGATTCGGCTACCAGATCGGCAGGTTGAGCCACCAGCCCCACCATTCGGGCCAGCCACGGGTCCAGAACGGACCGCTGATGACGATGCAGACGGCACTCCAGAACACCGCGCTGAGAGCGAGAAACAGGCCCAGACGGTGAATGCCGAGCGTGCCGATCGAGTAGCCGATGGTGTCGCGGAAGAAGGTGTTCTCGTGCTCGGCGGTCTTCACCGGCTCGCCCTTCTGCGGATTGGTCGCCGACAGAATCAGCGAGCCGTGCAGCGCCAGCGCGAGGACGGTCGCGAAGAAGAAGCTGATCGCGAGCATGTGCGCCGGGTTGTAATGAAAATGCAGGTACTGGTAGCCGGTGTTGGATACCCAGTCGAGATGGCTGGTAATGCCGTAAGGGAAGCCGTGTCCCCAAGCACCCATCAGCACCGGTCGAACCACCACCAGCGTGAAATACGCCAGGATCGCGAAGCTGAAAGCGAAGGGCACGTGCAAGCCAATGCCGAGTTTTCGACAGATCTCCACCTCCCGCAGCGCCCACGAGATGAAAGACCCCAGCGCACAGAACGTGATGGCCTGCCACAACCCACCGTCCTTGAGCGGCGCAAGTCCCAGGCCGTACGAGAGATCCGGCGGCGCGATATTGATCTGCCAGAGATTCCAGGTCGGACCGATCGCCGCGCCATAGACGATCAGCGCCGTGCCGAGCGTGGCGAAGAAGACGGTGGTCACCCCGAAGAAGCCGCAGTAGAAAGGCCCGACCCAGAAATCGAACAGGTCGCCGCCCAGCAGCGTGCCTCCACGGACTCTATATTTTCTTTCAAAACTGAGCATGCTCATCACGTCACTCCCACGCGTCTGAACGGCGTTTCCCGCTCCCCGGGAATCCTGTCCTTCGGACTGGCGACGGTTCCGGGAGGGCCCGGCGCAGACCGGACCCGCCCGTTACCGCCAGCCAGCTTCCGCTGCGGAACCGCCTAGCCGGATAAGGGCAGGGACGAGTTCTGCGATACCGCGGCCGGGGCCGCGCCACCATCTCCGATCCAGTTGAATCGAGGCGTGCTGAGCAGGATGAAATGAATCAGCAGGGCCAGGACGAACAGGAACGTGAACAGTGCCACCAGCGACCGGCGAGGATCGAACAACAGCCATACTTTCCACATGTCTTCAGCCTCCAATGTGAGAAAGGGATTGGTACCGCGACGTGACTTCAGTTAAGGGCCTACGCCCCTCACTGCAACCACGGTTTCCACTGCCACACCAGGAAATGCGCAACGATGGCGATGACGGTGAAGATGATGAAACTGGTGACGAAGATGCCGTGAAATTCCTTCGCCTCCTGATCCGTCAACCCCGTCAGCGACCGTCTGTCATTACTCATGGTCTACCTCCGAATGGCCTTGCGGCCCCCACAAACAACAGCCACGCAACCCCGCGTAGCCGGGACCTGTCCGGACGTCGCTGCCCGGACCGATGGGTAACCCGGCTTGTGTCCGGGAGATGTTCTGGTGGAGCGATCAGCATCCTCTCGGCGCTGCGATCTGTGATCGACCTCGGTGGATGCGCTTCGCTTATCCACCCTACTCAGCTCAGCGCTATCCACGTAGGGCGGATAAGCGGAGCGCATCCGCCATCGCCGACCTACCGGTGATTCAATCCGCTCTCGATAGAGGGGTCGGCCTAGCACGCGTACTCTCCTTCGGTCAGCGCGCAGCGCGATCGCTCCACGCGCGAGGCGGTGACCTCCACCTCGCCCGCCTTGCGCGCGTCGCGCTCCACGCGATCCCGCAGGCGCTTGGCCGCCGAGATGCGCACCAGCACCGGCTGCGCTTCGAGCAGCTCGTCGAGCACCGCCTTGGCATCGTCCAGCCACGGGATTTCGGTGCTCAGCTTGGTCGGCGTCGGATCGACCTTGTCCAGCTCGCTGCCCAGCGGAAGAATGTGGAACAGGGCATCGAACAGCGCGTTGCAGAACTCCTGCACGATGTAGGTCGCACCGGAGTAGCCCATGAAGGGCGTGCCGAGGTGGCGGCGGATGATCGCGCCCGGGAACGAGGCCGGGATGTAGCTCGCGCGATGGCCCTTCTCGGCCAGGTACATGCGCTCGTTGTAGCTGCCGAACATCACCAGCGGTGGCTTCTCGTGCACCAGCTTGCGCACCGCCGCGTTGTCCGTCTTTGCGCCGGGCAAGCGCGACACCGCGAAGTTGCACGGCATGCCCATCTCGACTTCGAGAAAATTCCGCACGCCGCGCGCGTAGGTATCGTTGGCGACGATGGCGAAGCTCGCGGTGCCGAAGAAATCCTGCGTCACCGAGCGCCACAGATCCCAGATCGGCTTGATCGTGGTGTGCTTCTCTTTCTCGATGAAGGGTTCGGGATCAAGCCCCAGCAGCTCGCCGAGCTTGCGCAGGAATTTGGTGGTGCTGTGCAGGCCGATGGGGGCTTGCAGGTAAGGCCGGTCCAGCGACTCGCACAGCAGTCGGCCGAACTCGCGATACATGCAGATGTTCACGTCCGCGTCGATCAGCTTGGGCACGTCCGCCAGGTGACTGCCGAGCGGGAACACCCTATTGATGTCGGCGCCGATGCCTTCGACGAGCCGACGGATTTCCGCCAGGTCGCTCGGCGTGTTAAAGCTGCCATAGCAGGGGCCAACGATGTTGACTCTCGGCTTCTTGTCCGGACTCAGCGGCTTGCGCGCTGGTACTTTCTTGATGCCGTACTGCGTCCACAACCAGTTCATGGCGCGGTTCGCGCACTGCCACTGGTCCTCGTCGATGGTGCGCGGCAGGAAGCGCTGTAGGTTGGTGCCTTCCGGCGTCACGCCGCCGCCGATCATTTCGGCAATCGAGCCGGTCACGACCACCGCCGGCAGATCCGGATCGAGCACCGCGTGTGCGCGCTTCATCGCGCCCTCGGTGCCTTCTCGTCCGAGCTGTTCTTCGGCCAGACCCGTGACGACAATCGGCAGCTCGTGCGGCGGCAGCGCATCGGTGTAATGCAGCACCGAGGTGACCGGCAGGTTCTCGCAACCCACCGGGCCATCGATCACGACCTGCAGGCCCTTGATCGCCGTGAACACGTACACGGCGCCCCAGTAGCCTCCCGCGCGGTCGTGGTCGAGGACCAACATCAGATCGGCTCCTCGACCTTCGCCGCTTTCGCAGCCTTGGCCGCCTTGCGCTTGTACTGCTCACGGAACTCGGGGCGCAGCTTTGGAACCTCCTCCCACACGCCGGCCGTGTCGCCTACACCGACGCCGGAGAAGAATTCCTCCATCTGGTCGAAGCGGCTCTTGTTCTGGATCGCGGCATTGACCACGGTGGCGAGCGAGCCCGCACCGGCCGGTCCCATCAGCGGTCTCGCCGAGATCAGGTTGGTGAAGTACAGCGAGGGGGTACGCGCGGCCTTGGCGGCCTGCACCACCGGCGTGGTGCCTATCGCCAGATCGGGCTTGAACTCGCGGAACGCGGCCAGGTCCTGTTCCAGCGAAGCGCGATATTGCACGTGCACGCCGCGGGCCTGTAGCCAGTCCAGATCGGCGCTGCTCCAAACCGTCTTCGGACAAGCCGTGCCGACATAGCGAACGTCGGCGCCGCTCTCCACCAGCAGGCGGGCGACCAGCAATTCCGATCCTTCGTAGCCGCTCAGGGTGATGCGACCCCTGATCGGCATTTTGGCGAGCGCGCCTCTTATTGCAGGGAGGACGCGGTTCTTGGCCGCGTCGATCTTCGCCTGCGCCACGTTGGCTGCGGTGCCGATGGCTTGCAACCAGGCTTCCGTACCATCGTTGCCGACCGGTGCCGACCCGACGATGGGCCTGCCTGCCGCCTCGAACTCACGGAAGCTCGCGGTATAGAAAGGGTGGAGGGCCGCAACCACGGCGCCGTCGAGCGCGGAATACAGCTCCCGCCACTCGCGAGTAGGCACCACCGGGCCCGCCACCAAAGCCATCGGCTCCAACATCATTCCGATGGCGACGGGATCAGCCGGAAATACTTCCCCGACTAGAGTGACCATCGGCCTGTCGCCACGCCCGCCACGAGGCGCCTGCACAGGCCCTGCTTCGACTTCCGTGCGCGCGTACCGCAGCATGGCGCCGGCCAGCACATCCTTGGCTTCCGCGTGCGTGGGCACGCCGAAACCCGGCACATCGATGCCGATCACGCGCACGCCGTTGATCTCTTTCGGCAGCAGTTGCAGCGGCACGCCACTGGCGGTGGGCACGCAGAGATTGATGATGACGATGGCGTCGTAGAGCGTGGGATCGGCGAGCACATGCACCGCCTCACGGATGTCCTCGAACAGCTTGCCGGTGACCAGGGTCTCGGAGTTGAACGGCACGTAGTTGACCGTGCGCCGCGCGCCGTAGAAGTGCGAGGTGAAGGTCAGGCCGTAGACGCAGCAGGCCGAGCCGCTGAGCACGGTCGCGGTGCGGCGCATGCGCAGGCCGACTCTCAGCGAGCCGAAGGCCGGGCACATGGACTGCGGCTGGTCGTGCGGGCCTTTCGGATAGTCCTTTGCGTACTGGTCCAAGGTGACCGACTTGCCTGCGGCTTTCGCCGCCGCAAGCATCTGGTCCTTGCCGGAGTGGCAGCCCAATCCGTCCGCGTTTATGGCGGCTGGATTCACGAGGCTTGGCGTGTCGTCGGCCATGAGCGTCAGACGGTCTCGTACACGACTTCGAGCGTGGGCTTGGTGATTTCGGTCTTGCCACACATGTCGAACTCGGTGGCCGGCGTGAGCACGACGTTGCGGCCGACCGCGTCACCGGAGAACAGGCCCAGCAACTGGTCCTGCGTCAGCGGCGTGGGCCGCACTGGCGGCGCGATGCCGACGTTGGTCGCCAGCGTCTCGAACAGCGGCCCCCATTGCGTGCCCGGCCGGCCAATGATTTCGTAGCTCGCGCTCTTACGGCGGATGTCGTCGTGCGCGGGAATCGCGGCCAGGATAGGAATGCCGACACGCTCGGCGAACGCCGCCGCCTCACCGGTGCCGTCATCCTTGTTGATGACGATACCGGCGACGCCGACATTGCCGCCGAGCTTGCGGAAATACTCCACCGCCGAACACACGTTGTTGGCCACGTACAGCGACTGCAGGTCGTTGCTGCCGACCACGATCACTTTCTGGCACATGTCGCGTGCGATGGGCAGGCCGAATCCGCCGCAGACCACATCGCCCAGGAAATCGAGCAGCACGAAGTCGAAACCCCACTCGTGGAACCCGAGCTTCTCCAGGGTCTCGAAGCCGTGGATGATGCCGCGGCCGCCGCAACCGCGACCGACTTCCGGACCTCCCAGTTCCATCGCGAACACGCCGTCGCGCTTGAAGCACACGTCGCCGATCTTGACCTGCTCGCCTGCGAGTTTTTTCTTCGACGAGGTCTCGATGATGGTCGGGCAGGCGCGTCCCCCGAACAGCAGGGACGTGGTGTCACTTTTTGGATCACAGCCGATCAGCAGCACCTTCTTGCCCTGCTGCGCCATCATGTAGCTGAGGTTGGCCAGGGTGAAGCTCTTGCCGATTCCCCCCTTGCCGTAGATCGCGATGATCTGCGTTTCCTTGGTCACGGGCGCGCTCGAAACCGGATCGAGCGGCATCGCCGCTTCCGCGCGCAGGTGATCCTTGAGCTCGTTCAGGGGGATGACGGTACCGACCAAGCTGTCGCCTGCACTCATGGGCTCGCTCTCCAGTCCAGAATCATCTTCAGGCAGGCGGAATCGCCAAATGCCGTGCGGTACGCGGCGTCAGCGCCGGTTGCGTCCTGGCGATGTGTAATCAGGCCATCGAGCGACAACCGACCGGACTCTGCGAGCGCATTGACCGCGCTCAGATCCGAGGGCGCCCACTGCGCCGCGACACGAATCCGGGCTTCACGCATGAAGGCCGGAGGAAAAGCGAAACTGAGTGGCTCGCTGTAGAAACCTGCGAGCACGATTTCCCCGCCCGGCGCAAGTCTGGCAATCAAAGAGTCCAGCAGCGAGGCATCGCCACTGACGTCGTAGATGGAGTGGTAATCGCGCCGCGCGTCGTGCCTGGGATCGACGACCGGATATCCGACCGCTCCCGTCGCGCGCTCCGGGTTGAGTTCCCACACCACGGGCGCAGGTCCGCCCGTCGCGAGCGTCAGCCGCGCAAGCAATCGGCCCAGCACACCGTGTCCGACGATGAGGTCCGGGTGACGCAAGTCCGGCGCGGCCATCGCGTGATACGCCGTGGCGGCCAACGCCAACAACGCAGCCTGCTCGCCCAGGTGTTCAGCAACGGGAATAGCTCTCGCGCCCGGCACGACGAGCTGTGCGGCCGCGCCACCAAACAGCCCGCGTACCGGTCCAAAACATTTCGCGCCAGGGACGAACACTGTATCGCCCACGCGGCTCCCGGATCGTGATCCGGCTTCGCGCACCTTTCCCACCGATTCGTAGCCCGGAACGAGCGGGTAGCCCATGCCCGGAAACTGTGGCATGCGCCCCGACCAAAGCAGGCGCTCGGTCCCGGTGCTGATGCCGCTCCAGTGGATATCGACGACAACATCGTCCTCGCCCGGCGGCGACAGTTCGAGCGTGGCCAGCACAAGGTGCTCGGGCTTCTCGAAAACGACGGCGGTCGTATTGATCGAAAGTCTCCCTGGTATGGCGCCTCTGGGTCATTCAACCCCGGAGCCGAATCGTTGAACCATACTGTTAGTCTAAACTTACGAAATAATGTGTCAAGTAAACATTACGAATATTTGGACTAAGGTAAAACCCCTATGCGGGCCCCGTCACGATCAGACGTGTCTGAACGGGCAGGTGCGTGGCTACCAGCCGACCGCTGTCGAAGCCGGATTCGCACAGTAGTTCTCCGATTCGTGCCGGCGTGCGTGGACGACCGCGGCCCATGGCAAGCAGGTAGAAGCCGAAATACGCGTCGCCCATGGTTTCGGCACCCGGCGTTTCCGACATGGGCTCCGCAATCAGCAGCACGCCGTTATCCGGCAATGCACGTCGCACGGCACCGAGCAGGTTCAGCACGGAGTCGTCGTCGTGGTCGTGGAGGACGCGCACCAGCGAAATCACGTCCGCTCCGACCGGCAGGGAGTCGCTGAGGAAACTACCGCCGTGAACGCTGACGCGGTCAGAAAGACCCATTGCGCCGAACCGCAGGCGCGCCCGTTCCGCGACCGCTGGCAGGTCGAACAGCATCATCTTCAGAGCAGGTGCGCGTGCCGCGACGGAGACGAGGAAACTTCCCTCGCCACCTCCGACATCGAGCAGGCAGCGATGGGATTTCAGCGAATAGGCGTCCAGCACCTCGTCCGCAATCAAGGGCTGCGACGCCGACATCAGGGCGCTGTAGCGCGCTACGCGTTCAGCGGAAAGACTTGCAGGCGCCTCGACGCCGGCATACGGCCAGTAACTCGCCAGCTCGCCGGGCCGTCGATCGCTACGGAGCAGTTCCACCGGGTCGCGCAGATCGGCGTACAGCGCGGAGTGGTGCTCGATCATCGCGGCCAGGGCCTCGTTGCCCACCAGCGGCGCGCCGAGCGGCCCCAGGGCGTAACGCCCGCCAGCGCGACGGACCAGCAGGCGCATGGAGACCGCAGCGTCGAGCAGGCGAGCGGTCGCCTCCGGGGTCAGGGCGAGTTGCGGCGAGATCGTTGCGGCGGTCTGGGGGCCACCGGCAAGAATCTCGAAGACGCGCAGGCGCACACAGGCAAGCAAGACCTGCGAATAAACGAAGCCGGCGCAGAGATCGAAAAGTTGCTTGGCGCGGCGCCGCGCGATGGGTCGGGTCAGAGGGAAAGCGGCGGCCCATCGACGAAACTGGCTGCTGGCTTGCCAGCCGGCAATAGCAGCCTGAGATCGGTCCCACCAGGAAAGCCTGGCTTCCATGATCGGCAAAAATCAGCGAATGGAGTGGGCCTAAGCCGCCTGACGCAGTTCACGCGGGAGCAGGCCGCTCGACTCGGCGAGCATCGCCGCCCGCAGCCAATCGGTTCCGGGGCAGTGCGGAATCGAATCGTTGGCTTCGGACACCAGTTGCTTGACCCATCGAATGGCGCCCGCCAAGCCGAGCTGCGCCACCGCGCTCGGACGCCCCAGTTCGGCGTCCCGTCCTACCGGCTTGCCGATTTCAGTGGCGTTGCCGACCGCATCAAGAATGTCGTCCGCCACTTGGTAGGCCTCGCCGATACGCTCGCCGAGCAAGCTCCAGGACTCGGGCTTGGCGACTCCCGCCGCCGCGGCGCCGGCCATGGTCGCCGCCGCGAACAGCGAACCGGTCTTCGCCTGCTGATACTCGGCCAGCGAGGCACGCGGTTCGCACTCCCAGGCCTGGCCCGCAACGATGCCACCGGAGGTTCCCACCGAGCGGCTGATGATTCGGATCAGCGCCGGCAGACGCTCCGGAGAAGCGCGACAGCCTGCGGCGAGCGATTCGAAAGCCAGCACGATCATGGCGTCGCCGCTGAGCACGGCCAGCCGCTCGCCGAACGTGCGATGTACCGAAGGTTTTCCGCGGCGGGTGGCCGCGTCGTCGAAGCAAGGCAGGTCGTCGTGAACCAGCGAGGCGCAGTGCAGCAGTTCGATGGCCGCAGCTGCAGCATCGACGACGGTCGGATGGTCTTCGGTGCAGGCCTGCGCCACCGCCAGACAGAGACGAGGCCGGATGCGCGCGCCGCCCGGGAATACGGCGTAGCGGATGGCTGATGCGAGGCGGGGTGGGCAGCCCGCGGATTCGCCAGGTTCGATGGCTGCCATCAGGGCCTGCTCGATTCGCGGCACGTCACTCATGATGCTGATCCCCAATGGCTGGCAGATTGTCACTCTGCATTGTCGAGTCGTTATGTCATGTACTCTAGACATCAAGGTTTGACTCGTCAACGAGACGCGAATAGGGGTCGTCCGACATGGCTGCGGCGAGAGTGGTGGTGATTGGAGCCGGGGTCGGCGGGCTGGTCGCAGCGCTGGAACTGGCCGCGCAGGGCCTGGACGTGACCGTTGTCGAACGCGCAGCCAGCGCGGGCGGGAAGCTGCGCGAGGTCGAAGTGGGAGGGGTACGCATCGATGCAGGGCCTACGGTCTTCACGATGCGCTGGGTGTTCGAGGAAATTTTTGCAGCCGCCGGCCTGTGGTTCTCGGACCACGTCCAGCTCGAACGCGCGACCACCCTCGCCAGGCACGCCTGGGCGGACGGCTCGCATTTCGATCTGCACGCGGACCTCAAACAATCGGCAGACGCCATCGCCGCTTTTGCCGGACCCGCCGAGGGCCGTCGTTATCTCGAATTCGCGAAACGTGCGCGCGACATCTACAAGACACTGGAAGACCCGTTCATACGCTCGTCCTGTGCCAGTCCGCAGGCTCTGGTTCGCGCTGTGGGCTCCCGTGGATTGGGCGATCTGTGGCGCATCACCCCGTTCGAGAATCTCTGGCGCGGGTTGGGCCGGCATTTCCACGATTCGCGGCTGCGGCAACTGTTTGCCCGCTACGCGACGTATTGCGGGTCGTCTCCTTTCCTCGCACCGGCGACGCTGATGCTGGTCGCGCATGTCGAGCAGGATGGCGTGTGGCTGATCAGGGGCGGCATGCATCGCCTCGCGCAGGCGCTCGCGAGTGCTGCAAAGTCTTGCGGCGCGAGCTTCCGATTCAGCACCGAAGCCGTGGAAATCACCACGCTTCACGGTCGCGTCAGCGGAGTGAAACTCCGGACCGGCGAACATCTCGCGGCCGATGCCGTCGTCATCAACGCAGACAGCGCAGCCGTCTCCAGTGGCTTGTTCGGACCCGAGGCCGCACGCGCGACACCACCGGCTCGCGGAGCAACGCGCTCGCTTTCGGCCATCACCTGGATGCTGCGCGCCGAAACCGAGGGCTTCCCGCTGCATCGCCACAACGTCTTCTTCTCGTCCGACTACCCGCGCGAGTTCGACGACATTTTCAAGCGGACGCAGGTGCCGACCGAACCCACGGTCTACGTCTGCGCGCAGGACCGCGGCGCACATGACGAGCACGAATCTGGAAAACCCGAGCGCCTGCTCTGCCTGATCAACGCGCCGGCCAATGGCGATATCCATCCTTACGACGACGCGGAGATCCGCTCATGCGAACAACGCAGCTTCAGCCTGCTGGAACGCTGCGGTCTGATCCTGCACCGCACTCCGGAATGGACCCAGGTCATGACCCCAGCCGGATTCAACCAGATGTTCCCGGCGACGGGCGGAGCCCTCTACGGCCCGGCATCGCACGGCTGGATGGCTTCGTTCAACCGCGCGGGATCGAGGAGTCGAATGCCGGGTCTGTTTCTGGCGGGGGGCAGCACACATCCGGGACCGGGCGTGCCGATGGCGGCGTTGTCGGGGAGACTCGCGGCTGCGAGCGTGATGGAGGATTTCGCTTCGACCGGTTCGTTCCGAGCGGCGGCTATGCCTGGTGGTACGTCGATGCGCTGAGCGACGACGGCCAGCACGGCATCACCCTGATTGCCTTCATCGGCAGCGTTTTCTCGCCTTACTACGCCTGGGCGCGACGTCGGGTCGAGGCCGACCCCTCGAACCATTGCGCACTCAACATCTGCCTCTACGGTCCGTACGGAAAGCGCTGGGCGATGACCGAGCGTGGTCGCACGGATTGTCAGCGCGATTCAACCACGTTCCAGATCGGGCCGAGCCAACTCACCTGGGACGGCCAGACGCTGCGGTTCCGGATCGCCGAAGTGACCGTTCCCCTGCCCTCGCGCCTGCGCGGCGAGGTTCGCGTAATTCCTGAAACACTGGTGGAGCACGCGTCGAAGCTGGATGGCGCCGGCCTGCACGTCTGGCGGCCGATTGCGCCGAAGGCGCGTGTCGAAGTGCGCTTCGATACGCCTGCGGTTTGTTGGTCCGGTAGCGGCTACTGCGACTCCAACCAGGGCGACGAGCCGCTCGAAACGCGCATCCGAGGCTGGCACTGGTCGCGCACGAGTACGAATGGTGGAACCACCGTGATCTACGACGTGAACGAGCGCGGCGGTCCGCGAAACGAGTTCGCGCTGCACTTCGACCGAACCGGCGCGGTCAGTTCGTTCGACGCGCCGCCGCTGATCCAGCTTCCTGCAAGTCGTTGGAGAATCGGGCGCGCCACGCGCTCCGAGGATGGCATTGCACGCGTCACGCGAACCCTGGAAGACACGCCCTTCTATGCACGCTCGCTGGTGTCGCATCGGCTGCTCGGCGAGCCGATCGAGTCGGTCCACGAGAGCCTGGACCTCGATCGCTTCAGCTCAAAGCTGGTGCAAGCCATGCTGCCGTTCCGCATGCCGCGACGAGCACGCTGACCGCGGCGCGTTCAGCGTGCCGGCCGGCGCCGGCTCCGGATCGCCAAACCGTCCCGCCAGGCGACGAGCAAGACCGCGATTTCGCCGAGATGGAACGCTCCAGCCGCGAGGGCGATATCGCTCAAGTTCCAGATCAGCACGGTCGCTGCCGTGGCCAGCCAGGTGCCGGCCAGATAGACCGCAGCGGTCGCCGACGGAATCGGCTTGCCGAATCGCCACCACAGCACACCGAGCGCGATCAGCACCATACCGGCCTTGATCATCGCCATGCCGCGCAGCAGGGTGGCAAGCCCGGGATCGGCCAGGCGCTCGGGCGCAGGATCGACAAGCAGGGTCGTAAGCAGCAGGCTGCACAGGCACCCGAGCAGCAGCGCACTGCGCAAGGCCGCGGGGCCAGAACGCAAAGCGTCCGCTTGGGGACCGGAGAGTCCCGTATCCGGGGTTTGGGTGTAGATGGCCGTCATCGTCTTTCTCCTTTGGAGTCGTCCTGGCCCAGCGATTCTCGCCCCGTGGCCCGTTCCTTTTCTTCGTCCCGCCGCTGCGAGCGGCGCAGCGAGACGAGTTCCCAGATCAGGAACAGCAACAGGCTGCCGAACACCAGTGAGAGTTCGAGGATTCCAGCGAGCTGCGTATCCACGAGCAGCCTATTCCGACGCGAGCGTACGCTCGCGTCGCTCCAGGCGCTCGAACAGGTCGATCAGCCACAGCGCGCGCGAACGAAAATGCCACCACTGCGGGGCCGATATCCCTGCTTCGTCCTTCGGGACCGGCATCGGCGGACAAGCCAGAACCGCTTCGATGAGAAAGTGCGTCGCGGCTAGCGGCGGTTCGGGAGTTTCGGCAGGCACGCCTGCCGTGCGCTCATAAGCCTTCATCAACAGCAACGCCTTGCGTCTGGACGTAACGAAGGCTCGCCTCGATACCGAGTCATATCCGCCGCGCTGCACCTCGCAGCCAATTTCCGCGTAGATGAAGCGCGCGGCATTGATGCCGGGGCGGCAGCCGGACGGCAGTTCCGCCACACCGGCCGCAACGCGCGCGTACAGCCCGTCCGCTGCGTCGAGCAGCCGCCGAACGACCGTGCCAATACCCGGGTTGAAACGCGGCGCTGCCAGCCAGGCATCGGGGTCGATGCCAGCCTCGTACAACCAGGCGAGCGGCAGGTACAGCCGGCCGTTGCGCGCGTCTTCGCCGACATCGCGCGCGATGTTGGTGAGTTGCATCGCCACACCCAGATCGCAGGCGCGTGCGAGCGCTGTCGGCGTGCGCACGCCCATCAACACCGACATCATCGCGCCGATGGTTCCTGCAACACGCGCGGCGTAACGCTCCAGGTCTGCGAGCGTAGCGTAGCGCCGGTTCTGCGCATCCCACTCGAAACCCTCGATCAGCGCGTCGAGCAGGGTTCGCGGCAAGGCGTGCCGGGCGACTACGGTGACCATGGCGCGATCGGTAGGCGCGGCGAGCGGCTTGCCGGCATAGATGCGATCAAGGCGGCGTCTCAAAAGGCAGACCGCCTCGCCACCCCCCGCTTGCAGATCGACCGCGTCGTCCGCTTCGCGGCAGAAGGCGTAAAGGATGGTCGCCGAATCCCGCACCTCGCGCGGTAACAGCTTCGAGGCCGCTGCAAAGGATTTCGAACCCGAGCGCAAGAGTGCGCGGCAGGCCGCGAGATCGGCTTGATGTATCGACTCAGGCGAACGCGGCTGCATCGGGCACCACCGAGTCCAGAACACGGGCGGAAGACAGCACACCGGGCAGGCCGGCGCCGGGATGCGTCCCCGCGCCCACGAGGTAGAGATGTTGCACGTCCTCACTGCGGTTGTGCGGGCGGAACCAGGCGCTTTGTCGCAGCACCGGTTCGAGCCCGAAGGCGGCGCCCTGGTAGGAGTTGAGCCGATCCTGGAAATCCTGCGGCGTGAGCATCCGTGAGGTGACGATCTGATTTTCCAGATCAGGCAGCACGGTTTCGCTCAGGCTCTTGCACAACGCTTGCCGGTATTTTTCTGCCACCTCGTTCCAGCGTGTGCCGCTGCCCAGGTGCGGCACCGGCGACAGCACGTAGAACGCATCACAACCAGACGGCGCAAGCGAGGGGTCGGTGGCCGTGGGGCGATGCAGATACAGGCTGAAATCATCGGCCAGCACCTTGCGGTCGAAGATGTCGCGCAGCAGTTCCTTGTAGCGAGGGCCCAGCAGGATCATGTGATGAGGCACCTCGGTGTACTGCTTGCGCGTGCCGAAGTACCAGACGAAAAGGCCCATCGAATAACGCGAGGTCTCGATCTTGCGGTTGGTCCATCGGCTGCGCGATTCGGGCGCGACGAGATGGCGATAGGTCCAGGCGGAGTCGGCGTTGGACACCACCACATCTGCCTGGATTTCGCGACCCCCAACCAGGCGCACGCCGGTCGCGACGCCCTTGCGCACGATGATCTGCTGCACCTCCCGATCACACTCCACCTTGCCGCCCTGCCCTTCGATCAGCCTCACCAGGCCTCGAACCAGTTCACCGGTGCCGCCCATGGCGAAGTGCACGCCCCAGCGACGTTCCAGGAAGGCGATTAGGCAGTAGATGGACGTGGCCGAAAAAGGGTTTCCGCCGATCAGCAGCGGGTGAAAGCTGAGCACCACGCGCAGGCGCGGATCCTTGATGTAGCTCGACACCAAGCCGTAGACGGTGCGGTAACTCTCCAGCCGCATCATGTCCGGGATGATTTTCACCATGTCGCCGAAGGAGCCGAACGACACATGGCCGAGTTGTTCGAAGCCGACGCGGAAAATCCCTTCGCTGGCCGTCATGAACCGCTTGTAACCCTCGACATCGGACTGAGAGAAGCGCGCAACCTCCGCGTTCATGGCGTCCGCGTCGCCGGTGTAATCGAAGCTCGCGCCATCGTGAAAACGGATACGGTAGAACGGCGTGACCGGGCGCAGTTCCACGTCGTCGGCCAGTCGCTTGCCGCACAGGCTCCACAGTTCTTCGAACAGGAAGGGCGCGGTGACGATCGTAGGGCCGGCGTCGAACGTGAATCCTTCCTGCCGGTACACATAGGCCCGTCCACCGGGTGCGTCCAGCTTTTCCAGCACGGTGACGCGATAGCCGCGGGCGCCCAGACGAACCGCCGCCGCCAGCCCGCCGAAACCGCTCCCGATCACCACTGCGTGAGGCTTCAGACCGGTTGAGCGGGCTACGGGCAGTGTCAGGGTAGGAACTGTCAACATTGTGTGACAATATAGAAGTCAGTTATGACTGACAACCAGCCCAAACGCATGCTCGACACGCTGGCACCTGGGGAACTCGACGTCGCTGATAGACCGGCAACCCTCGTGCGTGCCACCGGGACGAAAGTCCGGTGAGCGCCCCGCGTCAGGCGTTGGCGCGGGCACCGTCCAACATCGCGCTGGTGAAATACTGGGGCAAGCGCGATGCGGCGCTTAACTTGCCGGCGGTCGGGTCGCTGTCGATCACGCTCGACGGTCTGTGGACCGAAACGCATGTCCGCTTTCAGCCACATTTGCGCGCCGATGCGTTCACCCTGAACGGCCGTGCCGAGCCGTCCAAGCTGGCGCGCGTCTCGGCCGCGTTGGACTTGCTGTCCGAACTGGCGCGGGTGGATGGGTGCGCCAGCGTCGATAGCCGCAACAATTTTCCGACCGGCGCCGGGCTGGCGTCCTCGGCCTCCGGATTTGCCGCTCTGATTGTTGCCGGCGCGGCGGCGCTCGATCTGCGCATGACGCCGTTCGAACTGTCGGTACTCGCTCGCCGTTGTTCCGGCTCCGCTGCCCGGTCGATCTTCGGCGGATTCGTGGAGTGGAAGCGTGGCGAACTCAGCGACGGCAGCGACTCTCACGCCATTCCGCTGATCGCCCCAGATGAATGGCCTCTGCGCGTGGTCGTCGCGATGACTTCGCACGCTGAAAAACCGGTGGGATCGACCGCCGGCATGAACCGCAGCTTCGGCAGTTCACCCTTCACCACGAGTTGGATCGAGGAGCAGAACGCCGATCTCGACCGCGCACGCACGGCCGTGCTGAATCATGACTTCGAGGCGCTGGCAGAAGTCTCCGAGCACAGTTGCCTGAAGATGCACGCGCTCGCCATGACGGCGCGGCCGGCCCTGCTTTACTGGAACGCTGCAACGATGGATTGCATCCAGCGCGTGCGGGAATTGCGTGCGAGCGGCGTAGCGGCGTTCTTCACCATCGATGCCGGCCCGCAGGTGAAAGTGGTGTGCGACCCAAAGGCCGCGGCGCACGTTGCCACCTGCCTGCGTGAGGTTCCCGGCGTCGTCGAGGTGATTGAGTGCGGTCTCGGCGCCGGCGCGTCCCTGCTGCCGATCAGGACCGCTGCGTGCGCATGAACCTTACTGCCAGCGCGCCGGGGAAGGTCGTGCTTCTGGGCGAATACGCCGTGCTCGAAGGCGCGCCGGCAATCTCGACGGCGATCAATCGACGCGCGACGGCCCACGTGAACCGCACGGGCAATCGCCGGATGCGGGTCCTGGCTCCCGACCTGGAATCCGATCCGGCAGAGTTCACGTTGCACGCCGACGGACTGCGCTGGCGCCGTCCGGAAGTGGCGGACCGCTTTTCGCTCATCGGCCAATTGCTTCGCCAGGCCCTGAATGGATCGGCCCGCCCTGAATCGAACACCGGCTTCGATCTGATTCTCGACACCTCCGCATTCTTCGCTACCAGCCGCGAACGGCGCCGCAAGCTCGGTCTGGGCTCGAGCGCCGCGCTCACCGTGGCCTGTGCCAGCGCCTTGTCCACCCATGCCCATGACCCATGCACGACCGATGATCGCAGGCCTTGTCTCGCTCGCATGCTGGAAGTGCATCGCGCGTTTCAGAACGGACAAGGCAGCGGTGTGGACGTGGCCACCAGCCTGTTCGGAGGCACGATCATCTACCAGCGCCAGAAGCCATTGGCTCCAAAAGAACTGAACTGGCCGGGCGATCTGCATTACCGCTTCGTCTGGTCGGGACGCTCGGCGTCCACGTCCGCCATGCTCGGCAAACTGCGTGACTGGAAGTGCCAACACCCGACCGGGTACGACGCCCACATGCAGGCTCTCTGCGGGCTGGCTGAAGCCGGCGCAGTGGCATTTGCCCGGGGCGACACCGCGGACCTGATCCGCATCGCCGATGCGTATGCAGCAGCCCTGGGCCATCTCGACGAAGCCAGCAGCCTGGGCATCGTGTCCACCGAGCATCGGCGGCTCTCGCAACTCGGAAGAGCCGCAGGCCTTGTTTACAAATGCTGCGGAGCAGGCGGCGGCGACATCGGCGTTGCGCTCTGCCAAGACCCGGAACGCCTGTTGCGCTTCGACGCCGACATCGCCCGGGAAGGATTCCAGCCCGTACCACTGACCGTGGACGAACCGGGCTTAGCACTCAAGCACGCGACACAGGAGGAACCATGACGCAGACCCTCGCGGTAGACCGTTCGCGCATTCCCGATTTCTACAAACTGTCCGTGTCCGACCGCGCGCGGGTGATGCGCGAGCGCGGCTGGGTTTCCGAGCAGGACTACCAGTCGATGGTGTCGGGCGATCACACGCTGAAATTGCATCGCGCCGACAAGATGATCGAGAACGTGGTCGGTGTGATGGGACTGCCGGTCGGACTGGGCTTGAACTTCCTCATCAATGGTCGCGACTACGTGGTGCCGCTGGTGGTGGAGGAACCTTCCATCGTCGCGGCGCTGTCCTCGGCAGCGAAGCTCGTTCGCTCCGCAGGAGGTTTCACAGCCGAAGGCAGCGAGTCGCTGCTGATCGGCCAGGTGCAGGTGGTCGATATTCCTCAGATCGCGCAGGCGCAGCAGGCCCTGCTGCAACGCAAGATCGAGGTACTCAATCTCGCCAACAGCCTGCATCCGCAGATGGTCGCGCGCGGCGGCGGCGCGCTGGATATCGAAGTGCACCTGCATCGCCTGCCTGATCGCCTGTCTGTCGGCCAGCGCGAAATGCTGGCCGTGCACCTGCTGGTGGATACGCGCGACGCGATGGGCGCGAACCTCGTCAACACCATGTGCGAGGGCATCGCGACCCTGGTGGAAGCTATCACCGGCGGCAAGGTGTTTCTGCGCATCCTGTCCAATCTCACTGACCGCGCACTCGTGCGCGCAAAGGCCGTGATTCCCGCAGAGATGCTCAAGAGCAAGAACTACAGCGGCGCGCAGGTGCGGGACGGCATCATTCTCGCCTGCGACTTCGCGATCGTGGATCCGTACCGCGCGGCGACACACAACAAGGGCGTGATGAACGGCGTCGATGCGGTGGCGCTCGCAACGGGCAACGACTGGCGTGCGATCGAGGCTGCCGCCCATGCCTACGCCGCTCGCAGCGGTCGCTACTCCTCTCTCACGCGCTGGTATCAGGGCGAGCACGGTGAACTGATAGGCGAAATCGAAATTCCGATGAAGGTGGGCACGGTCGGCGGCCCCTTGCAGGCCAACGCGACCGTCGCGCTCAATCATCGCTTGCTGGGCGCGCAGTCGGCGCGCGAACTGGCCGAGGTGATGGCCGCCGTGGGTCTTGCGCAGAATTTCTCGGCACTCAAGGCCCTGGTCACCGACGGCATCCAGCAAGGCCACATGACCTTGCATGCTCGCAGTTGCGCGCTTGCTGCGGGTGCAACCCCAGAGATTTTCGAGACCGTGGTCGAGCGCCTGATCGAATGCGGCGAGATCAAGATCTGGCGCGCGCAGGAAATCGTCACGCAGGTACGCCAGAAGCCGCGTGGCGAGCCGGTCGCCGATAGCGTCACCGACCGCGCGCAAGGCCACGGCAAGATCATCCTGCTCGGCGAGCACGCCGTGGTTTACGGCAGCCATGCGATCGCAGCGCCGGTGCCGCTGGCCATCGAGGCCACGGTGCGGCCGTCCAGGACCGAGGGCGTGACCCTGATGATTCCGCGATGGGGCATCGAGTCCCCGTTGCCCGCCGATCCGGCGCATCGCAACGCGTTCCAGCGCTCGCTCGGCATCATTTTCGACCGACTCGAACTGGCGCGGACGCCGATGCGCATCGAGGTATTCCCCAACGTGCCGCGCGCGATGGGCCTGGGCGGTTCGTCGGCGATGGCCGTGGCCATCATTCGCGCGCTCGATCAGCATTTTCAACTCGGGCTGACCCACGAGGGCGTGAACTCTCTGGCCTTCGCCTGCGAAGAAGTTGCGCACGGCACACCCTCGGGCGTCGATAACACCGTCGCCACCTACGGCTATCCCCTGCTCTACCGTCGCGCCATCGGCACGCAGCCGATGCTCATGCAGGAGATCAAGCTGGCGCATCCCATCCCGCTGGTGATCGGAATCAGCCGCAAGGAAAGCCTCACCGCGAAAACCGTCGGCATGATTCGCGAAGCCTGGAAAAAGAACCCAGCTTTGTACGAAGGCATCTTTCGCCAAATCGACCAGATCACCCTGCAAGGCCTGGCCGCGGCGCAGAGCGACGACCTCGAACAACTCGGCGAACTGATGAACGTCTGCCACGGCCTTCTCAACGCGCTGCGCGTCTCCAGCCCGGAGATCGAAGACCTGGTCGAGATTGCGCGCCGGCACGGTGCGCTCGGCGCCAAACTCACCGGCGGCGGTGGCGGTGGATCGATCATCGCGCTGTGCCCCGAGCATCGCGAAGACATCATGGCGGCGATGCGCGAGGCCGGATACCAGGCGATGGAGGTGCAAATTGGGTAATGCCTGGGTCCCGCACGACCTGATCGTGTCCTTCGATAACGAGCCGCTGATCCTCGTCGACGAGGACGATCAGGAAATCGGACACCTGCCGAAAGCCGAGGCGCATCAGGGTCAAGGCCGCTTGCATCGGGCGTTTTCTCTGTTCGTGTTCGACGAGCGCGGACGGCTGCTATTGCAGCGTCGCGCCGCGTCCAAGCGGCTGTGGCCGGACTACTGGTCCAACACCTGTTGCAGTCATCCTCGGCGCGGCGAGGATATCGAGACTGCCATCCACCGGCGACTCGACGAAGAGCTGCACCTGCAATGCCCGCTGGACTTCCTGTTCAAGTTTCAGTACCAGGCGCAGTTCGACGCCGAGGGCGCGGAGAACGAACTCTGCTGGGTCTATGCCGGCCACTCCAACGACGCGCCCGATCTGAACCGCAACGAAATCTCCGACCTGCGATACATCGAACCGGCCGCGCTGGACCTGGAGATGAACCGATCGCCGCGCGCGTTCACACCCTGGTTCAAGCTGGAATGGGAACGCATCCGGCTCGATCACTCGCGCCTGCTCAGACCGCAGTAGCGAGCCGCTCCGCAACGATCCGCAGCACGTCCAGATTGAACCCCAGGCCGAGGTGCGTGCCCTCCACCTCGACATTTTCCGTGTTCGGTGCAGCGGTCTCCATCGCAGCGCGCCAGGCCACCACACCGTCGCGCTTCGAGTAGATCGCCGTGCAGGGCACGGGCGGCGCATCCAGATCGGGATGGAAACTCGGATAGCCGCGATCGGCGAGAAAGGACTCGAAAGCGCGTCTAAACCCTTCGACGATTTCCTGTCCCGACTGATGCGGCCTGATCGGGCTGCCCAAAGTGATGATTCTGCGCACCCAGTCCGGCCGGACCCTCGCAATTTCGCGCGCGTAGAGTCCTCCCGCGCTCCATCCGACCAGACTGAACTTCCTTCCGTCGCGCTCGTGCTGTTCTTGCAAGCGCCGGAGCAAGCGTTCCAGTACGCGGGTGCGCAAGCCCAGATTTCGCCCCTGCTCCCAGCCGCTCACCGCATACCCGAGCCGCCCGACCACCCGCGCCATGGGACGCAAGGCTTCGTCGCCCATCGCGAATCCGGGCAGGAACATGACGGGATGGCCATCTCCGCGCGGAAGGCGCTTCAGATCATTTGATCCGAGCCAGAACTCGGCCATTTCTGCCGGCGCCCGGAGTTCCCGAAGCAGCATCCGAAAATTGGGGGCATCAATCTTCATGACGACGCCGATGATTGCAGCGTATTCCGCAGCGCGGACGTGTCCACGGACATCCTACTTATTCTGTTAAGTGGAGGCTGGGGTCGGAATTGAACCGGCGTTCGCGGATTTGCAGTCCGCTGCATGACCACTCTGCCACCCAGCCTTTGATGCTTGCAGCGACGCGCAAAAACCGTCTTCGGACTCGACACCGTGAAACGAAAAACCCCGGGTCCGGCCCGGGGTTCCTCAAGCAGCTTGGAGCGGGAAACGAGGTTCGAACTCGCGACCTCAACCTTGGCAAGGTTGCGCTCTACCAACTGAGCTATTCCCGCGACGGGACGCGCATTTTAGCCGCTGTCATCGGGGTGTCAACGCGCCTTGGCATTGCTCAAGCCTTCAAAGCGGGACGACATCGAAACTCTCCAGGTGATACGAGGCTTCGGCCTGTAGCCGGATCGGCCGGTTGAGACTGGCTTCCAGCTCCGCCAGGCCCAGCGAGCTGTCCTCGGTCAGGTGCTGGACCACGGCGGGCGCTGCAAGGACCAGGAAGTGCCGGGCTTCGAACTGCCGCGCCGCGCGGCTCACCTCGCGCGTGATCTCGTGGCAGATCGTGTCCATGGTCTTGATGCTCGCCCTGCCCTCGCAGGTCGGACAGGGCTGGCAGAGGATGTGACCGAGCGATTCGCGGGTGCGCTTGCGCGTCATCTCGACCAGGCCGAGCGCAGAGAAGGTGTAGACCTGAGTGCGCGCAGGGTCGCGCTTGAGTTCCTTCTCCAGCGCGCGCAGGACCTGCACGCGATGGTCCTCGTTGCGCATGTCGATGAAGTCCAGAACGATGATGCCGCCCAGGTTCCGCAGCCGTAACTGGCGCGCGATGGCCTGCGCCGCATCGAGGTTGGTCTTGAGGATGGTCTCCTCCAGATTGCGATGCCCGGTGAACGCGCCGGTGTTGACATCGATCGTCGTCATCGCTTCGGTCTGGTCGATGACCAGGTGCCCGCCGGACTTGAGATCGACTTTCCGCGACAGGGCGCGGTCGATGTCGTCCTCCACGCCATACAGGTCGAAGATCGGTGCGGCGCCTGCATAGAGCTCGATGCGCCCCGCGGCTTCCGGCAGAAAAACCCGGGCAAACTGCTGGACGCGCTTGAATTCATCGGCGCTGTCGATGCGCACCCGCTCCACGTCGGTGCCTAGCAGGTCGCGCAGGATGCGCATGGACAGGGGCAGGTCGCCGTGGACCATGGTTCGGGCGGGCGAGGTGCGCGACTGCTCGCTGATTGCGGTCCACAGCCGCAGCAGAAAGCGCAGATCGTTGACCAGCCGGTCCTCGTCTGCGCCTTCCGCTGCGGTCCGGGCGATAACGCCGAACTTCGGACAGGCGCTGCCGGCCACGCGATTCACCACCTCCCGCAGCCGCGTGCGTTCGTGTTCATCCTCGATCCGCGCCGACGCGCCGCAGTGCGGCTCGTACGGCAGCAGCACCAGATAGCGCGACGGCACCGACAGCAGGGTCGTCAGCCGCGCGCCCTTGGTGCCAAGCGGGTCCTTCAGCACCTGGACCAGCACTTCCTGCCCTTCGAACAGCAGGGTCTGGATCGGCGGCGGGTTGCGCGATCCTTCGGAGCCGTTGGCCAACATGTCTGCGACGTGCAGGAAGGCGGTCCGCTCCAGGCCGACGTCGACGAAGGCCGCCTGCATACCCGGTAGCACGCGCTGCACGACACCCTTGTAGATGTTGCCGACCAGGCCGTGCCGCGAGGCGCGCTGGATATAAATCTCCTGCGCCGCGCCGCCTTCGACCAGCGCGACCCGGGTCTCCTGCGAACCGATGTTGACCAGGATCTCGGTGCTCATCGCGGGGTGACTCCAAAGCCTCGCAACAGTTCGATAGTCTCGTACAGGGGCAGCCCGACCACTCCGGTGTAGCTGCCGCGGATTTCACGCACCCAGCGGGCTGCGAGGCCCTGGATTGCGTACGCACCGGCCTTGTCGGCCGGTTCGCCGGTATCCCAGTAGGCTCCGGCCTCGGCAGAAGTGATGCGGCCGAAGGCCACCTCGGTGCGGGTCGTCGAGAGCCTATGGCCCTCGGAAGTCACCACGGCCACTGCCGAGAACACCTCGTGACCGCGGTCGGACAACCGCAGCAGCATGCGCACCGCATCGTCGCGATCAACCGGTTTACCCAGGATTTCGCCATCGATCGACACGTCGGTATCGGCGCCGAGCACCGGGCGTTTGTGCGTCGCCCGTGCCAGCGCCGCGCCAGCCTTCTCCAGCGCCAGCCGGCTGGCAAAAACCAACGGCGACTCGCCCGCCCGCGGCTGTTCGGGTACGTCGACCGGCAGGCATTCGAAAGCGAATCCCGCTCGGCGCAACAGTTCCGCACGACGCGGGGAGCGCGAGGCGAGATAGAAGTCCTGGGTCATCGAAGGTCCTGAATCCGGTTGCGTCCGGCTTTTTGTTCGCGCCCGGTGATGCCGGTCCATGACAAAACTATGGCATGTCATGGGAATGTGCGACAAAACCCTGATGCCAATTACAAAACCAGGCGGTACACTAATTCGAGACCCGCCTTCGCAAGCGATCCGGATTGCCGCCCGATGCAGACCCTCAACACCCAGGAATTCCAGTCCCGCATCGCCGATCCGCAGGTGCAGTTGCTGGACGTGCGCATGCCGGAGGAGATCGCCGTCGCGCGGCTTGAGAGCCACATCACCATCGTCCTGCACGAACTGCCGCAACGCTGGGGCGAGCTCGACCGGATGCGACCGGTTGCGATCTACTGCCATCACGGCGTGCGCAGCCTGCACGCCGGCCGTTTCCTGGAACAGCAGGGGTTTGCCGACGTCTGTCATCTCGACGGCGGCATCGAGGCCTGGTCGATCGAGATCGATCCCCGCGTCGCCCGGTATTGAATTGAACCGAGACTCCCATGCGCCTGACGCCCTACGCCGTCCTGCTGGCCTGTTTCCTCGCCCCCGCCGCGATTCCGGCGGCGGAGTTGCTCAAGGTCTACGAACAGGCACTCGCCAACGACACCCAGCTCCAGGCCGCGCAGCACGCACGCGACGCCGCGGTGGAAGCGCGACCGCAGGCGCGGGCGGCTCTGCTGCCGCAAATCCTCGGCACCTATGCGCGGCAGGAAGGCTCGTCCGACGGCACTTCGACCAACAATTTTTCCGTCCCGGATAACAACCCGACTACGCCGGATCCGGTCCGGCGCAACGTCACGCCCTTCGACGCCGACACCGAGGACGAAGCCCTGAGTCTGAGCCTGCAACAGATCGTGTTCGACTGGTCCGCGTTCACCCGCTACGGTCAGGCCGGTATCCAGGTCGCGCTGGCGGAGGCGCGATTCCGCAACGCTGGCCAGTCCCTGGTATTGCGCACGGCGCAAGCCTATTTCGACGTGCTGGGCGCCACCGACAACCTGGGGTTTTCCAAAGCCGAGAAGACCTCGCTCGACCGTCAGCTCGAACAGGCCCGACGGCGGTTTGAAGTCGGCCTGTCCGCCATCACCGATGTGCAGGAAGCGCAGGCACGTTTCGACCTGACCGTTGCGCAGGAGATCGCCGCAGACCAGCAACTCGCCTCGGCTCACCAGGCGCTCGCGGAAATCACGGGCAGCGCCGATACCCTGGCCCGTCCGCTGCGCGACGAGATTCCCCTGACGCCACCGACCCCGGCAATCGTGGAGACCTGGGTCAGCGTGGCAAAGGACAACAATCTGGATCTGCTGGCCGCCAGGCTCGCCGCCGACATCGCTGACAAGGACATCGACGCCGCGCGCGCCGGTCATCTGCCCACCGTGGGGTTCCAGGCGCAATACCAAGACGTCACCAGCGATTCCGGCGATCGCGCCTTGGACAGCACGGGCGAGACCTATGGAGTACAGGTGCAACTGCCGATCTTCTCCGGTCTCGCAATCCGTTCTCGCATCTCGCAGGCAACCGCGATCCACGAGCAGCGCAAGGCCGAGTACGTGGGCGCCGCGCGCTCCGTGGAGCGCCAGACCCGAGACGCCTACCTCGGCGTCATGTCCGGCGCCGCGAGGGTCAAGGCGCTCAAGCAGGCCGTTCTGTCCAGCACCACCGCCCTGGACGCCTCCGAGACCGGCCTGGAAGTCGGCACACGTACGGCGATCGACGTGCTCAACGCCCAGCGCGACCTGTTCAGCGCAAGGCGCGACTACTCTCGTGCCCGCTATGACTACCTGCTCTCGGTGCTGCAGCTCAAGGCCGCCGCCGGCAAGCTCGGCCCGGACGACCTGGCCGAGATCGACGCGCTGCTGATCGTTGAGACCGGCATTGCGGAACGTTGACGACCCGCGGGTCGCGGGCCCCGATCGCCGGCATCGGCTGGCCTCGGGGCTTGGAATATAGTGCCGCCACACTCGCACCCGGCGCCACGATGCTCCGCCTTCCTGTCTCGATCCTCTGCCTGATCACGCTGCTGGGCTTCCCCGCAGCCCAAGCCGCAAACCGGCTCAGCCCGCGCGAACTGGATCGCGTGCCGATTCACGCAGTGACGCAAGCGGAGGTCGAACGTACCCGGCGGTCCCTTCCCGCTGCGCGCGAAAACGGTCCGACGCTCATCGCACTCAATGTTCCTGCCGCGCTCGGCCTCGCCGAGGGTCAGTGGAGCGTGGACGGCGCGACCGCGGTCTGGCACCTGCGACTGTATTCGCCGCAGGCCAGGCTGTTGATCCCCTCGTTTTCCCGCTTCGACCTGCCGCCCGGTGCGGAGCTTCGCGTGATGGATGTCGAAGGGCGGGTGATCCAGGGGCCTTACACCCGTCGCAACCGCAGCCGCGACGGCGGCCTTACCACCGCACTCGTGCCCGGCGAGCAGGCCCTCCTGGAATTGCGGGTCCCGGCCGCGCAGCGCCAACGGGTCGATCTGCAACTGTCGGGAATCGGTCACGGCCTGCGCAGCCTGACCGCCCAGGAGGCCGGGCCCAAGCTCTCGGGCGACTGCAACATCGACGCGGTCTGTCCGCAGGGCGATGGCTGGCGCGACGAGATCCGGTCCGTCGTGCGCTTGCAGATCGTGACCGGCCTCGGGTTCTTCACCTGCACCGGACAACTGATCAACAACACCTCGCAGGACGAAACGCCGTACGTCCTGACCGCGAATCACTGCGGCATCACCGCCATCAACGATGCCCGACTGGTGATCTACTACAACTTCCTCACCTCGAACTGCGGTGGCACACCCGACGGCAGCCTGAGTCAGAGCCAGACCGGCAGCACCCTCGTCCGCAGTCACACCGCCTCGGATCACACCCTGATCCGGCTGCTCGATCCGCCCAGCAGCGCGTTCAACGTCCACTTCGCCGGCTTCGACGCCAGTCCCACCGCCATCCCCCAAAGCGGCCGGGTCATTCATCACCCGGCAGGCGAAGAAAAGCGCATCAGCGTTTACGACACGCCCGCCCAGCGCGTCGTGACCAGCATCACCGGGGTCGGCAACAACCTGTCCACCTTCGAGCTGCGCTTCTCGCAGGGCGTCACGGAGCCGGGGTCGTCGGGCAGCGCCCTGTTCAACCAGGACCGTCGGCTGGTCGGTGTCCTGACCGGCGGAGCCAGCTCCTGCACCAATCCAACCGGTACCGATTTCTTTGGCCGGCTCGACGTGGCCTGGGCCAACGGCCTGTCCCGGTTTCTCGACCCCGGCGACACCGGCCGCACCGCCTTCTGCGGAACCGATCCCGGAACCGACTGCAATCCCGACGCCGGTGGCGGAGAGGGTGGGACCGGTTCGGACGATTCCGGTGGCGGTGCATTCGGCGCCGGGTGGATACTGGCGCTGGCCGGCCTGGTGGGGCGCTTGCGTCGGCGGCGAAGCCTCGACGCCTTGAGGCGCAATCTGGATTAAGGACGCTCTGTACAGGTCTGAATTCAAGGGTAGGTCGGATGTAGGTCGGCTCAAGGCCACGGCTTTTCATGGCTGGAGCCGACAGGCGCCGGTCGTCGTCGAGGGCGCGCAGCATCGGTTCCGCCTTCGGCTTGAACCGACCTACGAGCCGGATCGAACCGGTGCAGACCTTCCCTAACCACCGCACGCGGGCCATTGCCCGGGAGCGATCATGAAATTCAGGACCGTAGCCATTCTCCTCTCGTCGATCCTGGCCACCGGCAACGGATCACTCCCGGCCGAGACCCGATCTCCGTCGAACGCCGTCCAGAAACATGCCCTGAAAAAAACGGACCGGCGCCTCCAGGCCGGGCTGAACCGCGTGGCCGACTCGGCTCGACGAACAGGCTCCGCAGCAGACCTGGCCCGGGAGTTCCCCGCCTTTCGGATCGGCCGGAACGCGAAAGGCGCGGCGCTGGTGACCCTCGACGCCGTCGCGAAGAGCCGTCCCGCCGCTCTGGCCGACAGGCTGGTGATACTCGGTGCGCAGAACATCGCCATCCGCGGCCGCATGGTTTCGGCCCGCGTCCCGGTTGCAGCGCTCGCGCAACTGGAACGCGAGCCTGAATTGCTGCTGGCGCGTCCGGTCCTGGCGCGGACGCGCCGGGGGCCGGTGCAGACCCAGGGCGATCACGCGTTGCGCGCCCCGCGGGTGCGGCCTCCCAGCCTTGCGAACGGCTTCACCGGCGCCGGCATCGACGTGGGCGTTCTGTCCGACAGTTTCAACTGCCTGGGCGGCGCGTCCGCCGACCTCGCCAGCGGCGAATACGATCCGGTCACGGTGCTGCAGGAAGAAACCGGTTGCGGCAGCGGCAGCGACGAAGGCCGCGCGATGATCCAGCTCGTCGCCGACGTGGCGCCGGAATCGACCCAGTCCTTTCACAGCGCATTCGACGGCGAGGCCTCGTTCGCCAACGGCATCGGGGCGCTGGCCGCGGCGGGCGCCGACGTCATCGTCGATGACGTGGTCTATCTCACCGAGCCTTTCTTTCACGATGGACTCATCGCCCAGGCCGTCGACGCGGCGGTCGTCTCGGGCGTGCCGGTTTTCTCGGCGGCCGGCAACAACGCGCGCCAGTCCTACGAATCGGTCTTCCGGCCGGCGACGGTGGGCGGCGAGATCTTTCACGATTTTCATCCCGGCAGCCCGGTCGTCACCCGCCAGCAGCTCGTCCTGAATCCGGGGCAGGAACTGAGCCTGTCCTTTCAGTGGGACGACGCGTTCGCCTCCTCCTCGCCCGGCTCGCCGGGCTCCGACGCGGATGTCGACATCTTTCTGCTCGATGCCGCCGGCAACGTGCTCAACGAATCAGAGATCATTGACGGCGAACCGGTCATCGTCGAAGGCGTGGACAACAACCTGCTCGGCGGCGACGCCGTGGAGGTGATCGATCACGTCAACCAGACCGGTGCGGCGCAAACCGTTTTCGTGGAGATCAACCTGTTTGCCGGCAATGCGCCCGGGCGGATCAAGTACGTCGATTTCGGCGACGGCGGAACGCAGACCGCATTCGCCACCCATAGTGCGACCACCATCGGCCACCCCAATGCCGCGGGTGCATTTGCCGTAGGCGCGGCCGCCTACTTCGAGACACCGGCCTGTGGCATCACGCCTGCCCTGCTGGAGCGCTTCTCCTCGGCCGGCGGCACACCGATCCTGCTGCGGCCGAACGGCGCGGTGCTCGCGACGCCGGTTGTCCGCCAGAAACCCGATGCGGTCGGCCCGGACGGCGGCAATACCACATTCCTTGGCGAGGACATCGGCAATCCTGTTGGGCCGGTCGAGTGTCGGGACACCGACGGGCGCGGCAATTTCTTTGGCACCTCTGCCGCGGCACCGCATCTGGCCGGCGTGGCCGCCCTGATGCGCGAGGCCAATCCGGCGGCAACACCGGCACAGATTTACGCCGCCCTGCGCAGCACGGCCGAGGACATGGCCGCGCCCGGTGTCGATTTCGATTCCGGTCACGGGCTGGTGCGCGCGGATCTCGCCGTCGCGGCGATCAATCCGCCAACGGTGAGCTTCTCGCGCGCCGATCGCAGGGTGACCGAAGGCGCGCGCGCCGTCGTGGACGTGAATCTGTCGGTCGCCAGCAGCGATCGCGTGGTGGTGAACCTTCGACTTGCAGGAAACGCGACCCCCGGCGGCGACTACACCGAACCGGAACTGCGCCTCGTCTTCGGGCCCGGGGTGACGCGCAAGCGCGTGTTCGTGGTGACGACTCAGGACAGCGTGGCCGAACGCAATGAGAGCGTGCTCCTGCGGATCGCATCCGCCCGCGGCGCGACGGTGGGTGCGGCCAACCGGTTCCGCGCCACGATCGTCAACGACGATTGACCTCGATCCCGCGATGCCTCATCAAGATCGTGGACGCTCGTAGCTCGTAGGCATTGGGTTACCGCACCCCCTTCATCCCCCGCCGGATCATCGGCACGGCCAGCAGCGCGACCAGGCCCGCGCCAAGGCCGACCCAGGTCATCAGTTCGAACAGGTCGGCGTACTTTGCCGCGGCCGCAAGCCGATCGATCGATTCGCCGTCCGGAATCTCGATGGAGGCCAGCTTGCTGAACGCTGCCGCCAGCACTTCCGAATACGCAGTGGCGAGAAACCAGGCGCCCATCATCAGGCTCACCACTCTGGCGACCGACAGCTGCGTAACGGCCGACAGACCGATCGGCGACAGCAGCACCTCGCCGACTTCGAGAATCACGTAGGCCAGCACCAGCCACCAGACACTGGCCAGGGTGGCGTCGCCCACCGCGTTCGCGGCTGCGATCAGGGGCAGGAAGGCGAGGCCCCCGAAGGCTAGGCCCAGGGCACTCTTCATCGGCTTGCTCGGGTTGAGCCGGCGCCGATCGAGCCAGGGCCATAGCCAGGCGAAAAAGGGCGACATCAGCACGATGAAGAACGCGCCCAGGAAGGTCAGCGATCCTGCGGTCATCTCGAAGCCGAGCAGGCTCTTGGTCATCAGCCGGTCGCTGAAAGCGACCCAGGACCCGTAGCTCTGCTCATACAAGGAAAAGAACACCAGGCAACTCAGAATCAGCGCGATCAGCGACAGCATCCGGCTACGCTCGATCGGTGTGCAGCGGCGCGCAAGAAACCACACGAACCAGATCGCGAATCCGGCGGCCACGCCGTGCATCGCGCCGTGCACGGTCCAGGTGCGCTGAATGAGTTGCCAGACCACCAGCACCCCCGCGAGCGCGCCCAGATAAATCCAGCGCTCGATACTCAGCGGCCCGCGCCGCTCAAGCAGGCGCTCCGGAAATGCGGGCTCGGCGTAGCCCAGCAGGTGCTTCTGCCCGCGCAGGAACACCACGAGGCCCAGCATCATGCCGAGGCCAGCCGCACCGAATCCGTAGCGCCAGCCATAGGTTTCGCCGAGCCAGGCGCAGATCAGGCTGGAGAACATCGCACCCACGTTGATGCCGGCATAGAACAGCGTGAAGCCGGAGTCACGGCGAGGATCGTTTTCCGGGTAGAGCTTGCCGACGATGGTGGAGATGTTGGGCTTGAGAAAGCCCACGCCCATCACGATCAGCGCCAGGGACAGATAGAACACCTGCAAGGCCATCGTGTCGCGCGTGATGTCGCCGCCTTCGCGGCTGGCCGCTGCGCCTTCGAATGCCATGCCGAAGTGGCCCAGCACCAGCAGCACTCCACCGAATACCACCGCCTTGCGCATGCCGAGATAACGGTCCGCCAGCAGGCCGCCGAGGATGGGCATGGCGTACACCAGCCCGCCGTAGGCGCCGAGCAGGTCGTAGCCGTCGTCGTCCGTAAACAGGTGGTACTTGGTGATGTAGAGAAACAGCAGCGCCTTCATCCCGTAGAAGGAGAAGCGCTCCCACATCTCGGTGAAGAAGCAGACGTAGAGACCCTTGGGGTGGCCGAGGAATTCCTGGGGCCGGCTCGATACGTCCGCGATTGCAGTCATGTCACGGGGCGTGCAGGGAGGATGGGCGCAGCATCAATGCCCGGCACCCTGCCCTGCAAGCCCGGTTCTTTTTATAGAGAAAGTCTGTAGGGGTGATCCGTCTCGCAGGTCTGTTGTAGGTCGGTTCAAGCCGAAGGCGGAACCGACACTGCGCGCGCTGGAACGAAGGGCGTCCATCGGCTCCGCCCGCGAAAAGCGTGCGGGCTTGAGCCGACCTACGCCCGACCTGCACAGGTTTTCCTAGCGGCGTCCGCCCGCGTAACGCCCGCCAACCTTCTCGTCCTTCCGCTCTTCGTTGACGCGGATCAGGTTGCCGCGGATTTCCTTGCCGTTAAGGCCGGCGATGGCGGCGCGGGCTTCATGGCCTTCCATCTCGATGAAGCCGAAGCCCTTGCACTTGCCGGAGAAGACATCCTGCATCAGCTTGATCGAGCGGACCTTGCCGTGCGCGGAAAACAGCTCGGTCAGCTCCTTCTCGGTGGTGTCGGGCGGAAGGTTGCCAGCGTAGATTCGTCTCATGTTTCAGCTCCTGGTTTGCACATGCTTCATTCAACGCGCCCGGGACGGACGCGGTCCTGCCTGGTGACGGTTTGCGGGTCTGCCCGGATTCTTGGGGCGGGCCTGTGAATTTCCAGCCGGCTTGGCCGTACGGGTCTGCTGACCGTGCCCGGCGCCGTTATTGCGGTGGTTCGACGTCGAATGGCGCCGCGCCGCGGGCGGACGATCCGGCTCGGCCGAGGCGCGCGAAGCCAGTTCGCCAGCACCCGGTGCGGACCCCGGTTCGAAGCCCGGGACGGTGGACGACGGAATCGTGCGCTTCAGCAGCCGCTCGATGTCCTTGAGATAGCTGCGCTCCTCGCCACAGACGAGGGATATCGCTTCGCCCTCGTTACCGGCTCGACCGGTGCGACCGATGCGGTGCACGTAGTCCTCCGGCACATTCGGCAGCTCGTGATTGATCACGTGCGGCAACTGGTCGATGTCGATGCCGCGCGCCGCGATGTCGGTCGCCACCAGCACGCGCACTTCGCCGGCCTTGAAATCGGCCAGGGCCTTGGTGCGAGCGTTCTGCGACTTGTTGCCGTGGATCGCGCCGGCATTGATGCCTTCGCGCACAAGTTGGTCAGCGAGTCGATTGGCACCGTGCTTGGTGCGCGTGAAGATCAACACCTGGCGCCAGTCGCCGGCCTTGACCAGGTGCGCGATCAACGCGGTCTTGCGCGACTTGTCGACCGGGTGCACGCGCTGCGCGACCAGTTCGATCGGCGAGTTGCGTGTCGCCACATCGACGCTGACCGGGTCGTGCAGCAGGCCGCTGGCGAGCTCGCGAATCTCGGAACTGAACGTCGCCGAGAACAGCAGGTTCTGGCGCTTCTTGGGAATCACTGCGAGCACCTTGCGAATGTCGCGGATGAAGCCCATGTCGAGCATGCGATCGGCCTCGTCGAGCACCAGCACCTCGATGGCGGAAAGATTCGCGGTGCGCTGCTGCAAGTGATCGAGCAGACGGCCGGGCGTCGCCACCACGATGTCCACCCCGCGACGGAACTGATCCACCTGGGGGCTCATGCCGACGCCGCCGAAGATCGTCGCGGTCTTGAAGCCGGGCAGATAGCGGCCATAGGTGCGGACGGAATCGCCGACCTGCGCGGCCAGTTCACGCGTCGGCACCAGCACCAGGACTCGGGGTCGCACCGAGGGTGCGGTGTTGCTCAGGCGTTGCAGGATCGGCAGCGTGAATGCGGCGGTCTTGCCGGTCCCGGTTTGCGCGGCACCCAGCAGGTCGCGGCCTGCGAGGATGATCGGAATGGCCTGTTTCTGGATGGGTGTGGGGACTGTGTAGCCCTCGGATTCGAGGGCACGCAGCAACTCGGGCGCGAGCCCAAGCTCGGAAAAACTCATTTATATCGACTCCTGAAACCGCCACGCCGCGGCTTAAAAGCGCGGGCCCGGTTCAGGCAGGGATTAAAACGAAGGTGACGCGGGATTGCGCCAACGGGTTTGCTGCGGCAGAGACTTCTGACAGCAGGGGCGCAACCGGAGCGCCTCGTCAAACGGCCCGCAGTCTACTCGATTGCGAACCACCGCGCCGCCGTTACCATGCCGCATCGACACGGAGCCCTGCATGAAACGTCTGCTCGTTCTCACCCTGCTGATCACCTGCGCCCCGACCCTCACGGCCGCCGAGCGCGCTCCGCTGAGTGCGCAGGACCTCGTGCTTATGGACCGGGTGTCTGATCCGCAGGTCTCGCCGGACGGTACCCGGGTGGTCTACACCTTGCGAACCACCGATCTCGAAGCCAACAAGGGCGTCCGCAGCCTGTGGATACTCGACACCGACAGCCTCAAGACCCGTCGCCTGACCTCGGGTGACGGCAATTCCGAAAACCCGCGCTGGGCCGCCAACGGCGATCTGTATTTCCTCTCGACCCGCTCGGGCTCGTCCCAGGTCTGGCGCCTGGAACCGGGTGGCGGCGAGGCCGAGCCGGTCACCAAGCTGCCGCTCGACGTCGGCGCGTTCAAGCTCTCGCCGACGGGTGATCGCATCGCGCTGTCTGCGGACGTGTTTGCCGACTGCGCCGCCGATCTCGACTGCACCAAAAAGCGGCTCGACGCGCTGGCGAAGCCCGGCAAGGGTTCCGGGACGCTCCACGACAAGCTGTTCGTGCGCCACTGGGATACCTGGAAGAACGGAACGCGCTCGGCCTTGTTCAGCGCGCCGCTCGCCGATGGCAAGGCCGGCGCGCTGATGCTCGTCAGCCGCGGACTCGACGGCGACGTGCCCGCAAAGCCTTTTGGCGGCGACTCCGACATCACGTTCACGCCGGACGGCAAGCACCTGATCTTCGCCCTGCGCGTCGCCGGCAGGACCGAGGCCTGGAGTACCAATTTCGACCTCTGGCGTGCGCCGGTGGACGGCTCCGCCGCGCCGGAAAACCTCACCGCGGACAACGCCGCGGTCGATACCCATCCGCTGGTCACGCCGGACGGCAAACAGCTGGTCTGGCTCGCAATGAAGCGGCCTGGCTTCGAAGCAGACCGCCTGCATATCCTGGTTCGCGACCTCAAGACCAACCTGACCCGGGAACTCGCTTCCGGCTGGGACCGCTCACCCAGCCAGCTCGAACTCTCGTCCGACGGTCGCTCGCTGTACGCCGTCGCCGACGATCTGGGCCAGGCGCCGCTGTTCGCGATCAACCTCTCCAGCGGCATCGTCAAGAAGCTCACGGGACCGGGCAGCGTCAGCGGCTTTTCTGTCGGCAAGAACGGCGTGGTTTACGCGCACAACCGGCTCGACGCGCCGGACGACCTCTACACCCTGCGCTGGACCGGCGGTACCAAGCGGCTCACCACGCACAATGCCGAGCGCCTCGGCAGCGTCGCCCTGTCGGCCTACGAGCCGTTCACCTTCGCAGGCTGGAACGACGAGACCGTCCACGGTTACGTGATGAAGCCGGCCGGCTTCACCAGCGGCAAGAAATTCCCGGTCGCCTTCATCATCCACGGCGGTCCGCAGGGGTCCATGGGCAACGAATTCCACTACCGCTGGAACGCACAAACCTTCGCCGGCATGGGCTACGCCGTGGTGTTCATCGACTTCCACGGCTCCACCGGCTACGGCCAGGCCTACACCGACTCCATCTCCGGCGACTGGGGCGGCAAGCCGCTCGTCGATCTCCAGCGCGGCTGGGCGCATGCGTTATCGAAATACGACTGGCTCGATGGCTCGCGCGCCTGCGCACTCGGAGCGAGTTATGGCGGCTACATGGTCAACTGGATCGCCGGCAACTGGGCCGAGCCCTGGCTCTGCCTGGTCAACCACGACGGCATCTTCGACAACCGCTCCATGAGCTACACGACCGAAGAACTGTGGTTCGACGAATGGGAAATGGGTGGCACGCAGTTCGACAAGCCCGAGAATTTCGAACGCCACAACCCCCTCAACCATGTCGCAAAGTGGAAAACGCCGATGCTCGTGATCCACGGCGACCTCGACTACCGCGTGCCGCCCGAACAGGGCATCGCCACGTTCACCCTGCTGCAACGTCGCGGCATCGACAGTCAGTTGCTGCGCTTCCCGGACGAAAACCACTGGGTGCTCAAGCCACGTAACAGCCTGCAATGGCATGACACGGTGCAGCGCTGGCTGGATCGCTGGCTCAAGAATTGATGTGCGTCGCCGTTTGGTGGATGCGCTTCGCTTATCCACCCTACTGATTCGTGACTCAAGCACCGACGTAGGGCGGATAAGCGAAGCGCATCCGCCAAGCGTGCTGGCCCGATCGCGGACCGCTGTCTGAAAAGACCGAATCAGATCAACCGAGCAACTCCCGTAGCGGGTCGGATGAAGAAATGAAGCCCGCCACCGCGCTCCGGTGGCGGGACATCGATTCAGATACCTGTCAAAACAGCTTCAACCCCAGGACGTCCCCTTTTGCCGTGGACGGGTTGTAGCTGGCGTCGCCGTTGAAGCTGGCCCTGTATCCCAGGCCCAGGACGATGCGCAGGGCATTGGGCACGGTCGCCTGACAGGTGGCGACCCCGCTGGCGTTGGTGGTGGCCGTGCACAAGGCGGTGTTGTCGCTGGCCTTGAAGTTCACACTGCGTCCGGCAATCGGCGTGTTGGTAGTGCTGTCCTTGAGCGTGGCCTTGGGGCTGAATCGAATCCGGATCTGCAAGCCCTGGGTGATGATGACCGCCGGCACCGGCTCGGCTTTCAGCGTCGTGTTGCGCTTGGTCCAGGTGATGCTGGCGGTTCCGAACACGCTCATGAAGCTGGCCTTGATGGTGTCGGTGCCGCCGTTCACGCCGTTGAAGCAGAACTGCGCGCTGCCGGCGCCGCTGGTGGTAGCCGCTCCCGTCGTTGGGTTGACGCCGGTCACCGCGAAGCTCAACGGAATATTCGGCAAGAGCGTACCGACGGAGTCACGGGTCGTGGCGGTAACGCAGTGCTGATTCAAGGTCAGCTTCGCTGCCGTGGCGGGTGCCACGGTGATGGTGGATACGGCCTGGGCATCGTCATCGACGATGGTGACGGTCTGCGCCGAAGGATTTCCGAGACTGGCGTTGGTCGGGCTTTGTGCCGTCACCATCACTGTTTCGTTGGGCGACTCGAACGCCGTGTCGTTGACGATGCTCAAGCTCAAACTGCCGCCCGCGCTGCCCGCCGGAATCGAAACGCTGCTGACGCTTGCGTTGTAGTCGCCGGGTTTCGAGGCCGTGCCGCCGAAGCTCAGCGGAACCGTGATCGGCTTGCCGCTCACGGCCGACAGTTGCAGTGCAAGGCTTGCACTTCCGGCGGCCTCGCCCACGTTCTGCATCCCCACGCTGAAGCGCACGGACGGCGCCGCATCGTTGTCGAGAATCGTCAGCGCGTGCTGAGGCTGAGCACCGAGCGTCGCGTTGGTCGGCGCGCTCAGCGTGAGCGTGAGGAGTTGGTCGAACTCGTCGAGCGTGTCATTGGCAATCGTCACCGCGACCATTCCCGCAACACTGCCGGCGGGAATCACGACCGGGCTTGAGGTTCCCACCGTCGCGCCGTTGGCACCCAGCGCTCCGCTGGCAGAGAACGGCACCGTCACCGGCAAGCCCGAGGCCGCGGACAGGTTGAAGCCCACCATCACGGTGCCGGCGTTCTCGTTGACGCTCGATGCCGCGAGATTGAAGGCGACCGTCGGCGTGTTGTCGTTGTCCTGGATCGTGATCGTGTGCGTGGAGGGTGCGATCACGCTCGCGTTGGTCGCCGTCTGCAAGTTGAGGGCGATGGTCTCGGCGGCTTCGTCGAGCGCGTCGTCCAGCAGGCTTACGGACAGCGTTGCCTGGATCGAGCCCGCCGGGATCACGAGCGGCGAAGCGCTTAGCAGCGTGAAGTCCGAGGCGCCGACGCTGCCGGAGACGGTGAAGGGTACCGTCACGTCGAACGCCGACGGTCCGGACAGTTGTGCGATCGCACTCACGGTGCCCGCCGACTCGGACGCGGACTGCGCAGCCACCGTGAAGCTCAGGGTCGGCGCGTTGTCGTTGTCCTGAATCGTGATGGTGTGTGTGGACGGCGCGGCAACCGTCGCGTTCGTCGCGGCCAGCAAGCTGATCGCAACCGTTTCATCGTCCTCGTCCAGCGCGTCGTCCAGCAGGCTGACCGATACCGTGGCCTGCGTCGCACCGGCCAGAATCACCAGCGGCGAGGCGCTCATCAAGGTGAAGTCCGTACCACCCGCGGTGCCCGACAGCGAGAACGGCAAGCTCACGTCGAAGCCGGAGGGAGCGGAAAGCTGCGCGACCGCAGTCACGGTGCCGGCCGATTCGGATACGGACTGCGCGGCTGTCGTGAAGCTCACCGTTGGCGCGTTGTCATTGTCCTGAATCGTGAGGGTGAAACCGGACGGTGCCGCGACGCTGGCGTTGAGTGCGGATAGCAGACTCAGGAGCAGCGTTTCCTCCGGCTCGTCCAGTGCGTCGTTGGTAATCGTCACGGACAGCGTCGCCCGCGTCGCGCCCGCGGCAATCGTCACCGGACTCGCCGTCAGGCCGCTGAAGTCAGCCGCGCCCGCGCTGCCGCCGGACCCGAACGACACGCTCACGCTCTTGCCGCTGACCGCGGACAGCACCACGTCCACGCTGACCGTGCCGGCGTTCTCCAGCACGCTGCGGGCCGCCATCTCGAAGGCCACCGTCGGCGCGTTGTCGTTGTCCGCAATCGTGATCGTATGCGTGGAAGGCGCCGCAACCGTCGCATTGGTCGCCGGCTGCAAGCTGATGGCGATGGTTTCCGCGTCCTCGTCCAGGGCGTCATCCAGCAGGTTCACCGAAACCGTGGCCTGCGTGGCTCCAGCCGGAATGACGACCGGCGTAGCGCTCAGCAAGGTGAAGTCCGATCCGCCGGCCGTGCCGGACACCAGGACCGGCACCGTCACCTCGAATGCGGACGCAGAGGAGAGTTGCACCGTCGCGCTCACCGTTCCGTCCGCTTCATCCGCAGACTGTGCAGCCGTCGTAAAGCTCACCGTCGGCGGGTTGTCGTTGTCCTGAATCGTGAGGGTGAAGCCCGCGGGTGTGCCGAGGCTCGCGTTGGTCGCCGAGGTCAGAGTCAGACTCAGGGTTTCGTCCGGCTCGTCCAGCATGTCGTCGGTGACGCTGAGTGACAGCGTCGCCCGCGTCGATCCGGCCGGAATCGTGACGGGGCTGGCGGTCAGGCCGCTGAAGTCTGCCGCGCCCGCCGTGCCGCCGGACCCGAACGAGACGCTCACGTTCTGGCTGCTGGCCGCGGACAACACCAGGTCCACGCTCACGGTTCCCGCGCTTTCCAGCACGCTGCGCGAACTCATCTCGAACGCCACCGTCGGTGGGTTGTCGTTGTCCGCAATCGTGGCGGTGAAGCCGGGGATCGTGCCGAGTGTCGCGTTGCTCACGGCGCCGAGCGTGAACACCACGGTCTCGTTGACTTCGTCCAGCAGATCGTTGGTGATGCTGAGCACGATGTTCACCGCGGTCGAACCCGGCGGGAAGCTCAGCGGCGTCGTAGTGGGCGTGCTGAAGTCTGCCGCGGTGGCGGAACCGCCTACCGAGAACGCGGCCGTGACCAGTTGACCCGAAGCCGCCGACAGACGCACCGGAATCATCACGGTGCCGGCCGCCTCGTCGTAGCTCGCGCCGGCCATTTCGAACGACACGGTCGGGGTGGCGTCGTTGTCGGTGATGGTGAGGGTCTGCGTCAACGGCACCGTGACGGTGGCGTTGGTCGGCGTGCCCAGCATCAAGCTGATCGTCTCGTCGGCCTCGTCCAGAAGATCGTTGGTGATCTGGAGGCTCAGGTCCACGAACGTCGCACCCGCTGGAATCGTCACCGGGCTCGCGCTCAGCAAAGCGAAGTCCGCAGCGCCGGCCGTGCCGCCGGTCACCGTCACCGGCACGCTCACCGACTGACCGGACGCGGCGGACAACTGGATTCTCGAAGTCACCGTGCCGGCCGCTTCGTCGAAGCTCAGCGTCGCATCGACAAAGCTCACCGTCGGCGCGCCGTCGTTGTCCTGAATGGTGAGCGTCAACGCATTGTTGCCTGCGGTCGCATTGGTGATGCTGCCTACCACCAGGATCACGGTTTCGTCCGGTTCGTCTGTGGCGTCATCGACGATCGTCAGGTTGACCGTCTTCGACGTCGTACCCGGCGCGAACGTAAACGGCGACGCGGTCAGGCCCGAGTAATCGCTGGCGTTCGCCGTTCCGCCGAAAACGCTGAGCTGCTGCACCGTCACGGTTTCATAGCTCGGGTTCGACAGCTCCAAGGTGAAGCTCAGCGTGCCCGCCGATTCCAGCGCGGATGCGGTCGCGGGCACAAAGCTGATCGAAGGCCGCTGGTCATCGTTGAGAATCGTGCCGGTCGCGCTGCCATCGCTGATGCTCGCGCCCACCGGGCTGGACAGGACCAACGTCAGGGTTTCATCCAGCTCGAATTTCGTATCACCATTCACCGGCACGGTCACGGTCTTGCTGATCTGGCCGGGGGTGAATTCCAGGGTGCCGCTTGCTGCGGCGTAATCCGCGTCCGCAAGCGTCGCCGTGCCATTGGCGGTCGCGTAGTTCACGGACACGGAGCTTGCAGAGGCACTGGACAGGCTCACGGTGAAGCTCAGGTTGGTGCTGCCGCTGTTGGTCTCGCTCACGCTGGCATCGGCCACGCTGAGCGTTGCGGCCGAGATGGTGACCAGTTCGTCTTCCACCTCGCCGTCACCCGCGGCGCCGGTCACGTCCGCAACGCCGTTGCTGGACAGGCGCACGCGGGCGTAGGAGATCCCGGATACGGCGCCGGCAGGAACCTGGAACACCAGCCCGTCGTTGGCGCCATCGAGCACGATGTGGTCGTCGAAGATCTGCTCGCCCGCATCAGCCCAGTCGCCGTCGCGGTTGAAGTCCACCCAGGCGTCGAGCAACGCCGGACCGCCGGTAACCTCCACGTTCACCGTCGCGGACTGACCCGCAGACAGGGTGCCGAACTCCACGCCGTCCTCGTCGTCGATCCCGGCAATGTCGTCGCCGGTGGCGCCGGAATTCGGCTGGCCGTCGGTTTCGGCGTCGATCGCGGTGCCCAGCTTGGGGCCGTTGATGAAATGCCGGGCGCCGTCGTTGGCAAGCAGCGTCGGATAGGTCGGGTCGGGCGCGTCGCCGTAGTCCGCCGCAATCCGATAACCGTACGCTGCGCCAGCGTTGCTACCGGAAGAGTTGTCATCATTAGGAGAGCCGACGAAGACCGTATTACCCGAAAGCGCGAGAGCTTGGCCATACCGGTCTTCCTCCGCACCGTCGCTAGCAACTACTTTGGCCTGCTGTGACCAACTCGTGCCGCTTCGAAGAAAGATGTACGCCGAGCCTTGGTCGAGGTTACTACCGATGTCGTCGCCAGGCGCGCCAACCGCGATTGCGTTATCCGACAGTGAGAGAGCTCCACCGAACTGGTCCGATAAGGCGCCGTCGTTCGCGACCAGCTTGGCCTGCTGGCTCCATGTGACGCTATCACGTTCAAAGATGTAGGCCGACCCACTGGAGGCGCTCCCTCCATTGACCGCTGCGACTGCCGCGATCCTGCCGTTAAGAGCGATAACAACGCCGAATTGATCCTGCGCCACTCCATCGGCCGCGGTGAGGCGAGCGGTCTCAACCCAGTCACTCCCAATGCGTGTGAAGACGTGCGCAGCGCCTTGAAAAGCGTTGGCCCCAACATTCTCGCCGGGCGAGCCCACCAGAATTAAATCGTTCGATATGGCAACAGCGTTCCCGAACATATCCTCGGCGGCGGGCGTCGTTGCCTCCAGTTTTTTTCCGTATGTCCAGGATGCGCCTGACCGCGAGAATACGTAGGCAGCTCCACTTAATCCCAGACTGGTGAAGCCTTGGCCGTTTGCGCCGACCACGACAGTATTTCCGGAGATAGCGACGCTTTGTCCGAAGCCAGTTGAGAATCCGTCACAGCCAGGACAGTCGAGCGCGGCTTGCTCAGTCCAACCGGACGCATTTCGAACAAAGATGTGCGCCTGCCCTAAGAAGGTGCCGGCGATGATGGTGTCTCCAGAAACGCTCAGTGAAAGACCCAATGTCTGACTACTGGCGATGAGCCGCGCTTCCTGAGCCCAGATTCCGCCTGAGTGCCTGAAAACAAACACAGAATCTCTTGTCGGATCACCATCGGTATCGTCGAAGGGGGCACTGATAACGAGCGTGTCCCCGTCGATGGCGATGGCTGCACCGAAGCTGTCGTTCGTGGCGCCATCATTGAGGGCGGTCAACTTTGCTTGGCGGGACCATGTAGATCCTGACCGCACGAACGCGAAAGTGAAGCCGTCTGCGTTCCCGCTTCGGGGCGCCCCAACCGCCGCCGTTTCACCCGATAACGCCACCGCCCTCCCAAATTCGAAGCCTTGCGCATCGTTCGGAACGAGTTTCGTCTGCTGGCCCCATGATGTTCCGGACCTAACGAATACATAGCCCGCGCCATCTCCCGAGCTACCAGAACCAGAGTGTCCCGGAGCGCCAATTAACGCGGTGTTCCCCGCAATGGCAACGGACTTTCCAAACTGATCTCCAAAAAAACTACCATTGGTCGGATCAGGAGCTATGAACTTGCGCTGTTGCGACCACGTGCTGCCGGATCGCACGAAGGCGTACGCCGAGCCTCTGTTGTCGTCAAAGCTCGTGAGGTCATCTTCCGGCGCGCCAATAAGCGCAGTGTTGCCAGAAAGGGCAACCGAGCTGCCCAAGGAGTCTAAAAACGTTCTATCGCTGGCCGTGAGCTTTGCCTGCTGGCTCCAACTCGTTCCAGACCTTACGAAAACATAAGCCCCTCCAACACCGTTGGCATCTCCGGGGGCACCCACCAGTAGAGTGTCTCCTGATATGGCGACAGAAAAACCGAAATTCGTAAATCCTCCGACTATGTCTGGTCCGAGCTTTACCTCTTCGGTCCAAGTTCCCGCGGACCGCAAAAAAACATAGGCGGCACGATTGCTACCGACAACGACGCGCTCGCCGGATATAGCCACTGCCTTGCCGAACCTATTGCCAGAACCACCTGGTGCACCGTCGGAAGCGCGGAGCTGGGCCTGTTGATTCCAGATCCCAGAAGAGCGAACAAAAACAAAAACAGATCCGTTGCGATCCGAGTTACTGCTTCCGCCAGCCGCTTTGGTCGTTCCGACTACCGCCGTGTCTCCAGAAACCGCGACCGAAAAGCCAAACTCGGCGCCAGTCTTGAGATCCGGAACGGTGAGCTTCGCCTGTTGTGTCCAGACAGAACCGGAACGAGTGAAGATGAAGGCGGAGCCTAATCCGCTAGGAAAACTGCCCGTCTCGGGGCGTCCTACGATCATCGTGTTTCCGTCAATTGAGACCGAGAAGCCGAATTCTTGCCCGACGGATCCATCTCCCTCGACCGTAACTTTCTCCTCTTCGCTGACCAGCAGCGGATCGACGGTGACGGGATAGCGGGCCTGGGTATCGTCGAAAGCGATCTGCAAGCGGTTGCCGGTCTGCACTTGCAGCCTTGCGTCCAGCTTCCGGTTGTCGGCATCCACCACCAGCAGCTTGTGGTAGCGCAGGCGCTGCGCGCCGCCGGCGTCGGTCAGCAGCACGCCATCGGCTTCTGCTTGCGCCTTGAGACCGCCTTCCACCGCGAGCTGGATGCGCACTTCGCCGCGCGGGCCCTGCGGCGCCTGCTCGAAGGTATAGCCGTGTTCCAGGCCGGCCGCGGAGTTGAGGTACCACTCGGTGGCCTGGGCGTGGTGCAGTTCCACCCGGTTGTCGCGCACCACCGGCGCGGCGCCGGCGACGGAGGTCAGGGCATCGGCGCGGCCGATGGCGCTGGTGCGCAGGTGCAGCGCGCTGTCGGTTCCGCCTTCGGCTTGAACCGACCTACGGGACGCGACCGTCGGTATCGTCGACATCGTAGGTCGGGTCAAGCCCGCGTGCTTTTCGCGGGCGGACCCGACGGGCGCGGGTGGTAACGGGCTCGTGGCGAGGCCACCCGAAAGGAGGTTCGATGGGCCTGATGTCGGCTCCGCGCTTCGCGCTTGAGCCGACCTACTATCGACGCCGGCGCCGGAGGGAGGAGGCGACGGATCGGTGGCATTCACCCTCAATCCCTGGGAATCGAAGCTCAGCTTCCAGCCCTGCTCGGGGTTGGCGCCGCTGACGCCTTCGGTTGTGGATTCGAGCCGATACCGGCTCTGCTCGATCTGGGCCTGGATGGTGGCCCACTCCGCGGGCTTCAGGCCCTGCGGCGTTTCACCTGGCTTGAGCTGCGTACTGCGCTGAACCTCCCCCCCCCCCCCCGCGTTTCTGGAAGGTCTTGCGCCGCCTGGACGCTCAGCGCCGCACAGAAAATTCCACCCAGCGCGGCACGGCCGATAAACGAGATGATCTGCATGAGGACTCCCCAGTCGCAAGCCTGAAGCGGTTACGGCAATCCCGGGTTTTGGACGCCGGCTTCGGACGCAGCGATCAGAAACCGCCCGCGATGGGGGTGTCAAGTGAATTTTCGGCGGACGTGGGGCGAAATGTGATCTGGGTCACATTGGCGGCTGGGTGAGGGTTGTCGATCTACAGGGTCGGAGCCTCGTCCACCATCCATATCACTCCCGGATCCTGATGCGCCGCTCTTCGACGATCCAGAGCCGGTGAGCAACAGACTCAACATCGAGCACCTTTAACGCTTGCTGCACCAAACGCCGAAGACTGGCGATGTCTTCTCGATCGGGCCTCAAGACGATGAGGCCGCAGACTTCCGAAGGCGGATAGGCGCGGATGTCGGCAAAGTCCAGGTCGACCGTCATCAGGACGCGCTGCTCGGTTTGACAGCGCGTGTAGATCAGGTCATCCGCGGCGCCCGCCAAACCTTCTTCCGCCACGGTGTCGCAATCATGTCCGGCGGCCAGAATGGCGTCCTTCAGGGAACCAGGCAGATTTTCGTCGAGCTTGAAACGCATGCGATGCGAGGTCAGGCCGCGAGTTCGACGACGCGCTCACGCGCTAGATCTGCAGCGTAAGCGAGTGCCGCAGGAACTGCCTCGCGCGGCAAGCCTGGGTACTCGACAGCCAACTCTTCCTGAGAAACACCTGCGGCCAGGTTGTCGAGGAGAATCGAGACCGGGATGCGCGTGCCCCGAACGCACGCGCGGCCATGCATTACCCGGGCATCTACCGAAATCCAGTCCTGCCACATTGGAACTCTCCGCCTGACTCGTCGGTTGAAGCTTGGACGTTCTGGGAGAAGCAATCAAACACCGGGCTCGTCAGCAATGTAGTTAGGGACTCTCTGCACAGGTTGGATTCGCGGTGTAGGTCGGGCTTCAGCCCGACATCGCAGCGGCGCATGCTCCAATTGGGATTTGCCGTACTGGCCTCGAACGAAACTCCGGGGACGGCTCAGGCATACTCGTCTCGCTATGCCAACCGTCCTTCGCATCGGCGCTTACCGTTTTTTCTTCTAAGCGAACGAAAACTACGGAGCCGCATCGCATTCATGTCCAGCGCGAGAAGTTGCTGGCAAAGTTCTGGCTCAAGCCCGTGTCGCTGACCGGCAGCGTCGGGTTCGCCGCTCAGGAGTTGAACAAGCTCCTGAGCATGGTCGAGGCCCATCAACAAACTTTCGTGGAGGCCTGGGATGACTTCTTTGGTTCTTAAAGTCGTGCCGCGCGCTATGGCGGTGGTGTGTTCCGATGACGAGTTGCGCGTCTCGCTGACCGATGGTCGGTGGCTGTCCGTTCCCATCGTTTGGTTCCCACGGCTTGCTCGCGCCTCTTCTTCGGATCGTGCCAATTACGAGCTGCTGGGGGAGGGTCAAGGCATCCACTGGCCGAGCGTGGACGAAGACATCTCGGTCATGGGGCTGATCGCGGGGCAACCGTCTGTTGAGTTCAAGGCGGCATACGCGTAACAAGGCGTTGCCCGATGACTGTGCTCCAAAGCGGAGGCGTAGCCCGGATGTTGAATTTCGCGAAGCGAAAGAGCGGGGCTTTTCCGGCGGATCGAGGTGTCCATCCCGGATTACATCCGGGCTACGGGTTGGCGCGCTATCGACTCTTAATCCGTTGGCGTCGAACTCCAGCTTTCCAGCCCTGCTCGGGGTTGGCGCCGCTGACGCCTTCGGTTGTGGATTCGAGCCGATATCGGCTCTGCTCGATCTGGGCCTGGATGGCGGCCCACTCCGCGGGCTTCAGGCCCTGCGGCGTTTCACCTGGCTTGAGCTGCATACTGCGCTGAGCTGCCTTGGTCTTGGTTTCCGGAAGGTCTTGCGCCGCCTGGACGCTCAGCGCCGCACAGAAAATTCCACCCAGCGCGGCACGGCCGAGAAACGAGATGATTTGCATGAGGGACTCCCCAGTCGCAAGCCTGAAGCGGATACGGCGATCCCGGGTTTTGGATGCCGGCTTCGGACGCAGAGATCAGAAACCGCGTGCGAGGGGGTGTCAAGTGAATTTTCTAAGGACGCGGGGCGAAATGCGATCTGGGTCACTTTGGCGGTCGCAACCCTGCCTGAGGTTCGTTCACGAACCCGAACACCGCCCGACGCCCAGGCGGCGCGGCGCCAGTGACAAGCGAAGCCGAAGGTACTTGTTTATCTTGATGCCGCCCGGGCGCATGATGCGTTCGTTCAAGCTAAGGCATAAGTGCCATGCAAATGATCGTCGATGTACCGAACCATTTCCCCGATGCTGTAAAGCTCACCCCGCAAGAGTTCGAACGGGACGCGCGCTTGGCCATGGCCGCCAAGCTGTACGAACTGCGTCGCCTCTCCAGCGGCATGGCTGCGCAATTGGTGGGGCTCGATCGACGCGATTTCCTGATGGAACTGTCCCGTTTCGGCGTAGCCGTGCACGACCTGCCGCCCGAGGAACTGGCTACGGACGTTGCCAATGCCTGAGCGCAAAAAGCTCGTCATCAACACGACGCCACTGCTTTCGTTGCTGGCTGCGACCGGAAATCTGGAGGTTCTCCGGCATCTCTATGAAGAAGTTCACGTGCCGCTCGAAGTGGAGCGGGAAATTCTGGCTGGACAGGGAGTGCGCAGCTTCGGGCAGGCGGAGTTTCTGGCCGATCCATTTCCGATCCGCGCACGCGAGCCACGCCAGATTGCATCCTTGTTGCGGCAGTCGCTGGATTTGGGGGAAGCGTCGGTCATTCAACTGGCGAACGATCTGGGCATTTCTCTGGTAGCGGTCGACGAAACGACCGGACGTCGTGTTGCGCGGCTTAGTGGCCTGCAAGTCACGGGCTCCATCGGCATCCTGATCAAAGCCCGGTAGACCGGATATCCGGTCGATCTGGACCGTGCTCTGGAACGGATGCAGGAGCAAGGCATATGGCTGAGCCGGACCATCATCGAACAAGCCAAGGCACTCGCGCCGCGATGAATTAGACAGGGTTGACGCGGAGCAAAATCCAGTCTGCCGTAGGGTGGGCCGCGCCCGCCGAGACTTGGGCGGCGAAACCGGAACGTCGGCCACGTCGTCACATTGGAGCGCGACCGGGTTACCGATCAGCTCAAGTTGACGGCTTGCCGGGTATTGCGAAAGACCTCGGCTGGACTCCCTCGCATGACCAAAGCCGCAGAACAACTGCTCGCTTCATTCAATACGCTCCCCGAGAAATCTCAGAAGGAGGTGTTGGTCAGCCTGTTGCGCGTGCCCATCGAAGCACCGTACACATCGCCCACGGATGAGCAGTTGCGCCGCGCAGCCGAAGCAGTGTTTCTGGAACTCGATCGCCGAGAGACGCAAGCTTGAAATGCCCGCTGCGAGGCGAGGTGTGGCTGGTCGATCTGGGGATGGCGGCAAAGATTCGCCCCTGCCTGGTTCTCAGCGTTCCGGTCGAAGACGCGGACCGCTCCATCATTACGCTGGTGCCACATACGACTAGCGTGCGCGGTTCGCGCTTTGAGGTCGCGATTCCGGTGCGTTTCCTCAAGCCCGGGGCGTTCGATGCGCAGGGCCTGTCGCGCCGGCCAGCAACTGGTGATAGCGGCGCATGTCGAGCAGTTTCGTAGGTCGGGTCAAGCCCGCGTGCTGTTCGCGGGCGGACCCGACGGGCGCAGGTGGGAAAGGGCTCGTCGCAAAGCCACCCGAAAGGAGGTTCGATGGGCCTGATGTCGGCTCCGCGCTTCGCGCCTGAGCCGACCTACTATCGACGCCGGCGCCGGAGGGAGGGGGCGACGGAGCGGTGGCATTCACCCTCAATCCCTGGGAATCGAAGCTCAGCTTCCAGCCCTGCAAGGTAGTGCATCAGTTTGAATTCCAGAACCCCGTTTGGCCCGAGTAGCGCCGGCCCGTTCGTCCCGATTAGCCGCGCAGCGGGCGTACCGAGGGAAGCGTCGCGTATCGAGGGCACGCCCGGCACCTCGATACGCAGCATTGCTGCGCAATCAGCGCCGCTGTCGCGGCGCTACCACTCGGTGCGAACGGATTTCATACTGATGCACTACCCTTTGTAAGGTTTGTTGGTTTTTTCGAGGCGTTGGAAGAACGCTTTGAGGGGTGGGTTGTGCTGTCGGGCAGATAGGGCGGCCATGCACAGCGTATTGCGGACATTGAGCCATCCGCCCCAGATCACGCGTTTGCCGCGCATCTTGCCGCTGTCGCAATTGAGCGGCGCTACGCCGACGAGCTTGGCGATGGCGTAACGGTCGAGCGTGCCGAGTTCGGGCAGATCGATCAGGAGCCGGCGCACGGTCTGTTCGCCGACGCCGGTGACGCCTTCGAGCAATGCGAGAAGCCCGAGAATTTCGAATGCCACAACCCCCTCAACCACGTCGCCAGGTGGAAAACGCCGATGCTCGTGATCCACGGCGACCTCGACTACCGCGCGCCCCTAGAACAGGGCATCGCCACGTTCACCCTGCTGCAACGTCGCGGCATCGACAGTCAGTTGCTGCGCTTCCCGGACGAAAACCACTGGGTGCTCAAACCACGCAACAGCCTGCAATGGCATGACACGGTACAGCGCTGGCTGGATCGCTGGCTCAAGTCCTGGCAGCCTGTCGGACTCGGGTGATCGCACGCTAAAAAAAGCGGATGCGCGAGGACAGATTTTCACGACTTTGAAGACCCATCGTGGTTCGATGGGTCGAAAAGGCTCGACAGCTCAGGCATGAATGGGATCCGGTGGGTTCAGGAGTCGGGCCCCAACCACCGCAACCTCCCTGTCTGAAATGGCGGCTCTCTCATCCCTCCGCCAGGCCGGACGCTGCTTGGCTTCCGTTTTGCGTCAGTCTGGGCGCGGCAAAGAATTTGTATTCACGCTCCGCGGGTTCGGGGCGCCATTCGACGTTGGGGACGCACACGATGGCCAAGATTCCTCCCGGGGTGGGTCCGCGATTTCCGCAGGTCGTGGTGCTGTTTGGGGCCACCGGCGATCTTGCGCGACGCAAGCTGCTGCCGGGCCTGTTCCACCTGGCGAGCGCGGGGTTCATCCCGGGTTGCCGGATCATCGGCGTGTCGCTGGATGAGCTGGACGCCGAGGGCTTCCGGACGGCGGCCCGGAAGGCGCTGGATGAGTTCGCGCCGCGCAAGAAGATCAGCGATTCCGACTGGGCGACATTCGCCGCGAGCCTGGACTACGTGCCGCTGGCCGCCGGTGCGGGCGCACTGAAGGCGGCGGTGGAAAAAGCCGAGCAGACCTTCTCTGGCGAGAGCCGCCGGTTGCACTATCTCAGCGTGCCGCCCAGCGCGGCCCTGCCGGCAGTGCGCCTGCTGGGTGAGGCGGGTCTGGTCGAGCGCGCACGCATCATCATGGAAAAGCCTTTCGGCACCGACCGGGCGAGCGCGGTATCGCTCAACGCGAAGCTGCACGAGGTCTTCGACGAAAACCAGATCTTCCGCATCGATCATTTCCTGGGCAAGGAGCCGGCGCAGAACATCCTCGCGTTCAGGTTTGCCAACGGGCTGTTCGAACCGATCTGGAACCGCAACTTCATCGACCACGTGCAGATCGACGTGCCGGAGACCCTGGGCCTGGGCCAGCGCTCCGGCTTCTACGAACAGACCGGCGCCTATCGCGACATGGTGGTCACGCACCTGTTCCAGATCCTCGCGTTCATGGCGATGGAGCCGCCGACCGCCCTGGCACCGGCACCGATCAGCGAGGAGAAGAACAAGGTCTTTCGCAGCATGCTGCCGATCGAACCCGCCAACGTGGTGCGCGGCCAGTACGCCGGATACCGCTCCGAGGACGGCGTGGACCCGGAGTCGGACACCGAGACCTTCATCGCTTTGAAATGCTCGATCGACAACTGGCGCTGGGCCGGTGTGCCGTTCTACCTGCGGACGGGCAAGCGCCTGGCGCAGGGCCAGAGGATCATCTCGATCGCCTTCCGCGAGCCGCCCAAGAGCATGTTCCCGCCCGGCTCTGGCGTTGGCGCGCAGGGGCCGGACCACCTGACCTTCGACCTGGCGGATGCCTCCAAGATGTCCCTGTCGTTCTACGGCAAGCGCCCCGGTCCGGGCATGCGGCTGGACAAGCTGAGCCTGCAATTCGCGATGCATGACACCGGCCTGATCGGCGACGTGCTGGAGGCCTACGAGCGCCTGATCCTGGACGCGATGCGCGGCGATCACACGCTGTTCACGACCGCCGATGGCATCGAGCGGCTATGGGAAGTATCTGCCCCCCTGCTGGAGTCGCCGCCGCCGGTCCGCTTCTACGAGTCCGGTTCGTGGGGACCCAAGGCCATTCACCAGCTCGTCGCGCCACACGCCTGGCGGCTGCCGTTCGAGCGCGTGTGGCGTGACCCCAACCGCGCAGGAAGCTGAGGCGCCGGGTTGGCAACGGAATCGGTTCCTGCAGGACGGACCCGACTCGTCGCCAGGCCGATGCCGGCACCAGGGGTTTCTGGCAGGCTTGCGTACCCATCAGGGAACGTCTGCACAGGTCTGAATTCATCGGTAGGGTGTAGGTCGGCTCAAGGCCACGGCTTTTCGTGGCCGGAGCCGACAGGCGCCGGTCGTCGTCAAGTGCGCGCAGCGTCGGTTCCGCCTTCGGCTTGAACCGACCTACGAGCCGGATCGAACCTGCGCAGACCTTCCTGATCAGCCAGGTCACGCCCAGCCGAGGAATCGCCCATGAACACCCCTGTTACAGCCAGCCGCCAGCCTTTCGCCATCGACGTCGAGAAGGACAAGACCTACTGGTGGTGCGCCTGTGGTCTTTCGAAGAACCAGCCGTTCTGCGATGGGTCGCACAAGCCGACGAGCCTGCTGCCGACCAAGCTGATTGCGGCGCGCGACGAAAAGGTCTGGCTCTGCGGCTGCAAGCAGTCGGGCAAGGCGCCATTCTGCGACGGTACGCACAAAAATCTTCTCCCGGCGTGACCAGAGTAGCGGGCCGCTGGGCGCGTCGCGCCTGCCTGGCCCTGTCGTTTTTTTTCTTCGGGGCCGGGCCTTCGGCCTGGGCCGACCAGGTTCTGACCGGAACGGTCCGGCGGGTGGCCGACGGCGATTCCTGCTTTGTCGATGTGGGCAAGCCCACCCTGCTGGAAGTGCGCATCGAGGGAATCGACAGCCCGGAGAGCGCCTGGCCTGGCCACTGGGCAGCGCAGCCCTTTTCCGCGCAGGCAAAGGCATTTGCGGAGCGCAAGCTGGTGGGCCGGAAAGTACGCCTGCAACTGGACGAGGAACGGGATCGCTACGGCCGGCGGGTCGGCGAGATCTTTGTCGACGGCCAGGCGATCAGCCCGCAACTCGTGCGCGCGGGCCTGGCCTGGTGGAACCCGCGTTACGCGCCGAACGATCCCAGCTTGCAGCGTCTGCAGGACGAGGCGCGCGCCGCCCGGCGCGGCCTCTGGTCCGATCCTCAACCGGTACCGCCCTGGGTGCATCGCGAAAAGTACAAGCGCTGATCGGTCCCCCAACAAGCAGCACCCTGCTCCTCCGGCCTGCGTCCGTCGGCTCCGCCCGCGAACAGCACGCGGGCTTGAGCCGACCTACGCCCTGCTGACCCGGTCCTGCGGCCCCGATCAGAGGCCGTTGGTGTTGGTAAAAAAGGCCGTCGTTCCGTTGTCGCGAATCACCACCAGGTTGCCGTCCGATTGCAGCTTGAGCGTCGCATTGACAAGGCCGCTGGTGTTGGTCGCCCAGATCGACCGGCCCATGGAGTTGTAGACCACCAGGTTGCCATCGGTCTGGAACGTGGCGTACGAACCGGGGTTTCCGTTGGTGCGGGTCGAGAACAGCGCTCCAAGCTGTTGATTGCCGCGTTGCTGGAATTTGTACAGCACCAGATTCCCGTCCGGTTGCATGACCAGCTTTCGGTCGAAGCTGGTGATGAATTCGCCGGGATTCAGGCTGAAGCGGCCAGCGTTCTGAGTCACTTCGCGGCCCCAGATGGGAATGGCGTCCGCCGCTTCGCTCTTGTACATCAGCAGTTGGCCGTCCGCCTGCATTCTCAGTACGGAACCGGGATTGCTCTGAGTGCCGGTGGCCCAGACCGCCCGGTTATCCAGAATGTTGTAGATCACCAGATTGCCATCGGGCTGGTAGGTGAGGCGGGTGTTGACCACCATGCTCGTATCGCTGGCAAAAATCGGGGTGCCCTGCATTCCCATCGCGCCGTCGTAGTTGTAGTACACGAGGTTTCCGTCCTTCTGCATCACCAATTGACGGGTCTGGGTGGCGAAGTAGGCGTTGTCCTGAAGATCCAGTTGACCCGCCTTGAACGTGCGGACCAGCAAGGGCATGCCTTGCTCGTCCTTGGGCATGGCGCCCGCGCTGGTGCAGGGTTCCGCATCCTTCTTCAGGCCCTTGTGGATGAAGCCGATATTTTCCTTTTGCGGAAAAACCTTGCCCTCTTCGTTGACGAAATCCCAGCCGAAGCTGGCGATTTTCTCCTTGTACTCGCCAAGGGTTATTTTCTTGTCGAATCTGAAAATTTTTCCAATGGCGGAGTCTGCGGTGGAGAACGTGAGTTCGCCGCGGGCTCCCGCATAGAGGTTGCCGGAAACGCCACCGACGCCGTCACGACAGAAGGTCTTGTTGCCCTGCGCGGACAACTCCTCCGGAATGTCAGTGATCTTGATGGTGGGGCCCTCCACCAGGATCTCGCCCTGAACAAAGCCGCGGACGGCAACACGGACGACCCGTTCGGCAAGAAAGCGGAAGCCGCCGGACACGCCGAATTCCACGTAGGGCTCCACCACCGCGTTCACGCTGCCGGTGGCCGTGAATGCGTACTTGACCTCGATCTTGCCCTTGAAGTTGTCGCGCGTCTCGCCGGTGCAGTCCTCGGGGACGATTTTGAGGCCGACGGCGGGAGTAAGGGGGGTCTCCGGGATGATCGTGACTTCGCGGAAGGTCCGGCAACCCCAGCCAAAGGCGCCCTCACCATCGATACGCGCCGTGACGGGGGCCTTGAGCTTGCCGGTGATCATGACCGACCCGGTCAGGTCAATCCCGACCGTGATGTCGAAAGCGCCCTTGAAGAAGGCGCTGGCAGGCACCGCGGCGGTGGCGAACTCGATCTCCACCAGCGTCTTCTTCACTCCCTCGGGTTTGGGTGCCGGCACCGTCGGGGCGCCGGTCCTGGTGAATTTTGCCTCCTTCGTCAGGGCGATGGTCAGGCTCAGAGTGGGCGTCACCCTCATAAAGCCGAGCGCGGAGAGTTCGGCGCGGAGGGGCTTGATGTAGTTGACGTCGATCTTGACGCGGTTGTCGATCTGCACCTGCACCGTGACCGTGACCTTGAGAAACTCGAGGTTGGGGGGAGACAGTTCGATAGACAGTCCATCGCTGCCGCTGCCACCCAACTGGGGGCCGAACAGCCTGAAGCCGTCGTCGAATCCCATGGTCTGGGTCTTGATCAGGCGCCCGCCGCCGCAGCCGGAGGCGTGGCGGTTGCCGTTGCAGGTCATCCGGTACGCGACTTTGCGGTCCTTGGGCGACGCCGGAATCTCGGGCTTGCCGTCGGTTTCCAGCAGCGCGAGGCCGGTACCGTCAGGGGCGTTGGTGATGTAGGTCCCGCCGCCGAGGTCGAAGGCGCGACCATAGCCCACCAGAAACACCTCGCGCGCCGTTCTTTTCTCTTTCCCGCGTCCTGCCTCATGGGTCGTCGCCGGCTTCGTCGCCCCCCCGGTCTTGATCAGCCGAGGCGGGGAGTTGCCGAGGGACGCCTTGTAGATTGGGCCAACCGGCCCGGCGGCCCTCATGCCGCTTTCGGCAATGCAGTACAGGCGCCCGTCGATGATCTCGATGGTGCGCTCGCCGGCCTCGCAGTCGGCAATGGACGCGACCGGCTCTGCGCCTTCCTCGATGCAGGCAATGACCGGATCGCCGTTGTCCATCTCGGTGGTGAAGACTTCCTCGTCGCTGGGCGACGGGCAACTGCCCTGCGCGTCGATCTCGCCACTGGGCGTGGGGCCTTCCACGTACTCCTTGTTGATCTGCGTGGGCATCTTGATCTCGACCGCCTGGTCGGCCTTCGCTACGTCGGCTGCGTAGGTCACCGTGAGCAGGTCGTCCATCACCACCGGGCGGTCCGGGGCCTGGGCAGAGTACTGCGAGTAGGCATCGGCAATATCGATGTCCTGCACCTGGAAGCTGGCCCGGTAGAAGTCACCGCTCGGGTCCGGACCTCGGCTGTTGACGGCCAGAATCTTCACCTGCGGGCGATTCATCACGCCGGTCTGGACCACTCCATTGACCGCGATGGCGTCGAGCTTGGCGCGGTCTGCTGCGTTGCCGGCGGCCACGGTGAGCAACAGTTCGTCGGTGCCCCTGAAGGTGACGCCAAACTTGCCCGGCACCGGCATCAGCGCCATTTCCATGGACATGCCCGGGGCCAGCGTGTTCTCGTCGAGCATGTACTGGGCGGTGATGACGGCGGTGCTGCCCACGGAGGCGGGCGTCACGCGGCAGGTGTTGTTGGCCTGAATCTCGGGGCAACCGACCCAGCGGCTGAACCTGAATTCCGGATCGGGCGTGGCCTCCAGCACGAAGGACGGGTCGGTCTTCATGGCCTTGTGCACGAACTGGCGGTTGCCTCGTCCGAGCTGGATGATGGGCAGGTCCGGGCTGGTAACCAGGCCGCCGACGCCGCCGTTGATGGTGATACCGGCCACCGCGAGGTTGGCGACCTGGGGCAGGTCCACGTTGAGGAAGGAACCGAACAGGTCCCGGACGGCCGTCGAGATGGCGGAACCGGCATTCGCGTGGTACTTGTCCACCAGACTCATGCCCCGGTCGTCCTTGCGCAGGACGTCGGCGTAGTTGACCTCCAGCTTGGCCTTGTCGGCCGCACGGGTGGGGTTGAACGCGGTGATGTCGTTATAGGAGATGGCGCCGTTGCCGTCGATGTCGCCCTTCAAAAGGGCGTATGCCAGCCTTTCGAGTTCCTGCTCGATGGCGCGCTGCGGCAAGGTGTCGAGGTAGCTCTCGAGGGTCCGGTACACCATGTCGCTGAGGATGGAGACCGACACCGAGGTGGTCTTGAGCCGGCTGCCGAGGACCAGCAGCTTGAGTGCGCCCTGGTTGGGCGTGGGGGTGGTGTCGCGCACGCCGTCGTCGTTGGCGTCGATGTCCATGCCGCCTTCCACCGTGACCACGAGCAACTGGGTCTCGAAATAGCTGTCTTCCGGCCCCAGGCCGGTCGGGTCATCGGCATTCGGGTCCGGCATCAGGCTGAAGAAACCGTTCTCGTTGGTGGTGGCCATCGCAATCACGGTCTGCGGCATGTTGAGCGGGGCCACGGTGACGGTGGCACCGGCCAGAGGTCCCAGAGCCGCCAGATTCCAGCCGTCTGCGCCGCCGGCGTCCACGGTGGGTTCGCGCACGTCGGCGATGCCGTCGTCGACCGTCAGCACCGGCGCAATCAGATCGGTGATCTTGCCGTTGGCCGCGCCATCGTCGTCGCCGACGCCGCCATCCCTCACCGTCAGCCTCACCGTGTTGCCGGCCACCGTGACGCCGCTGGAAAGCGTGAGACAGGTGGCGCGCGCACGCCGGTTGCAGCGGATGATTTTGTTGGGGGTGGTGCCGGCCGGCAGCGTCATGGTGACGACCACCGTCGCACCGCGGGTCACCTGGGTCAGGTTGTAGCGAAAGAAGCCGGAGGGATAATTGACTCCCGTCATCGGCGCCACACCGGGCTGCGCCACCAGGGTCACCTCGGTCAGTTGCTTCTTGGCCGTGCTGAACGTGACGTTGCGCTGCCGCTTGTCACGCACGATTCGCTGGCTCGCAGGGGCCGCGGCGTTGGTGGTCGCCGTCGTCGCGGCCGCCGTTGCAACGGCGGGTGCGCTCGGGCGCGCCGGGGCGTCGCACAGATACTGCCCCAGCGGCGTGCTGCAGAAGCTGGCCTTCCATGCTGCCACCGTCGAACGGGCCTCCGGTGCGGCGGCCTGGCCGATGCCGGCGAACAGGCACAGGGCCAATGCGATCAGCGCGGCGGCAGGGGTGCACAGACGCTTCGGCAAGCGTCGGCGGGAAATCAGGCGGGACAGCGCAGGAATGGGGTTCATGGGACTCTCGATCGGTGGGGCCGGAGACGGTCTGGAACCGCTGCGATCGACGACTTCGCAGAGGACCACGGCGGCCTGAGCAGCAGAACGCCTGATCAATAGACGGGATCTGCGGACAAAACCGGACATCCGATTGGAAAGATTTTTTCGATGTCCCGCATCGCGTCGCAGGACCGGAAAACAATTCCCTTCCCGGGCGGGGAAGGTCTGCACCGGTTCGAGAACACGGTCGCGGTCCTTCGACAGGCTCAGGAGGCCCGCTCCTACGGGATCCGTCGTCGGGTAGGAGCGGGCCATGCCCGCGACAGACCTGTACAGAGCCTCCTTAATCAATATTTCCCATTAATTCCATAGGTTATAAAATTCCACGAAACCCGCGTGTCCGGTTCTTCGCAGCGATCTCGTCTATTCAGTATTCGTGTACTTCGTTCGCTCCACACGGATGGCGGCGCCGCCGGTTTGCGCGCGGGGCCGTTTGCAGGGCGTGAGCGGAAATCATCTTCCCGGAGTTCGCCATGATGCGAAGCGCCTCGACCCCGCAGTCCCGATTTCACGCACGCCGAACCGCGCTTGCCGCCGCTGTGGCGACACTCTTTGCGCTGCCCGCGATGCCGGGGTTTGCCGCCAACATCCTGGTGGCGGATGCCTGCACCCTGGTGGACGCCATCACCGCAGCTAACCTGGACACGGCGACCGGCGAGTGCATCGCGGGCGACGGCGACGACACCATCGTCCTGCTCGCTGGCAGCACCCACACCCTGACGGCGGTCGACAACACGGGAGTCGACCAGTCCGGCCCCAACGGCCTGCCGCTGGTGACCAGCCGGATCACCATCGCCGGCAACCACAGCACCCTCCGGCGCAACCCGGGCTCGGACGAGTTTCGCCTCCTGGCGATCGACGAGGAGGGCGAGTTGACGATCAACCAGGCCACCCTCACCGGGGGGCAGCTGAGTGGCGATTATTACGCCGGCGGCGGCATCCTCAATCTGGGCGTCCTGAGCCTCAACGGCTGTACCGTGACCGGTAACTTCGCCCCCAACGACGGCGGCGGCATCGCCAGCTTCGATTTCAGCGAAGACGAGGCACCCGAACCGCGCCGCCGCACGCCGGCCCGCGCCGCCTACAGTCTCAGCCTGACGCGCAGCGTGGTGTCGGGCAATACCACCGCAGACGACGGCGCCGGACTCTATGTCGGCGCCGGCAAGGCGAGCGTGACCGACAGCACCGTGTCCGGGAACACTGCCGAAAGCGACGGCGGTGGCATCTTCGTCGGCTACGGGGCCGCGCTGCTCATGGTCGGCAGCACCGTGTCCGGCAACAGCAGCGACGATGGCGGCGGCGGCATCTACGGATACTCGGCCGACGTGTCCCTGCTCAACAGCACGGTGTCCGGCAACCGGGCCGTGTTCGGCGCCGGTATCTACGGCGTGGGTGGCGACAACCGCCTGTCGCTTGCCAACACGACGGTTGCGCGCAATGCCGCCGGCCGGCGCGGCGGCGGCCTGTATGTCGACGACACCCTCCTGACCCTGACCAACAGCCTGATCTCGGGCAACACCGCCACGTTCTATGCCTCGGAACTGTACGTGGACGACTCCTCCGTCATCGATCTTCAGAACAACCTGTTCGGACACCGCGGCTTGAACAGCTACCAGGCGTTCAACAACTTCGTCCCCGGCGGCTCTACGCTCACCGCCACGTCGGACGGCAGCCAGCCCACGAGACTGGAAAATATCCTCGACACCCGCCTCGCCAACAACGGTGGCCCCACCCTGACCCACGCGCTGGTGACGACGAGCCCGGCGCTTGATGCCGGCAGCAGCGACTGCCCCTCCACCGACCAGCGCGGCGACGGCTTTGCGCGCCCACTGGATGGCGACAACAGCAGCACCGCGGAGTGCGACATCGGTTCGATCGAAGGGGCAGGAAGAGTGGCGCCACCGGCCAACCCGACCGTCAGCTTCCACATCACGTCCCGGCTCCTGCGCGAAAACCAGGGTTCGGTCAGTGTGCGGGTGAACCTGTCCCAACGCGTGAACCGGGACGTGGTCGTCCCGTTCACGATCAAGGGGACGGCCAAGCGCGGCAACAACAAAGACTATTTGCTGGGCACCACCCGCGTGACCTTCCCTGCGGGCGAAACGCGAGCCCTCATCAACATCGAAGTGCTCAACGACCGGGTAAGGGAGCGAGGGGCCGACGAGACCGTGATCCTGACCCTTGGCAGGCCGTCCAACGCGGCGGTGGGAAATCCAAAGACCTTCACGTTATCGATCCAGGACAACGACTGAAGGATGCTCCGCAAAGGTCTGTCGCGGGGAGTGGCCGCTCCGAAGGCGCGGAGGGCCCCCCCCGGCCGGGGCCAGCCCCCGCCCCGGTTAAGGAAA
>JBQTIX010000031.1:0-2324 GCA_052387695.1 Panacagrimonas sp. | reverse complement strand
CTCATGGCCTACGGCCCGCACGGCACGCTGTTCCACAAGTGACCCCTGCCGAGACCGGCGGAGTCCCGCCGGTCTCCATGACACCCCATCTGGAGAATCCCATGTCCACCATCCGTTCCTTCCGCTCATTTGCCGTCCGCAGTGCCGCGGTCGTCGCCCTCGCGGTTTCCGCCCTGACCCCGGCGCTCGCTGCCGATCCGACCTGCGAGCCCAGGTCCAGAAGCATCAGCACCCTCCCGGCGCCGGGATCGATCGAAGCCTGGAAGATGGCGAAGTTTCCCTGGCTGTATCTGCCCCGATCGCCGGTCACGCCGGTGACCACGCATTTTCCGGAACCCGGATCGGCCGAGGCCTTGAAGATGGCCAAGACGCCGTACCTGTACTACCCGCGGGTGCCTGCGAACGCGGAGGGCTCCGGAAAGAAATGGCCGACCCCGGGTTCGGCTGAAGCGGTGCGGTTCTACAAGACGCCGTACCTCGCCGCACCGCGATCCACAGATCCGTGCAACTGATCTGAATCGGACCTTGCCTCGAACCGCTTCTCCGGCCCCTCGTTGCCGGCCGGAGGAGCGTCAACGCTATTGGGAGTCATCATGTTTGATCACCCGCTTCGAAAAGGCCTGGTCGCCTTGTGTCTGACCGCGTTCGTCGGCGGCACTGCGCAGGCTCAGGACGAGGTCGTCGCCCTGGAACTGGAAGCTGCCCAGGCCTTGTCGGTCACCCGGCAGCCTTTGCTGGACGCGCAGAGCGCAGCGGTGCAAGCGGCGCGCGAGAGCGCCGTCGCCGCCGGCCAGTTGCCGGATCCCAAGCTCACCGGCGGCATCCGCGATCTGCCGATCGAAGGTCGCGATCGCTATTCCTTGAGCCAGGACGACTTCACGATGTACAGCGTCGGCGTGATGCAGGAGTTCCCGCGCGCCGAGAAACGACGCCTGCTGGGCGCACGTGGCGAGCACGAGGCCGACCTGGCGGATCAGATGCTGATCGCCAGTCGCCTGGAGGTCCGGCGCGACGCCGGCTTAGCCTGGCTCGAGGTTTGGCAGTCGGAGCGCGCCGCCGAACTGGCCCGGGCTTCGGTACGCGAATCCGGGTTGCAATTGCAGGCAACGCAAATCGCCTATACGGCCGGCACGGCCTCGCAGTCCGACGTGCTGGCGGCGCGTGTCGCCACCGCCATGCTGCGCGACGATCTGGCCGGCCTCGAACAGTCAGCGCAGGTCGCACGCGGCAAACTGTCGCGCTGGATCGGTGCGGAGTCCTCGCAACGCCTGCTGTGTCCCGAGCTGCCGGCATGGGCGGCCCCGCCCACACTCGAAGCGATGTTGACGCAGTTGCGCAGCCACCCGCACCTGAACGCTCAGGCGAGGCGCGTAGCGGTGGCACAAGACGAGGTGGCACTCGCCGAGCAGGCCTACAAGCCGGATTGGGGTGTGGAGCTGGAGTACGCGAATCGTCCCGACTTCGCCGATTACGTCAGTCTCAACTTCAGCATCGATCTGCCGGTGTTCTCTGCCAACCGTCAGGACCGCGGGCTCGCCGCGAAGCTTTCCGAGCAGACCGCGGCCGAACAGACCCGGGAAGACACGTTCCGGCAGGAGGAAGCCGAGCTGCGCCAGAACTGGTCCGGCTGGCAGCGCCTGCAGGAACGTCTGCGCCTGTTCGAGGCCGACATCCTGCCGCAGAGCGAGCAGCGCATCGCGGTAGCCGTGTCGGCATGGAAAGCCGGCCAGGGCTCGCTCGCCGCGGTGCTCGAGGCGCGCCGCATGGCGCTCGATGCGCGCATGAAACATCTCGAACTCGTGACCGACGCCGCCCGGCTGCGTCTCAATCTGCTGTATTTCGCTGGAGCGTGACCGTGAAGAAAGTCCTGTTGATCGTCGTTCCCATGCTCGCCATCGGCGCAGGTTCTGCTTGGTTCCTGCAGCACCGATCGAGTACGGACATGAATGCCGGGGGCGATGCCGCCCAGCATAAGCACGTCCTCACCAAAATGGCGGACGCGCAAGGCAAGGTCTACTACACCTGCCCCATGCATCCGCAGGTCAAGCAGGGCGAGCCGGGCAACTGCCCGATCTGCGGCATGAAGCTCACCAAGCGAGAGGACAAGCCGACGGTTTCCGGCGGCAACCGCGAGGCGCTGTACTGGTACGACCCGATGCGGCCGGACCAGCACTTCGACAAGCCGGGGAAATCGCCGTTCATGGACATGCAGCTCGTGCCGAAGTACGAGGACGGCGCGGGCATGGAGGGCGATGGCGCGACGCTCGTCCAGATCGATCCGCGCATGGCGCAGAACCTGGGCATGCGGACCGCGGCCGTAGAGA
>JBQTIX010000030.1:0-15489 GCA_052387695.1 Panacagrimonas sp. | reverse complement strand
TAAGCGAAGCGCATCCACCAGACACTCTCAGGGCGATGGTTGTTGCTCCGGTGGCGTCACGAGCGCCGCCGGATCGAGATACGGAACCTGTACCCCGCTCAGACCGGCGCGCATCGCCTCGCGCGCGGCGGCGTCGGGCAGGGCATCGAGATCGGCCCGACGATAGGGGCGCTGCGCGCAGTGGCGGTCGTAATCCGTCTTGAGCGCGTCGATGGCGATGATCTCACGCTTGAACTCCGCGATCGTTTGATTGAACGTGGCGGTCTCGAAGGTGTGCCGGATCATGCGCTGATTGAAGTCGAGGCCCTTGGCCAGGTCGTCCGGGCTCATCGCATCGCGCTCAGCCTGGAGTGCGGCGGAACGGTGGTTGATCATCGCCCGCGTCTGGTCGTGACGGGCGTTGAGCTGCATGAGCCGCGCCGATTCCTCGCGCAGGGTTTTGACCTGGTTGGCGCAGCGCGCCAGGGCATCGGCGGTTAGTCGCGTGCCGTCGTCGCCGGCTTGGACGGATGCCGACAGCATCGCGCCCAGCGTTATCGCCACAAACAGGGGGGTACTCCGTGCATTCATCGACTGCTCCTGACGTTGCTCGAACTCGCACATGAACTTGTACACCCCCGTGAGGTGCGTGGCGAGCCAGGATCGCAGGGAGGGATGAAGCGAAGCGAATCCCGGCTTCGCCGTCGGAAAGTGCGCACGGGGTTTCGCTTCTCTACCCAGCCTTGTGGCTGCAGTCCCGCCTTTCCCGACCCTCGCGTCCGCCATCCTTGGCCACCTGCGAGGCTGAACGGATTGCCCTTGCGGCAATGCGTTCAGCCTCGCCCCTTGAACTCGCTCATGGACTTGTAGATGCCCATCACGTGCGTGGCGAGAAAGTCGTAGATCACCAGCGGAAGCAGGCCCTTGAGTGCGTTGGAGATGTACACGGTCCACGGCAGGATCAGGCGCTTGCGGCCGGACTTCATGGCGTCCCACACGCGCGTGGTGACGTATTCCGGCGTCAGGATCGGCGTGAGTAGCATGGACTTGGCGCCCTCGAACATGCCGGTGCTGATGTAGCTAGGGTTCACCGTGGTGATTTTCACGTGATCGTGACCGCACTGCTCCAGTTCCAGGCGCACCGAATCGCTCCAGCCGGTACAACTCCACTTGGAGGCGCAGTAGACGCTCATGTTGGGATTCGACACCAGCCCGGCGGCGGAGGCGATGTTGACCACGCGGCTCTCGGCCTTGCGGTTCTCGATCATCGCCGGCAGGAATTCGCGCGTGATGTACATCGGTGCGAGCGCGTTGATGGACATCGTGAACCAGGTGTCCTTGATGTTGTCGTGCTCCCAGAACAGCTTGCCGCGCACGACACCGGCATTGTTGATCACGATGTCGGGGTTGCCGACTTCGGCTTTCACCCGGGCCGCTGCTTCGGTGATCGCATCGAGCTTGGAGACATCGACGATGTAGGGATGCACCTTGCCGCCGACGGCACGTAACTCGCTGGCGGTCTTTTCCAGTTCCGCCGCGTTGATATCCCACAGGATCACGGCACCGGCGCCTTCCCTGACCGCGAGTTGCGCGTAGATCTTTCCCATGCCCATGGCGGCGCCGGTGATGAGCAGCTTGCGTCCCGAAACGGTGTGGATCACGGCCTGTACCCCTGTTTGTCGGTTGAACGAACGGTCGCCCGCATTATCGGGATCGAGCGGCGTGACGCCATGACTCGCACGCGTCGCGGGCGTGGTCGCGGCGGTCAGTCGTAGCTTCGGTACGCGACCTCCTGTTCGTCGGCCGGACGAAAATTCATGACGCGAACCGGCGTGATCACCGAAGACGCGTCATCGGCGCCTCATTCCGGCAGCAACCGCATGACATGTGTGTTCAAGGCGGGGACGACCGCCCCATGCACGGCGGTACCCAATGCTTGGGACACCGCCACCTGCCGGGCCAGCCTGTTCAGGACCGTGGCCGGAATCCCGAGCCTGGGCTACACCGGCCAGTCCATCGGAGACTCCAGCTACAATCCCTCCTCAGACAACGGCGGGATTCCGGGCTTGAAACTGTTCTGAGCCATGACCACGGCGACCAAAAATCTATGGTGTTGCCTGTGTTTGGGATGCTGTGGGCTTGCGCCGATGCGCGCGGCAGCCGACCCGGCGACGCAATCCGAGGTGCTGATCCAGACCACCCGGAGCTGGGACGGGAACACGCTGGCCGCCTATCCGAAGGGGCAGCCGGAAATCTCGGTCCGCCGGGTGCGGTTCGAACCCGGTGCGCGGATTCCCTTGCACCAGCATCCGACGATCAGCGCAGCGGTGTTGTTGTCCGGCGAGCTGACGGTGACCTCCGAGGATGGCAAGCAGGTGCGCCTCACGGCCGGTCAGGCGTTGGTGGAACTGGTGCACACCTGGCACAGCGGTCGCAACGAGGGGAAGGAGGTGGCGGAACTGATCGTGTTCCACGCCGGCGCGGAAAACACCGCGAACACGGTCATGAAGCCCGCCACTGCGGAACCCCAGGAGCGGCAGCCATAAGCGACACCTTCGAATGCGGACGTGAACGGTGCGGCCGTCCGGCGAGCGTGACAACCCCTCAGACCTGGACCTCTGCACTCGCGAGGCGAGCGACCTTGCCCAGCGCCCTGAGGGTCACGACGCTCATCGCCATGATCCAGCCGAAGAAGACGAGGTAGATGAACCAGAACGAGATGACGCCGTCGTACGCGAAGGGTCCGGTCTTGACGAACTCGATCAGGCCCGCGGGGGTGATCAGGACCGCGCACCACAGGTTGAAGAAGGCGACCCAGCGCGGATAGATCGTTGGCACGTTGTGATCACGGAAGATCGCAACGGCGATCAGGATCATGAAGATGGCAAACGGCGGCCAGCTCAGGATGAAAACAAACCAGACCCAGTCGTTCATGATCTGAATGAATTTGGGATCCATGATCTCGGGCCGGAAAGCGAGCATCGCCCAGGTGATCGGCATCAGCAGGAAGAACACGTAGCCGCCGCCGACATTGGCGATCGACGCGTAGCTGAGCACCGGGATGCCGCGTTCCATCCTGCGCATGCACACGATGATCGAGATGCCCCAGGTTCCCCAGAACGTGTAGCAGATGCATTGGATGAGCGAGCCGATGCGGATGCCGATTTTCCGCTCGATGAAAATCTGGGCGAGCTGCTCCGGACTCAGCGCCGGCGATGGCGGCGGGATGAACCCCATCAGCAGGCCCTGGGTGATCGCCAGGGATACGACCAGGGCGATGCCCGAGTAGGCCAGCACCTTCGCGATCCCGACGTCCCTCGCCTGATACTGCGCCACGTTGGCCGATCCACTCATCTGTCTGCTTTCCTTGGCTTTCGATTCCCGCGAGCGCCGAACCTTGATCGATAAAGCTTCCCCCGTCCAGCGCTTTCTCCATCACGGACAAGGCTGACACGCCCCGAGGCTCGTCCGGGCCTCGAAACGCATCAGCCTTCGGTCCGACCAGGGGTCTGGTGGGTAGAAACGCGCGGCTGCGCGCTTCTACCGCCCAGGCTCCTAAGCCGCCTTTTCGAGCGCCCCTTCGTTGGGCTGATCGGTCTCGTCGTGAATGATGACCAGGCCGTTGTCGCCATCCAGCGTGATCTTCGCACCGTCCGGAACCAACTGGAGTGCACCTTCGATCTGCACGCCCGGCAGGCCGAATTCACGCGCCAGCAGCGCACCGTGAGAGATCAAACCACCGGTCTCCAGCACGATGCCCTTGATGAGCATGAACACCGGCGTCCAGCCCGGGTCGGTGGCATGCACAATCAAAATGTCGCCCGGCTTGACCTTGCCGATCTGGTTCAGCTCCAGCACCACTCTCGCCGTGCCGGTGACCTTGCCCGTGCTGGTCGTCTTGCCGCGCAGCACGCCGTCGCCGGAGATCTCCGGCTGGTCGATGGGCGCGGGACGGTCGGCCACGATGAACGGCGCCGGGTGCCTGGCCTTGGTGTCGATGGCGTTGAAGTTCTTCCTGCGTGCATCGATCTTGGCGCGCGTGAGCCGCATGTTCGCCGTGCCGTCGAGCACCTTGTACAGCTCTTCCATGGTCAGGAAGTAGCACTCCTTGAATTCCTTGAGGCGACCCCGCTCGACGCAGCGACGACCGATCTCCTCGAAGCAGATCTTGATGTTGTACGTACTCCAGTCCATGACCTCGCGCTCGTTGTCGCGGTACTCGATGGCGTTGTGCGAGAAGTCGATGAGGAACTTGAACAGCTTGGCCTTGAAGATGCCGAATTGCGGCTGGCTCGCCAGGTTGTCGTAGACGTGCTGGATGGTTTCTTCCAGCCGCAAACGCGTGCGCTGCTCCTGGATGCGCGGGTCCGGCGTGCCGAACAGGCCTTGGAACATGCGTAGGTCCACCATCACGCAGTCGGCGCGACGGTCGAAGTAGATGTCGCGATCCGGGTGGCCACGATGGCCGCGCTGACGCACATACTCTTCGTACTTCTTGCGGAACTTCGGCCCGTCCACGCACTTGTCGACGAAGTCGAAGAAGCGCTCGTCCGGATACTTGCGGTACAGCTCGCGCAGTTCCGGCGACTTGTAGACGAAGTTCGCCAGCTCCCACGACGCATAGGTCTCGACGCCGGTGATGCACTCCTTGCGCGTGCCGGTCATCAGGTCCATGAACACGTTCGCGCGATCACCGGTGTACCAGTTGGCGCAGAGCCAGCCGATCCAGCCCAGGCTCTCGCCCATGTACCAGAGCAGGCCGTACCAGGGCGGATCGTAGGAGCTGATTTCGAGCCGGATGACTTCGGCCAGGTGCTTCTTGAGTTCGTCGTCGCTGAACGCGCGACGTTCTTCCACCGTGCGCGGGCGCGTCGCCTCGCGATACACCGGGTTCTCGATGAAGTTCTCGCGGATCGCCTTGGGCCAGTTGAAGCCCATATCCGGACGCTGCGATTCCGTGCGCAGGAAAAACTCGATGTAGCGGCCCCAGTCGAAGCCGGCGTTCAGGCATTCCTCGTGCCAGGCCTTGGGCACCTTGTGCAGCATGCCGGGGCGCAACTGCGGCGGGATCGACTGCTTGATGCGGTGACGATCCGCCTCGACGTTGTAGTACGACACGCCCTTGTAATAGCGCCACAGGCGACGCGTGGTGTAGTCCTGCTCCGGATAGCCGGCAACGTGTACGCCGACGCTGTGACACTGGTTCAGGCCCCAGCAGCGCCAGGAGAACATCAGCGGGCTGATCGCGCCGGTCCACATTTCCTCGGGGAAAACGCGCGACCAGATGTTGTCGTAGGGCACCGCGTCGCTGTTGCCCTGCACGGACTCGGTGACGTCGGCGTCCCAGGAGAAATCCACGCTGGTGACGGGCCGCGATTGCAGCACGTAGAACTTGCCCTTGGCGTAGCCCCATTCGATGTCCTGCGGCATGCCTTCGTAATAGGCCTGCACCTTGCGACCGATGTCGGCCAGTTCCGCGGCGCGCTCGTCGGTGAAGGTGAAGAGTTCGCGCATGGCCTCCGGCACCTCCGCATGCACGGTGCCGACGCCCTTGGCGGCGTCGCGCACCACCTGCACCTTCTTGCTACCCAGGGTCTTCTGCAAGACCTTCAGGTTGCGGTGGCTGACGATGTACTCGTCCGGCGTCACGATGCCCGAGACGATGGCCTCGCCCAGGCCCCAGCTCGCGTTGATCATCAGCTCGTCGGTGGCGGTGTTGATCGGGTTGCCGGTGAACAGCACGCCCGAGACTTCCGACTCCACCATCGTCTGCACGACGATGGCGATGGACGGAAACGCGGTGAAGCCTTGCGACTTGCGATATGACACTGCACGCGCCGTCCACAGCGAAGCCCAGCAGCGCTTGACCGCGTCGATCACCGCGGCCTCACCCTTGATGTCGAGATAGGTGTCGTGCAAGCCGGCGAAGGACGCGCCGTCGAGATCTTCCGCGGTACCGGAAGAACGCACGGCGACGAACAGGTCTGCACCCAGCTTGGCGTAACCGGCCCCGATCTCGGCCGCGACATCGGCCGGCACATCGGAGCCGGTGATGATTCCGCGAATCTGCTTGACCGATTCTTCGAGCGCGTTGGCATCCGCGTAATTGATCTTCGCGAGAATCCAGGAAATCTTTTCCTTGAGCGTCTCGATGTGCGACATGTACGCCGTGGTGCCGACGACGAAACCCGGCGGCACATGAAAGCCCGCCTGCGTCATGCGTCCGAGGTTCGCGCCCTTGCCGCCGACCTTTGCGAGGTCAGCGCCCGCCGGATCGGCAAACCAGATCGTGTGGCTGTTGGTGCTCATGCTTCCATCCATTTCTCATCCTCCAGTAGATGTCCCTTCGGGTTCATCCCGGAGGTGACGGTGTGTACAGCTTTCAGCGTGTAGGGTGGGCAAACGGCTTTTTTCGTTTGCCCACGCGACGGGTGGCGCCCGGTGGGCAGGTGAAGCTTGCCCACCCTACGAATCTACCTACACGGCGGCGCGGCGATCGCCGCCGCCATCATCTCGATGCTATCCTCGAACAGTTCGTCCAGCGGCAGGTTCAGTTCTTCCTTGCGCACCGAGTGCTGGATGAAGGTACTCAGAAACATTTCGCCGACGCTCTCCAGGCGCAGCCACAGGCGTCGCTCGCCGAGAAACGCGAGCCGCTTGCCCAGCAGTTCAATGGCGCGTCGATAGGCCACGCAGTTGGGCGAGTCCGTGTCCACCGGATGCGTCACGCCGCGCGGTCGATGCGTGGTGATGTAGGCGGCGTGCAGCTTCAGGTAATTGATGTCGTGCTGATCGCGGTAGAGCCTGAAGTTGGGCTCGAAGCACACGCGCAGCAGCCAACGCAGATCGGTCAGACGCCCCTGCGCCTCGCCCTGTTCCAGCATGGCCTGGCGCTGCGGTTGAAGCTGTCCTTCGCGGAGTTCGAGAATCGCGTTGAGCAGATCGAGCTTAGCCCCGAAGTGGTATTGAACGGCGTTGCTGTTCTTCTGGTGAGCGGCCTGGCTGATCGCACGCAGGCCCACGCCATCGATGCCCAGATCGCCGAACAGGCGCTCGGCCGCCTGAATCAGCGCCAGCCGCGTGCGCTCGCTTTTCCCTGGGAGTTGCCCACCGGCTTCCGGACGCAAAACGGCGTCCGCCACCTCCAGTTCCTCGACTACAAATGCGCCTTCGATTTCTCGCATTTTGTGTCACCTGATTCATTTCGACCCCGAACATATCCCAAAGAACGGGCTTGACGCAAGCGTTTTCTTCGCGATATAAAACAATCGTATTAAATAAAGCGCAACTCAGACGCTTCAGATCACAAGCGGATTCGAGACCGGCGAAGACTTGAACGCCGGCGACGGCCGCGATTGAGGGAGGAGAAATGATTCCTAGCAGACCCCGTTTGCCCTCGTGGCCACACCGCCCGCGGCATTGCCCGCGTCCGGTGGTGTGTCTTGGCGTCTGCCCTTCCTGAATTTGTTCATTGCTGCGGCACGTGACCGCTGAGGGGTCGTGCCTTTGAGGTTTCCATAGACGTCATCGAAGGAGAGAACGATGTTCAAAAAAACCAGATGGGCGACTGCGCTCGTTGCATTTCTTGCCAGCGGCATGGCGCACTCGCAGGACACACCGCCACCGGAAACTCCGGTTGACGCTGCTACACAGGGCGCCGCACCCGAGGCACCCGTTGACGCTGCCACCGGAAGCACAGCACCCGAAGCCAAGGAGACGGCACGCGGCGGCCTGCTCGAAGAAATCGTGGTCACCGCGCAGAAGCGCGAAGAAAATCTCGCCGACGTGCCGATCTCGATCCAGGCTTTTTCCCCGGAAGCGCTCTCCGCACGCGGCATCGAAAGTCAGCTCGGACTCTCGCGCGCCGTGCCGAGCCTCGACGTGGGCAGCCAGGCCGGCTACGCCACGATCTTCCTGCGCGGCATCGGCACCGAGGCCTTCCTCACCGCCGATCCCAGCATCGCCAGCTACGTGGACGGCGTGTACTTCCCGTTCTCGCCGACCTTCGTGCAGGACTTTGCCGGCGTCGAACGCGTGGAAGTGCTCAAGGGTCCGCAGGGCACGCTGTTCGGGCGCAATGCGACCGGCGGCGCGATCAGCGTGACCAGCCGCGCGCCGGATTTCGAGGAGGCGCTGACAACGTTCGACGTGACGATGGGCAGCGACAATCTTATCAAGCCGCGCGTCTACAGCAATGTGCCGATCACCGAGAATTTTGCGGTGAACCTGAGCGCGTACTACTCCAAGGCCGACTACTACCTCGACGGCGAAAGCCAGGGCAAGCCGCTGCGCGATCAGATCGATCGCGGCGTGCGCTTCAAGGCGCGCTGGGCGCCAGCGGATTTCTTGGATTTGAACCTCGCCTGGACCCGCACGCGCAATCAGGGCAACGGCCCCATCGGCCAGAACCTCAACCCCAGTCCGCTGGGCCGCCTGGCGCTGATCAATGCGCCCGAGGACAAGGAAACGGTCAACGTGGACGAGCGCCTCTACGGAGTGGCCGACACGCGCCTGGTCAGCGGCCAGATCAACTTCTACCTGCCCTGGCTGGACGTGAAACTGCTGGCCAGCGATCAGCTCAACAGCCTGCTCTACAACTACGATTTCGACGGCTCGCCGCTGCCCTACGTATCGTTCGACGTGCCCGGCCACCCGGCCAACATCCAGCAGGGTGAGATCCAGCTCATCTCCAACGAGTCGCAGCCTTTTGCCGAGTGGCTGGACGTGACGGGCGGCGTGTTCTTCTTCCAGAACACTCAGGGCTTCGACCCGGTGGAAGTGACCGTGGGCAACATCGCGGCGACCAACGATCTGCGCCAGGACTTTCTGGACGAGCTGTCCGGTCTGGGTATCGACATTCCCGCGCTCGATACCTTCCTGGGCGCCACCCGACTGTACCGCGCACGGGCGCAGGCCCAGGTTTACACTGAGTCCATCGGCTATTACCTGCAGCTCACGACGCGATTCAACGACTACGTTGCGCTGACGTTGGGTGGGCGTTACCAGGACGAGGAACGCGGCCTGTACCGCTCAACGGTCACGGTGGTGTTCGGCGACGCGGAGTTCAATCTGCCCAACGGCGAACCGCCCGTCGTCTTCACCAATGCCCGGGACGAGGACAACCGCACGGTGCCGGCCAAGGACACCACCAAGGGCTTCTATCCCAAGGTGACCTTGGACGTGCATCCCTTCGGCGACGACACCCTGCTGTTCGCGTCCTATCAGGAGGCAGAGAAGGCGCACGCCTACAACGCCTTCGCGGTCTACGCGCTGCCGCAGTACATCCGCTCGGAAGAAATTACCGCGTACGAAGTGGGCCTGCGCACCACGCTGCTGGACGGTGCGATGCGGCTCAGTGCCGCGGCTTTCCAGTACGACATCGACGACCTGCAGACCCAGTACGTGTCCCTGCTCAGCGGCGGTGCGCTGGCGTTCGAGAACGCGCCGAAAGCCACGTCCAAGGGGATCGACTTCGACCTGGTCGCCGAAATCTTTCCGGACAGCATCGAGGGCCTGGCGCTATCGCTCAACGGCGCTTACATCGACGCCACCTTCGGGTCCTACCCGGAAGCGGCCGGTTACAACCCGGACACCGGGCTGTTCAGCGCCAACAACGACTTCTCCGGGAACCGGCAGACCCGCACGCCGGAATATTCCGGCACCGTCGCCTTCACCAAACTCTGGGGGCTGGACAACGGCGAGTTCGAGATCGGCTCGGACTACTACTACAACGACGGCTTCTTCTACAGCGCCTCCAACGATTCCAACTACGAGCAGAAGAGCTACAGCCTGGTCGGCGCCTTCGTGCGCTACCGCTATGAGCCCTGGAAGCTCGGCGTGCGCGCCTTCGGCAACAACCTCACCGACGAGTTCTACACCCAGGGCGTGATCTCCACCGACTTCGGCGGCGTGTTCACCGTCGCCCCGCCGGCGACCTACGGCGTCACCCTGTCGCTGGAGTTCTGATCATGGCCCACCACAACTCTCTCGAATCTGCATTGCCCTACCCGCGTTCCGCTGCGGAGAACCCTTCGATGAAATCCATGAGTTGCAAAGCGGCGCTCGTCGCGCTGCTGACGATCTGTGCCGGCCTTCCGGCGGCGGTGTCCGCGCAGGAAGAACCGGTCGCGGAAGCCGGGAGCCCCTCGGCTCTGCAACAGGGACCCTACGTGTCCCTGATGGGCACCGGCGTGCTCGTCGACGACGACAGCGATCTCGATGACAGCTACGGCGGCACGCTCGCCCTCGGCTATCGCAAGAACTGGTGGGCGATGGAAATCGCGCCGAGCTATGTCGATCTCGACGGCGTGAAGCTGGGGACGTTGGCGCTCAACGCCCTGGTTTTCCCGTTCTCCGGGCTGCCCAATTTCTACCTGACCGCCGGACTCTCGGGCAGCGACTGGGACGACTACGAGACACCGCTAGATGAGATCGACTTCAGCACCGTCAACGGCGATGGGGGTCTCGGCTATTTCTTCCCGCTGAGCGTGGGTCGTTACGACTTCGCCATCCGCTCGGAGGCGCGATATCGCGTCAGCTCGCGCGAGGAGGATTACAACGATGCCGACGAGGACTTCGATGCGCCCAAGCGCTTCAAGCATGGGCTGATCAACATCGGGCTGCACTTGCCTTTGGGTCTTCGCCCTGTGCCGCCGCCTCCCCCGCCGCCGGTTGAAATCGTCCCCCCTGCTTCCATCTGCGCCGACACTCAGGACAACGACGGTGACGGCCTGATCGACTTCCCGGCCGATCCCGGTTGCACGGCCGCCGACGACAGCGACGAAACCGACCCACCGCAGTGCAGCGACGGCAAGGACAATGACGGTGATGGTCTGGTCGATTTCCCCACCGACAAGGGCTGCACGGGTGCCGACGACAACGACGAAGTCGATCCCTGCAAGACCCCTGCACCGGGCGAGCGCATTTCGCTCAAGGGTTGCGGCACGGGCGACATCATCGTGCTGCGCGGCGTGAACTTCGAATTCGACAAGGCGCGGTTGACGCCCAACGCCCGGACCATTCTCGACAACGTCGGCGAAGAACTCACCGCCTATCCCGAGGTCGAGGTCGAGTTGAGCGGCCACACCGACGCCAAGGGATCCGACGAGTACAACCAGAAGCTGTCCGAGCGACGTGCGGGCTCGGTCAAGACCTACCTGGTGTCGAAGAACATCGCTGCGACTCGCATGACGACGGTGGGCATGGGTGAGGCCCAGCCGGTGGCCGACAACGAGACCGACGAAGGGCGAGAGTTGAATCGCCGGGTCGAGTTGAAGGTGACCAAGGGTGTTGCACCGGGCGGACCGGCGGTGGTGGCAGACCCGGCGCCGGCTCCGGAACCCTCGTAAGCGTCGTTCCGAGGCCGTCTGGCGGTTGCTGAGGTAAGGGCCAAGGATTGCGTCCACGTACGCAAGGTGGACACCTATGTCACAGAGACTCGCTGAGGTTGTGCCGGGATTCGTGGTGGGCCGGAAGAAGAACGGTCGCTGCATTTACAGCCGTGAGGGCAAGCGCGCGCTGATCGAGCAGTGTCTTGAGCCGGGTGTGTCGGTCGCGCGGCTGGCGCTGATCCATGAGGTCAATGCGAATCTCCTGCGCAAATGGATTCGGGCTTATCAGGACGGCGGTTCAGCGGCGAGACTGCGCCAGTTACCGAAGGAGACGGCGCTGCTCCCGGTGCTCGCGGTGGAGTCGTCGGCGCCGACACCGAAGATGCGTAGCGTGCCGGCGGAATCGCTGATCGAGATCCTGATCGGCGCCGCCACGATCCGTCTGCGCGGCGCGGTCGACGCGCAGCAACTGCGCACGGTCATGGACTGCCTGGCAGCTCGTACGTGATCGGTCTGCCTTCGGGCACGCGGGTGTGGCTGGCGGCAGGCGTGTCCGACATGCGGCGCGGCATGCACGGCCTGGCCGCGCAAGTGCAGACCGCGCTGGCGGACGATCCGTTCTGCGGCCACGTCTTCGTGTTTCGCGGACGCCGCGGCGATCTGATCAAACTGCTGTGGTGGTCCGGCGACGGTCTGTGCCTGTTTGTGAAGCGTCTGGAGCGCGGCCGCTTCGTCTGGCCGCAGGCGACCTCCGGATCGGTGTGCCTGTCCTTTGCGCAGCTCTCGATGCTGCTCGAAGGGATTGATTGGCGTGCACCGCAGCGTACGTCGTCGCCGCGCATTGCGGCGTGAGGTTTTTGCGAGAAATATTCTCTCGCTCTTTCGCGGATCTGCGAGGCCCGTGAATTAAAATATCGGTATGCCGCTCGCCTACGATCAGCTCCCTGACGACGCCGAATCTCTGAAGCGTCTGGTGCTGGGAAAGCAGGAGCTGATCGCGCGATTGACCGATGAAATCGCCCGCCTGAAACGCTGGCGATTTGGTCGCTCTTCCAAGGTGATGGACGCGGCGATGCCGCAGCAGAACCTGCCGCTGGGCGATCTGCCGGAGCCGCTGCCCGCTCCCGCGAATGACGCAAACGCCGAAGCGATTCCGCGCCAGGACAGCGCGGGTGAATTCTCGAAGTCTCCAAGCGCAAAAGTGCGGCGCATCGCGCGCGCCTTCCCCGCACACCTGCCGCGCGAGATCGTGGTGCACGCCCCCGCGACCTGCGACTGCCCTGAGTGCGGCTCCTCGATGCGCAAGCTCGGCGAAGACGTCTCCGAGATGCTCAATTACCTGCCGGGCACTTTCACCGTGATCCGGCATGTACGCCCGAAGCTGTCCTGTGTGCGCTGCTCGAAAGTGATCCAGCTTCCGGCGCCCTCGCGCCCGATCGAGCGCGGCATGCCGGCCGCCGGTCTGCTCGCGCAGGTGATCGTGGCCAAGTACGCCGATCACTGCCCGCTGTACCGGCAGCAGGCGATCTACCGGCGCTCCGGCATCGACCTGGATCGCGCCACCTTGGCGTCCTGGGTCGGACAGGTGTCGGATCGTCTGGATCGGCTGGTCGCGGCACTCGGCCGCTACGTGCGATCCGCCGAGAAGATCCATACCGACGACACACCCGTCCCGGTGCTGGAACCGGGACGCGGGAAAACCCGGACCGGGCGCTGGTGGACCTACGTGCGCGATGACCGGCCTGCCGGCAGCGCGGCACCGCCCGCGGTCTGGTATCGCTTTTCGCCGGACCGGCGGGGCGAGCATCCGCAAGCGCACCTGAAGGATTATCGCGGCATCCTGCAAGCCGACGGCTACGCCGGCTACGGACCGATCTATGCGACCGGCCGCGTGCTCGAAGCCGCGTGCTGGGCCCATGCCCGTCGGCACTATTACGATCTCTACGCAATCAACAAATCACCGACGGCGGCCGAGGCGATCCGTCGCATCGGCCTGCTGTATGCCGTCGAGCGCGACCTCCGCGGACAGCTTCCCGAGGCGCGTCGGCAGATGCGCCAGCAGCGCTCGGCGATCATCCTCGAAGAACTTCAGGCTTGGCTCAGCGCCACGCTGCAAGCGACGTCGGCCAAATCCCCGCTGGCCGGCGCGATCAAGTACACCCTGGTGCGCTGGACGGCGCTGACGCGCTTCGTCGACGACGGTCGTATCGAGCTGGGTAGAGTCGAGAAGTGGCGCGGTGGCGGTAGGCGCGGCTTGTCTGTTTCCGGTCCTTTCGGACGGCGGTGCCCAAGTAGCTCAGCCATGACTCCGTTTCCACTTCCCGCTCGTCGAACCGGACGTGCAGATCTCCCGCATCCGGCTCTCTTCCAACGTATCAAGCCTTCGCGTTCGAGCGGTCGCGTGCAGGCGGCAGCAGGCGTATCAGCCCCAGTGTTTCGTAGAGGTGCTGGTCGGAGTATTGGCGGTACCCCGTTCCCCGCTGACCGCTGCGCCGTCGCAACCAGATTCTGATCCTTCGCGCCGTGTATTGGTCGATGTCCCGATAAATGTGGCGCACCGGCCCCTGACTGAAATAGTTGGCCCAGCCTCGCAGGACAGGATTGAGTTCTTCAATCCGCGTCGAGACCGGCAACGCGTTCCAGCGGCTCGTGGTTTCAGCGTGTATGCGTTCCTTCAAGCGTTTGATGGACTTCTTCGACGGCGCCGTGCCCCAGTAGGGTCGGCCCTGGAACCCGTAGAAACGTCCCACGGTGTAACCCAGGAAATCGAAGGTCTCGTCCGCCAGCCGGACCAGTCGGGTCTTCTTCTCGTTGACCGTCAGGCCAAGCTTGGACATCAGACGCCGCATCGTCGCCATCGCCTCCGCGCCTCTACCGTCCTGGCAGAGAATCACGAAGTCGTCGGCGTAGTTGACCACTTCGGCCTGCAGCCGCCGCGCGTGGCCACCGTGGTACCACGCCAGCATGAAGCGGCGGAAGTACAGGTTAGCCAGCAACGGCGAGATGACACCCCCTTGCGGAGTGCCACGGTTGAGATCGCGCGATACCGTCGTGCGGATTTCGCCGCCGTCGACACGCTCGACCACCGGTGCATCAAGCCACTGGCGAATCGTCGCCAGCACCGTCCCATCAGCGATCCGGCGTGCGACGCATCGCATCAGATCGCCATGAGGAATCGTGTTGAAGTAGTCCGACAGATCGGCATCCACCACTTCGCACGCACCACGGTCGGCGATGCCGAAGTGGATGCGCCGCAGTGCCATCTTGGCGTCCAGGCCTACCCGGAAACCGTACTGCGAGGGGAACAGGTCTTCGTCGAAGATCGGTCCCAGCATCAGCAAGACCGCCATCTGCGCGACCCGGTCGCGGATCGTCGGGATGCCCAGCGGACGTTGCCCGCCATTTGCCTTGGGAATCCATACACGCAGCAGGGGCGCGCACCGGTACTGCTTGGCTTGCAGCTCCTGCCTCAGTCTTTGCAGCCAGCCCGTTCGTCCGCGTTCCTCGATGTCGTCGAAACTCTCGCCATCCGTCCCGGGCGCACCGCGGTTTGCGCGGCATCGCCGGTAGGCTTCGAGCAACACATCTTCTCGACACACCTTGTCCCACAGACTGTGAAACCGAGCGGCCGCTTCGCTCTTGGCTTTCGCCTGTAAAGCGCTCTGCAGGGTCCGAACCGAATCAAGCGGGGTTGCTAGGCTCGCGCCAATCCCCGGGCTCTTCCCGCTTTGCACCTTCCCGTTGGAACAGGGGGCCTTCGCTCCACCAGAGTTACCCGGCTTCATCGGCTTGTCAGCTTCATCGCTACTACGCCCCCATCCGTCATCCGCAGCAGCCGACTCCGTCCCTCACGGGACTGTCGTTGCCCGACTGCCAGCCGGGCACCGCCACGGACTTCCCTTGTTGCACGATCGATCATTCGCCATGCGTGCTGCCACCACTACCCCGGTGGATGCGATGCGCGTGCCGCTTGCTCGTTCGCGCACCGCCGTCGACCTTCCTCGTTGTTATGGCGAGTCGGTATCCACGACGACGTTTCGAGGCCTGCTCGGTGTTCACTCACGTTGCGGCCCGCATGACCCGCTGGCCTCCTAACGAGGCCTTTTCAGGCAGTGCTTCAACCCATTCGTTACCTCCTGAGTCGCTCCCTGTGCTTCCGGGTGGAGCTTTCCCGGGTCGG
>JBQTIX010000029.1:0-4417 GCA_052387695.1 Panacagrimonas sp. | reverse complement strand
CTCCGCTTATCCACCCTACGCCGACCGCGGTTTGTAGGGTGGATAAGCGGAGCGCATCCACCGTTTTCCGCCCATCCAATCAAAACTGTTTGCGGGCCGCATCTATAAGGAGGGTCTGCATGGGGTTCGAGAACCCGGTCGCGGGCATGGCCCCCACCATCAGACAGGACCGGAAGGAAGCCTCTAACCTGTCGGTTCTCCGTTCGCGCTGATGGCTCCTACGGGATCCGTGTTTCCGTAGGAGCGGGCCATGCCCGCGACAGACCTTTGCAGCGCTGCCCTAACAGCCGTTTTTGGGTTTACGGATCAACGCCGCCACCCGGATTCCGTCGCCCAACCCCTCTCGCCCACGGGGAGAGGGGCCTTTGATCCCGTCAGCCGGATGACTGCCGGGCTGGGTAGACGAATCTTGGACTCGGTTGCATCAGGCAAAGGCGAAAACCGGCGCCGCGCGCGCGACGCCGTTGATAGGGCGAGGCTGACATCCATTCAAACGGCTTTTGGAGTTCCAAAAGGCCATCGCGCCAAGCCTTCTGCGGCGGATCCGTCGGCGGGCTACTGAATTTTGATCGCGGTAATATTGGAGGCGCCAACGCCGCTTGTTATGCGGAAGCCCCCGCATTCGGAAGTAAAGGTACCGCCTGCGGCGGTATCGAAAATTCCGAAGAACGTGACTGAGGTTGTGTCGTTACCGTCTAACTCATTTCCCGCGAGCTGGACGCCCCCGATAAAACAGTCATATCGCTGACGGTCGCCGTCGTTATTGAGTACCGCGTGCGAGGCAATGACGAAGTACCGGCCAGGGGGAACCGGCTGACTCACTGCCTTGGAGGGATTGCCGCTGCTGGAGGCGCGGACGAAAGCCAGATTCTGCCCCGGAGGCCCCGCCGCGCCCGGGTTACCGTTAAGCCCCGGTGTGCCTGGCGCACCGGGTGTACCCGGCACACCCTGTGTTCCCGGCGCACCGGGCAGGCCGGGGATTCCCGCGACGCCTTGAACTCCCTGAAGGCCCTGAAGGCCCTGTACCCCCTGTATGCCCTGATCCCCCTTCGGCCCCTGCGGCCCGACCAGCGCGCTGGGAATCGATAGCGAATAGCTCGCCTGCACGGTCACCGGCATGACGTGCGGGTTGGTGATGCCGCAGAGCACGCCGCTGGTGCAGGTGCGCGACACAAAGATCTGGTATTCGCCATCCGCGAGCCGCGGACTGGGCAGCACGGCCGAGAGGTGGGTGTCGGTATGGTCGGGCCGAAGCGTGAGCTTCTTGCCGTTGATCTCGACGTAGGGAATCTGGTTGGCCAGCAGGCCCTTCTTGAATTCCGCGCCGTCGATAAACAGCAGGCCGTCGTCACGGTCGGCAAACACGCTGTGGATGCGCGTCTCCGCCCTGGCCGATGTCACAGCACCGGCGGCACAGAGCAAAAGCCCGAAGCTCAGTCGATAAAATTTCCTGGTACGCATGGCAATCTCCCGTTAAGGACCGGGCGACCGGAGTGCCTGACCGGGATCGGAGATATTCCGATCCTTGGGCGCTCCGGTCTGCGGCGCATTGGCGCCTCCCCGGATCGCGCACATGAGTGCGCCCTATCCAAACGGAATTTCGGGCGCAAACCGGCCACGGAATCTGCATCGTCGAAAACCCGCGCACGTGATTTACAGACTGCCATCCACTTGCGCGACGTAGCCTTACAACATGAGCGGCCATTGCCCGCGCGATTGCGCGTCGTCGCCTTGGAGGCGTGAGGACAGGACAGCTTTCCGACCATCTCTCACATGGGCTTCGTATATGCCGTTGACATATCCATCGGCCTGCCTAATGATAAATATCGTATATCCCAAGAGGACATGGCAGATGGAACAGGGCGCGGTGTTCAAGAGCAATCGGAGTCAGGCCATTCGATTGCCCAAAGCAGCGGCATTGCCGGATGACGTGAAGCGCGTGGACGTTGTGGCCATCGGTAGGGCGCGCATCATCACCCCTACCGGAGAAGCTTGGGATAGCTGGTTCGACGGCGTCGGGGTCAGCAGCGATTTTCTGGTCGAGCGAGAACAACCCGCGGAGCAGGAACGCGAGGCCTTCTGATGCTGCGCTACCTGCTGGATACCAACCTGTGCATCGCCACCATCCGTGAAAAGCCGGGCGGGGTTCGTGCAGCGTTCAATCGTCATCACACGCAGATGTGCATCAGTTCCGTCACCGTGATGGAGTTGTTGTACGGCGTGGAATTGTCCGCGCAAGCCCAACGAAACCTCGCGGAGGTTGAAGGCTTCATCGCGAGGCTGGACGTGCTGGATTACGACTCGGCCGCCGCGGCGCACACCGCCCAGATTCGGGCGGAGCTGAAAAAAACGGGCATGCAGATCGGTCCGTATGACCAGATGATCGCCGGTCATGCACGGTCGCGTGGATTGGTGGTGGTGACCCACAACACGAAGGAGTTTCAGCGCGTTGCCGGTCTCCGTATCGAAGATTGGATGGCGTGAATGACGCGGGCTTGTAGCGAGTCTATGCGGCGCGAGGCCGGATAGCAGGACACGGGATCCGGCACTCCTCTCTGCTCTGATCGAAAGCTCCCTGACTTAAGCGCTCAACGCCTTGGCAACGGCTGATCAGCAGCTACGGCGACGGTGCGCAGTTTGGTTGGCAATGAGTGCGCAACGGGTTGGCTATCTGCATGTGATACGGCGATGCCCCCGGTGATGCGAGTGAGGTATGCACCGAGTGGCGTATGTAATGATCGTCACCCGTCCGGCACTATTTCCAGGCATCGTCGGATCGGCGAGGCGTCCATGAGCATCCAGTCCATTGTTTCCAATCCGGAGATGGCGCAGAAAATCAGGGCACGTATCGCAGCGGGAGATTTCCGGCCGACGTTTCCGTTACTGAGCGTCGGAAAGGCCCTCGAAATCTTCGACCTGATCGTCGCCGGACATCCAATCAACCCGCGTCTCGAACCGCGCGCCCGCGAGGTGCGGGCGCTCATCGTGATGACCGGTCGCCCTTCGTTTCCGATCCGGGACAACACCTATGTCCCGACAGGCGACATCTGGCGGGACGCACTGGAGGCGGCGAAAGGCGTCTTGCATCCGGCGATTCGCGCGGTGGGCAGGATCGAAGTGAGAAACCACCCTGAAGGATGGGCGTGGATAGGCACGGGCTGGTTGGTCGCAGACAGCGTCGTGGCGACCAACCGCCATGTCGCGAGGGAATTCGCGGAGCCCGACGCAGGAGGTCGCTTCCGGTTTTTTCCGAATCCCGAAACCGACAAGTTCCTGAGCGCAAGCATCGATCTGAGGAAGGAATACGGCCTACCGAACGAGGAGGTGTTCGAGGTACTGGAAATCCTTCACGTCGAGGACCGCGGCCCCGATATCGCGTTCCTGAAAGTGGACATTCCCGGGCCGGCATGGCGGGCGCCCATCCGCCTTTCCGCCGGAGCGGTGGCCGGAACCAAGGTCGCGGTGGTCGGGTATCCGGGATGTCCCAACCCGCAGGACCGCGCGGACGCGGACGCAATCGATGAGGTGTTTGACGGAATCTACGAAGTGAAACGCATCGCTCCGGGCGAAATCGTCCAGGTGGATCTGGAAGGGCACGAGCTGGAGCACGATTGTTCGACCCTGGGCGGCAACTCCGGATCGCCGGTGCTGGATCTGGCAAGCGGAGAGGCCGTCGGCCTGCATTTCGGCGGCAATTCCATCGACGGCAACCGGGCAGTGAGCGCGACCCTGGTCAGGGATCGACTGCGGGCCTTGGGGCTGGCGTAAGCCTGCCGGGAACGGGTCGCGCAACACTCGGGCGGAGCACACGCAGTGCAGGTGCACCTGCACCTGCAATGCGTGCGTCTACCGAGCCCTCCCGATCAATGCGGCCCGACGTTAACCCCGCGAGGCTCCTCGCCAGGATCCAGAATGTCTCCCACCGCGATCAATAATTTCGAGAACTGCGCGCAAGTGATTTCAAGTTGCGCATCGTCGAGTCGCACGGCTTTGTAGGCTTCGAACACGGCCAGCAGCTGCGGTACCGACTTGCACCCGCGAACGGTCTCCAGCAGGACTCTCAAGGCGCTCTGCGCAGTCAAGGGGTCCAGCGTCACTTTCCATACGGGCTTCTTTTTGTCTGACACGATCGGGATGGTTTCTTCGAGTGTCTGAAGCAGGGTGGTCAGCGTCTGGCCGGGAATGGTCACACGGAATACCTCCTTTGGGAAATGGATGGAAAAACCAACAACACCGTTGGGTGCAACGATACCTACGTTTGGGTAGCGTCTCAGTTTGGACTCCGTTCGTGCCTCCGTTCGTGCCGAGTAGCCGCTGCTCCCGAGTAGCTGCGCAGCAGCGTATCGAGGGGGCAGTGCGTATCGAGGCACCGGCGCTCCCTCGATACGCGGCGCTTCCCTCGATACGCCCGCTGCGC
>JBQTIX010000028.1:0-1875 GCA_052387695.1 Panacagrimonas sp. | reverse complement strand
CGCGTGACCCAATCCCTGCGCCAGATGCTCCAAATACGATTCAAACCGATCTCCTGCTCCCATCACACTTCATCTCCAACTCGAAGAAGTGATCACAGTATATTGATTTAATGACACAGTAAGATTAAGGATTCTCTGCCTAGGTCTGAATTCATCGGTAGGTCGGGTCAAGCCCGCGTGCTGTTCGCGGGCGGACCCGACGGGCGCCCTTCGTCGCGGGCGCGCAGCGTCGGTTCCGCTTTCGGCTTGAACCGACCTACGAGACGGATCGAACCCATACAGACCTTCCTTGAGCATGGGCGCGCAGCCAGCGCCGTTTGACTGGGTCGCGTCAGGCTCCACTCATCATCTTCACGAAGCGATCAAACAGGTAGGACACGTCATGCGGGCCCGGGCTTGCCTCCGGGTGCCCCTGAAAGCTGAACGCCGGCGCATCGAGCAGCTGGATGCCCTGGTTGGAACCGTCGAACAGCGAGCGGTGCGTGACTTTCACGTTGGCCGGCAGCGAGGACTCGTCCACCGCAAAGCCGTGATTCTGGCTCGTGATGAGGACGCGGCCGGTTTCCAGGTCCTGCACCGGGTGGTTGGCGCCGTGGTGACCGAATTTCATTTTCAGTGTGCTGGCGCCCGCGGCAAGACCCAGAATCTGGTGGCCAAGGCAGATGCCGAACACCGGCACTCTCTGCTTCATCAACTCGCGGGTAGCCGTGATCGCGTACTTGCAGGGCTCGGGATCGCCGGGGCCGTTCGACAGCAGCACGCCATCCGGCTTGAGCTTGAGCACCTCCGCCGCACCGGTCTGCGCCGGGACCACGGTCACGCGGCAGCCACGGTCCACCAGCATGCGCAGGATGTTGCGTTTGACACCAAAGTCATAGACGACCACGCGCCGCTTGCCGGCACCCGGCGTGGTCTCGCGATTGGTGGCCAACTCCCAGGAGCCGGTCTTCCATTCAAAGGCCCTGTCGGTGGTCACCACCTGGGCCAGATCCGCGCCCTTGAGGCCGGGGAACGCGCGCGCGGCGGCGAGCGCAGCCTTCTCGCCGATCTTCGATCCGGCCACGATGCAGCCGTTCTGCGCACCCTTGTCGCGCAGGATGCGTGTCAGGCGCCGCGTGTCGATACCGGCCATCGCGACCACGCTCTGCGCACGCAGGTAGTCGCTGAAATCCCGGGTTGAGCGGAAGTTGCTGTGCCGGCGCGGCACCTCGCGCAGCACCAGGCCGGCGAGTTGGACCTTGCCGGATTCGGCGTCCTCGTCATTGGTACCGACGTTGCCGATGTGCGGATAGGTGAGCGTGACGATCTGCTGCCGGTACGAGGGGTCGGTGAGAATCTCCTGGTACCCGGTCATGGCCGTATTGAACACGACTTCGCCAACCGTCCTGCCCTCCACGCCGATGGATATGCCGTGAAAAATGCTCCCGTCGGCGAGCGCAAGCACTGCCGGTGTCGCGCGCGTCGGGGCAGGTCCTGAGCGCAGTCGAAGGGAGGCCGGATTGGGTTTCGTCATCGGCTCGGAAGTTTCGGTGATCGGTATCGCGTGTCCGGGGTGGACACGATTAGGAGCTTGGGCATACCGCGAAGTAACCCACTACTTCGCGTGGGCCCCGATGCCCCGCTGTATGAAGATGCCGAGAACAAATTTTAGCGACCGCACCGCGAGGCGTCCATCGCCGTGCCTTGTGGGTAGTGCATCGGTTTGAATTCCAGAACCCCGTTCGGCCCGAGTAGCACCGGCCCGTTCGTCCCGAGTAGCCGCGCAGCGGGCGTACCGAGGGAAGCGTCGCGTATCGAGGGCACGCCCGGCACCTCGATACGCGGCATTGCTGCGCAATCAGCGCCGCTGTCGCGGCGCTACCACTCGGTGCGAAC
>JBQTIX010000027.1:0-11366 GCA_052387695.1 Panacagrimonas sp. | reverse complement strand
CAGCCCGAACACCACGAACCAGGTGTGCAGCAGGCCAGGGTGGTAGGGGTCCTTGATGTTCTCCTGCATCAGCTTCCCGTTGCCGGGGCTGCGCCCCCCCCCTCCCCCGTGGTGCGGGTGGCGCGCGGCCCCCCCCCGCGACCGTATCAGGAGGAGCACGATGAACGACATGAGCGGACCCAGACCCGAAACCGCAACGCTGCCCTGGAGCGGCGAGGGCACGCACCGCATTCCCTACGAGATCTACACGGACCCCGCGCTATACCAGCGCGAGCTGCAGAAGCTGTTCTACGCGCAGCACTGGAGCTACGTGGGCTTGGAAGCCGAGATCCCCAACATCGGTGATTTCAAGCGCACGGTGATCGGCGAGCGCTCGGTGGTGATGGTTCGTGGCCGCGACAGCCATATCAAGGTGTTCGAGAACGTCTGCGCGCACCGCGGCGCCATGTTCTGCCGCGAGCGCCACGGCAATGCCAAGACCTTCACCTGCCCGTATCACCACTGGAATTACGACCTCGACGGCCGGCTGCGCGGCCTGCCTTACCGCCAGGGTGTGAAGACCGACGAGGGTGTCAAGGGCGGCATGCCGGAAGACTTCCGCGTGCAGGATCACTCGCTGACGCAGCTCAGCGTCGCGTCCCGCGGCGGCGTGGTGTTCGCGTCCTTCGATCACACGGTCGAGCCGCTCGAGCAATACCTGGGCCCGATGATGTGCGAGTACCTCGACCGCATCTTCAAGGGCCGTCAGCTCAAGGTGTTGGGCTACAACCGCCAGCGCATCCCCGGCAACTGGAAGCTGATGCAGGAGAACATCAAGGACCCCTACCACCCTGGCCTGCTGCACACCTGGTTCGTGGTGTTCGGGCTGTGGCGTGCGGACAGCAAGATCCGCCTGCTGCTCGACGAGAAAAAACGCCACGCCGCGATGGTCGGCGTCCGCGCGACGGCGAAACCGAGTAGCGAGGTGACGGCCGGCGTCAGCAGCTTCAAGGAGAGCATGAAGCTGCACGACGCGCGGCAGATCGACATCGTGGTCGAGCCTTGGTGGAACGGACCCACCGTGACCATGCTCACGATCTTTCCGAGTCTCATCATCCAGCAGCAGGTCAACAGCCTGTCCACGCGCCACATCCAGCCGCGCGGCGCGGATTCGTTCGACTTCATCTGGACGCACTTCGGCTATCTGGACGACACGGAAGAGATGACCGAGCGGCGTCTGATCCAGGCCAACCTGTTCGGGCCTTCGGGTTACGTTTCGGCCGACGACGGCGAGGTGATCGAGTTCTCGCAAATGGGTTATCGCTCGCGCGAGGGCACCGCGCGCGGCGGCGCATCGGTGGTCGAGATGGGCGGCCGCAATACCGACGAGGCCGAGGTCGCGGCGTCGGAGACCCTGATCCGTGGCATGTACGAATACTGGCGCGGCGTGATGCAGGCATGAGCGCCCCACGAAGAAAAAAGCCACTTCGCGGGTTTCGCCGCGCAGGGGCCAGCGTATGAGCAGCTCAGCTTTGTTGGAGGTTGCGCAACTCAACGCGGAGTACGCGGCCGTGGTGGATGCCGGCGACTGGGATCGCTGGACCGAGTTCTTCCTGGAGGATGCGAGCTACAGCGTGATCCCACGCGAGAACTTCGATCGGGGCCTGCCGCTGTGCACGCTCAGGCTCATCAGCCGCGGCATGATGCGCGACCGCGCCTACGGTGTGCGCGAAACGCTTTATCACGATCCCTACTACCAGCGGCACGTGGTCGGTCTGCCCCGGATTCTGTCCGATGACGGCAGCCTGATCCGTGCCGAGGCCAACTACGCCGTGTTCCGCACCAAGCTCAGCGAGTTCAGCAGCGTGTTCAACGTGGGCCGTTATCTCGACGAGATCCTGCGCACCGACGAGGGGCTGCGCTTCAAGTCGCGGCTGTGCATCTACGACAGCGAGATGATTCCAAACGCGATCATCTATCCCATCTGATCGATGACAGACGGCCCGTGAAGCTCTACAACTATTTCCGCAGCTCGGCCTCGTACCGCGTACGCATCGCGCTCGAACTCAAGAACCTGAGCTACGACTACATGCCCGTGCACTTGCTGCGCGAGGGTGGCGAGCAATTCGGTGCGGCGTTCGCGGACATCAACCCCGCCCATCTGGTACCGGTGCTCGAAGATGGGGGCGATTACCTGGCGCAGTCGATGGCGATCATGGAGTACCTCGACGAACAGCACCCCGAGCCGCCGCTGCTGCCACGCAGCGGTGCAGCCGACCGGGCGCGGGTGCGCCAGATCTGCCTGGCCATCGCCTGCGACATTCACCCGCTCAACAACCTGCGCGTGCTCAAGTACCTCAAGGATCCGCTGGCCCTGTCGGAAGAGCAGAAAGATCAATGGGCGCGGCACTGGATCGGACTCGGGTTCGCCGCGCTGGAACGTCAGCTCGCCCGATCGGGCCAGACCGGTGCATTCTGCTTTGGCGATGCGCCGACCCTGGCCGACTGCTTCCTGGTCCCGCAGATGTTCAACGCCCAGCGTTTTGGCACGGACCTGCAACCGTATCCGACCCTGCGACGGATCGAGGCCCATTGCGCAGCGCACGCGGCCTTCGTTCGGGCGCATCCCTTGCAACAGGTTCATCAGGATTAGGAGAGCGCACGCGGCCGGCTGGCTGTCCATTGCCGCGGCGTCGTCGGTGACTGCTTCACCGGGGCTGGGATAGGCTCAAACGCAGCGGCCTGATGAAGGTCGCGTCAAAGTGGAACCGCCTGACGTGTCCCGCGTTGGCGGGGAGATGCACATGCGGACGATGAATTTGAAGCTGAACCGGTATGTCTTGGCCCTTGCCGCAACGATGCTGAGCCCCCTGCCCGCGACCCTCGCAGCGCCGGACCTCCTGGGAGGCGAGTTCCGCGCCAACACATCCACGCTCGGTGGGCAGGCCGAGGCCGCCGTTACTCGCGACGCGGACGGCGACTACGTCATTGCCTGGTCGGAATACCGGGCGGGCTACGACATCCTCAACGTGTTCGCGCAGCGCTTCGATGCCGCGGGCCACGCCCAGGGCACGCAGTTCCGGGTCAATACGACCACCACCAACCCGCAAAGCCTGCCCTCCGTGGCGATGGATGCGCAGGGCAATTTCGTCGTCGGCTGGGCCGGTTACGGCGGGCAGGACGGAAACGATTTCGGGGTCTTCGGTCGGCGTTTCCAAGCCGACGGGCAGCCCCTGGGCAGGGAATTCCCGATCACCTCCCAGCCGGTCAGCGGTCTGTCGGGGCTGGCGATGGCAATGGACCCGGATGGCGATTTCATCGTGACCTGGGACAGTGCCGACGGCGACGGCAGCTCCTACGGTGTTTTCGCGCAACGGTTCAGTGCGAATTCCGCCCGGGTCGGACCGCCGTTCCGTGTCAACACCTACACCGGCGGCAGCCAGCGCGAGCCGGCCATTGCGATGAGCCCCGACGGCGCTTTCGTGATCGTCTGGAGCAGCGACGGCCAGGACGGCAGCTCGCGCGGCATCTATGGCCAGCGTTTCCGCCGCAATGGAACTCCGATCCGGCGCGAGTTCCGCGTCAATGTGACCACGACCCACGCGCAGCTCGAACCCTCGGTGGCGATGGATGCGGCGGGCGACTTTGTGGTGGCCTGGCACAGCTACGCCGCCGGCGCCCGCGATCCCGATGTCATCGCCCGACGCTTTTCGGCGTCGGCCGAGGCGCTGGGCCCGGAGTTCAGGGTCGATGATTCCAGCCGCGGCGCGCAAAGCAGTGCCGCCGTCGCAATGGACACGGACGGCGATTTCTTTATCGCCTGGTCGGACCAGACCACGGTCGCAGCGGCGGTTGACGTGGTCGGGAGGCGCTTCCATGCAGATGGCAGCGCCGATGGGCTTGCCTTCCGCATCAATTCCACCCGGGTGCTCAACCAACGGTTTCCGGCGATTGCGCTGGACGCCGATGGCGACGCCGTGGTGGCCTGGCAGAGCCTGGGACAGGATGGGTCGGATTACGGCGTCTATGGCCAGCGGTTCCGTGGGCCGGAAACCGTGGACCTGGGCCTGCGGCTGAATGCCACCCCGGGGCCGGGAGGCACTGCCTGCTATACCGCGACCCTGTCCAACCAGCGCGCGCCGGAAGCACAGGCGGGAGTGGAGTCGATCGATTCCGCCATCGGCAGCGCGATCAACCCCCATGTCCGGTTCATACTCTCCGGCGGCGCGGCGCTCTCCGACGCGCTCCTGGGCTCGGCGCCGGTGACTTGCCGGACGGCCGGATTCCTGTCGACCTGCCAGCTCGATCAGCCCCTGGCGGCGGGAGCATCCGCGACCCTGTCTTTTGCGGTGACCGGCCCCGGCAACGCCCTGGTCAGTGTCAGCGCCGTGGCTTTGTCCGACTCCGCGGACGAAACGCCGGCCGACAACAGCGCCCGACGCGATATCCGCATCGCCTGCGCCCCGGCGCGCATCGAGTTCGACGCCGAGGTGACGCCGGTCACGGAATCGGCTGGAAACGCGGTGGTCCGGGTCCTCCGTTTGGGCGGAAGCTGCGGGGCCGCTTCGGCGCTCGTGGACGCTCGCTCCGGCTCGGCGCGCCCAGGCCTGGACTACACCCCTGCCGTCGCCACCCTGTCCTGGGCGGATGGCGAATCGGGGGAGAAGCTGTTCAGCGTCGCAATCCGCAACGACGGCGTGCGCGAGTTGAGCGAGCAGTTCGACGTACGGCTCCGCCAGCCCGTCAATGCTTCCCTGGGGCCGCGGGCGCAAAGTCGGGTGGTGATCCTGGACGACGATGGCTGAGGAGAGGCCGACTCTCACTTCCCTCCGCGTGTCGCCGGGCCCGATTTCTTGCAGACGGTGGGCGCATTCATGTGCAAGACGTCCCGGCGCCGCGCCGGCTCGGCCATGCGCCGGCGGTGCTGCGGGCCGATCCAAGGGGCCGTGACCGAAACCCTCCGGCTTCCGGCTACAATCCGGCTTAGACCGTCCAGTGCTTGCAGGTCGGGGCATGGTCCGTTTCGATTTTCAATCACAGGCCCTTCCAAAGGCCGCCAGATCCATACAACCACAACCGTATAAGGTGAGAGCCGACATGAGACTCGTACTGCTGGGAGCCCCTGGCTCAGGCAAGGGCACGCAGGGCGAAAAGCTGGCCGCGCATTTCGGCATTCCCAAGGTTTCGACGGGCGATGCGTTGAGGGCAGCAGTCAAGGCGGGTACCGAGCTGGGCAAGAAAGCCAAGGCGGTGATGGATGCCGGCGGGCTGGTCGACAACGCCATCGTAATCGGTATCGTCGAAGAGCGTCTGGGCCAGCCCGATGGGCAGAAGGGATGCATCCTCGACGGTTTCCCGCGAAACACCGCGCAGGCCGAAGTGCTGGACCAGATGCTGGTCAAGCTGGGCCAGCCGGGCATCGGCAAGGCGGTGCACCTGCACGTGACCGATGAGGAAATCGTCAGGAGACTGCTGGATCGGGCGCAGAAAGAAGGACGCGCGGACGACAGGGAAGACGTGATCCGCAAGCGGATCGAGGTCTACAACGCCGAGACCCGGCCGCTGCTCGACTACTACTCGAAGCAGGGCAAGGTCGCGATGGTGGAGGGCGTCGGCGGACTCGAAGAGATCTTCGATCGCATCGTCAAGGCCGTAGCGTAGCCGCCCTACAGGTAGCGCAGCAGTTCCTCGCCGGCGATCTGGCGACGCCAACCACGCAGCAGCAGGATGTCGGCGTTTTCTCCTTCGGCCGCCAGCCGTTCGAGCTCCGCCCGTGGTGCGATCAGGCTGGCGGGAATCTCCAACTCGGTGGCGATGTTCCGCAGTCTCTCGGCCAGGCGCTTGATCCGCGTCTTTTCGGTGTCGTCCGGACGCTGATTCTCCGCCAGCACCGGCCGCGGATCGGCGCGACCCTCCGCGACAAGGGCGAGCAGGGTGTCGGCGTGACGCTCGAGGGTCTTGAGCTGGAGCACGCCCAGGTCTGCGAGCTGCGATCGACTCTGCGGCTGACGCTCGGCGAGCACGTACAGGGCCTCGTCCGGCAGGATCCACTTGCGCGGACGATCGCGTAACTCGCCGACCTCGTCGCGCCAGCGCGCGAGCCTTGCCGCGACGTGCTGCGCCGTTCGCTCCAGCTTCGCCAGGCCCTTGAGCCGGCGCCACTCGTTGTCCGGCGCGGGGCGGTAGCGCGCAGGATCGGTCATGCGCGCACAGTCCTCACGCAGCCATTCCAGCCGTCCACGCGCGGCCAGTTCAGCTTCCATCTGCGGGTAGAGGCGTGCCAGATGCCGCACGTCGTCCGCCGCATAGGTGAGTTCCGCAGCGGTCAGGGGGCGGCGCGCCCAGTTGGTTCGCGACAGGCTCTTGTCCACCTTGATGCCGGCGAGCTTTTCGACCAGTCCGGCGTAGCCCAATTGATCGCCATGACCGAGCAGGGCCGCCGCGATCTGCGTATCGAACAGCGGCGTCGGACAAGTGCCGGTCCGTTGCACGAAAATTTCCAGGTCCTGGCCGGGGGCGTGAAACACTTTCAGGGCTGGCGTCTGCGCCACGGCCGCGAACAGGGAGGGCAGGTCCAGATCCGCAATGGCATCGACACAGACGCTGAAGCTGCCATCGCCAACCTGGATCACACACAGCTTGGCGTAGTACGTCTCCTCGCGCACGAACTCCGTGTCGAGCGCGAGGAACGGGGCCAGGCGAATCTGTTCGATCAGCGCGTGCAGCGCGTCGCGGGTCTGGATGAAGGGAGGCGTCACGTCGATCCGGGTGGGTTGGGGATGAACCCCTACAATAGCCGCTCCAGCTTGCGTCCCACGGACCCGCCATAGCCCGCACTGCATGTTTCGCACCGTTCTGATCGCCACCTTCAACCTGCTGCTGTTCCGCATCGGGCCGCAGGATTTTCCATACGACCCTCGCCTGACCGGCGTGCTGGCCCCGACCGCGGCACTCGTGCAGTACGCGGTTTCGATGCTGTGGGTGCCACCAGGCCTGGCTGCCGCCAGTGCGCTGGCCATGATCATGGGCCTGGCCGTCGCCACGCACATGCTGCTGCGCGTGCGCCACGTCGAGACGCGATTCATGCAGACCTATCACTCGCTGCTGGCGGTGAGCAGCCTGTTGACCCTGGCCACCTGGCTGCCGATCAGTGAACTGGCGCCCGAAATGATGAAGATCTCGCCCAATGCGGCCGTAACCGGTACGGACCCCAACGTTCAGCTGCCCGGCGGATCGCTGTTCCTGATGTTCATCCTGATCACCTGGAACTTCATCGCCAACGCGAACATCTTTCGCCACGCGGCCAATCTGACAGCCGGAGCCGGGCTGTTGGTGGCGCTGCTGGTCTGGGGCGGCGTGCAGATGTTCGTGCTGTTCTTTGCATCGGCCGCGCTGGCGATCTTCGGGTCGCCGACTCCGCCGCCGGGCTGATCGGACTTCAGCGATGCACCTGCATATTCTCGGTATCTGCGGCACCTTCATGGCCGGCATCGCGGCGCTGGCGCGCGAAGCGGGGCATCGCGTCACCGGGTCTGACGCCAACGCCTGGCCGCCGATGTCAACCCAGCTTCAGCAACTCGGTATCGAGGTTATGCGCGGCTACGGCCCGGCTCATCTGGAGCCGGCTCCGGACGTGGTCGTGGTCGGCAACGTGGTCACGCGTGGCGCGCGCTACCCGGCGATGGAAGCGGTGCTGGACCGCGGGCTGCCCTATGTCTCCGGCCCGCAGTGGCTGGCCGAAAACGTCCTGCAAGGGCGTCACGTGCTTGCGGTCGCCGGCACTCACGGCAAGACCACCACGACCTCCATCCTCGCCTGGCTGCTCGATCAGGCCGGGCTCGAACCCGGCTTTCTGGTGGGCGGCGTTCCGCTGGATTTCGGCGTGTCCGCACGGCTGGGACGCGGCGCGCATTTCGTGATCGAGGCGGACGAGTACGACACCGCGTTCTTCGACAAGCGCTCCAAGTTCGTTCACTACCGGCCGCGCACCTGCATCCTCAACAATCTGGAATACGACCACGCCGACATCTTTCCGGACCTCGCCAGCATCGAGCGGCAGTTTCATCACCTGGTGCGCACAGTGCCTTCGACCGGGCGGCTGATCGTCAACGCCGCGGATGCCAACCTGGCCCGCGTGCTCGACATGGGCGTGTGGAGCGAGGTTGATCGATTCGACGATCCCGCTGGCTGGTCGGCGCAGGATGCGGCCGATGGATTCGAACTGAGCGTCAAGGGCCAGTTGACGGGACTCGTGCGGACGCCGCTACCGGGCCGGCATAACCGATCCAATGCGCTCGCGGCGATCGCCGCGGCGGCTCATGTCGGCGTACCGGTCGCGACTTCCATCGAAGCCTTGTCACGCTTCCGCAGCGTGCGACGCCGGCTGGAGAAAGTCGGCGAGTCGCGCGGCGTATCGGTCTACGACGATTTCGCGCATCACCCGACCGCGATCGAGGTCACCATCGACGCGCTGCGCCATCAGCCGGGTGGCCGGGTGCTGGCGATTCTCGAGCCGCGTTCCAACACCATGCGCCTGGGCTCCCACGCCGGCGAGCTGGTGCACGCGCTGCGCGAGGCCGACCTGAGCTTCGTGTTTGCCCGCTCCGATCTGAACTGGAACGCAGCCGAGGCGCTGGCGCCGCTGGGCGACAAGCTGCGCGTGTTCGACGACCTGCCTGCGATGGTCGAGGCCATTGCCGGGGAAGCGCGCGACGGCGACCGACTCCTGGCGATGAGCAACGGCGATTTCGGCGGCGTTCATCAGCATTTGCTCGCCGCGTTATCCAGACGCTGACCTTCCATCCCATTTCCATCCATGACTGCTCCCCGATCCGAAGCTCCCCTGCCGACACCGACCGAACTCTCCGCTCTCGCCGCGCGCGTGCTGGAGATGGCCAGCGGGCAGGGCGCAAGCGCCTCCGAAGCCAGTCTCTCCTACTCACGCGGCTTCTCGGTGAGCGTGCGGACCGGCGAGGTCGAAAGCCTGGAATTCCAGCGCGACCGCAGCCTCGGGGTGACGGTCTACGTCGGGCACCGGCGTGGCAATGCCTCCACCGGCGATCTGTCCGACAGGGGACTTGCGGAATGCGTGCGCGCCGCGGCCACCATCGCGCGGGTGACGGAAGAAGACCCCTGCTCGGGACTGGCCGATGCCGAGCGCATGGCGACGCGCTTTCCCGATCTCGAACTCGATCATCCCTGGGACCTGAGTGTCGAGGCGGCTATCGAACGCGCGCGCGCCTGCGAAGCGGCCGCGCTCGCAGTGGATTCGCGGATCGCGCAGAGCGAAGGCGCGGGCATCTCCACGCAGCGCGGCGTGTCGGTCTACGTCAACTCGCATGGTTTCGTCGGCGGTCGCGCAGGCACCCAGCACAGCCTGAGCTGCGCGGTGGTCGCGTCGGACGAGAACGGCGCGATGCAGCGCGATTACTGGTGGGATGGCGGGCGCAACGCGTCGCGGATGGACGCGCCCGAGTCGATCGGCCGCCGCGCGGGCGAACGGGCGGTCGCGCGCCTGGGAGCACGGACGCTCGCCACGTGCAACGCGCCGGTGCTGTACGTGCCCGAAGTGGCCCGCGGGCTGTTCGGTCACCTGGTGTCGGCCATCTCCGGCGCCGCGCTGTATCGCAAGGCCAGCTTCCTGCTCGACAAGCTCGACCAGCCCGTGTTCTCGAAGCAGGTGCAGCTGGATCAGCAGCCGCTGCTGCCCCAGGCGTCGAGCAGCGCGGCCTGGGATCATGAAGGCGTTGCGACCGCGAACCGCGTGCTGGTGGAAGACGGCGTCCTGCGCGGCTGGCTGCTGGGCAGCTATTCGGCACGCAAGCTCGGGCTGCAGACCACGGGCAACGCCGGGGGGGTGTTCAACCTCGTACTGCGGCCGGGTGAGCGGGATTTCGACGCGCTGGTGCGCGACATGGGCGAGGGCCTGGTGGTGACGGAACTGATGGGTGCCGGGGCCAACAACGTCACCGGCGATTACTCGCGCGGTGCGGCCGGCTTCTGGGTGGAGAACGGAAAGCTCGCCTATCCGGTCGAAGGCGTGACCATCGCGGGCAACCTGCTGGAGATGTATCGCGATATTCAGGCGCTGGGCAGCGATGTGGACACGCGCTCCGGCATTCGTTGCGGTTCTGTGCTGATCGGTCGCATGACCATCGCCGGCGACCGCTGAAATGTTTTTGTCGAAGAGGATATTTTCGTGATGATGATTCCAGGAAACGGGCTTGTGGTCGGGCTGGTGGTTGCCGCGACGCTTGCATCGATACCGCTTGCGGCTCAGGCCGATATCCAGCAGAAGCCGGGTCTGTGGGAAGGGTCGGTGAAGATGGACCTGTCCAGTGTCATGGCCAACCTGCCGCCGGAGACCGCGGCGCAGATGAAGGCGATGGGCATCGAGATGCCCACCGGTACGGCGATCAAGACCCAGTTCTGCCTGACGCCCGAGCAGGCCGCCAAGAACGTGGTGCCTCAGGTCACCGACGCGCAGAGCGGTTGCAGCGTGACCGACTCCAGGCGCTCGGGCGATACGCTCACCGCGAGCGTGCACTGCGATGGCGCGATGAAGGGCGATGGCGGGATGGAGGTCAAGCTGGGCAGTCCCGAAAGCTACACCGGCACCATGAGGTTCAGCGGCCTGAGCGACCAGGGTCTGGCGCTGGAGATGAACAACGAGTTCAGCGGCAGGTGGGTGTCGGCCAGTTGCGGATCGGTCAAGCCGATGCAGTGAGAATTTTTCTTGGCGAGACCGCTGATCCAGCGGTCTCGCCTCCAGAGAAACGCGGAAGACTCTCCCCACCCACGGCCCCTCTCACAAACGTACAAACGGCATTTGGCCGCGGATTTCGCAGATGAACGCGGATCAAGACGTGGCTTTGGAGGCGGTGCCGCGGCTCACCGGATGGATGAGGCGGTACGGCCCAGCAAAGTTCTGATTGTTATCCGCGTTCATCTGCGAAATCCGCGGCAAATGAGTTTCTACTTCAGAGCTGGGAGACCGGCTTGTTACGATGTGGACGCGCACCCCATGCGAGCTGACGCGACGGGTGAGCGCAGAAAAGAACTCGGGTTCCGCTGTTATCGTGCCGTCAATTTGGATGCCGGTAGCGCGGCAACTCGGCGTCGGGGCGGCCGTCACCCCGGTCCAGGTAAACATCGATGCATGCCTGCAAAGTATTCGTATGAATTTCCAGCACTTTCGATAACGGTTTCTGGTAGCCGCCCGCGAGATTCCACGCCACCGGCAGTCCTATTTCATAGGCAGTCCTGATTAGCAACGACCCTCAGCCAGACTCTTTTATAGGAGATGAGGCGGCTGAGGGGGAATGTGGATGGCGATGAATCGGGTGCAATTTCAGCGCGGGCTATCGTTGGTGGAGTTTCAGCGACGC
>JBQTIX010000026.1:0-17198 GCA_052387695.1 Panacagrimonas sp. | reverse complement strand
TTCAATCTTGGCGGTGCGTGGCGATTAGTTGTGTTGAGTCGGGGGGGGGGCGGCGGCCCCCCCCCCCCGGGCGCCCCCGGTGTGGGGCCGGGCCCCCCCCCGCGACAGTCGCCTGCGCAGAGTCCTGGCAACGCTCCCGATGGTTCTGCTGGCTGCGATATTTGCCGCCAGCACGGCGCGTGCGTCGGACGACAAACCTGGGACACCTAGCGAAAATCGCCAGACCGCCAAGGAAGACCGTCCGCCCGTCCTGCGCGAACTCGCGTTCAAGAAGCTCGGCAAGGCCCGTGAACTCGCCGAGGCAAAAAAGTTCGAGGAGGCGCTGTCGCAACTCGAACGCCTGCGCGACGACCGTCGCGCCAACGATTACGAAAAGGCCATGGCCTGGAGCGTCAGCGCCTACTGCCTGCACGAACTGAATCGCACCGACGAGGCGCAGAAGGCGTATGGCCAAGTGCTCGAACAAACGCTGATCCCCGAGAGCCTCCGAGTCGCGACGCTCTACTCGCTGGCCCAGACCTACATGCTCAGTGACGACTGGAAAAACGCCACGGCAACGCTCGAGCAATGGTTCGCCCTGCAGAAGGAGCCTTCGGCCGGCGCCTACACCCTGCTCGGCCAGGCCTACTACCAGCAGAAGGACTTCGCCAGGGCCCGCGTGCCGATGGAGAAGGCCATCGAGATCGGCCGCCGCCGCGGCGAAAAGATCAAGGAGAACAACTATCTCCTGTTGCGCGCGATCTACTTCGGCGAGAAGGACTACGCGCGCCTGTCCGAGGTGCTGAAGAACCTGGTGATCGACTACCCACGCAAGGAGTACTGGCTGCAACTGGCCGCGGTGTACGCAGAACTCGATCAGCCACTCAAGCAGCTCGCGGCGATGGAGTATGCGTTCGACCAGAATTATCTAGGCACCGCGGCCGAATACACCTCGCTCGCGCAACTGCTGCTCGCCAACGACGTGCCGCTGCGCGCGGCCCGCGTGATCGAGGCCGGCATCGAGAGCAAGCTGCTCGAACCCGAGCCGAACAACTACCGCCTCCTGGCGGACGCCTACGTCCTCGCCAAGGAATATTCAAAGGCCGTCGCCGCGCTGGAGAAGGCGGTGGAGAAATCGCAGGAGCCACAGATGCACCTGCGACTGGCTCAGCTCTACATGGAGAACGCGCAGTACCAGCAGGCGGCCAGGGCCGCAGAGGAAGCGCTCGCCGGCGGCAAGCTGGAGCGCCCGGACATCGCCCACATCGTGGCCGGCCTGTCGCTGTACGAACTCCGAAAGCTGGGCGAAGCACGCGCCTCGTTCGACAAGGCCGCGATCGATGAACGCTCCCGCGCGATGGCGCAGCAGTGGCAGCAGTTCATCGACCGCGAGCAGGCGCGGCTTTCGGCGATGCAGGCGCGGGTGGCGGGTTGAACGAATCATCCGCAGCGGCGTAGGTCGGCTCGAGGCCACATGCTTTTCGTGGCCGGAGCCGACCTGCGCCCTCTCTTGATCGCGCGCCCGTCGGTTCCGCCCGCATGAAGCCGCGGGCTTGAACCGACCTACGGCAACTATGCGGAGCGACGGGTCGACGTCCGGCGAGCGATCGGCGCTCCGCGAGAAGATTCCTGGCTTCGCTCAGAATGACGGCCGTGAACACATTCCACTCGCGTACCGGCGCAAGCCTGGGCGGCCTATGCCTTGCGCTGATCGCCGGCTGCACCACCGGCCCGGCCGTCCGTGAACCGCCGGTCCCCAGTCCGACACAGGCGCGTGCCCTGATCGTCCAGTTGCTGCCTTCCAACGTCGCCAACCGCAACGGCTGGGCCGTCGACATCTACGCCGCGTTTGCGACTCAGGAGATCCCCCCGACTCCGGAAAATTTCTGTTCGGTGATCGCCATCACCGAGCAGGAGACCGGCGTCCAGGTGGACCCACCGGTCCCCGGCCTTGCCGCCATTGCGTGGCGCGAGATCGACGGCCGGGCGGCGGCGGTCGGTATTCCGAAGTCGGTGGTCCGCACGGCGCTGCGGGCCGCCTCTCCGGGCGGGAAGACCTACAGCGAGCGCATTGATGCGGCGAAGACCGAGCGGGATCTGAGCGAGATTTTCGAAGACCTCATCGGCGCCCTGCCCTTGGGCAAGACCTTCCTGGCCGACCGCAATCCCGTGCGCACCGGCGGCCCCATGCAGGTCAGCATCGCGTTCTCCGAGCAGTACGCCGATCACCCCTATCCCTATCCGGTGGACACGAGCCTGCGTCGCGAGGTGTTCACCCGGCGCGGCGGCATGTTCTTCGGTATCGCCCATCTGCTCGGCTATCCGGCCTCGTACGACAAGCCGCTATACCGCTTCGCCGACTTCAACGCCGGTCACTACGCGAGCCGCAATGCCGCATTCCAGAACGCGCTGAGCCTGGCCTCGGGCATCCCGCTCGATCTGGACGGCGATCTGGTGCGGATCGGCGGCGAGGCCGACTCGCCGGGCAGCACCGAACTGGCGGCGCGGACGTTGGCCAAGCGGCTCAAGATGCGCGACCCGGCGATCCGCGACGACCTGGAACGCGGTCGGTCGGCAGACTTCGAGGGCACGAAGCTCTACGAAAAAGTGTTCGCGCTCGCCGACCCGATCGAGAGTCACCCGGTCCCGCGTGCTCTCGTACCGACGATCAGGCTCAAGAGCCCAAAGATCACCCGGCGTCTGACCACCGAATGGTTTGCCACCCGGGTCGATCAGCGTTACCAGCGCTGCCTGCTGCGGAATTCGCCGGCCCAGCCGGCTTCGCCCGCGCACTGAAATGCGGGCCGTCGGGCGCGAAGACGGCTTACGATGTCTCTGAGCCCTGACCCGCAGACGACGAGCATGACCGGCACAACGCAAGCCCGCCCGCGGATGGCCCAGATCGAGATCACCACCATCTGCAATTTCCGGTGCTTCTACTGTGCCGGCCGAGAGATGCCGCAACGACATATGTCGACGGGTCGCTTCGTCGAGATCCTCGATGAACTGCCCTCCAGCATCACCACCGTGTCCCTGCAGGGCGAGGGCGAACCCACCGCGCACCCCGGCTTCCGCGACATGGTTGAGGAAGTCCGAAACCGCGGTTGGCGGCCTTACACCATCACCAACGGCAGCCTGATCCGGGATGCGGCCTGGATCGCGCAGCGGTTTCCCTCCATCGGCGTTTCGATCGATACGCTGGACCCCGCCATCGCCCAGCGCATCGGACGGTTCAAGCTGCCGCGCGTGCTCAAGGGCGTGGACCGCCTGGTCGATACAATGGGTGCGGGCCGGATTGTGATCCATACGGTGGCCTTCGGCCAGGCACTCGACGAGTTGACGCAGTGGGTCAAGCGCAGGGGTTTCGGGCGGCACGTCGTGCAGCCCTTGCAGGGCAAGCCGGATTACGCGAGTTGCTACACCCTGGAAGTCTCGAAACCGGCGGTTCGTCTGGAGTATCACTATCGCTGTCGCTACCTCGACGAAAACCTGATGCTCTATTACAGCCTGGACGGCCACCGCATGCCTTGCGCCTTCATCAAGGACACGACCGGCTTCGTGTCGATCGACGACCTGCGGCAAAAGCTGGCACGGCAGGAGGTGCCGGTGAGCTGCACCGGTTGCCGGGCGATCTGCTCCCCGGTCGCGACCGCGGCCTGACCCCGTCAACGGCTCGATTGGCGCGGACGCGAAGACTTTTTTTGGAATGAAAAAGCGAGATCGATGACCGAACCCGAGCATGAAAGTCCGGCGACGGACCCGTACTAAAGTCGTATAGGCAGATCGAACACGCGAACGCACACTTCCGGGTCTCGACGGAACAGCACATCCGCCATGCCCACGCGCCGCAACGACCCGACCCAACGGAAAGTAAGTCTGAACAGGTTCGATCTGTCTCGTAGGTCGGTTCAAGCCGAAGGCGGAACCGACGCTGCGCGCGCTCGACGAAGGGCGACCGTCGGGTCCGCCCGCAAAAAGCACGCGGGCTTGACCCGACCTACCCTTGGATTCAGACCTGTGCAGCGAATCCCTAAAGCCATGCCGCAGGTGCGCCTCAAGGTCTGCGCCTCCAGCATCGCGGCCGGCCTGTTCGCGCTTCCCCCTGCCTTCGTCCGGGCGGCGACGATCACCGGCAGCGACCATTGCACACTCGCCCGTTCCATCATCTCGGCCAGTCCCGACACCATGTGGGGGCGGAGCCTTTCCCGTAACCGGTTGCGGCGGGTCGCAGGTTCGCTGCGGACTGCAATCGGGTTGTTGAAACCCGCGATGCTAAGCTCGTTCCCGAAATCGAGGAGATTCCCGGGAGAGGCGATTGAATCCAGCGGCGGCCGCGGGCCAGGACGAAGGGGTACTGGCTCGTGATGCCACGCGGCAGGCCTGGCTGTTCCGCTCCGTCGTGGATGCGCTGCCGGGGTTCGCCGGCATCTGGGACCTTTCGGGCGCCTGCCTGCATCTCAATCCTGCTGCGGCGCGCGAACTGGGTGTTCCCAACGTTTCGACCGCCCTGAGACTGAGCATGCGCGACCACCTGCTCGATCCACGAGGCGCTCCCTTGCACGGCGGTGACGCGCTTCGCGCGCTGGCGGGCGAAGGACGCGAGGTCGTCATCGCGCATCTGCGCCACGCCGTCAGCGGCGAACTGGTACCGGTGCATCTGAGCCTGTTGCGCATCGACGACCCGCGGACGCGCGAACCCTTCGCCGTGGCCGCGCTCGCGGTGCCGGAGGCGCGCTCGTCATCGCCTGCGTCGAAGGCGGCGACGTTTGAAGCCACGGCTCCGAACCCCGTCGAGGCCGCAGCGGCGAAGCCGCTCCACATCCTGCTGGCGGACGACGACCTGGTGAATCGCCGGCTCGCCTCGCTGATGATCGAGCGCCTGGGGCATCCGCGTCCGAGTCTGGCGATGGATGGTCGCGAGGCGGTCGCCGCAGCGGAGGCCGGGACCTTCGACCTGGTGCTGATGGATGTCGAAATGCCGGAGCTGGATGGCTGCGAGGCGGCGCGACAGATCACCCGGCGACTGGCCGATCGATGCCCCTACCTGTTGGCGATGAGCGCCAACACCGCGTCGCCGGATCGCGAGCGATACATGGCCGCGGGCTTCCACGATTTCACGCCCAAGCCACTCACGCGCAATGGCCTGATGGCGGCGCTGGACCGCGTGCCACGGCGCTTGACCACCGGCGATGACTTCAACGCATCGGCCTGGGCCGCGCTGGTGCAGGCCTATCGGAGCGAAGGTGCGGCGCAACTGGTCATGAGCCTGGTGGAGGATTTGCCGGATCAACAGCAGCGTCACGCCGAGGCGCAGCGCTCGCGCGACAGCGTACGGCTGCGTCGCCTGGCGCACGGTCTGCGCGGCACCTGCCTGCAACTCGGCGCGACCGAACTCGCCGGCGCCTGTGCGCGCGTCGAAGTGGCTGCGGCGGAGGAACCGGCGCTGGCATCGAGTCTGTGCGAGACCGTGATGGCTCGCTACGGCGCACTGGTCGAGCGCTGGCGCAAGCAGCTGGAAATCGCATGAGCACCGAGCCCGATCCGGTGACGGAGCGCTCGCGCCGCAGCCCGTCGATGCGTGCCGTCGTGGCAGTCGTGCTCGGGCTGATCTGCCTGCTGCTCGCGGTGCTGGTGTACGTGACCAGCGTGCAGGTGCGGACCGTGAGCTTGCAGGCGCAGGCCGAATCGCGCCGCGCCGGCTCGCTCGCGCTGGCCGAGCAGATGCGCCTGAGTTCCAACCAGCTCACGGAGATGGTGCGGCTGCACGTGGCGACCGGCGAGCGTCGCTACCGCGACTACTTCGAGCAGATTCTGGCGATCCGCAGCGGCGCCGCGCCGCGACCGCTCGATTACGACGGTTCGTTCTGGGACCGGGTGCTCCCAAACGGCATGCTGGGGGTGCAGTACGGGCCGCCACAGTCGCTCGCCGCGCTGATGCGCGACGCGCAGTTCACGCAAGCCGAGTTCGACGCGCTCGACGCCTCGCGCGAAGCCTCGGACCGTCTTGCGCAAATCGAGACCGAGGTGATGGATGGGCTGGCAGCGCTGCCGTTCAAATCCACCGATGCCGCCTACGCTGCCGAAGCGAGGCCTTACTACCTGCGACTGGCGGACCAGGCATATCTCGGCGCCAAGGCCGAGATCATGCGCGCCATCGAACGTTTCATCAGCATGGTCAACGCACGCACCCTGGCCGAGGTCGAAGTCTTGCGCGCGCGCGGCGGGACCCTGCTCAAGGTGCAGATCGCGCTGGTCGGGGGGCTGTTGCTGTTTGGTCTGCTCGCACTGTGGGCAGCGCAGCACGGCGTGGTGCGGCCGCTGGGCCGCCTGATCGAGGTGACGCGTCAGATCGCGGCCGGACATTACGAGCAGCGCGTGCACCTGCGCTCGGTGCGCGAACTGGAACAACTCGCGCAGCGTTTCAACGAGATGGCCGGCGCCATCCAGCACGACATCGCGCGGCGCGAGACCGCCGAGCGCAGCGCGCTCGTCGCGAAGACCGAGGCCGAAGAAGCCACGCGCGCCAAGAGCGCCTTCCTGGCCAATATGAGCCACGAGATCCGCACGCCGCTCAACGCCGTGATCGGCATGTCCGAGCTATTGCGCGACACCCGGCTCGACACCGAGCAGCGCGACAGCCTGGAGATCATTCACAGCAGCGGCGAGCACCTGCTGTCGGTCATCAACGACATCCTGGATTTCTCCAAGGTCGAGGCCGGCATGCTCGAGCTTGACGAGCAGGTGTTCGACCTACGGCGCACGGTCGAGGAAGCGCTGGAACTGGTCTCCGCAAAAGCCGCCGACAAGGGCCTGGATCTCGCCATCGAATTCGCCCGCGGCACGCCCGAGGTTATCCGCAGCGATCGTGGGCGCGTGCGCCAGATCCTGGTGAATTACCTGTCCAACGCGATCAAGTTCACCGAACACGGCGACGTGCTGGTCAGCGTCTCGGCAACGGCACCCCACGAAGTGAACGGCTACTTCGTGGGGACCCCACCCACTGCTGGCGAGACGGGCTCCAGCCTGATCCGCATCCAGGTGCGCGACTCCGGCGTGGGCATTCCGCCGGATCGCATGGATCGGCTGTTCAAGTCCTTCAGCCAGGTGGACGCATCGACCACCCGGCGCTACGGCGGCACCGGCCTGGGGCTCGCCATCTGCAAGCGCCTGGCCGAGCTGATGCGTGGCGAGGTTGGCGTGCAGAGTCACGCCGGCTTCGGTTCGATTTTCTGGTTCACGCTCCAGGCGCAGACCGATCCGGACTGGCGCATGCCGGCGCGTCCGGACGTGAGCAAGCTGGTCGGCAAGCGCCTGTTGCTGGTGGACGACAACGATACCAACCGCCGCATCGTGCGCAGCACCGCGCTGGAATGGGGCATGCGCGTCACCGACACCGCCGAGCCGGAAGAGGCGCTGCTGTGGATCGAACGCGGCGATCGTTTCGATATCGGCGTGCTCGATTATCTAATGCCGAACATGGACGGCGCGGAGCTGGCCGCGCGCATCCGCCAGCACTGCGACCGCACGCAATTGCCGCTGCTCATGCTCAGCAGCGTGCGCCGTGCGGCGCGCACCCTGCCGGACTTCAATCTGGTCATGCTCAAGCCGATGCGACGCTCGGCCGTGCTCGATGCTTTCCTGGAACTGCTGAGCGATCCCGGCGCCATCCCCGACGAAGCGGCTTCGACCGCGCGGGTCGTTGATGCGCCGCTCGCGTCACTGGAACTGCTGCTGGTCGAGGACAACCCGGTCAACCAGACCGTGGCGCTGCGCATGCTGCGCTCGCTGGGCTACCAGGCCGACGTGGCCGACGACGGCCTGGCCGCGGTCGAGGCCGTGCAACGCAAGCGTTACGACCTGGTGCTGATGGATGTGCAGATGCCGGTGATGGACGGCCTGGAGGCCACGCGCCGCATCCGCCGCCTGCCGCCGCATCAGCAGCCGCGCATCTTCGCCATGACCGCGAGCGTGCTCGACAGCGAGCGGCAGGAGTGCCTCGACGTGGGCATGGAACGGCACCTGGCCAAGCCCATCCGCAAGCGCCAGCTCGAAGACGCGTTACGGGAGGTTGCCGAAGCGTTGTTGGCTTCGCGGCCCTCCCCCGGCATCGCGCCGGGCCCTGCGTCCACGGCGCCTGCTGCGTCGTATGGACTGAGCATGGATGAGCTGATCGACTCGGTCGGCGAGGACGGCGCCCGCGAAGTGATCGACGAGATTCTATCCGGATCGTCTGCCGCGCTGGCCGGCCTGCAGGCCGCATGGTCCGACCGCGATTTGCCGCGCCTCAAGCGCCAGGCCCACACCATGAAGTCGGCATGCGGTATGGTCGCGGCGATGTCGGCGGTCGAGGCCTGCGCAAAGCTGGAAGCCGCGGCCTCGGGCGGCATGGCCCACGCGGAGCTGGAAGAACAGGCACGCGCCGTGCTGTTGGCCTACGAAGGCTTCGTTTCGCAGCTCGGATCGTTGCGTTTTGCCCGGTGGCCCGGGTAGGGCTTGCAAGGCGTGCCCGCCTCCGAATGTGACGGAGCGAATCGAATCGACAGGGGAAGCCAGTGATGAGCGGGACGCTCAAGATCATCGTTGCCGACGACCATCCCATGATCCGCATGGCACTGCGGCTCGGGGTGGCGGGCATCGCGCCGGGTGCACGCGTGCTGGAAGTCGAATCCTTCACGGCGCTCAAGCAGGCGGTGGTGGCGCATCCCGACGCCGACCTCGTCCTGCTGGACCTCATCATGCCGGGCGTCGATGGTTTCTCTGCGCTGATTTACCTGCACGAGAAATTCCCCGCGCTGCGGACCGCCGTGGTATCCGCGCTGGACCCCAAGTCCGGCGCGGCGATGGTGCGCTCGCTCGGCGCCGTCGGCTTCATCCACAAATCGGCGCGGCCCGACCAGATGCAGGCCGCGTTGCGCGGCCTGATCGCTGGCGACGAGGCCTGGCCCGATCCCGACGCTCATGTCGAAGGTGAAACCGCCTCGTCCGAATCCGAAGCCGCCGAACGCCTCACCCTGCTGTCACCGCAGGAGCTGCGCATCCTCCTGATGATCCGTGACGGGCGCGTCAACAAGCAGATCGCAGGCGCCCTCGAGATCAGCGAATCCACGGTCAAGGGGCATGTGAGCGCCATCCTGCGCAAGCTCGAAACCACCACTCGCACCCAGGCCGCCATTCTCGCGCAGCGCCTGCTTGCGATGCCGGACATGTCCGATCCCAACGGACCCGACCGCTGAGCACCCATGAAGATTTCGTCGCGAGCGAAGGCGAAATGCGTTTCGCTGCGAGCACCGCCGAAACGCAAAGGACTCCCTGCACGGGCCTGAATTCACGAGTAGGTCGGGTGTAGGTCGGCTCCGGCCACGGCTTTTCGTGGCCGGAGCCGACATGCGCCGCCCTTCGTCGAGCGCGCGCAGTGTCGGTTCCGCCTTCGGCTTGAACCGACCTACAACCGACCTGCGGGCCGGACCGAACCTGTGCAGAGTTTTCCGAGCTGCCGAGCGCAGCAGGAAGATTCACAAGCTCTAAGGCCAGTCGGCGCGGCACCCGTACTAAAGTCTTATAGGCAGACCGGGATCAAGCCTCTACATTCCACTGCATGCGGCGGCGAGTTTCCAGCGCTTCCGCAGGAGGGGGATGGTGGTGTGTGCGGATGCGCCGCGAGCTTGCGGTCGCGCCGTCCGGCTTTTACGGCCGGCAGCCATCACCCTGATCTGAACAGCCTTGCCTGATCGATGACGGAGAGAGCATCCATGTCCAAGCTTCGAAACAACCCGACCCGCCTGAGCGTCCGCGCCGTGGTTCCTTCGCGGCTGCGTCTCAACGCCTTCGCCTCCGCGATCGCAGCCGGTCTGTTCGTGCTGCCCAGTTTTCCGGCAACGGCGGCGACCATCACCGTCGGCGGCGCCTGCACTCTGGTCAACGCCATCAACTCGGCCAACACCAACACCGCCGTCGGCGGCTGCACCACGGGCAGCGGCGCGGACACGATCGTGCTGAATGCCAGCCAGACGCTGATCGCCGTCGACAATTCAGCGGGCTACGGTCCCACCGGCCTGCCGCTGATCACCAGCGAGATCGTGATCCAGGGCAACAACAACAGCATCTCGCGCAGTTCCGTCGATGAGTTCAGGCTCCTGGCGGTGACCAGCAGCGGCGATCTGACTGTGCAGCAGACCACGCTCAGCGGGGGCTACGCGTCGGGCAGCTACGGCGGCGGTGCGATCTACTCCAGCGGCACGCTGACCCTCGACCGCAGCACCGTTTCGGGCAACACCGCCGACGAAGGTGGCGGCATCTCCTCGACCGGAGTCCTGAACATCACGCGCAGCGCCCTGTCGGGCAATAAGGGCTATAGCGGCGGCGCCATCTATTCCGACGGCGAGCTCACGATTCAGAACAGCACCGTCACCGGCAACAGCGCTGGGGGCTCCGGTGGCGGCATTTACGCCACCGGCGGGACATTTACGATGGTTCGCAGCACGGTGTCGGGCAATACCGCGGACGACGAAGGTGGCGGCATCTACGTGGGCTACGACATCTCGTCGGTGGACATCCGCAACAGCACCATTTCCGACAACTCCGCCACGGACGGCTTCGGCGGCGGCATCGCCACCTACGGCCCCGCAACCATCCGCAACACCCTCATCTCCGGCAACACGGCGGACGAGGAAGGCGGCGGCCTGTACGTCGACGAGGGCGGCGTGGAACTGATAGACAGCACAGTCTCCGGTAACTCCTCCTCTTCCTCGGGCGGCGGCGTCTACATCGACGACGAGGGCAGCCTGATCATCAATCGCAGCACCATCTCCGGCAACATCGGCGATTACGGCGGTGGCATCTACGCCGACTACGACAGCTCCCTGGACCTGATCAACAGCACCGTCTCCGGCAATCGCGCCGTTTTTTACGCCGGCGGCCTCGACAACTACGGCAGCATGACGATCGCCAATAGCACCGTGACCGGAAATGTTGTGACCTCGTCTTTCGGACTGGGCGGCGGCATCTACAACGGCGACGAAGGTTCTCTGAGCCTGAGCAACAGCATCATCGCCGGCAACCGCGTTCAGGGCGGCGAGGGCGGCTTCGGTGCGGAGATCTTCAACGATGACGACGACTACGGTGGTGTGATCGTCAACGGCGGCCGCAACGTGCTGGGCGACAGCGGCTTAGCCGCCACCTCGGCCTTCGCTGGCTTCACCCCCGGCGGAACCGATATCAACGCCACGTTCGGCAACGGCAACATCGCGCTGTCCAGCATCCTCATCACCAGCCTGGACGACTACGGCGGCCCTACGTTCACGCACAATCTGCCCGCCGGCAGCCCCGCCATCGACTTCGTCCCAGTGGCGTCTTGCACCGTCGCTACCGATCAGCGCGGTGTCAACCGGCCCAAGGACGGCAATGCCAGCGGCACCGCCGAATGCGACAGCGGTGCGTTCGAGCGAGGCTTCAACTTCATCAACACCACCATCGACAAGGCCAGCACCGGCTCGGTGACAGTGGGCGACAACCTCACTTACAACCTGGCCCTGACCAACACCGGCCCTGAACTCGCCTCGGATGTGCGCGTGTTCGACACCCTGCCGTCCAGCCTGGTGTTCGTCTCCGCCACACCCAGCCAGGGCGAGTGCGATTTCGAGCTGGGAACACTGTCCTGCGAACTCGGCGGCATCAATCCGAACGGCAGCGCCAGCGTGCAGCTTGTGGCCAAGACCACGCTGATCGGGTCGGTCACCAACACCGCCAGCTTCACGACGGATCTGATCGACAGCAACGCCAACACCGATTTCGACGACTCGGATACCACCAATGTCGTCGGGCCCACGGTCACGCTCGGCATCAACACCCCGACCATCGCCGAAGCCGGTGCCTTCGCCACCGTCACCGCCACCCTGAGCCGCACCGTGCCCTCGCAGGGCGTGACGGTGAATCTCGGCTACACCGGGACCGCCACCAACCTCACCGACTACGCCCGCTCCGGCGTCTCCATCAACATTCTCGCGGGATCGCTCAGCGGCACGGTCACCGTGACCGCGTTGCAGGACACCCTGGACGAGAACGACGAAACGGTCGTGGTCGATATCACCGGCGTCAGCAACGGCAGCGAGTCCGGCACCCAGCAAGTCACCACCACCATCCTTGACGACGACCCGCCACCCACCGTCACCTTCCTGGTCGGTTCCGACTCAGCCGGAGAAGCCGCTGGCGCACGGACTCTGACCGTACAGTTGTCCGCCGTCTCCGGCCTCGCCGTCAGCGTGCCCTTCACCGTCAGCGGCACCGCCTCGGCTGCCGACTACACCGGCCAGAGTGCTTCGCCGCTGATGATCCCCGCCGGCAGCTTGAGTACCACGCTCAACTTCACTCTGGTCAACGACACCCTGGTCGAGCCCGACGAGCAGCTCATCTTCACGCTCGTCAACCCCAGCAACGCCACCCTGGGCGCCCACAGCAAGAGTCTGTTGACGATCCGCGACAACGACGTCCCACCGCCCGACACCGTTCCCAACGCCTTCAACTTCACCGACAAGAAAAATGTCCGGGCCAGGACCGACATCACCAGCAACACCATCACGGTGGGTGGCCTGAGCAACGGCACCTCGACCGCCGTGACCTTGACCAACGGCAGCGGCGGTGACGCCAGTTATTCGATCAACGGTGCGGCTTTCCGCAAGACGCCCGCGACCGTGAAGAACGGCGACACGGTGCGTCTGCGCAATCGCATTCCCGGCAACAGCGGCACCGCCAACGCCACCCTCACCATCGGCGGGGTCAGCGACGCCTGGAAGATCACCACCAACAGGTGAGCCTCGTGAAGACCGTACGGATCAGACGTAGGTCGGTTCAAGCCCGCGGCTTCATGCGGGCGGAACCGACACTGCGCGCCCTTCAACGAACCGCGCACGTCGGCTCCGCCCGCGAAAAGCACGCGGGCTTGAGCCGACCTACACCGACCTACGCCCACCTACGCCCCTGAAGTCCTGCACCCAGCGCCTGTCACAGTCAGAGCAGAACCCACCCGGAGACACCCCATGAAGCCTCAGACCCCCCCTCGCCGCACCGCCCTGGCCCTGGCAGCCGCCGGCCTGTTCGTCACCGGGTTCAGCGCCCCCGTCTCCGCCGCCGTAATCAACGTCGGCGTCAACGCCTGCACCCTGATCAGTGCCATCAACAACGCCAACAGCGACAGCGACACCGACGGCTACGGCGGCTGCATCGCCGGCAGCGGCGACGACAGCATTATCCTGCCGGGCAACAGCATCCAGAGCCTCACCGTCGTCAACAACACCGGCTACGGTCCCACCGGCTTGCCGGTGATCAACACCAATATCACCATCGAAGGCAATGGCAGCACCATCCGGCGCGACGCCAGCGCGCCGAGCTTCCGCATCTTTGCAGTCGTGGCTCCGGGCAATCTCAGCCTGCAACAAACCACCGTCAGCCAGGGCCGGCTCAACGTCGGCAACGACAATCGCGACGACGGCGCCGGCATCGCCGTCTACGGCGGCGAGATCACCATGGTCGGCCGCAACGCGCGCGACCGCCAGATCAAGTCCAAGTCCTCGATGGTCGACGCCAACGTCTTCCCCGCCCTGTTCGGCCCCGCCACCCTGACCCTGACCGACTGCACCATCAGCGGCAACACCAGCACCTCCAGCGGCGGCGGCCTCTACGCCCGCGACGCCACCGTGAGCCTAACCAACAGCACCGTCTCCGGCAACAAGGCGCAACGCGGCGGCGGCATCTTCAGCTATGCCGACCTGACCGGGCAGTCCCTGATGCTCGACACCAGCACCGTCAGCGGCAACACCGCGACCTCGGTCGGCGGAGGACTGTTCAATGTCGACGGCCTGATGGAGATCAAGTACAGCACCATCACGAAGAACGTAGCGCCGATCGACGCCGGCGCCGGTGTGCTCAGCGTCGGTGACGAGCGCACCGAGACCCAGGTGCAGGCCAGCATCATCGCCGGCAACACTCCCAGCGACGTCGACCTCCTGGGCGACACCAATTCCTTCAACTCCTTCAACTTCAATTTGATTGGCGACGGCAACGCCACCGCCGCCTTCAACGCCAGCGACGACACCACCGGCGTCAGCAATCCCCGCCTGAAGAACCTGGCCAACAACGGCGGACCCACCCGCACCCACGCACTCGAGGCGGACAGTCTGGCAATCGACGGCGCCGGCGACTGCGTCGGCCTCGACCAGCGCGGCATCACCCGTCCGCAGCGCGATGCCTGCGACATCGGCGCCTTCGAAGCCGAACCGGATGACGACGGCGACGGCGTGCCGGACGCGATGGACAACTGTCCGAGCGTCGTCAACCCCGGCCAGACCGACACCGATGAGGACGGCATCGGCGATGCCTGCGACGACTCCCCGCTGGGTCGCTGCGATGGCCGCGCCATCACGATCCGCGGCACCCTGGGCAACGACACGCTCAACGGCACCAACGGTCCGGACGTGATCGACGGACTCGGCGGCCACGACACCATCGACGCCCGCGGCGGCAGCGACTGGATCTGTGGCGGTCCGGGCAACGACACCATCAAGGGCGGCGACGGCAACGATCGCATCCTCGGCAACCAGGACATCGACCGGCTCATCGGCGGTAACGGCAACGACGATCTGTTCGGCGGCGATGGTCGTGATGCCCTGGACGGCGGCGCCGGTCGCGATCTCTGCAACGGTGAGGCCGATCAGGATACCGGTACGGCCTGCGAAACGCGGATCAGCATCCCGTGAGCAGGCGGCGTAGGTCGGCTCAAGGCTGCGGCTTCTTGGCGTTTGGCCTCGCCAGAGAGTGACTCAATGTCACTCTCTGGTAGCCAAACGCGGAGCCGACGGGGCGCCCGTCAGTCCCGCCCGCGAAAAGCATGCGGGCTTGATCCGACCTACGCCAGACCCTGACCCTGACCCGGATCCGGACCCGAGGCAATCCCGTTCCTTTTTCGTCGTCATTCCCGCGCAAGCGGGAGTCCGCTCCTGCACAGCGGAAGCCTGCCCCACGGGCATGACGACTTTTTTTCCCCGTAAGTCGAGTTTAAAGTCCGGCCACGCCGCCACACCCGACGGCAGCGCGTTCCGCACATCGCCAGTCGGGGATTTATCGAAACCGGAGAGTCATCGATGAAAACCCGCAACTCGCACCCCCTCGTCTCCGAATCATCCCCACCCCTCCGGCGCTCGGCGTTTGCCCTTGCGGTGGCCGGACTGTTCGCGTTGCCTGCCGCACCGTCCATGGCCGCGACCCTCTCGGTCGGCAGCAACGGCTGCACCCTGGTCAACGCCATCACCAACGCCAATGCCGACATGGACCTCGACGGCTACGGCGGCTGCATTGCCGGCTCCGGGGCGGACACCATCACCCTGCCGATCGGCACGCAGACGCTCACCGTGGTCAACAACACCTTCTTCTTTGGTGCTGTGGGTCTGCCGGTGATCACTACCGACATCACCATCCAGGGCGCCACCGGCGGCACCAGCAGCATCGTGCGCGATACCAGCGCTATGGACGCCTTCGGCATCCTGGTCGTCGCCGAAGGCGGATCGCTGGATCTGCAAAAAGTGACGATCAGTGGCGCCGCCGTCGCGAGCTTCAGTAGCTTCTTCTTAGGCGGCGCTATCATCAATTTGGGCGCCCTGACGGTGAGTGACTGCACCGTCACCGGAAACTCCGGTCTCGCGGGTGCAATCCTCAACTTTGGCTCCGCCGACCTGAGCAACAGCCTGCTGTCCGGCAATACCGCTTTTATCGGCGGCGCCCTGGTCAATGTCGACGAAATGACGGTGAGCAACAGTGTCATTTCCGGCAATTTCGGGTTGATCTATGGGGGGGCATCACGAACCTGGGCCCGATGACCCTGAGCAACAGCACGGTCTCCGGCAACAGCGCAAAGTACGGCGGCGGTATCGTCAATGTCGCGACGGAGGGAGGTGATACGGAAAGCCCGTTCGGCGACGGCCTGTACACCGGCAATCTGAGCATGGTCAACACGACGGTGTCGGGGAATACCGGCTCCATCGCGGGGGGAGGGATTCTGGGTGTCAGTATTGCCGGTACCTCCGCGACCCTGGTCGGGAGCATGCTGTCCGGAAATGCACCGTCCAGGCGCTCCTTTTTCCGGGGCGCGCCAGGTGCCAGCGCCGCGCTGGTGGCCTCGAGCGGCAGCATCGACATCCAGAACAGCACGATCTCCGGCAACAGCGCCGGGGCCGGCGGTGGCATCTATCTGGGCGGCGGTTTCGACTCCGATGTGGGCGGCAGCAAGCTGTCGGTGAGCGACAGCACGATCTCCAACAATGTCGTCATGTATCTGGGTGAAAGCGCGACCCTGATCGGCGGCGGCATCGCCGTTTACGAGGGCTCGGCCTCCATCGGCAACAGCACCATCACCGGCAACATGGTGTTCAACAGTAGTGGAACACCTTTGGACGGATTCGGCGCCGGCATCGTCAGGGGGAATCTGGATGCTTTCGTGACCGTCGGAGCCACGATCATCTCCGGCAATCTGGGCACCGATGTCGATGAGGGCGGCGAAGGCAGCTTCACCTCGCTTGGCGACAACCTGATCGGAGACGGCAATGCCGCCGGCGATTTCATGGCCGCCGGCGACCAGACCGGTGTTCTCAGCCCGTTGCTCGGCGCGCTGGCCGGCAATGGCGGTCCCACCCAGACCCACGCCCTGCTGAGCGGCAGCCCGGCAATCGACGCGGTGTTCAATCTGACCTGCCCGACCACCGACCAGCGCGGCACCGGCTTCCCGCGACCGCTGGGTGCACGCTGCGACATCGGGGCCTTCGAAAGCACGTTGACTGCAGCGCAGGACGCCGACAACGACGGCATCGCCGACCCCGACGACAACTGTCCGATGACGCCCAACGCCAATCAGCTCGACACCGACGAGGACGGTATCGGCGACGCCTGCGACGACTCCCCGCTGGGTCGCTGCGACGGCCGTGCCGTCACCATCCGCGGCACCCTGAACAACGACACGCTCAACGGCACCAACGGCGCCGACGTGATGGACGGACTGGGCGGCAAGGACACCATCAACGGTCGCGGCGGCAACGACTGGATCTGTGGCGGTCCTGGTGACGACACCATCAAGGGCGGCAACGGCAACGACCGGATTCTCGGCAACCAGGGAGTGGACAATCTCCAGGGCGAGGCGGGCAATGACGAGCTGCTGGGCGGCGACGGGCGCGATTCGCTCA
>JBQTIX010000025.1:0-59476 GCA_052387695.1 Panacagrimonas sp. | reverse complement strand
AAAATTATATTCATTTTATCTATCTATGAAAACTACTGTTTGTTGCTCCGATATGTTCGGGCGCGGTAATGGCCCGCTCCACCGCCGCTCCGGCCCCCCCAGGCCCGGCCCAGGCCCGCGACCGTGTTCTCGAATCGGTGCAGACCTTCTACAAAAAACCGGTCCGGTTCGTGAGGGCAACACATGACCGGGCATTCTCGTTGAATCGCCATTGCCGCTGCCGTAGGCTCCCTTTCCCCGGAGGATGATCGAGTCGGCCACATTTTGGACAACGCTCTTGAAGACAACATCGAGGGCAAGCCGATCCCCGAGCTGTGGCGTGACTGCTACGCGCAGCTCAAGGTTCTGGCGCGGAGCCGGCTGCGCATCGCGGGTGAATTCACCCTGCTTGACACCACCGGACTGGTGCACCAGTCCTTCCTGAAACTCCAGGAACTCGGCACCATCCGGCTGGACGCGGTGACGCGGCGGCAGTTTTTCTCGTACGCCTCCGGCGTGATGCGCTCGGTCATCGTGGACCTCGCGCGCGAGCGCCTGACCCAGCGTCGTGGCAGCGGCGGGATTCTGCACCTGGAGGGGCCGTCGATGGGCGAGGTCGCCGCGGATGAGGACGACCCGCTGTACGTGGACAACGCCCTGGCCGCCCTGCGCGCTCGCGAACCGCGGCTGGCCCAGGTCGTGGAAATGCGCTTCTTCGGCGGCTACTCCGAGGCCGAGATCGGCGAACTGCTGGATCTCACTGAACGCACCGTGCGGCGCGATTGGGACAAGGCGCGGATCCTGATGCGCATGCTGCTCGCCTGATGGCGGGCTCGCTGACGGATCTGTCCGAGGAGCAGTGGCCGACGTTCTCGGGACTGCTGGACGCGGCCCTGGATCTGCCATCCGCCCAGCATGAGGCCTGGCTGCAAGCCCTGGCGCCGCAGCATCAGGTGCTGCGTCCTCATCTGGAAGCCGCGCTGCAAGCCGACGCCGCGTTGCGCGCCAAGCCGTCCGCGGGACGACCACAGATTCAAGTCGGCGGCGACCTGTTTGAATTCAGGGCCGGCAGTCAGATCGGCCCGTATGCCTTGTCAGAACCGCTGGGCCGCGGCGGCATGGGCGAAGTCTGGCGTGCACAGCGCAGCGACGGCACGCTGACCCGCGAAGTCGCGCTGAAGCTCCCCCACACCTGGCTGCTGACCGCCGGCATGCGCCAGCGCCTGTCGCGCGAGCGCGATTTTCTGGCCGGGCTCACGCATCCCAACATCGCGCAGCTCTACGACGCCGGCATCGCGGAAGACGGGCAACCCTGGCTGGCGCTGGAGCGGATCGAAGGTCAGCGCATCGACCATCACTGCCGCCAGCAGCGACTATCCGTGGACGCGCGGCTGAACCTGTTCGACCAGGTGCTCGGTGCAGTCCAGGCCGCGCATTCGCGGCTGATCGTCCACCGCGACCTGAAGCCATCCAACATCCTGGTCACCGCCGCGGGCACGGTGAAGCTGCTCGACTTCGGCATCGCCAAGCTGATCGATGAACAGGGCAGCGGCGAATCCACCGAGCTCACGCGCCTGGCCGGGCGCGCCGCGACCCCGGAATACGCCGCACCCGAGCAGCTGGCCGGCGATACCGTGACGGTCGGCACGGACATTTATTCGCTCGGCATCGTTCTTTACGAGCTGCTGTGCGGACAACGGCCGTTTTCAACGGCGCGCTCCCTGCCCTTGAGGCCAGCGGACCGCTACAGCGCGCCTCTTGCGTCCACGCAGGTTGTGCTTTCGCACGCAGACCAGGTCGGCGGCCTGATGCCAAGGGACCTGCGCCGGGCGCTGAGCGGCAACCTGGACGCGATTCTCGCCAAGGCGCTGGCGGCTGACCCGCGACACCGCTACGCCTCGGTGGAGCGTTTCAACGACGACCTGCACCGGCATCGACGCAGCGAGCCGATCCAGGCGCGGCACATCACCCGCATCGAGCGCGCGGGAATGTTCGCGCGGCGGCACCGCATCGCGCTGACGGTTGCGGCGCTGTTCCTGTTGACGGTGATTGGCGGCCTGAGCGCCAGTCTCTGGCAGGCCCGGCGCGCCACCCTGGAAGCCCTGCGCGCCAACGCCACGCGCGATTTCCTGCTCAAGGTGATCGACTCCAACAGCCGCCTGCAAGCGGGCGATCGGGAGCCGGGCTCGACGACGATCCGCGAGATGCTCGACGGCATCGTCGATGGCGCCGATGCCGGCCTGGGCGAACAGCCGCAAACACGCCTGGAACTGCTGGACCTCGCCAAACAGATCTACCGCCAGTGGTACGCCAAGGACCGCGTGGTCAAGGCGCACGAGCAGTATCGCCAGCTCGTCGCCCAGCTTGATGGCCCGCGCGACGCACGCATCATCGAGAGCCTGATCGAACAATCCTCGATCTACCTGGACTACCACGACGGTCCCGAGCCCCGGACCAGCCTGCTCAAGGAAGCCGGCCGCCTGATCGGGGAGGCTGGACTGCGCGGCACGCTGATCGAGGCGCAATGGCTCGCCGAAACCGGGCGCGACGCGTTTCCACCCGTCGGCACCGCACCGGAAGCGCTGGATCACTTCCAGGCCGCGGTCGCGATCTACGATGCGCAACGGCCGCCGGACGTCCGTCAGCGCTGGCCCCGGTTTTTCCTGACCCAGGCGCTCTGGCAGACCGGCCGCCCGGATGAGGCTCGCGCGCTGGCGCTGAAGAACATCGCCTTCGAGCAGTCGATCGGAAAAGACCGCAACGACTGGTTGATCGCCTGGCAGACCGTGCAGCTCGGCCACTACGAACGCGAACGGGGCAAGCTTGCGGCGGCGCGCACGGCGTACGAACGGGCCGAGAACCTGGTTCTGGCGACCTTCGGCCGGGGAGTCAATACCTATCAGGAAGCACGGCTCTGGAACGCCACGCTGGCCGCCTGGGCCGGCGAAACCGAAGCGGCGCAGGCGCTCTTCGAGCAGGAAAACGCGCTGCTCGCCGCGGAGTCACCGGAAGAATCCGACGGCGAAGGCCCGGCCTGGTTCCGCCTTGCCTATGGCCGCTTCCTGGTCGACCAGGGCCGCGCGGCCGAGGCCCTGCCCCTGCTGGAGCAGGCTGCACGGGTCGAGATCACGTCGCGGCCCGTGGTGTTCCGGCGTGCCGACGCCGTTCTCGCGGCCGGGGACGCCCATGCCACGCTCGGCCATACCAAAGAGGCGCGCGAACACCTGCGTGCCGCCCATGAGATGTACGTCAAGCTCGGACGCCCCGATTTCGAAGGCGCGCTGGAAGCGCGCGAACGTTGGGCGCGGTTTGCCTTCGACCACGGCGATCCGATGCAGGCCCAGGCCGAATTTGCTGCCGTGCTCCAGCACGCCGGTCACCATAACTACCCCGCCGTCGCCCGGGCACGCATGGGGCTTGCGCGTCTCGCCCACCTGCACGGCGATCCCGCCGAGGCCCGTCGGCTGGGCGACCAGGCCCTGAGCGATCTCGATGCGGTGCGAGCGCTCTACAACCCGCGGCTGCGCGCCGATCTGCAAGCACAGCTCGACGCGCTGGGAGTCGCGCCTTGGAAAATCGGGGTCTGACCCCGGTTTCCTGACCCCGGTTTCCAGGACCCCGATTCGCTGAGGATTCTCTGCACAGGTCTGAACCTAGAGAAAGGATTTGGCCACGGATTACGCGGATGAACGCGGATAAAGATCAACTGCATGTTTCCTTTGTGTGCGTACCACTTCGGTGATTCGGAGTATCTACGCAAGGTCTTATTTTGATCCGCGTTCATCCGCGTAATCCGTGGCCAAATGCCGTCTGTAGGCTGAATTCAGGGGCAGACCCGACGGGCGCCCTTCGTCGAGGGCGCGCAGCGTCGGTTCCGCCTTCGGCTTGAACCGACCTACGAGCCGGATCGAACCGGTGCAGACCTTCCCTGAATCGGAGGCTGATCCCGTTTTCGGGACCCCGTTTTCGCCGTTATTGCGACCGGGACCGACCGCGCAACACTTCGAGCCTCTCCTGCCATCCGGACCCGCCTAACGCGATACCGAGCTTGGCCGGGTCAAGGCTTTCCAGCAAAGGCAAGGCCTCCGCGTCACGCCCGCTGGCATGCAGTGCCCGAGCGAGCAACCAGCTCGCGGCCTGCACATCGGGCGCATCCGTTCCGAGCAGCTTGTCGAGACCTGCACGGGCTGGCCCGATCCGCGCCAGCGCAAGCGCCGGGTTGCCTGCTTGGAGGTCGATCGCGCCCAGGGTGCGGAGCGCGGTCAGCGTGGCGTGATGGCTCTGATCCTGTGAGCGTGGTGCGATCAGTACGTTCGCCGGTTTCAGAGCCTTATGCAGCACGCCGACTGTATGGGCCGCCGCCAGCATTGGCAATTTGCAGGAACCGCTCGACCCGCGCCGCCAGATGCCTGTCCTGCACCCAATCCGGCAAGCTCTGGCCGTCGAACTCGCACTCCAGGAAAAACGGCTCGATCTCGAAGTTCCGGTCGATAACGATTGAGTCTGGAGAGAAATCGTGAACGTAAGCTCCATCGCGCCTCGTCAGATCCGGCGGTGTTCAAGGACTCCCCGCACATGTCGGTCTTGTAGGTCGGTTCAAGCCGAAGGCGGAACCGACGCGGCGCCCACCGCGCGCGAGCCGCTCCCGACCGGCGCATGTCGGCTCCGCCTTCGGCTTGAGCCTACCCGGCCCAGCGCACGTCCAATTGCCGCGCCGCGCGTACGTCGTCCAGACGACGTACGGGGAGTGTCCAGGGCGCGCCCTTTACTTTGGCGATGTCGGTCTTGGCCTCGTCCCAGATCGAGACCATCGCCTCGACGAAGCTGTCCAGCGTCTGCTTGTCCTCGGTCTCGGTGGGTTCGATCAGCAGGCACTCCGGCACCAGCAGCGGGAAGTAGACGGTGGGCGCGTGGAAGCCGTAATCGAGCAGGCGCTTGGCGATGTCAGTCGCAGTGAGGTCCAGCGCCTGCTTCTGGCGCTTGAGCGTGACGATGAACTCGTGGCTCGCGCGGCGCGTGGGATACGCGAGATCGAAGCCCTTCGCCTTGAGCCGTGCCGAGAGGTAATTGGCGTTGAGCGCCGCGAACTCGGCGACCCGGTGCATGCCTTCGCGGCCGAGCATGCGCGCGTAGACGTAGGCCCGGATCAGCACGCCGGCGTTGCCCATGAAGGTGGAGAGGCGGCCGATGGATTGCGGCAGGTCGCGCTCGTCGAGCCAGCGGAAACGATCTTCGTCGCGGCCCACCACCGGGATCGGCATGAACGGCTTCAGCCGCTCGCTCACCCCTACCGCCCCCGCACCCGGACCGCCGCCGCCATGCGGCGTCGAGAAGGTCTTATGCAGGTTCATGTGGATGACGTCGAAGCCCATGTCGCCGGGCCGCACCTTGCCGAGGATGGCGTTGAGATTCGCCCCGTCGTAGTACAGCAGGCCGCCAGCGGCGTGGACGATGCCGGCAATCTCCTTGATGCGCCGCTCGAACACGCCCAGGGTGCTGGGATTGGTCAGCATGATGCCGGCGGTCTGCGGGCCGACCGCGGCACGCAGCTTTTCCAGATCGACATCGCCTTCGGAATTCGTCGGAATCTCGCGCGCGACGTAGCCGAGCATGGTCGCCGTCGCCGGGTTGGTGCCGTGCGCGGCGTCGGGCACCAGGATTTCGCGGCGGGCGCTGTCGCCGCGCGCACGGTGATACGCGCGGATCATCGCCACGCCGGCAAACTCGCCCTGGGCGCCGGCCATCGGCGTGAGCGACACGGCGGCCATGCCGGTGACTTCGAGCAGCATCTCCTGCAATTCGTACAGGCAGGCCAGGAAGCCCTGCGAGTGCGATTCCGGCGCCAGCGGGTGGCGCCCCAGGAACTCCGGCAGCATCGCGAGCCGGTTACAGGCACGCGGGTTGTACTTCATGGTGCAGGAGCCCAGCGGGTAGAAGTGCGTGTCGATGCTGAAGTTGCGCTGCGACAGCCGCGTGTAATGCCGCACCGCCTGCAACTCGGAGACCTCGGGCAGTCGCGGCGGAGTGACCCTGCGCAGCGCGGCCGGAATCCGGGACGTGTCGATGGTAACCGGCGGGTGCTGTGCGACGGCGGCACGACCGGGTGAGGACAACTCGAAGATCAGTTCCATGGCAGCCAGGAGACAGGTGAAGATGGAGTAATCGTAGGTCGGTTCAAGCCCGCGGCTTCATGCGGGCGGAACCGACGAAGCGCTCTGGCAATCGGTGCGCCTGGCGGCTCCGCCCGCGAAAAGCACGCGGGCTTGAGCCGACCTACGCCGACCTGCGGACTCTTTCAGCCCAGCACCTTCAGCGCCGCCTCGTAATCCGGCTCGTCGGCAATCTCCTTGACCAGTTCGGCGTGGATCACCTTGTTGTCGGTGTCCAGCACGATGCAGGCGCGGGCGGACAGGCCGGCCAACGGGCCGTTTTCGATCAGCACGCCGTAGTCCTTGGAAAAATTGCGGCCGCGCATCATGGACAGTGTCACCACGTTGGACAGCCCTTCCGTGCCGCAGAAACGGCCCTGCGCAAACGGCAGGTCGGCCGAGATCATCACCATCACGACGTCCTTGTGGGCTCGCGCGTAATCGTTGAATTTTTTCACCGACATGGCGCAGGTGGGCGTGTCCACCGAGGGAAAGATGTTGAGCACCTTTTTCCTGCCGGCGAAGTCGTGCAGGGACACGTCCTTCAATTCACGATTCACGAGCCGGAAGCCGGGGACTTCCGTGCCCACGGCCGGCAGCTCGCCGCTGGTCTGGAAGGGGTTGCCGCGCAGGGTGATGCTGGCCATCGTTCTCTCCTTTCTCGGTGGATGAATCAGGCCGCGAGGATGCGGCGCAGGGTTTCGGCGTAGAGCCGGATGTCGGATTCTGTACGGGTCTCGGTGGCGCAGACGAGCAGGGCGTGGCCGAGTTCGGGAAAGTGCCGTGACAGGTCGAAGCCGCCGAAAATGCCGGCGCTCGCAAGCTGTTCCAGAACGGGTGCAACCGGACGCGGCAAGCGGATCACGGCTTCGTGAAATCCGGCTCCGGTAAACATCGGCTCGACACCTGTGATGTCGGCGAGTTGCCGGACCAGTTCTGCGGTATTGGCCATGCACGCGCTGGCGACCTTGGCCAGGCCCTGCGGTCCGAGCAGGGCCATGTGAATGGTCGCGGCTGTGACCAGCAGGCCCTGGTTGGTGCAGATGTTCGAGGTGGCCTTGGCGCGGCGGATGTGCTGCTCGCGCGCCTGCAGGGTGAGCGTGAAGCCCTGCTTGCCTTCCAGATCGACCGTGCGGCCCACGATTCGGCCGGGCATCTGCCGCGCCAGCGATTTTCGGGCGGTGAGAAAACCGAAATAAGGACCGCCGCTGGCCAGCGGCGCACCCAGCGGCTGGCCTTCGCCGCAGACGATATCGGCGCCTGTCGCGCCCCACTGGCTGGGCGGCTTGAGCAGGGCCAGCGACACCGGATTGACCAGCGCGATCACCAGTGCGCCCTGCGCGTGCGCCCAGTCCGTCAGCGCATCGACGTCTTCGAATACGCCGAAGAAATTGGGCTGCTGAATGACGAGCGCGGTCGGGGGGACATGCTCGTATGCCTTCAGATCGTGCAGCAAGGTGTCGCCCCGCAACGTGTGGTAAGCGACACGCTTGACGGTAATACCTTGCGCTTCGGTCGTTGCGTTCAGGACTTCCGTGTAGGTCGGGTGCAACGTGCCGGGCAGCAGCACCCTGCCGACGGTGTTCCTATCATTGGCCCTCGCTGCCATGAGCACCGCCTCGGCCAGCGCGGTCGCGCCGTCATAGAGCGAGGCATTGGAGATGTCCATGCCGGTGAGTTCCGTCATCATGGTCTGGAACTCGTACAGCAGTTGCAGCGTGCCCTGGCTGGCCTCGGCCTGGTAGGGCGTGTAGGCGGAATAGAACTCGCCGCGCGTGGTGATCTCCCACACCGCTGCCGGAATATGGTGCTCGTAGGCGCCGGCGCCGCAGAAGTTGATCAGGCGTCCGTCCTGCGCCGCGCGACCCGCCATCAGGCGGTTAATCTCCATCTCGGCCAGGCCCTCGGGCACGCCGTGCAGGCCCTCGCTCAGCAACTCGGTCGGAATTTCGTCGAACAGGCTTTCCAGCGTCGGCGCGCCGATGGTCGCGAGCATGTCGCGGACATCGGTTTCGGTGTGGGGGATGAAGGGCATCGTGTCGGGCTTTGGAACGGCAAGAAGGGATTTTCAGGCGACGAGCAAGCGGCTCAGGCCGATTCGAGAATCCTGGCGTAGCCGGCGGCGTCGAGCAGGGCATCGATATCGGCGGCGGCGGCCGGCTGCATCTTCCACATCCAGCCTTCTCCGTAAGGATCCTGGTTGAGGATCTCCGGAGCGTCGGCGAGCTTGGTGTTGATCGCGATGACGTCGCCTGCGATCGGCGCGTACACGTCCGAGGCTGCTTTCACCGACTCGACCACGGCGCAGGCTTCTTCTGCGGATAGCTTGCGGCCCCTCTTGGGCGCTTCGACGAACACCAGGTCGCCGAGCGCGTGTTGCGCGTGATCGGTGATGCCCACGGTCACACTGCCATCGGCTTCGCGCCGCACCCATTCGTGGGACTTGGCGTATTTCAGGTCGGTGGGGATATTGCTCATGGTCTTGAGAGATTCTCGAACGGTTGTAAGAAGGTTAACGAGTGCGGTGTCAGATCAGCACGCGGCCGTTGCGCACGAACGGCGGCTTCACCACCCGGCCGGCGATCCACTCGCCGCGAATCTGCACTTCGCAACTCATGTCGGAGCTGTGCTCGACCCGAGCCAGTGCGATCGAGCGCTTGAGCGTCGGCCCGAAGCCGCCGCTGGTGGTTTCGCCGCGCGCGCCGGAGGGGAATCGCACCGGCATGTGGGCCCGCGCGATGCCACGGCCTTCCAGCACCAGCCCGACCTGGCGGCGGTGCAAGGTCGCGGCCTGCGCGACGAGCGCCGGGCGACCGACGAAGTCGCGTTGCGGATCGTTCAAGGCAACGGTCCAGGCCAGCCCGGACTCCAGCGGTGTGACCGACTCGTCCATGTCCTGGCCGTAAAGATTCATGCCGGCTTCCAGCCGCAGCGTGTCACGCGCACCCAGGCCGCAAGGCGTCACGCCCGCACCGATCAGCGCCGTCCAGAGGCGTACGAGATCCTCATGCGGCGCGACGATTTCAAAGCCGTCTTCGCCGGTGTAACCGGTGCGCCCCAGGAACCAGTCTCCGTGCGCAACCGAGTTGAACGCGGTCAGCACCAACGCGGGCCCGGCGATCGCGGGGGGCAGACAGCCGGCGGAGAGACGGCAGGCGTCCGGCCCCTGTACCGCCAGAATACCCAGATCGGTCCGGCGCCGGACTTCGATTCCAAACGCCGGCGCGTGCTGCTCCAACCAGGCGCAATCCTTGTCCGCCGTGCCGGCGTTGACGACCAGCCGGAAATAATCCTCGCTTCGGAAATAGACGATCAGGTCGTCGAGAACGCCGCCGTCGCCACGCAACAGACAGGAATAAAGCGCCTTGCCTTCGACCTTGAGCTTGCCCACGTCATTGGCCAGCAGGAAGCGCAGAAACTCGCGAGTACGCGGCCCGTGCAGATCGACCACCGCCATGTGGGCGACGTCGAACATTCCCGCGTGCGCCCGCACCGCGTGGTGCTCATCGAGCTGGGAGCGGTACTGGGTGGGCATTTCCCAGCCGGCAAAATCGACTAGGCGCGCGCCAAGCGCGGCGTGTTGGGCGTACAGCGCGGTACGTTTGAGCATGCGATCGTCAGACCTTCCGTGTGCTTGCGATCGCCCTTCTGTCCTCCCGGAATGATCCCGGACCTGAGAGTTCAGGCGTTCGCAGAACAAGCCTCTGCGTTCGCCATGCCCCATCGGTGGTTCGCAGGCGCGGCCTGCGAACGCTCTCCAGATTCGGCAGACCTCGCGCTCCTTTTGCCTGAGCGATTGACGAGCGGTTTTGCGCCTTCGGCGCCGCTCCCCCGATCGATCGGGGGAGCGGGCTCTCGCGCGGGGTCTGTAGCCGAGTCGCGATGGTACGACGGCCGGGCGCCGGGCGCCAAGGGATGAGCACCGGGCTGGCCCGACACAAGGCCACCCAGCCCCTCAGGATCCTTCGGCAAACGATCTGCGCGCGTCGAGCGCGCGTTGCCGCCAGCGTTGCGCCGCCACCGCATCGCCGGAACGCGCCAGGGTGTCGGCACGAACCTGCCAGATGGGCGGCCGCAAACGCAGGTCGTAGAGCGCGCGGACGCGGTCCAGCGTGGCGGCGGCGGCGCCCGACCATTGGAGCGCGGACGCAATCTCGTCGCGCATCAGCGCTATGCGAGCCAGTCCCGCCTGGGCTTCGGCGACGCCGATGCTGATCGGAGCAGCGGCGGTTTCGGCGACCGCCCGGAACTCCGCGGCCGCCGGCTCGACTTCGCCGCGGTCGAGCAGGAACTCCGCCCACCGTGCACGGGCGTGCAGCGTGTCCTGCGAGGCCGGGCCGGTCTGCGCGAGGAAGCCTTCCCAGGCTGATCGCAAAAATACACGCGCTTCGTCATGCCGATCGATGTGCGCGTAAGCCTGGCCCAGGGCGAGCCGGGTGCGAGCCAGTTCGATTTCATTGCCGGCCTCCTGTTCATAGACCGCCCGGGACTGTTCGAGCAATGGCAGGGCTTGCAGGTAATGGCCCTCGGCGACGAGGCAGCTTGCGTACATGCGCCGGACGCGAACGTCGGTGCGGTACGTCGTGTCCTCCTCCCCTTTGGCAACGCTGGCCAGCAGGGTCTCGAACATGCGCTGCGCCCGCGCGGTCTGTCCCTGACGATGCACGAACTCGGCATGCAACGCCGCGTACATCCAGTAGTAAGGGTGCGACTCGCCGAAAGTCTGACGATGCAGCGCCAGCGAGCGCAGGTAGGCCGCATCGACGCCTTGTACATCGCCAAGGCGCTCGAGATAGCGCGCGTGGCTGCCGTGCACGAACGCGATCGCACTGTCGTTCCGCTGCTTCGGTGGCAACGCCAGGTACGCCGCGATGGCTTGCTCGACCAGGTCGCGCGCCCGTTCGTCGCGGCCTGCGTCATGGTGTTCTTCTGCGAGAAATTCGAGCGAGAACGCCCGCGCGGGATCGTCAGGCGCGTGGCGTTCGAACAGCGCAATCGCGTTTTCCAGCGCGACGATGCGTTTCGGTGCCGCATCCGGGATGCCGACGTCGCGCTTGGCGATGAGCCACCACCAGCGCGCACGCAAGCGCGACGGGTCGAGACCGGCCTGGCGGATGAGGCGATCGGCCTCGTCCAGCAAGCGTGCGCAGCGTTCCGGGTCGTCGTCCGGCGGGGTGAACTGCAAGGCCTCGTCGAGCAAGGTCTCGATGACCAGCGGGTGGGCGTCCCCCAAGGTCTGCCGGGCAAGGGTGCGGCGGCGTTCGGTCATCGCCAGGAAACGATCCCGCTCGCCCCACTGGCTGTAGATTTGGGCAGTGACGCCCAGCAGCTCCAGGCGCAGGTCCGGATGATCGGCAAATTCGCTGTCGATCCGGTCCACGCTGCGATCGAGCAGTTGCCGCGCGCTGATCGTCCCGGGGCTGATGTCCGAGGCCAGGCTGCGGTCGCTGGCGCGAAACACGTCGACCAGAAAATCCTTGCTCGCGACCGCCTTGGCAGCCTCAGCCCTGGCCAGCCGCGCGGCGGCGGCGGCCTCTCGCGCCTGCCAGGCGATTCCGATGGCGCCGACGAGGACCGAGCCCGCGAGCAGCGAGGCGAAAATCACCGGCCGACGGTAGCGACGCACGAAACGCCGGGCGCGCTCGAACCGCGTGATCCGTCGCGCCCGGATCGGTTCGAAGCGCAGACTTCGCCGCAAGTCTTCAGCCAGGGCTTCGACCGAGGCGTAACGATCGGCCGGTCGCGGCGCCAGAGCCTTGGCGAGAATCGCGTCGAGATCGCCCAGGATCGCCTTTTTCAGAGCACCGGAGGGACCCGCGTGATCGGCAGCGATGCTGGCCGAGGCCAGCGGCGCGTGTGCCAGCGGATCGGACTTGCGCGTCTTGCCCGCAAAGGGCCTTGCGCCGGTGAGAAGCTCGAACAGCACCACGCCCAGCCCGAACACATCGGTGCCAACGGTGATCGACTCACCGGTCAACTGTTCCGGGGCGGCGTAGTCGGGCGTGGCGACGCGGCCGCCGAGGCGCGTGATTTCGGTGTCGTGGCCGCCGCCGGTTTCGTCGAGCAGCTTGGCGATACCGAAATCGAGCAGCTTCACCTCGCCCTGTGCCGTCACCAGGATGTTGGTCGGCTTCAGATCCCTGTGCACGACCAGCCGCGCGTGGGCAAAACTCACCGCCTGCGCGAGCTGCGCGAACAGCGCCAGACGATCCGTCACCCCGAGCCGCGCCTCGCGGCAATGCACGTCGAGCGCACGACCCTCGATCAGCTCCATCGCGAGCCAGGGCTGGCCGTCGGCGGCGATACCGGCGTCGTACAGCCGCGCGATGTGCGGGTGGGTGAGCGAGGCGAGGATGTCGCGCTCACGGATCAGACGCAGGCGCGTGGCAGCCGCGAACAGCCAGGCATGCGGCAGCTTGAGTGCGACCCGACGCTTCAACGAGCCGTCGGCGCGCTCGGCACTCCAGACCTCGCCCATGCCGCCCCGACCCAGCGGGGCGAGCAGCCGGTAGGGGCCGACTTGCTGATCCGCGGCGAACACGGGCGCCGGTTCGATGGCGTCGCTGCACGACAGCTCATCGAGGAAGGAATCCGCGGCGCTCGCCTGGTCCGCCGCGAGCACCTGCGTCAAGGCAGCGCGCAGGTGCTCGTGCTCATGCGGCAGATGGGCGAGCCAGGCCTCGCGTTGATCCAGTGGCAGGTCGAAGGCTTCGTCGAGCAACCCGGAAAACGCATCCCAGTGTGCGGCTGGCAGGCTCCGCACGTCGGTGTCAGGCGTCACCGATATCGGGGCCACCATTGGACGTCACCCGGTCATTGCACGAAGCCATGCATCGCCGTCAAAGCTCCCTCGACGCCAGCAGTCTCGGCACTCGCAGTTGATTGAAAACGTCCTGCGCCACGCGGAATGCCTCCCGCCGGAGCGCGGTCGGCAGGGCTCCCCGCGGAAATGTCTCCGCCATCACCTCCAACTCGCTCGCGTAGAGCAACTGGTCGAGGAGGTAGTCCGGTCTCTTGGGCCAGGGGTTCGGGGTCTTGGGGACTTTACCGGCTGCCAACTGAAAGCATTCCGGCGAGATGCAGCCGGGCTTCTCATCACTCATGACACGTCCTCCGCGCTGCGCGGGCCTTCGAAAACCCGTGCCGCGACCTGATCGTATGTGGATGCGTCCGCATCCGGATTCAGCGCCAGAAAATTGTCAGCGGCGCTGATGGCACGGGCCACCCGTTGCCGCGCATAACGCGGGCCGGCACCCGGGCGTTGCCTGCCGGGCGACGCTCCCGGACACCCCGCATCATCCGCGGGCGCGGGATAGATCAGGTCGAACAGGGCGGCAAGCTGGGCCAATGAAATTTGTAGTGTTGCGCAATGCGGTTCAGGGATTTCCACTTCGATGCTCCGGTTGGTTGCGGTGAAGAGTCAGGTCTTGAATCGGAGAAGCTGGCTACAGGCGTCTCGCGTGTTGCTGAACGAGCGTGCGAGCAACCCGTATCCCTTACAACGTTTTTTTTCCCGAAAACCGGACATGCTCATGGCTCGATCATGGTTCTCAGGAGCGCCCGGGCCTTGACCCAGTCCCGACGCACGGTGCGCTCGGTGAGGTTCATCAAGCCGGCAATGTCGGCTTCGGTCATGCCCGCGAAGTAGCGCATCTCCACCACGCGCGCGAGGCGCGGGTCGAGCGCTTCGAGCCGGCTGAGCGCTTCATCGACCCGGATCGGCTGCTCCGCGGCGTCGGGCACCCCGGAGTCCAGCGTCATGTGCTGCACACCGGCGCCATGACGGGCACGACCCTGCTGGCGTATGGCGTCGACAATCACCGCGCGCATGACGCGCGAGGCGTAAAGAAAAAATTGGGCGCGATTGTCAAAACTTAAGGTGCCCTGCGCCGCGAGTTTCAGATACGACTCGTTGACCAGTGCCGTGGTGTTGAGCAAGGGCTGGGCACCGCTGCTGCGCAATCTCGCATGAGCCAGGGCCTTGAGGTCGTCATAGGCCGCCTCGCACAGCGCATGGATGTCGGCGCTGCCGTCCAGACGACCGGCCTCGATCAAATCGGTGACCTGACCCATGCTCGAGCGCATCGTGAGGTGACGCGAGGATCATACCGACGCCGGCGGAGCTTGTCCCTCGTCAGGATTTGAGCCGACCCTCACGCGATCAGACCCTGTCGCTGGCCTCACCGGCAGGGTCGGCAATGGGTTTTGCGGCAAGCTGACCCAGCGCCGTCGGCGACGGAAGGCTCGTTGCATCCATGTGCGGGAGATAGAGTTCGCGCCAGCCCAGGCAGAGGATCGCGAATAGCGGCGGAGCGATCAGCACGCCGAGCAGTCCGGCCCAGGCGCCCATCAGCAGCATGAACACCAGCAACGGAGCCGCCGGCAGGCGGACGCTGCCGCGCATCACCAGCGGCAGGATGACGTTGCCTTCCAGTTGCTGGGTGGCGAGGAATACGCCCAGAACCCAGGGCAGGCGACCGGGATCCGAGGCCAGCGTGATGAGCCCGGCGAACACCACGACGATGGCGATTCCCACGTAAGGGACGATGCCAAGCAGGCCGGTGAGCAGCCCAAACAGCAGCCAGTAATCGGCGCCGACCATCCACAATCCGATCGAGGTGAGCGACCCGACGATCAGCATGTCGAGCAACTGCGCGCGAAACCAGCTGCGGACGGTTTTGGCGGCCTCACACATCAGCCTGTCCACCGTCGGCCGGCGCGACGCGGGAAAGGCCCTGACCACACCTTCGTGGTACTCGCGCGCCTCCACCGCAACGTACAGCCCGATGACGGCGGCAAAGGCCAGCGCGGAGATCACGCCGATTCCCGACCACGCGCCCTTGAACACGGCCGTACCCAGGCCCCGGGCGCTGCCGGCGAGGTCCATCGAGGCGACGTTCTGCTTCAGCCAGGGATATCGCGACAGCAGGCCTTGCAACTGCCCTTGCAGCCGCTTGATCAGTTCCGGCGCACGCTCTGCCAGCAACGCGAGCTGCGAGTCGACCATGGCGAAAATGCTCCAGGTCACCAGCCCCAGCAGCGCGATTCCGAAGATCGCCACCAGGGCCGCGGCCAGACCGCGTGGAATCCGCAGGCGACGATGCATGGTGTGCAGGCCCGGCACCAGGATCACGCCGATACCGATGCCCACCACCACTGCGACCACTATGAGCTTGGCAAACAGCAGCAACATCACCAGGGCGGCCAGCAGGGTCACGTAATTCACCACCCGGATCGCCGATCGGGCGGGCGTTGAGGCCGGGTGTGTCGCTGCGCTGCGAGAGGTGCCGGCCATGGGCGTTGGGTGATCCGGGCGATGAGGCGGGTTCCTCGAAACCCGTTCAGCAGAGTTCGTGCCCGCCTCTGGTCACCCGGGAATGTCACTTCTTGCGAATGGCTCTGCTGTCTGTTGGCACTCAACGGCCCGGGCCGCCCCCGGGCAGGATGCAATGGTTCTTCGAACACAGATCGAAGAGTGCACGCAGGAAGTGGCCGGAGAGCGACGCACGGCCACGAGTGGGGGCCTCCGGTTGTTGAAATCGGCCTGAAGAGCTTTCGCAGTCGAGTGTTAAACTTCCCGCCGCGCGGTGCGGTGCAGCGCGCCCGAGCCGGGATGTCGTGCCACTCCCCTCGCCCATCGCGCCGAACTATCTTCGCTCCATTCCCGATGCCCAAGATCGTCTTCATCGAAGCCAGCGGCAAGCAGCACGTCGTCGAAGGAAAGACCGGGGAATCCCTGATGCTCGCGGCAACCGGCAACATGGTTCCGGGCATCCTTGCGGACTGCGGCGGCAGTTGCACCTGCGCCACCTGCCACGCGTACATCGATCCGGCCTGGGCCGGGCGCCTCCCGCCTCCCGGAGAAGACGAAACCTGCATGATCGACGGTGCGCTGGACGTCCAGCCCACCAGCCGGCTGACCTGCCAGGTGCAGATGAGCGAGGCGCTGGACGGCATCGTGGTCCGGCTTCCGGCAAACCAGTACTGAAGCGGGCAGCATGACGGCTCAGCTACTGGACGGTCGCAAGCTCGCGGCGAGCTTGCAGGCCGAACTCAGGCTGCGGGTGCAGGAACGCCTGGGTCGCGGACAGCCGGCGCCATCGCTTGCCACGGTCCTCGTCGGCGCCGATTCCGCCTCGCAGATTTACGTGCGCAACAAGCGCCGAACCTGCGAAGCGCTGGGCATCCGCTCGGTACCGATCCACCTCGGCCCGGACATCGACACCGCCACCTTGCTTGAGCAGATCGACCAACTCAACGCCGATCCGTCCATCGACGGCATCCTGGTGCAGCTACCGCTGCCCAAGGCGCTGGATACCACCGCCGTGATCGAGCGCATCCGGCCCGACAAGGACGTCGATGGCTTTCACCCGTACAACCTCGGCCGTCTCGCGCAACGCCTGCCGAAGCTGCGGCCGTGCACGCCGTACGGGGTGATCGAACTGCTGCGCGCATCCGGTGAAACATTTCATGGCCGCCGTGCGGTCGTTGTCGGCGCGAGCAACATCGTCGGCCGGCCGATGGCCCTGGAACTGCTGCTCGCCGGAGCCACAACCACGGTCTGCCACCGCTTCACCCGTGATCTTGCGGCGGAAGTGAGTCGCGCCGAGATCGTGGTGGTCGCAGTCGGACAGCCGGGGCTGGTCAAGGGCGCGTGGATCGCCGAGGGTGCGACAGTGATCGACGTCGGCATGAACCGGCTGGACGACGGTTCGCTCTGTGGCGACGTCGAGTTCCAGCCGGCCGCAGAACGCGCCGCATGGATCACGCCGGTGCCGGGCGGTGTCGGACCGATGACGGTCGCGATGCTGATGGCCAACACGCTGATGGCGGCCGAAAACCGTGCGCTCGGCGAGACGTGATGAGGCTTTTCATCGTCCGCCTGCGGTCCGACTCGTGAAGACCCTGCACGTGAAGGTCAGACCGGACGCGAAAAACTGTAGGCGGGTGGAACTGGCGGGTCCGCAGTCCCGGCTCACCCGCATCGATCGCCAAGCTGGGCCTTGATCAGTTCCACCATCTTCGGCTGAAGCGCAGCCATGCCGGCCTTGTTGATATGAACCCGGTCGGCAAACAGTTCGTGGCCCGAAAAACTCGTCGACAGGTCGGCGATGGTGACTCCCTCGGGCAACCGGGAGTAGATCGATTCGGCGTACTCCGTTTGCACGCTGCGCTCCCCGCCGAAAGCAGCCAGGTGGTAAGGTGCCAGGGTCGCGAGGACTCGGACCTTGCGAGCCAGGGCATAGCGCATCGCGTCCTGGATAGCGGCAATCTTCTCCTCGCCGACCCGCCATTCGCGGTTTTGCAGCGCGGTCTGACCGAGGTCCGGTCGCAACTGCCCGTGGGACGGCGGGTCGTCCTGATCGTCTGCCGCGAACCAGGTCACGGCGGCGCGCCACCACTTGGGAGAGTTGAAGGCGTAGAGATGGAACAGGTCATGGGCGACCGTCCATCCCGAGTCCGCCGCAATCAGTGGCCGCAGGCGATCGCTAAAGGCGATGAAGGGCGAGAATTCGGCGGCGACGCTGGCTTCATCGAAGCGCGCATTGGACACCTCGAAGATCATCAGGCGAGGTGCACGATTGCGGTCGAGGTAATCCTTCACGATCGCCGCCTGGGTCATGGCGTCGATTCCATCGACACCCAGATTGAACACCTTCAGGCAGGTGCGAGCGCTCAACTGCCGCGGGTCGATCAGGTGAGCCGCACGACTGTTGCCGACCAGTACGACCTCGGCATCGATGGTGCCGGCGTAAACCCGTGAAATCCGGTAGTCGCTGTCGAGCAGGACCTGGCGCATCACCGCCGCCAGACCCCGATCGAGCACGAACCACCCCAGCAGCAGGACGGCAAGCACCAGCAGCGGATGCATGCGCATCCGGCTAGACCGCATTTCTCACAGGGGGATCGAGCGATGGCCGTACGTCGAGGACGTGCAGCGCGAAGGCGTGGAGCGAACCCCATAGCGGTTCTATGGGGTGAGTGAACGCCAAGCGCTGCGCGCCGCAGACAGGCCAGCGCCGATCCAGCCGGAGAATCCCCGGACATTCTGGTCGGGACGCGAGGTCAGAAAACCCAGGAGGGGTGTGAGTTGTCATGGGATTCTCCGGCGGCCTGTGAGCAATGCGGGCTAGAACTGGAAATAGATGAAGGATGCGCCATGGAAATTGCCGAGCAGCGGAATCGTCGCCGCAATCATCGTGACGGTTGCGGCGCGCAGCATCCGCCGGCGCCGGTAGCGCTGATAGAGCGGGCTGAACTCCCTGAATATCTCGCCGGACACCACGGTCAGGATCAGGGCCACGCCGAGCAGGGTCTGGACCTTGTTGTTCAGGCTCGACAAGTCCCAGTCGGGGCCGGCCAGGCCGCGCAGGAATCCCATGGCGTCCGAAAAATTATCTGCCCGGAACGGGATCCAGGTGAGGGTCACGGCGGCGAACACCAGGAGGATCGAGAGGGTCTTGGTCAACGCAGCGGTGGCGGGCGAGACAGAAGGAATCTCGCCCCCCTGATTCCGGCGCCGAAACAACCCGCCGAGCATGCGCTGAAGGATCAGCAGGCTGCCGTGCATGGCGCCCCACATCACAAACGTCCAATTGGCGCCGTGCCACAGCCCCCCCAGGACCATGGTGGCCATGAGGTTGCGATATTCCTTGAACCTGCCGTTGCGGTTGCCGCCCAGCGAGATGTAGAGATAGTCGCGCAGCCAGCTTGACAGCGAGATGTGCCAGCGGGTCCAGAATTCGCTGAAGCTGGACGACAGGTAGGGGCGCCGGAAGTTGATGCCCAGGTTCAGGCCCATGATCCGCCCAAAGCCGATGGCGATCATGGAGTACCCGGCGAAATCGCCGTAGATCTGGAATGAGAAGAAGATCGCGCCGCAAAACAGGCTGATGGCGGACAGGGTCTCCTCACGAGCAAACGCCAGGTCCGCGACAGGTCCGAGATTGTCGGCCAGCACGACCTTCAGAAAGAAACCGATGACGACCAGCTCCATGCCGATCGAGAAGTTCGCCCAGCTGAATTTCTTGGCCGTCCGCAACTGTGGCAGCAGTCGCGCGGCGCGCACAATCGGTCCGGCCACCAGTTGCGGCCACAGCGCGATGTAGACCGCGTAGCGCAGCAGGCTTCGCTCGACCGCGATCTTCCCGCGGTAGGTATCGATCTGGTAATTGATCGCGTGGAAGGTGTAGAACGAGATACCGATGGGCAGCACGATCGAGAGCGTGGACGTGCTGTCCGAGAATCCGAGCTGCGCAAGAAGCTGCCCGGCGCTGGAGACGAAGAAGTTGAAGTACTTGAAGACGAACAGGATCGCGAGATTCACACCGATACCCAGGATCAGCCAGAAGCGGCGATCCTTCTGCTCGTCACAGTTGCCGAGCCGGATGTTGACCAGGTACGTGAACAGCGTGCTGGCGAACAGCAGGGACAGGAATCGCCAGTCCCACCAGGCGTAGAAGAAATAGCTGGCCGCCAGGGTCCAGGCGTGCTGACCCCGCAGCGGCAGCAGGAAATAGACCGGAAAAAAACACGCGCAGAACGCCGCGAATGTCAGGGAGTTGAACAGCATCAGGCGGTCCGGTCGCGTTGCATGCTTACCGGATGTTCCTCAGGGCTGCGCGCCCCATGAATCCAGGGCATGTCCAGGATGGCTTCGACACTATCCGGGATACTTCCGGTTCTGCTCCTCGCGGAGCCGGTCGCACAGGCGCCCGACCGGCAGCTCGACGTCCTCGTAGCGGAGGACCTGATCCTTGCGCACGGCTCGTTTGAGCACGCAGCCCTCGGCGAGCCCCATCGGCAGCAGATTCTCGCGACGGCTGACCGGATAGTTCTCGGCAACGCCGTAGGTCTTGTATCCGCCCAGATCGTCGATGCGGTCGCCGGCGACGAGATCGACCTTGGCCGTGGCCACCACGTCGACCCTCGGACCGTCCAGCGGGACGAGGACCGGGTCCGCGAAAAGGACCGCCCGCGCAACCGACATCGGGACTTCGAAGTGGCACAGGTGATAGGGCGTATAGAACGAGTAAAGCGGACCTTCGCCGAGCTTGTACAGGTTCAGGTAATGACGCTGCTTGGGATCGTCGTGCGTGCCCAGAACGAACACGCCCGGCCCCGGCCGCGACTTGACGACGTAGTCCACCACGCCTCCCAGCTCGCGCAGTTGATCGACGTCGTAGAACTTCGTCAGTTCGTCCACGTGCCCCTCGTGGTCACGCCCGACCATGCCGCGTCTGGCCACGCACATCCCGGTGGCATTGGCGACGACGGCCTGTTCGAAGGAAATCTTGGTGCCGTCCGCGAAGCTCGTCACCATGTAGGGGTTCTGGCCCCACTTTTCCGCGAAGCCTTTCTGCGTGGTCGGATTGCGATACGGGTCTTGCAGGCCCTTGATGTTGCCGCAGACCAGCGGAGTCACACCCAGCGATTTGACGAAGCGGTACAGGTTCATCTGCACGCCCGGCTGATCGCCATCGCAGCCGGTGAAGATCACGCCGGTCTTGCCTGCGTAGCTTTGCAGGATCGAGCCCACCGTCGCGTCCAGCTCGGCGTTCATGGTGATCAGATGCTTGCCGCGCGCCATCGCACGCAAGGACACGTGCGCGCCGAACTCGACCGCCCCGGTGACATCGACCAGAGCGTCGAGGCTCGTCGAGTCGCAGAGCAGGTCGGCGTCTTCGGTGATGACGGCCTGCCCGCCACGGATCGCGTCCTCACACACGCCGAGGCTGGAAACCTGGATCGGATTGGCAACGCCCGCTTCGACGTAGGCGCGACGCGCCAGGTCCAGCCGCCGATTGGAGACTGCGGCCAGAACCATCCCGGGCACGGAGTTGACGATCTGGTTGGCCAGGCCACGGCCCATGAAGCCAGCGCCGATCATGCCGACCCGGATCGGCTTGCCTTCGGCCTGGCGTCGCTTGAGCGCGGTATCGACGATGATCATGTTTCGGGGATCAGGGTTCGGGGATCAGGGGTTGAATCGGGGCCAGCTTGCGTCCTTGTCCGAGATCACTTCGATCGGCACCGGCCACTGGATGTTGAAGCGCGGATCGTCGTAACGCACGCCACGCTCGAAACCCGGCGTGTAGAACTCACCGACCTGGTATACCACTTCAGCGCCATCGGTCAGCGTCAGATACGCGTGCGCAAACATTTCCGGGACGTAATACGCCTTGCGGTTTTCGGCCGACAGCTCGACGCCGAAATGTTGCAGATAGCTCGGCGAATCCGGACGCAGGTCGATGATCACATCGTAGATCGCACCGCGCGTGCAGCGCACCAGCTTGGTCTCCATCGCTGGCGGCAACTGGTAATGCATGCCGCGCAGGGTGCCCTTCCTGTGGTTGTAGGACAGGTTGCCCTGCACCACGGTGGGCTTGAGGCCCTTCTCCGCGAACTCTCGCGCGCAGAAGGTGCGCGCGAAGGAACCGCGGGCGTCGGAAAACGTTTGCAGCTCGATCACCCACGCGTCTTTGAGCGGGGTCGGGGTGAAGATCATGGACGGAACTCGGTGGGGTGTCAGGACTGCCAGAACAGGTCAGCGTCAAGCTGTTGGGTCTCGATCAGGTGCGTGATCTGCTTGAGTCGCGTGTAGGGCCGCGACTCGAACACCTCGTTGGTCATGCCGATGTTGGTGAAGATCCTGAGCAATTGCTCGGCACCCTTCCTCACGTCCCACTCGCACTTGAAGCCCGGCAGTTTGCTGTTGATCTTGTCGAAGCTCACCTGGTAGTCGCGCTTGTCGCCGCCGCGATCGCCGAACGAGACCGAGCATCCCGGAAACGTCTCGCCGATGATCTCGGCGATCTGCTTGACCTGGTAGTTCTCGCCGACGCCCCCGACGTTGAAGGTCTCGTTGTGAACCACCGAGGTGTCGGCTTCAAGCACGCAAGCCGCGGCCTTCGAGATGTCGAGGATGTGCACCAGCGGCCGCCACGGCATGCCGTCGCTGACCATCTTGATTTCCTTGGTGCACCAGGCGAAGCCCGCGAGATTGTTGACGACCAGATCGAAGCGCTGCCGCGGCGATGCACCGTAGGCGGTGGCATTGCGCAGGTAGGTGGGGCAGAAGCTGGCGTCGGCCATCTGCTTGAGATCGTTCTCGACCTTAAGCTTGCACTGCGCGTAGGCGGTCAGTGGGGCCACGGCACCGTTCTCGTCGACGATCGTCGGCGAGGCGCCGTACACGCTGCACGAGGAGAAATAGATGAACCGGGGAACCCCGGCCTGCTTGGCCAGCTTCGCCAGGTGGACCGAACCGCCGTGATTGATGTCGAAGGTGATGTTCGGCGCGAGCTGCCCGAGCGGATCATTGGACAGTTCGGCCAGGTGGATCACCGCATCGCAGCCGCGCAGGTCGTCGACCGTGACGTGGCGGATGTCCTTGGACAGCGTCTGCGCCAGATAGTCGGTGCCGTTGTAGAGCCAGCCGTTGCGGTAGAAGCCGGTGTCGCAGCCAATGACCTGGTGGCCGCGGCGATGCAGATAGCCGGCGAGCATCATTCCAATGTAGCCGTCCGTGCCGGTCACAAAAGCTTTCATCGTATTGCGTCTCTCTTGGTTCGTGAATTGGAGGTGATTAGTGGTCTGGACGTCGCCCATCGTCAGTCCCAGACCTTCCAGGGGGCCTTGCCGGAATCCCACAGTCCTTGCAGATAGTGCATGTCGCGCAAGGTGTCCATAGGTTGCCAGAAACCGGTGTGCTGATAGGCCGCGAGCTGGCCCCGGGCCGCGAGATTCTCCAGCGGTTCCCTTTCCCAGGTGGTCGAGTCTCCGGAGATCTCATCGATCGCCTCGGGCTCGACCACGAAGTAGCCGCCGTTGATCCAGGAGCCGTCGCCGTCGGGCTTCTCGCGGAACGAATCGATCTTGTGCTGCCCGTGGCGCAGGGTGATGCCGCCAAAGCGGCCGGGGGGTCTGGTTGCGGTCAAGGTCACCAGCACCTTCTGCGATTCGTGAAACTTGATCAGTTCGGTGATGTTGACGTCGGCCACACCGTCGCCATAGGTGAAGCAGAAGCGCTCCTTGCCGATGTACTCGCGAACCCGCCTCAGGCGGCCACCGGTCAGGGTGCCTTCGCCGGTATCGACCAGGGTCACTTTCCAGGGTTCCGACCGCTTGTTGTGAATATGCGTGACATGATTCTTCATGTCGAAGGTCACGTCCGACGAGTGCAGTCCGTAGTTGGCGAAGTACTGCTTGATCATGTAGCCCTTGTAGCCGCAGCAGACGATCACTTCGTCGACGCCGTGGCTGAGGTAGATTTTCATGATGTGCCAGAGGATCGGCATGCCGCCGATCTCCACCATCGGCTTGGGCCGGACCGCTGTTTCCTCTGCCAGGCGGGTGCCGTAGCCTCCCGCCAGAATGACCAGCTTCATGAATGGGAATCCCTGATGAATGAATTGTTTGCCGAATCGCTACGAGGCAAGGTTTGGGCCGCGCCTATCTGTACTTCCGGCACTGCAGGACGGTCCTGCCCGAGCCACGCCTCGTCACTTCGCGCCCAAATCGGTCGCGCCGCATGCCGCCTCACTGCGTCCGGTAGTTCGGCGCTTCCTTGGTGATGGTGACGTCGTGGACATGGCTCTCCTTGATGCCCGCCGCCGTGATCTTGACGAACCGCGTCCGGGTACGCAGCTCCTCGATGCTCCTGCAACCCGTGTACCCCATGCTCGCCCTCAGGCCGCCGACCATCTGGTGAACGATCGCGGCCATCGGTCCCTTGTACGGCACCCGTCCTTCGACGCCTTCCGGCACCAGCTTCTCGACCTCGCTGGTGGTGTCCTGAAAATAACGGTCGCTGGAGCCCTGAACCGCGCTCATCGCGCCGAGTGAACCCATGCCCCGATAGGACTTGTAGGAACGACCCTGGTACAACTCCACCTCGCCCGGCGCCTCTTCGGTGCCCGCCAGCATCGAGCCGACCATCACCGCATGCGCGCCAGCGGCAAGCGCCTTGGCGAAATCGCCGGAGTAGCGCACGCCGCCGTCGGCAATCAGGTACACGCGGTGATTCTTGAGCGCCTCGGCCACCGCCATCACCGCGCTGATCTGCGGCACGCCGACACCGGCCACCACCCGGGTGGTACAGATGGAGCCCGGCCCGATGCCAACCTTGACCGCATCCGCGCCGGCTTCCGCCAGCGCCAGCGCCGCTTCGCCGGTCGCGATGTTGCCACCGACCACCGCCAGATCCGGGTAGCGCCGCTTGATCGCCCGCACCCTGTCGATCACTCCCTTGGAGTGCCCATGCGCGGTATCCACCACCACCACATCGACCCCCGCTTGCACCAGCGACTCGACTCTCTCGTCGGTCTCCGGGCCCGTGCCGACCGCCGCGCCGACACGCAGACGACCGCGATCGTCCTTGCACGCCAGCGGGTGATCGGTGGACTTCTGGATGTCCTTGACCGTGACCATGCCGCGCAACTGGAACCCGCCGCGATTGACCACCAGCACCTTCTCGATGCGGTGCTTGTGCAGTTTTTCGATCACCTCCCCGCGCGAGAAACCTTCCTCCACGGTGACCAGCCGCTCACGCGGCGTCATCACCTCGCTCACTGGCGCGCCGAAACGCGTCTCGAAGCGCAGGTCGCGCGAGGTCACGATGCCGACGAGCTGGTTACCCTCCACCACCGGCACGCCGGAGATGCGGTTGGCACGGGTCAGTTGCAGTACCTCGCCGATCGTCATGTTCGGCGGCACCGTGATCGGGTCGGTAATCACGCCGGACTCGTATTTCTTCACCGCCCGCACTTCCGCCGCCTGGCGTTCCGGCGTCATGTTCTTGTGCACGATGCCCATGCCGCCTTCCTGCGCCAGCGCGATCGCCAGCTTGGATTCGGTCACCGTGTCCATCGCCGACGACAGCAGCGGAACGTTGAGCGTGATGCTCGAGGTCAGGTGCGTCGTCAGGTCCACCTGGCGCGGCAGCACGTCCGAGTAGGCCGGCTGCAACAGGACGTCGTCGAACGTCAGCGCCTCTTGTTGGATACGCATGGAGGGCTCCATCAAAACCCTATTATACGGTTCGGATTTTCCGCTTTCGCCACGCGATCTTGAACGACGCCTCTCCACGTACCGTCCATTCCGTTTCAGAACTGGCGGAAATGCTGCGCACCCTGATCGAGGATTCGCTGCCACGACTGTGGGTGGAAGGCGAGATCTCCAACTTCTCGCGTCCGGCCTCCGGTCACTGGTACTTCACCCTCAAGGACGAACGCGCGCAGCTTCGTTGCGCGATGTTCCGCGGCCAGAATTTTCACGTCCGCCCGCAGCCGCGCGACGGCGATCGCGTGCGCGTGCGTGCACAGACCAGCTTCTATACGGCGCGCGGCGACCTGCAGCTCATCTGCGAGCACCTGGAAGCCGCCGGCGAAGGCGCGCTGCTGCGCGCATTCGAGGCGCTCAAGCGGCGATTGGCGGCAGAAGGTCTGTTCGATCCGGCGCTCAAACGACCGATTCCGAAGTCGGTCCGACGCCTGGGCATCATCACCTCCGCCACCGGCGCCGCAGTTCAGGACGTCACGGCCGCGCTGGCGCGCAGGTTCCCGATGATGTCGGTCCTGCTGTGGCCGGTGCCGGTACAAGGCGTCGCCGCGGCGCCGGCCATCGTCGCCGCGCTGAGAGGCTTGCCCGCACGCGTGGCGGTGGACGTGATCCTGCTGGTTCGCGGCGGCGGCTCGCTGGAAGATCTGTGGGCATTCAACGAGGAGAGCGTCGCGCGCGCCATTCGCGCCTGCACGGTTCCGGTCGTGACCGGCATCGGGCACGAGATCGATACCTCGATCGCGGACTTTGCCGCCGACCTGCGCGCGCCCACGCCCACCGCGGCCGCCGAACTCGTCAGCCCGGATCAGGCCGTCTTCCTCGCTCGCCTCACCCAGATCGAATCGATCAGCGCCCGCGCGCTGGGCCGCAGCCTGCGCGCCGCCCACGAACACCATGAAAGGGTCGCCGGCCGACTGCTCCCCCTGCACCCACGGCGCGCGCTGCGGATCCGCGCGCAGCGACTCGACGAGCTGGACGAGCGGCTGCGGGCAACGACATCAAGACTTGCGGTCGAGCGGTCGCTACGGCTGCACGCCCTGACGGCGCGCCTGGGCACGCGACACCCGGAAAGCCGGATCCAGCGCCTGCACGAACAGCGCACGTCGCTCGAGTCCCGGCTCGGCACTTCACTGCGCCAGCGTCTGAAGCGGCTCGTCGATCAGATGCAGGCAAGCCGATCCCTGCTGGACAGCCTCAATCCGCAAGCGGTGCTGGAACGCGGCTACGCGGTCGCTCGATCCACGCAGGGCGAAGTCCTGCGCGACACGAAGCAGCTTGCCGACGGTGAGCCCTTCACCCTGACGCTGGCCCGCGGCTCCCTGCTGGCGCACCGCGACAGCGACAGCGATCGCGGCCACCCGGCTGGGCCGGGAACCTGACCGTCCGGCTCGCGTCAGTCGTCCTCGGCCGGTACCACCACCAGGGGAATTTCGCTGACCGTGTCGTTGAAGTCGCCCTCGGGCCGATCGGTATTGGTGTCGTTCACACCCCGGATGAAGCGGGCGGTGACCGTTACGGGACCCGCGGCTTCCGGAATTGCAATGAGCTGTCCAGCAAACAGTCCTTGACGCGGACCGATCACGGCGATGTCTTCGTCGCTGGTCGACCAGACCACGCTGGTGGTGATCGCCTGCCGCAATGTTTCTCCGGCATCGGTCTGGAAGCTGCCCAGAGCGCGGAAATTGATCAAGCGGCCGGCCTGAACCGTGGGGTTGAGCGGGTCCGTCAGCGGTGGATCGAGCGCCGTACAGAATCCACGGACCGCGTCCGCGACTGCACAGGGGTCGAACGCTTCGAGCGACAGCGCGAACAAAGGGCTGTCGATTGCCGTGATCGGTATCGAATTGCTGAGGACGCCAGGGTCCGCCGGGCGCGGACCGTTCTCGCCAGGGGGGTCGTCACCGGTCTCGTCGTCCGGATCCGGGCGCGCGCCGTATCGGGCGCAGACCAGGCGGGGCGGCTCGTCATTGTCGTCTTCCGGATCCTCCGTCGTTCCGGCGTCCTGCAGCGCCGTCACAAGGTTCGGATTACCGGACAGCACCGATCCAAAGAAGCCCACCGCCGCCGGCGGGTACGGCGGATCGGGGTCCGTGACTGCCGGGTCCAGATCGACCGTGTCGCAATCGCCGTCGCCGTCGCGATCCGTGCTGAAGGTCGCGGCAGGCTGCGTGCTCATATCCTGAAACTCGCCCTCGTCCGTGGTGTCGCCGTCGCCATTGAAGTCCCCAAACTCGGCAATCAGATCGAGCGGCTGAAACACTCTCTGGACGAGCTTCCCGGAAAAACCTTCCGGGTAGCGCAAGCGCAGTCCGTCGGCCGGGATCCGGGTGACCTGAACCGTTGCGGTCACCGGAGCCTTGCAATTGGCAACCAGAGACTCCGCACGCACCGTCAGCAGCGGCGCGGGGTCGCCGTTGTCGTCAAGATCGGTGAGCAGATCGTCGTCATCGATATCGTCGGAGGCGTCGTTGGGCAGCGTGCCGAACGTGCGGTTGAAGTCGCGGTCGGAATCGAATGCGCGGAATCCCCCTCCGGCTTCTATGAATCCATAGCGGTCGGTGTCCTCCTCCCGGTTCTTGTTCGGCACCAGATTCGGGTCATCGTTGTCCAGCGTAAACCGGACGCCATTCGTGATCTCGCGCATCCGGCCCTCCATCATGCTGCTGACGCGAAAATTCTGGACAGAATTGGGCGCCATCCGGATGGCCTTGGGGCTGATCACGAAGTTCCCCGATGGCTTGACCCGCACACGGACGCTTGCCTGCAAGTCCAGATATTCGGCCGTGACCCTGACCGTGGTCGGGGCATCGCCCCGCGGCGCCAGCGACCCGAAGCCGAAGAACCGGCCCCTGAGCCCAGGAATCCGTTCGTCGCCGTTGCTGACCGTCAGAGCGTCTTCATTATTGCTCCTCCAACGCGCGCGGTTGGTGAAATCCCCGACGCGGCCGTCGGTGAAAATCGCGAAAACCCGCAACTGGCTGCGTACGCAGGAGAACGCCTCAGCCGCTTCGTCGGGAGCTTCCAGGATCTGCTCAATGGTGAGTGTCTGGTTCGCCGGCACCTGGAGGATTTTCAGCGATTCGGGCCGAGAACCGTCACCAATCCCGCTACAACCCACCGCCATCGACAGGCAGACACATGCGACGGCGATTCTGGATACGAACATCGGCAACCTCATGAGAAGAAAGAGGGAATCGGATTTCACTGGGGGTGGGTTCATGTCGGTCTCCGTTGCGACGAAATAGCCCGACGGAGCCATTTATTGCGCGATTGCGCGAGACAAGTCATCGGGCGCCGCCGTGTGTCGCGACGATTTATAGCACCGCTCCGATAAATTCCGCGCCCCCCATCTGGAGGGATAAAGCAACTTTTTTTGAATGAGCAAGGAGGGGCTCAAATTCATTCTGCCGCGGTTTCTGTGCTCTTGATGACCGTTGAACGGATCGACAGTTCGCGCAAGCTCCTGGCATCCACCGTGCCGGGGGCATTGGTCAGCGGATCGTGTGCGGTCTGGGTCTTGGGGAAGGCGATGACTTCGCGGATCGAACTGCTGCCCGCCATCAGCATGACCATCCGGTCCAGACCCAGCGCGATACCCCCGTGCGGCGGCGCGCCATAGGACAGCGCCTCCAGCAGGAAGCCAAACTTCTCCTGCGCCTCCTCGGCGGAGATGCCCAGCAGCCTGAACACGGCCGATTGAATGTCGGCGCGATGGATACGCACCGAGCCGCCACCGATCTCGACGCCGTTGAGCACCAGGTCATAGCCCTGCGACAGCACCGTGCCGGGGTTGGCTTCGATATCCGCGGCGTCGAACACCTTGGGCGCGGTGAAGGGGTGATGCAGCGCCACCCACCGCCCCTCCTTCTCATCCTGTTCGAACATCGGCCAGTCCACCACCCACAGCGCACGCCAGCCGGAGGCGGTGACCCCGACATCGTTGCCAACCTTCAGGCGCAGCGCGCCGAGGGCATCGCACACCACCTTGAATTTGTCCGCGCCAAAGAAAATCAGATCCCCGTCGAGCGCGCCCGTGCGTGCGAGGATGCCTTCCAGCGCCGCATCGGACAGGTTCTTGACGATCGGCGATTGCAGGCCGGCACGACCCTCGGCCTTGTTGTTGACCTTGATCCAGGCCAGGCCCCGGGCGCCGTACTGTGCGACGAAGCCGGTGTACGAATCGATCTGCCCGCGGCTGAGCTTTTCGCCGCCGCCCGGTACGCGCATCGCGGCGACTCTGCACTTCGGGTCCTTCGCCGGGTTGGCGAACACCTTGAAGTCAGAGTCGGCCACCAGATCCCTGATCTCGACCAGCTCCAGCGGATTGCGCAGGTCGGGCTTGTCGGAACCGTACCGACTCATGGCCTCGGCATAGCCCAGGTGCGGCAGACTGCCCAGGTCCACCTGCATCACGTCGCGGAACAGGTCCTTCACCAGACCCTCGATCATCGCGATGATCTGGTCCATGCTCAGGAACGAGGTCTCGACATCGAGCTGGGTGAATTCCGGCTGCCGGTCTGCGCGCAGGTCCTCGTCGCGGAAGCAGCGTGCAATCTGGTAGTAGCGATCCAGGCCACCCACCATCAGCAGTTGCTTGAAAAGCTGAGGCGATTGCGGCAGCGCAAAGAAGTGACCCGGATGGGTGCGTGAGGGCACCAGGTAATCGCGCGCGCCCTCGGGCGTGGCGCGGGTCAGGATCGGGGTTTCGACATCGATGAAGCCGTGCTCATCCATGTAATTGCGGATGCGGCGGATCACGTCGTGACGCAGGCGCAGGTTCTTCTGCAGTGCCGGACGCCGCAGGTCGATGTAACGGAATTTCAGCCGCGTGTCCTCCCCGACATTGTCGTCGTCGAGCTGGAACGGCGGCGTCAGCGCGCTGTTAAGCAATTCCGCGTGCCGGGCCAGCAACTCGATCCGGCCGGTGGCGAGATTGGCATTCTCGGTGCCGGTCGGGCGCGGCCGCACGCGGCCGGTGATCTTCACCACGTACTCCGAGCGGAAGCGGTCCGCCTGTGCAAACGCATCGGCCGTGTCCGGGTCGAACACGCACTGCAACAGACCTTCACGGTCACGCAGGTCGAGAAAGATGACGCCGCCGTGATCGCGGCGACGATGGACCCAGCCGCAGACCGTGACGGTCTCGCCAGTCAGGGCTTCCGTGACCTGACCACAGTAGTGCGAACGCATAATCGGAGAGCGGGTAAGCCAAAAAATGAGCCGCGGATTGTAGCGGCGTGATCCGGCGCCTGCTTGGCGCCCTGCACCTTTGGCAATTGGTTGTGTCGAACCGATCGATCCCGCCCGCCGCTCAAACAATGGAACCCAGCACCATGCGACTGCCGCCCATCCTCAGCACCCAGATCGTCTTCGGGCTTGTCCTGGCGGCCTGGTATTTCCAGCCCTGGTCCGACGTACCCGTGAATTCCCATCAAGCTCAGGCCGCAAGCCCGGATGCCAGCCTGTACGTGGAAACCGCGAAGGATTTTCAGGTCGAGGAAGCAGTGACGGGCCTCGAACTTCCCTGGGACCTCGCATTCCTCACCGACACCGACATCCTGGTCACGGAAAAAGTCGGCCGCCTGCAACGCATCGATCTAAAGACCGGCCAGCGCGCTCCCATCCGCGGACTACCCGAGGTGGCGGTCGTCGGCCAGGGCGGGCTGCATGCCGTCACACTGCACCCCGCGTTCGCACAAAACGGTTTGATCTACCTGAGCTACGCCGCCCAGGTCGGCAAGGGGGTCTACACCACGCGCCTGATGCGTGCACGCTTGCAAGGCGATGCTCTCACCGGGCAGACCGTGCTGCTCAGCGCGGTCGCCGAGACCGGGGTGGGCCACCACTTCGGCGGTGCGGTCCTGTTCGACCCGCAGGGTTATCTTTACCTGTCGGTAGGTGACCGCGGCGATCGACACGACGCGCAGAACCTGGGCCGTCACAACGGCAAGATCCTGCGCCTCAAGGACGATGGCAGCGTCCCGGAGGACAACCCCTTCCGCGGCGTGGCCGGAGCGCGACCAGAAATCTGGTCGTACGGCCATCGCAATCCGCAGGGCATGGGCCTGGATCCCGCGACGGGGCAGATCTGGGCGGTGGAACACGGCCCGCGCGGCGGCGACGAACTCAACCGCATCCTGCGCGGTCGCAACTACGGCTGGCCGGTCATCACCTACGGAAAGGAGTACGTGGGTGGCAGCATCGGCGAAGGCACCGCCAAGGAAGGCATGGAGCAGCCCGTGCACTGGTATGTGCCGAGCATCGCCACCGCCGGCATGAGCTATTACGGCGGCGGCATCTTCCCGCAGTGGAAGGACAGCGTGTTCATCGCTGCGCTCAAGGGCCAGCATCTCAACCGCGTGCAACTGAGCCGGGACGGCAGGTTCGTGAAGGAAGAACGACTGCTGCACTCGCGCGGACTGCGCATGCGATCAGTGAAGCCAAGCCCCCGCGGCGAGGTCTGGGTGGTGACGGACAACGGCGTAATCCTGCGCCTGTTCGAGCCGGCAGCGACGCGCGGATAGCGGGACACCGGTGGCGCTCAGGTGGCGACCACCATCTGGTCGGCATACAGGACGCGGTTCTGCTCCGATTTCCAGCTCAGGCCCAGAACGACCCGGTCAGGATCACGCGTATCGACATCGACGACGCCGATCGCGTTTTCCGTCGCCGTTCCGCCCAGGGGAGCATTCGACCAGACGAGGGCCGGATTGATCCGCGGTTCGTAGTTGATGCCGTGTCGCGGGTGCGACTTGCCGAGCGTCCCCGCCAGCATGCCCCAGACTCTCGGACGCGGCTTGTTGAACGCCGCGGCGTGCAAGTCTCCGGAACACACCAGCACCGCGCCGCGGACATGACGATCGATATGGGTGAGCACGGGCTCGTAGATCTGCTTCCAACGGGTCGAAAAATACTGCGGCGAAAAGATGACCTTGACGCGCGCCCCCGATTCCTTGAGTCCAGTCAACAGCCAGTCATACTGCTTTTTGCCGAGAATCCCGCCGCGGGTGCCCTCCTCGGTACGATAGCGCCGTGTATCGGTCAGGAAGAAATCCACCTCGCCGATCGACCAGCGTCGATAGGCGACCGATGTCTCGGTCCCGGTGGAGCCCGGGACCGTATCCGAGTAAGCAGTGATGGCAAAGGGTCTCGGGCGCCCGAACCCTAGAAAGCCATAGTCGTGGTCGTCCTGGATGCCGATCAGCGGTCTGTTGCCGAGGATTCTCTGGATGGCCGGCGCCGCGAGATTGCCGCGAAAGGTATTGGCGTAGAACGGGTAGGTTTGAGTTTCCGGCCTCCTTGTTGCCTGGACGTCCGGGTAGCTGAGATCGCCGATGACGGCGAGGAAGGCCGGCTCATCGACCAATGCAGAATCGAAGGTGGTGTTGTTTCCCGCGACGTAGCCGCTGTCAATGCAGGAGCCGAACGCGAAACTGAACCGGGAAGCCTCGCCGGCCACCGGGCGCGACGGTACCGTCCGGTCGATGTCGCGAATGAATTCGCCGGAAGCAGGATCGGCCGTCACTTCCGACCAGTACGTCCATCGCACACCGGCGACGCCGGCGCCTTCCTCCCCCAGCGCTATTCTCGCGGCATTGGCCGGGTTGGTCGCCACCCAGTCCGATCGGTAGCTCTGCGCCGGATCGTCTGCGTTCACCAGATGGATCCGGGTATAGCCCGGGGCGTCGGCATGCACACAAAAATCCAGCCCCGTTCTCGAAAGCGAAGACAGTGTGACGACCGGTCGCGGGGCCGCCGCAAAGGTCAGGCCGGTCGGGAGTATCCACGCGCCCGCTGCAGCGCCGGTGGTCGCGAGGAATGTCCTTCGGTTGATCTGTGGCACGGCGGACCTCAAATGACATCAAAGTGTCATGAAGTCCGGATGCTAGCAGCCCGTCGGGCCCTCTTCGATTGACGGGCTATCCGCTCAACCCGCCAGCGCCCGCTTCTCAGGTGGCTCCTCGGCGCGGTGCAGGCGATGCGGCGGAAACAGGCAGGAGAAGGTGCTGCCCTCGCCCAGCTTGCTGCGAATCTGCAAGCGACCCTCGTGCCGCGCCAGCGAGTGCTTGACGATGGACAGCCCCAGCCCGGTGCCGCCGCTGGCGCGCGAGCGGCCCACGTCGACGCGGTAGAAGCGTTCCGTCAGACGCGGAATGTCTTCCTCTGCGATGCCGATGCCGCTGTCGATCACCTCGAAATGCGCGCCGTCCTCGTCGCAAAACCAACGCACGCATACCCGGCCGCCCTCGGGGGTGTAGCGCACGGCGTTGCTGACCAGATTGGAGAAGATGCTCTGCAACTCGCTTTCGCGGCCAAACAGGAACAACTCGTGATCGACCTCGTCCTCGATGTGGTGCGCGCCGCGCGACATGGCACGCGCCTCCTCCAGCACGCGCGACAGGATCACCGGCACGTCGAGCACGTCCTGCCGGGTATCCACGTCGGACTCGAGCTTGGCCAGCTTGAGCATGTCGTGGATCAGCGATTCCATGCGCGCCGACTGCGTGCGCATCTCGGTGATCGGCATGCGCCAGGCCACCAGGGGCCCGCCGGGTCCGCGCGAATCGGGTTCGATCATGTCGAGATAACCGCGCAGTACCGTCAGCGGCGTGCGCAACTCGTGCGAGGCGTTGGCGACGAAGTCGCGCCGCGCGGTTTCGAGACGATGCAGTTCGGAGACGTCGCGCACGATCATCAGTCGCTGCTCCTTGCCGTAGGGGATCACCTTGAGCTGCAGGCGCACGTCGCGGTTGACCGGAGAAGGCACTTCCACTTCTTTCTCGTAGCGCGCCTCGGCCAGGTAGTCGGCGAAGTCCGGGTGGCGGATCAGGTTGGGAATGCGGATGCCCACGTCCTGTGCGGCCCTCAGGCCCAGCAGCGCCTGCGCGGCCTTGTTGAACCAGACGATCTCGGCGCGCTCGCCCAGCACCACCGCGCCGTCGGGCAACGCCGCGGTCGAGGCCTGGAACTCGGCGACGATCGCGGCCAGCTTCTTCTTGCGCTTGCGGTTGCTGCGCTGCAGGTCGGTCAGGCGCTCGTTGATCCGGCCCCAGATGCCGCTGGAATCGGGCAGATCGACATGCTTGGGCGCTTCCAGCCACAGGCGCAGTGCACGCAGATAGCGCAGATGCGCGGCGACATAGACCGACAGCGAGAGCGCAAACCCGAGCAGGGCTCGATCGAACAACCATCCGGTGAGCGAGCCGGCAACCACGATGAGGAACAGTTTCCACAACTCGCCGCGAAGGTCCGCGCGCGCCTCGACGAACGGCTCCGGGTGCGTTTCGCCGGCAGTCGTTGGCGCCGGCTTTGCAGCTTTGGCCGACGCCTCGGCCACCTCAGAGCTTCTCTGAGAAGCGGTAGCCGGTGCCGCGCACGGTCTGGATCATGTTGTCGTAGCCGAAGGGTTGCAGGGCCTTGCGCAGACGCCGGATGTGCACATCCACGGTGCGCTCCTCCACGTAAACGTTCTGGCCCCAGACGCGGTCCAGAACCTGCTCGCGCGTATACACCCGCTCCGGGTGGCTGACGAAGAAATGCAGCAACCGGTATTCGGTGGGACCGAGCCGGATCGGCTCGCCCCTGGCGGTGACTCGCTGACTGGCGTGATCCACTTCCAGCCCCGCCACTTCCATGCGCTCCTCCTCGCCGCCGGGCATCGAGCGGCGCATCACGGCCTGGATGCGCGCGATCAGTTCCGGAAAGGAGAAGGGCTTGGACACGTAGTCGTCGCAACCGATGTTGAGGCCGCGCACCTTGTCCTCCTCCTCGGCGCGGGCGGTGACCATGATGATCGGGATGTCGCGCGAGGTGGGGCTGCCTTTCAGCTCCCGCGCGAGCTCGATGCCGCTGACTCCGGGCATCATCCAGTCCATCAGGATCATCTCCGGACGCTCGTCGGCAATGCGCATGCGCGCATCGGCGGCGTTGGCTGCGAGGGCCACGCGGAATTCGGCACGCTCCAGGGCAAACCGGAGCATTTCACGGATGGAGCCTTCGTCCTCGACCACGAGGATGAGCTTGTTTTGCATGCCCATGACGCAATTAGAGTTGATAAAACAAGTTAGTAGCAAGACATGACGAAGATGTTACAGAACCTGTCTCCGGAATCTGCCTCAGATCATCGGATCGACGTCCGTCACCCGTACCGGCGCAATGACCGGCGCCCGGACGATCGCACGTCCGAACGCCCATGACAGCAGACCGCACGCGCACATGACGCTGGCTAGCGGCAACACGCTGTGGGCTTCGAACAGGCTCATCGCCGTGCCCGTCAGCATGCCGCATGCAAACATCGTTGCGCCGAGCACCGCAGACGCCGCACCCGCGGCACGCCCCTGCCCGGCCATTGCGATGGCCCCGGTGTTGGGACTGATTGCGCCCAGGCTCGCGACATAGACGAACAGGCCGGCCATCAGCAGCGCCAGCGGCGGTTGCCCGAGCAGCAGGCACATCAGCAGCAGCGCGCCGCCCGCGACCGGAGGGACCCAGCCGGTGCGGCGCAGGATCGCGAGCGGCCCGGCGCGCCTGAGCCAATGCCCGTTGAGCTGCGACACAGCGATCAGGCCCAGGGCATTGAGCCCGAAGACCAGACCGTAATGCTGCGCCGGAATGTCGTAGAGCGTGATCAGCACGAAGGGCGAGCCCGCGATGTAGGCGAACATGCCGGCCATCGCGAAGCCGCCGCTGAGCGCCGGCACGATCAGCCGCGAATCGCGCACCAGCTCACCATAGGTCCGCAGCACGCTGCCGAGGCGCAGCGCTCGCACCGATTCCGGCGGTCGCGTCTCGACCATGCCCAGCCCGACCCAGACCAGGCAGATCACGCCGTACAGCGCCTGAAACGCGAAGATGCCGCGCCAGCTCGCGACGCTCAGCAACCAGCCTCCGGCGAGCGGCGCCAGGATCGGCGCGATGCCCATCACCAGCATGATCGAGGACATCGCCCGCGCGGAGGCGCGCATGTCCAGCTTGTCCCTGATCACCGCGCGCGCGATGACCATGCCAGCGGCGCCGCCGAGGGCCTGCACGAGTCGGCTCAGCGTGAAGCCGCCGGCGGCGTCGGCCAGGGCGCACCCGGCCGCACCGAGCGTATAGATCGCCAGACCCGCGAGCAGCGGCGGCCGCCGGCCGAAGCGGTCGCTCAGCGGCCCATAGCCAAGCTGCCCGAGCGCGAGACCTACCAGGAAAACGGTCAGCGTGCGTTCGATGGCACCTCGCTGCACCTGCATGTCCTGCGCGATCGATGGGAAGCTCGGCAGGTACATGTCGATCGACAGGGGGCCGAGCGCGGTCAGGGCTCCGAGCAGGATCAGCCAGCCCGGAAAGCGGCGAAGGTCACTGCTCATGCGAGTGGCGCGAGCGCCTTGCCGACCTTGTCCGCGACCTCGCGCGATAGCGCGCCCCCCGCCAGTGTTTCGAGCGCCGCACGCATCGCGTCGCGCCAGGGCGCTGCCAGGCGGCGCCAGCCGAGCAGGCCCTCCACCAGCTTGGCCGCGAGCTGCGCGTTGCCCGCGTCGATCTGCATCACCTGAGCGGCGAGTAGCCGATAGCCGGCTCCGTCCGTCGCGTGAAACGCTGGCAGGTTTTCGCGCGACAAGGTTGCGAGGACGGCGCGGGCGCGGTTCGGGCTGGCGCGGTAGTCGGGGTGCGCGAGCAGGTTCTGTATACGGTCCAGCCCGCCTGCGCGCAGCGAGCCGGCTTCGAGCGCAAACCACTTGTCCAGCACCAGCGGCTCGTCGCGGATGCGCTGGTGGAACGCCGCCATCGCCGATTCGCGCTCCGGCGAAGCCTGATCGTTGAGCGCACGCAAAGCGCCCATCACCAGGCTCATATTGGGTGAAGCCGCGCGTTCCAGCGCCATGTTCACGACGCGCCGGGCATCGAGCGCGACCAGATACGACAACGCGAGGTTGGACAGCTTGCGCCGCGCGCGTGCATCCGGGTTGGCGTCGATCGGCGCCCACGAAGCCCAGACCGACAAGGGCCCGGTGATGGCCTGTGCGATCTCCACCCGCAGCGCCGCACGCGCAGCGACCAGAGCGGCCGGATCGAGCGGCTCGAACTGCCCCGCCCATTCGGACAAGGCAGGTAGACGCAGCAACTCCGCAGTGAGAGCAGGGTCCGGCGGTGGCTGCGCGGCGATGTGTTGAACGGCGGCAAGCAGCACCCTGGTCGCCGCACCCGCTGCCGCACCGGTCATACGCTCGGCCAGCGCCTGGGTCATCAGGCGCTGCGCCGCTTCCCAGCGCACGACGCCGTCCTCCTCGAACAGCAGCAGATGGGTCAGCGAAGTACCGTCATAGCCGTAGTGCAGTTTCACCGGCGCCGAACCGCCGTGAAGGAAGGCCGGCGTGGGGTATCCCGAAAGATTCTCCAGCACCAGTTCGGCCTCGGCGGTCTCGAACAGGATCAGGTCCGGTCGCGGCAGCAGCGGCGGTTGGGCTTCGATCCGGATCGCATCGCCCTGCGAGTCGCGCAAGGAAAACCGGATCGGGATCGGCAGCGGCCGTTTCGCCGACCCGTCTGCGGTCGCCGGCGTGTACTGCTTCAGCCGGAGTGTGTAGCGGCCGGTGGCGATCTCGTATTCATCCGAAACCTCGACCCGTGGCGTGCCCGACTGCGAGTACCAGTGACGGAAACCTTCCAGCGAGCGCCCGCTCTGCGCCTCGTGCGCCGCCAGAAAATCCTCCACCGTCGCCGCGCTGCCGTCATGCTCGCGCAGATAGCGCTGCACGCCGGCGATGAACGTCTGGTGCCCGAGCAGCGCGCGCAGCATGCGCACGATCTCGGCGCCCTTCTCGTAGACCGTCGCGGTGTAGAGGTTGTTGACCTCGGAGTACTCGTCGGGCCTGACCGGGTGCGCTGTCGGGCCCGCGTCCTCCGGGAATTGCAGCGTGCGCAGGGTGCGCAACTGCTCGATGCGCGTCACGTCCGGCGAGCCCAGGTCCGCCGAGTAACACTGGTCGCGAAACACGGTGAGCCCTTCCTTGAGCGAGAGCTGGAACCAGTCGCGGCAGGTGACCCGGTTGCCGGTCCAGTTGTGAAAGTACTCGTGCGCGATCACCGACTCGACTCCGTCGTAGTCCTCATCGGTTGCAGTCCCGGGCGAGGCGAGCACGAAGCGCGCATTGAACAGATTCAGGCCCTTGTTCTCCATCGCACCCATGTTGAACTCGCGCGCGGCGACGACCATATAGATGTCGAGGTCGTACTCCAGGCCGTATACCTGCTCGTCCCAGCACATGGACCGCTTCAATGCGGCCATCGCGTGAGGCACGCGGCTTTCGTTGCCGCGATCGACGTAGAAACGCAGCGCGACCCTGCGACCCGAGGCGGTGAGATGTTCGCCCTCGACGCAGCCCAGATCGCCCGCGACCATCGCAAACAGATAACAGGGCTTGGGAAACGGATCTTCCCAGACGGCGAAGTGTTTTCCGCCCGGGAGCGTCCCCTGCTCGACACAGTTGCCGTTGGCCAGCAGCACCGGGTAGCGCGTCTCGTCGGCCTCGATGCGCACGGAATAACGCGACAGCACGTCGGGCCGGTCCAGGCAGTAGGTGATGCGTGAAAAACCCTGCGCCTCGCACTGCGTGCACAGCATGGGCCCGGAGCGGTACAGACCCTCCAGCGCGGTGTTGTTTTCGGGGTCCAGTCGGGTCAGGACTTCGAGTCGGAATTTCTCCGGCACCGTGTCGATCACCAGCCGATGCGGTTCCACCCGGTAATCCTGCTTCGGCAGCAAGCGGCCATCGATCCTCAGCTCCAGCAGCTCGAAGCCGCGGCCATCGAGGATCAGCGGCGCCGGGTGACGCCGACGCAGTTCGAGGCTCGCGTGCACAGTGGCGAGGGCCTCGATGCTCACGTCCAGCGTGATGCTTCCAAGCTCAAAATCGGGAGGACGATAATCGGCGCGCAGAACCACGTGAGAGACCTCGGACGAGAGTTTTCGAAAGTGTCATGGAATGCACCGTTACCCCATACGGCACGCATCAACATTGTAGGTTGTCGCCACCGGGTCCGCGGGCTAGCATCCTTGCTCGCTCTTTTCGCCCCGTCACCCCAACGATCAACGCAGGAGAATCCATATGACCGCCGCCGAAATGATCCGCAAGCTGCCCCTCGCGTTCGATGCACCCGCCGCCTCCGGCGTGGACTGCATCATCCAGTTCAACGTTTCCACCCCGATGCACGTGGTCATCAAGGAGGGCACCTGCTTATCCGTCGAAGGGACCGCCGCCAGTTCTGACCTCGCCATCACGATGGAGGACGACGATCTGGTCGCGCTGCTCAAGGGCGAACTCAACGGCATGCAGGCCTTCATGACCGGCAAGCTGCAAATCGAGGGCGACATGATGCTGGCCCAGCGCATGACCAGCTTTTTCGATGCATCGAAGGTCGGCTGACCTGCTGCGAGCATTCAGATGAAAACCCCCGGGCGTCGCCGCCCGGGGGTTTTTCTTTTCCTGCAGGGATTGTTGGGCACGCTCCGCACGGGCCTGAAATGGCGGCGTAGAAACCCAGCCCTTGAATGCCGTTGCAGGATCATTTCCATCTTGAATTTCCGTCATGACGCGGCCGCCAGCACCCATCGTCGGGCGCGCGCAGCGTCGGTTCCGCCTTCGGCTTGAACCGACCTACGAGCCGGATTAAACCTGGGCAGAGAATCCCTGAGCACACTGTAAATTCTCTCCGCTCCTGGGAGAAGATTAGGGAGATGGGGTCTACCGGTGACCGCGATCTCTCGCCCGCCTGGGTCATATCCGTCACATCGCTGTTGCCGGCGCGACCCAATGCCGAACTGGACGGCGGCATGAAGCAAGCAAATGCATTGTTAAATACATGCATTTGCTACCAATTAACCGGCCATCCCCATCCAGCCTCGGCTGGCACGGCCGCTGCTATCCCAGCGGACGAGTAAAGAAACGAACTGCGTTCCGTTCCGTAGCAGGACCAGCAGGGGGAGCCAGATGAAATCAAGAGCCGCCGTCGCCTGGGAAGCCGGCAAGCCCTTGTCGATCGAGCAGGTGGAGGTCAACGGCCCGATGGCCGGTGAGGTCCTGCTGAAGGTCGTTGCGACCGGGGTCTGCCATACCGACGCGTTCACGCTGTCGGGCGCCGATCCTGAGGGGCTGTTCCCGGTGATTCTCGGCCACGAGGGCGGCGCGATCGTGATGGAGGTCGGCGCCAGCGTGAAAAGCGTGAAGCCCGGCGATCACGTGATCCCGCTGTACACACCGGAATGCGGCGAGTGCAAGTTCTGCAAGTCGGGCAAGACCAACTTGTGCCAGAAAATCCGTGCGACCCAGGGCAAGGGCCTGATGCCGGACGGCACTTCGCGCTTCTCGCACAAGGGCCGGCAGATCCTGCATTACATGGGCACCAGCACCTTCTCCGAGTACACCGTGATGCCGGAAATCGCGGTCGCCAAGATCGACCCGATGGCGCCACTGGACAAGGTCTGCCTGCTGGGCTGCGGCATCACCACCGGCATCGGCGCGGTGCTCAACACGGCCAAGGTGCAGCCGGGTTCCAGCGTCGCGGTGTTCGGCCTCGGCGGAATCGGACTGTCGGTCGTGCAGGGCGCGGTGATGGCCAAGGCCGGCCGCATCATCGCCATCGACATGAACCCGGAAAAATTCGAGATGGCGCGGGCGCTGGGCGCCACCGACTTCATCAATCCGAAGAACTATCCGGACACGCCGATCCAGCAGGTCATCGTCGATCTGACGGACGGCGGGGTTGATTACTCGTTCGAGTGCATCGGCAACGTGAACGTCATGCGCTCGGCGCTGGAGTGCTGCCACAAGGGCTGGGGCGAATCGGTGGTGATCGGTGTCGCCGGCGCCGGGCAGGAAATCAGTACGCGACCGTTCCAGCTCGTCACCGGTCGCGTGTGGCGTGGGTCGGCTTTCGGCGGCGTCAAGGGCCGCTCGCAACTACCGGGTTACGTGGACCGCTATCTCAAGGGTGAGATCCGCATCGACGAGATGATCACCGAGGTGCTGCCGCTGGAAGACATCAACATGGCGTTCGACCTGATGCACGAAGGCCGTGTTATCCGTTCCGTGATCCGCTTCTGATTGCGCCCATCAGACTCCCCATGGCCTCGTTCAAACCGATCCCGCCGTCAGCTTTCCGTGGCAAGCCAATGGAAGTAGTCTCCATGCAAGGCGACGAAGCGGCATCGGGCATCAGACCCGGACCGCTCGCAACGAACAGAGATCGGCCCGCTCCGTCCCCGACCGCGCGCTTCGGCGCGCCTCGTCATGCGATGGAGGAGCACGTCATGAGTACAAGGGCCGAAGGTGTTGACCATGTCCGGCTGATCGAGTCGGTGCTGCGCGGACAACCCAATAGTCAGGGCATCAGCCAGGGAATCGACACCGATATCCGGCATTCCTGGACCCGCTGTCTGTCGACTTATTCGATGGACCCGCGGCAGGTGAAGAAACCGGTGATCGTCGATCGCAGCGATCTGCTGGCGCGACGCGAACGCCTGGGTTCGATGCTGCAGATCGCCAACTTCGAGATGCTGGGCCTGTGCAAGCAGATGCCGAACGGGCAGTTTGGCGTGATGCTGACCGACGCCGAGGGCGTGATCCTCAGCTATGTCGGCGATTCCAGCTTCTCCGACATGGCGCGGCGCAGCGGGTTTCGCGAAGGCGCCAACTGGAGCGAGCGCGAACTCGGCACCAACGGCATGGGCACCTGCCTGATGATGCAGCGGCCGGTCGTGATCCATCGCGACGAGCATTTCCTGACGCAGAACACGGCGCTGACCTGTTCGGCCGCGCCGATTTTCGATCCGCAGGGACAGGTGCTCGCGGTGCTGGATATTTCCGGCGCCACCGAGTGCCGCACGCACACGTTGGCGCTGGTCGACATCGCCGCACGCAACATCGAGAACCGCGTGCTGCTCGACAGCTGCAAGCGAAATTTCCTGCTGCGCTTTCATCGCTGCGCCGAGTTCATCACCACCACAGGCGAAGGCGTGATCGCCTTCGACGAGCGCGGCACCATCGTCGGCGCCAATCGCTTCGCGCTGCAACTGCTCGATTGTCGCGATCACAAGGCGCTGTGCGGGCGCAGCATCGATGCACTGTTCGACGTCTCGCCCGCCACCCTGGTGCAACAGGCCATGCGGCCCGGCATCCTGCCCGAATTGCTGTCGCTCAAGCTCGACCAGGGGCACCGCAATTCGGGCATGTACGCCGCCGTGCAGGCGCCGGTCGCGGAGCGTCGCCGCCCGTTCCGGCAGGTGCAGCAGATCCCGCCGCAGGATCGCCTGTCGATCATGGAGTCGGGCGATCCGATGCAGGCGCAGAACGTGCGCGTGGCGCGTCGCGTGCTCGATCGCAACATCTCCATCCTGTTGCTCGGCGAAACCGGCACGGGCAAGGGTTACTTCGCCCGCGCGATGCACGGCGCCAGCCAGCGCGCCGACAAGCCCTTCGTATCGGTCAACTGCGCCGCGATTCCCGAGTTGCTGATCGAAAGCGAACTGTTCGGCTACAAGCCGGGCGCCTTCACCGGCGCCACCCGCGAAGGCCACGCCGGCCGCATTCTTCAGGCCAACGGCGGCACCCTGTTCCTGGACGAGATCGGCGACATGCCGCTGTCCCTGCAGGCGCGGCTGCTGACCGTGATCGAGGATCGCGAGGTTACCCCGCTCGGCGGCAGCCGGCCGGTGCCGGTGGACATCCACATCATCAGCGCCACTCACGGCGACCCGGTGGAGATGATCGCCAAGGGTCATTTCCGACAGGACCTGTATTACCGGCTCAACGGCATCACCATGACCATGCCGCCGCTGCGCAAGCGCGGAGACGTGCCCGCAATGGTGCGCTCGCTGCTGCGCATCGAGGCCGGCGACCAGCAGCCGTTGCTGATCGACGATGCGCTGGTGGAGCGCCTGGCGCGATACACCTGGCCCGGCAATCTGCGCCAGCTGCGCAACGTGCTTCGTACCATGCTCGCGCTGTCTGACTCGGACCGCCTGGGACTCGACGATTTCGACGAACGCTGGCTGCAAGGCGGATCGCCGACGACGCAGCTTGCGCCACCGGTGGCTGTCGAGCCGCGGTCTGCATCCGCACCGTGTGGCGAAGACCTTCTAGGCAGTGCCGAGCGCGATGCCCTGCTGCGGATGCTCGAAACCTGTCGCTGGAACGTCAGCGTCGCCGCAAACCGGCTGCATCTGAGCCGCAAGACCATGTACCGGAAGATGCACCGCCACGGGCTGGCGCGACGCGACCACGTCGATACCGAATCTGCGCACGGGCCGGGTGAAGGCTAGGCCGATGACCGGACGCTCGCCGACCCAGACCCTTGTCAGGCTTACACCGGCCGGCGCGTTCCGCCCGTCGAGCGCCGTTTCACGTCACCCCCACCCACGCAAGAAGAGGAGAACACCCGATGAACGTTTCCATTCATCCTTCGGTCGATGGCGGCATCAAGCCCGCCGCGAAGGACTTTGCCGGCGGCACCCTGGTCTGCAAGTGTGCGCAGAACCGGGTTGAGGTCAACGTTGCCGCGCAAACGGCGTACAACCATGCCTGCGGCTGCACAAAGTGCTGGAAGCCTGCCGGCGCGCAGTTCTCGGTGGTCGCTGTCGTGTCGCGTGACAAGCTGAGCGTAACGGCCAATGCCGACAAGCTGGCAATCGTCGACCCGAACGCCGCGATCCAGCGCCACGCCTGCAAGGGCTGTGGCGTGCACATGTTTGGCCGCATAGAAAACACCAAGCACCCGTTCTACGGCCTGGATTTCGTGCACACCGAGCTGTCGTCCGACTCGGGCTGGTGCGAACCGCAATTCGCAGCGTTCGTGTCCTCCATCATCGAGTCCGGGTCCGACCCGGCCAACATGGGCGCGGTGCGCGCGCGTCTGAAGGAACTGGGCCTGGAGCCCTACGACTGCCTGTCGCCGCCGCTGATGGACGCTATCGCCACTCACGTGGCCAAGGCTTCGGGCGCTCTCAAGCACTGAGGGCACCATTCGGTTCGCCAACGCAGGTCGGCTCAAGGCCACGCGCTTTTCGTGGCCGGAGCCGACCTGCGCGCTCGATCGGTCACCCTCTCGCTTCCGGAACAATTGCGCAATCAGTACTCGGTATACGTACGGGACCCGGACGTCAACAAGCTCTGCACCTACAGCTTCCAGCCGGCCTGAAGCGAGTCGGGCGGGTCGGATGTAGCGCCGCTCGTTTTCCTCGACGGCTGGCTCTGCAAGCATTCGACCCTCGCCGCGGGAATCCGGCTTTTGACGCCCTCGTCGCGCACGGTCGCCATGGGCTGGCTTTCCCGCTGTCTCGTGCCTGCCATGCCCGCTTCCGCCATCAAGGCTGATCACCACTACACCTATGCGGACTACCTGAAGTTTCCGCCGGACGAGCGCTGGGAGATCATCGTCGGCGAGTTCTGGCTTCTACACCCCGTGGACCGCATCCTCATCATCTTCCGCCTGGGCGCGGACGGAAAGTTTGGCGCTTCCGAAGTGCAGGAGCTGAAGGGTCGGACCGCCGTGACGGCGGTGCACGGGCTTGAGATCGACTGGGACTTGTGGGAGCCGCTGGCGGACGAGTAGTTTCCAAAGGCGGTGACTGACGGGCCTTCTTCACACGAGAAGGTCCGATCCCTCGACAAGCGAATGGATGAGCCGGGGCAGCTGTAGAACCCCTTCGATCGTCCAAGTGCGTCGGCGGATGTGCTTCGCTTATCCGCCTGCGCCAGACCGTAAGGTGGATAAGCGAAGCGCATCCACCTTCCGCAGTCCCCGCGCGGCATCGCGCTGATAAACCCTACACCCGGTTTGCAAATTTTGGCGTGACGAACCGCGGCAGACCCAGGGCCATCAGCAGCATCGCCGAGCAGGTCAACGCCCAGACCGGCAGCCAACCGAGGTGAATCAATCCGCCGGCGATCAAGGGCCCCACCATCATCGCCAGCGATTGCAACGACTGGGTCACGCCGAAAACCGCGCCTTGTTGTGAGGCCGGAACATTTTGCGAAATCAGACTGAGCAAGCTCGGACGCATCGCGCTGTTCCCCACTCCCGTCAGGCTCAGACAAAGTAACAGCAGCGGCAGGCTCTCCACCGACACCAAACCGGCGTAGCCCAGCGCAGCAGTCGCCAAACTCCAGCCGACGATGCGTCCTTCGCCGAAACGGCGCACCAGCGGCCTGAGCAAGCCCAATTGTGTCACCAGGCCGAGCAGGCCGATGTAGGCCAGCACCAGCCCGACCTCGACCGCTCCAAAGGCCCTGCCCTCCCAGCTCAGCCGTCGCTCGCAAAACAGCGCGAATCCCGCGGTGAACATGCTGAACGCAGTCAGGAACCCGAACAGTTGCGCGAGTTGCACGCGTATCCCCGGCGCATTCCACCAAGGCATTTGCGGCTGCGCGGCAGACGGCAGCCGTGCCGGCGCACGTGCCGGCAACAGGAACAGGGTGCAGAGAATGCTGATGGCAGACAGTCCCGCCGCGACCCACAACGGAACCTGATGTCCGAACTGCGCCAGCAGCCCCGCGCCCGCAGGCCCGACCAGAAAGCCGAAGCCAAACGCCGCGGCGATCACGCCGAAGGCCGCGGCGCGATCCTTCGGCGCAGTCACGTCCGAGATGTAGGCGCGGGCGGTCGCGACATTGCCGGCGGTGAGACCGTCCAGCGCCCGCGCCAGAAACAGCCACATCAGCGACGGCGCCAGCGCCAGCATGATGAAGCCCAGGAGCGAGCCGAACTGCGATACCAGCAGGATCCGCTTGCGCCCGTAGCGATCCGACCATCGGCCAAGCAGCGGTGCCGCAACCAGGCTGCACACGGCATACACGCTGAACAGCGCGCCGATCAGCAGGGGCGTCGCGCCATAATGCTGCGCGTAGAACGGCAGCAGCGGAATGATCACTGTGAAACCCAGCACATCGACGAACACGATCAGCGTGATCGGCATCAGCGCAGGATTTTTCACGTCGGAGAGACCGTCTCAGGGATCGATCAAGCCGGCGCGCATCGCGGCGATGGCGATCTCCGCCTGATTGGACGCCTTGAGTTTCTGCTTGATGTTGTACAGGTGGGTACCCACCGTGCGAGGCGACAGGTGCAGCACCTCCGCGATGTCATTGACCGAGCGTCCCTTGGCCAGCGCGATGAACACTTCGAATTCGCGAGCAGAAAGCACGTCCACCGGATTCTGGTCGGAGGACAGCTGCTGTACCGCCATCTGCTGGGCGAGGCGAGCCTCGACATACATCTTGCCCGCCATCACCTGGCGGATCGCCCGTATCAACTCCTCCGCCGCGCTGCGCTTGGTGAGGTAGCCCGCTGCACCGGCCTTGAGCGCGCGCTTGGGATGGATGGTGTCCTCGTGCGCCGAAAGAATCAGGATGCGCGCGCTGGCGTGCTTGGCGGTCAAGCGCGCAATGGCCTCCAGGCCGCCCATGCCGGGCATGGAAAGATCCATGACGATGACGTCCGGCACACACTCGGCGCAGCATTGCAGCGCGTCCTCGCCGCTGCTGGCCTCGGCCACGACCTCGATGTCAGGGGTATCGGACAGCAGCATGCGAAAGCCCATGCGCACCACGGCATGGTCGTCGACGAGCATCACGCGGGTTTTGGTCATGGAAATCAATTGGGGTCAGACCCCAATTATTCAGTGGAGTGGTTCTGTTGCACAGAGTCGGACGGCGATAATTGGGGTCTGACCCCAATTAAGTTTGGAATCCGCACTGAAAACTCCGACCCGCCGCCGCGAGGGGTTGCGACGGACAGCGTGCCGCCCAGCGCATGCGCCCGCTCGCGGATGCCGAGGAGCCCAAACCGGCCCTGCCCGCGCAGCCGATCCGGCGCAACGCCGATGCCGTCGTCGGCCACGCTCAGCACCAGGTCCGAGCCATCCGATTCCATGGCGATGAGGACCGTCCGTGCGTGCGCATGGCGAGCCACGTTGGTCACGCATTCCTGCGCGGTACGGAACAGCGCAATCTCGGCCTCGTCACCAAGCCTCGGCAAGTCGTCCGGAAGACGCAGCTCGAATTGCAGTTGCGGATGCAGCCGGCGCCATTCCTCCACCGCGTCACGCAGGGTGTCTGCAAGACCCATCCGCTCCAGGGCCATCGGTCGCAGACGGCGGATGATGCGATGCATGGCGTCGTAGATCTGCCCCGCCGAAGAGACGATGGTCCGACTCGCGTCGTGCGTGACCGCGTCGCTGCTCGCGGTGCGGTTGGCGGTGGCCTGGGCGATGGTCTTGATCGCGGTCAGGTATTGGCCGATCTCGTCATGCAGTTCACGCGCCAGCAGGCGCCGCTCCTCTTCGAGATGCTCCTGGATGATGTGCGTGAGTTGACGATTCTCGGCCAGCTCGCGCTCCACGCCCAGGTTCTTCTCCAGCCTCTCCAACATGCGATTGAAGCCGACGCCGATGGCATGAAATTCCGGCAGCGCGTAGTCCGGCAGACGCACCGAAAGATCGCCGCGCTCCGCACGCGCGAAACCCTGCACCACGGTCCTGACCGGACGCAGCGCGCGGCCGATGACCGCGAACAGGAGGCCGTTGACCAGCACGAAAAATCCCATTCCCAGCGCGGCCAGCTTGATCATGTCGTCCCAGGCGTCGAGCACGCTGCGCGACGCGTCGGGAATGATCTCCAGGTAGAACGAGGATGCATGCAGCCGGATGGCCTGCAGCTCCGGCGCGGCCAGACGATTGAACCACAGCGGCGCATGACGCCCCGCCTTGTACTGCGAAGGCGGGGACTCGTAGAGCAGTCGATCGGCCCGGTCGAACATGCGGATGTCGTTGGCACGCACCCGTCCGAGCTGCTTGAGAAACTCCGCCACCAGCTCCTGCTGCGACGCGGAGCCCGGGACCATCCGGCTGCTGAAGATCACGGTGGACATAAGCTGCACCGTTACCCGGTTCGACGCCTCGATCTCTTCGCTGATCTGGCGGCGCACGTCATCGATCAGCAGGAACACGATGGCGCCGAGGAATAACAGGGTGAGGCCGGTCACCAGCAAATTGATGCGATAGCGCAGGCTCATCGCAGGTGTGTCCGCAGCGCATCGGTCGCGCTCACCAACGCGCGGGAGAGGCCGGGTTCGAATGCGCCGTGGCCGCAGCCCGCCACCCAGACCAGACACGCCTGCGGCAGCCGCTGCGCCAGCTCCCATGCGCTGACCGGCGGGCACACCGGGTCGAGCCGGCCTTGCACGATATCGATGGGGATGTCGCGCAGCAGCTCCAGCCCTTCCAGCAACTCGCCATCGCGCAGGAAATAACGGTTGGCGAGGTAGTGCATGTAGATGCGCATGCGCGCGCTCAGCGGATCGCTCGATGCGCTCGAAGCAGTACCGGGCGCGGTCATCGCCATGGCCTCGGATTCCAGCCGCGACCAGGCCGCGGCGACGGCGCGCGCTTCGTCCGGCGATCCCTTGAGCACCACCTCGGCACAACGCTGGGCCAAGTCTCCGTCGCGCGCCTGCTGTTCGTCGTGGATTCCGAATCGACCCGCCAACTCAGCCCAGGCTTCCGGCAGGAAACCGCGCAAGCCATATGCGAACGCCTCCACCTCGCTCTTGCGGCCGAGGAAGACGCCGCGCAGCACCAGCGCCAGCACGCGCTGCGGGAAAGCCCGCGCGTAGGCGAGCGCCAGCGTGGAACCCCAGGAGCCGCCGAACACCACCCAGCGTTCAATCCCGAGGTGTTCGCGCAGACGTTCGATGTCCGCGACCAGATCCGCTGTCGTATTCGCCTCCAGCCGTCCCGCCGGCCGGCTGCGACCGCAACCACGCTGGTCGAACAGGACGACGCGATAAAACGCGGGATCGAAGAAGCGCCGATGCGGGGCCGTGCAGCCGCTGCCCGGGCCGCCGTGCAGAAAGACGATGGGTACGCCGTCGGCACGCCCGCCTTCTTCGAAGTACAGCGCGTGTCCCTCTCCGACTTCAAGCCAGGTCGCACGGTGCGGCTCGGTCGCCGGATACAGCCTGGCCTGGCTTTCGGTCACGCGCGTCTCGCCTCCTGTCGGATGCGAGGCACGATAACGGGGAAGCCCGTGCGGTGCACGATCCGACCACGATTCATGATTTTCATGAGGTGCCATCGCGCGGTATAGGCGGTGTTGTGGGGCGTGGCGCGGGAGAACAATACGATTCAGATCGCTCCCGTCGAGCGATCCGGTCGCCGCAAGGCGGTCTCACGATGCAAAGGAGAAACTCATGGCTTGGACCAAACCCGCCGCCGTCGATATGCGGTATGGCTTTGAAATCAACCTGTACGTCGCTGCTCGCTGAGTTCGCTCATAGAGTGCGGCTCCGATTTACGGTGTTCCTCGGAGCACCATCCAATCGGTTAGGAATGCGGCGGTGAGATCTCACCGCCGCATTCGTTTTTGGAGCCTGAGAAAAACATGGCAGAGCCCCGCGAGCCGCCGCCCTGGAGTGCGCAGGTCTTCGAAGAGAAGCTGCGCGAGAAGGGCACGAGCTACCACATCTACCATCCCTTCCACGTGATGATGGCGGAAGGGCGGCTCACTCAGAAGCAGATGCAGGGCTGGGTCGCCAACCGTTTCTATTATCAGATCAGCATCCCGCGGAAGGATGCGGCGATTCTCGCCAATTGCCCCGATCGCGAGGTGCGTCGCGAGTGGGTGCAGCGCATCCTCGACCACGACGGTTACGGCGATGACGAGGGCGGTATCGAGGCCTGGGTCGGGCTCGGGCAGGCCGTGGGACTGTCGCGCGACGACGTGGTTTCTTTGCGCTATGTGGTGCCCGCCGCGCGCTTCGCAGTGGACGCCTACGTGGAATTCGCGCGCCGCGCGAGCTGGCAGGAGGCGGTGGCGTCCAGCCTCACTGAGCTGTTCGCGCCGCACATTCATCAGCAGCGCATGGACACCTGGCCGGAGCAGTACCCCTGGATCGATCCCGCCGGCATGCGCTACTTCAAGTACCGCCTCACGCAGGCGCGGCGCGACGTGCAGCATGGGCTGAAGCTCACGCTCGACACCTTCAGCCGCTCGCGCGAGCTGCAGGAGCGCGCGCTGGAAATTCTGCAATTCAAGCTCGACGTGCTGTGGGCGCTAGCCGACGCGATCATGCTCAGCCAGTGCGAAATGAAGATCGTCGGACCCAAGCCATGAGCGAAGCGATCACGCCGGATCAGGTCTATGCCGTCGCCAAGCTGTTTCGCCTGCAATGGGAGCCGGTGCAGAACGCGCATGTGCTGCTGTATCCCGAGGGCATGGTGAAGCTCAATCAGAGTGCGGGCGAAATCCTGAAACGGCTCGACGGCAAGCGGTCCGTTGCCGAGGTCGCGGCCGACTGCGAGTCCGCATTCCAGGCGACGGGTTTGCTCGACGACGTGATCGGCTTCATCGACGCCGCGCTCGAACAGGGTTGGGTGCGACGTGTCTGAATCGATCGCAGGACGCGAGGGCATCAACCCACCGCTGTGGCTGCTCGCGGAGGTTACCTACCGCTGTCCGTTGCACTGTGTGTTCTGCTACAACCCCGTCGACTATTCGAAGGAACACCGCGAACTCACGACCGAGGAATGGAAGCGCGTGCTGCGCGAATCTCGTGCACTCGGCGCCGCGCAGCTCGGACTCTCCGGTGGCGAGCCGCTGCTGCGGGACGATCTGGAAGAGATCACGCGCGAGGCGCGCAGCCTCGGCTACTACACCAATCTGCTGACCTCGGGCATCGGCATGACCGAGGCGCGCATTGCGGCGCTGAAGGAAGCGGGGCTGGACCACATCCAGCTCTCGTTCCAGGACTCGACCAAGGAGATGAACGATTTCCTGTCGAGCACGCGCACCTTCGATCTGAAGATGAAGGTCGCCGCGCTCATCAAGCAGTACGATTACCCGATGGTGCTCAACTGCGTACTGCACCGCTACAACATCGACCACATCGAGCAGATTCTGGAGATGGCCGAGGCGATGGGCGCGGAGTACGTGGAACTTGCGAACACGCAGTTCTATTCCTGGGCCTATGTGAATCGCGAGCAACTCATGCCCACGCGCGAGCAGATCGAGCGCGCCGAGAAAATCACCGAGGCCTTCCGCGCGAAAGTGAAAGGCCGCATGCGCCTGTTCTTCGTCATGCCGGACTACCACGCGACGCGGCCGAAAAAGTGCACCAACGGCTGGGGCAATCTGTTCATCACGGTGCAGGCCGACGGCACCGTGCTGCCCTGCCACGTCGCCGGCATGCTGCCGGGCCTGACGTTTCCGAACGTGCGCGAACACTCGATGGAATACGCCTGGTACGACTCGCCCGGCTTCAACCGCTACCGCGGTGACGGCTGGATGAAGGAGCTGTGCAAGACCTGTCCGGAGAAGGAGAAGGACCTGGGCGGCTGTCGTTGCCAGGCCTACATGCTGACCGGCGATGCAGAGAACGCGGACCCGGTGTGCGATAAGTCGCCGTACCACGGCAGAGTGCTGGAAGTGGTGTCGCGGGCGCGGGTGCAGGTCGCGGAAAAGCCGATTGTGTTTCGGACCGACAAAGAATCCCGTCGCTTGATGAAAGATCGTGAAGAGGGCGCGTTGGTTGAGGACGAGAGTCGCTTGTTCGAGCCGGGTGCGCGCGCCTCGGAATCGAACACGCGAGTTGGCCGTTGACTGTCGCTGGCGTGGCCCGCTCCTACGGGCGGAATGGGACGTCGTGTAGGAGCGGGCCATGCCCGCGACCGACTCTCGCAGAAAGTACGCTAACGGAGTCGCGATAAATGCATGCCCTGATACTCGGAGCCGCCGCCGGCGGCGGATTCCCACAATGGAATTCAAACGCACCGGCGTGCAACCGCGCGCGCCGCGGCGACCCGACGGCGCGTGCCCGCACGCAAGCCTCTCTGGCCGTGAGCGCCGACGGCGAACACTGGTTTCTGCTCAACGCTTCCCCCGATCTGCGCCAGCAGATCAACGACAACCCGGTGCTTCATCCCAGGCACGGCCTGCGCTCCACGCCCATCGCCGGCATGGTCCTGACCGGCGGCGATGTCGATGCGATTGCCGGCCTGCTGACGATGCGCGAGCGCCAGCCGTTCACCGTCTACGCCAGCGCCAGGGTGCATGGCGTGCTCAAGGCCAATTCGATCTTCAACGTGCTCGCGGCCGATGTGGTGAAGCGCGAGACCGTGAGCCTGGGTCGAGCGTGTTCGCTGAATTGGGTGGACGGAACGCCGAGCGGACTCAGCATCGAGTTGTTCGCAGTGCCGGGCAAGGTGCCGCTGTATCTGGAAAGCGCCGACGGGACCCCACCGATCATCACGGGCGAAGACACCGTAGGCGCGATGATCGGCGACGGCTCGCAGCGCCTGTTCTATATCCCCGGCTGTGCGTTCCTGTCCGCGCCGCTGGCGCAGCGTCTGCGCGGCGCGGAACTGGTGTTGTTCGACGGCACCCTGTTCACCGACGACGAGATGGTCCGCGCGGGGCTGGGCACAAAAACGGGTCGTCGCATGGGGCACATGAGCGTCAGCGGTCCGGACGGCGTGATCGCCGCCTTTCAAGGACTGAACGTGAAGCGCAAGGTGTTCGTGCACATCAACAATTCCAATCCCATCCTGCTCGATGACTCGCCCGAACGCGCGGAGGTGGAAGCCGCGGGCTGGGAAGTGGGATACGACGGCATGGGCTTGAACCTGTGCGCCTTTGGTCAAGCAATGACGGAGAAAATAAACCTGTGAATCTTCTGAGCAATCCAACGGCACGCCTATTGAGCGTGTTGACTGCGGCCTGTGTGCTCGCGGCCTGCGAGCCCAAGCCCCTGGCCTACGTCAGCAACCAGAAAGGCGACATCAGCGTGATCGATCTGACCACGCTGGAGACGGTCAAGACCATCGCGCCGGGTGCGGCCGAGCCACGCGGTATCGGCATCAGCACGGACGGCAAGCTCCTGATCGTCGCCAGTCGCGAGGGCGGAAACATCTCGGTGATCGAGCGCAAGACCGGCAAGCTGCTCAAGCAGATCGAGATCGGCGAGAACCCCGAGTTCGTGCGCATCCGCGGCTCCTTGGCCTTCGTCACCTTCGAACCGGAATCCGAAGGCGGTCCGCCGCCCAAGCCCGGGTCGGAGGAGGAGAAAAAGCTGCGCGAGGAACGCGAGGAGAAGGAGACGGTGCCGGCGCAGATCGCGGTCGTCGATCTGGACAAGGGCGAGGTGATCCGGCGCATCGTCGGCGGACTGGAGACCGAGGGCATCGAGTTTTCCGCCGACGGCACGCACATCCTTGTCACCAACGAGGCCGATGAGACGGTGACCGTGCACGAGATCGCCACCGGCACGCTGATCAAGACCATCCACACCGAGAAATTCGGCCGCCGACCACGCGGCATCAAGATGTCGCCCGACGGCAAGACCTACATCGCCTCGCTCGAATTCGGCAACGCCCTGCTGGTACTCGACGAGAATTACGAGCCGGTCAAATCCGTCCCGACCGGCGAAGTTCCTTACGGCCTCGCGTTCGACCGCAAGGGCGAGCGGCTTTACGTGGCGCTGGCGCGCGGCAAGGCTCTGCAGGTCTTCGACGCTAAAACCTATGCCCCCATCAAGAGCATCCCCACCGGCGAGCGCTGCTGGCACTTCACATTTACGCCGGACGACAGGCAGATCCTGGTCGCCTGCGGCCGCTCGAACGAGGTGGTGGTGATCGACGTGAAAACACTCGAACCGGTCAGGCGCATCACGGACAAGAAGCTGCCCTGGGGCATCGTCACCTGGCCGAAATCGGTCGGGAGCCTGGATACACCCTGAGCCCGGCAAAGGTTTTGCCTTGGGTGGCGGGAGGGCCATTCGGATGAACAAAAATGCTGCGGACCGCGGGCGCCAGACCTCTTGATCGGATCGGACTCGTCGTAACGCTCTATCTGGCGGTTTCGGCGACTGCCGCTCCGGCGGACGTCCCCTGCGGTATCGGCCGCACGCCGCCACCGGTCGACAGGCAGAATTCGCAACCACGGCGCGAACACGACCTTCGGTTCGTGATTCCGGCGTCCGAGCCGCGCTATCGCGCGCTCGATAACGTCGGAGCCGTGTACGTCCCGACGCAGACCAGCGGCGGCCAGTTGCGCAAGACCGGCTCCGGCACCCTGATCGACGCCTGCCACGTGCTGACCGCGTATCACGTGGTGTTTCCGGAGATCGATCTGATCAACGGCCGGCCGCGGGTGTTCCAGTTCGATCCCAGGCGCGTGGTGATGTTCCGCTTCGGCCGGCGCGACGAACACGACGCCGACGGTGGCTCGGAATTCGACCATGCGATCGAAGGACGACCCGTGGACCTGGGCGTGTTCGATCCCTTCGCGCCCAACTACGCCGACGAGCTACTCCTGGTCCGCCTCAACGACAGCGCGCCCGCGCACTACGGCCCGCTGCGGCTCGACGGCGACGCGGATTACGTTCCCGGGTCAATGGACTTCATCGCCGCCGGCTATCCGCTCGACGGGCTCAGCGCCGATGGCGTGTATCGCCTGTACGGCGATCGCTGCGCGATCCTGGGGCCCGACCGCATCAGCGGCTACGCCACCAATTGCAGCCTCACCGGAGGGGTTTCGGGCGGCGCCCTGTTCCGCGTGTCAGAGGACGCTGAATGCAGTGAACCGGTCGAGTTGCGGCTTGCCGGCGTCCCCAACCAGCAGGACGGGCCCACCCTGTTTCCCAAGGACGATCCGCAGCGGCGTAGCTTTGTGGTGCCCATCGCACGCAACCGCGGCGTCATCGAGCGGGCGCTGGCCAAGGACCCCTGCCCCGCTCCCTGATCTGAAGACGCAGCCTGCGGCTACGGCCATGGCGCCCCGCAGTTCCGTCGGGCGGAGCCGGCCCCAAAAGCGGACCTGATCAGCGATCTTCCGCTCCTTCGTCATTCCCGCGGCGCGAAAGCCTGTCCCCGCAGGAGCGGGGACGGGAATTCAGAGCTGAGCGGCGGCGCTCCGGTCAATGCGCTCCGTGCCGTCTGGGTCCCGCTTTCGCAGAAATTACACAACTCTTTGTTCGTGTTGAATTTCATTAATAACCGGGAAAACCAAGTCAGGAATTCTTCAGGAAAAATTCAGGATTTCGTCAGGATTCGCGGCGCTCGCAGCGCTACGGTTTGGCCAGCAGCAAAGGCAGCCGAGACCTGCGGCGGTTCGAACCTGAACCGACCGGGACCGGCATTTGGCGGACATACCACGGGCGGACGGATAGGAAGAGCGTTATGAAAATGAATGAGGTCATGGTCTGGCTCAGCACAGTTCCCCCGGTGTTGGCGCTGGTATTAGCGCTGTCGGCAGCCAAGCCGACCAGCGCGACAGACGACAGCGCCCCCAGCGCCGCGCAAAGCCATTCGTCCCAAAGCCATAGGGTCAAACCGGGTGAAGTTCCCTCCGGTCTGGATACAAAGTCCTGGACTTCCATCCAGGCGCAGATCGAGCAGAGCCGCTATCGGCTGGAATCGCGGGGGGGGGGGGGGTATTGAGGGCGCCAACCCGGAACAAGGCTGGAAGCTCGAATTCGATTCACGCGGCCTCACTCTCGATCTGTCCGACCTGGCGAAATCCGCCCTACGGCCGATCGTAGATCGGTTCAAGCCTGTCCTGAGCGACGTCGAAGGGCCGAAGGCGGAACCGACATCCGGCCCATCGAGCGTCGTCCAGGTTTCCGCCGATGTGTCCCGACCCGTGCCCGTCGGGTCCGCCCGCGAACAGCACGCGGGCTTGACCCGACCTACGTCCCCTGGCGCAGACCGTAGGTCGGTTCAAGCCGAAGGCGGAACCGACATCGCCCTCCAACTACGCACCACCGCCATTGGGCGCGGGCATGCGCTCACCCCGGTAACCGGGGCATCGCCCGTCGTGCGCGATAACCGGGTGGAGCTGAAACACGCCCAGGCCACCGAGTGGTACGTCAATTCCGCGCTCGGGCTGGAACACGGCTACACCTTCGAGCGTGCCCCGCAAGGCGGACGCGGCGAAGTGCGCATCCAGTTGGCGTTGGACGGCGGGTTCAAGGCCCAGGCGGAATCCGACGGTATCGTCCTCACCGACACCTCCGGCACCACCCGCCTGCGTTATCACAAACTGCTGGTACTCGATGCCAACCAGCAGAAACTCGACGCCCGGCTGGACGTGCAGGGCGACGGCCGCCTGCTGATCTCTTTCAACGACACCGACGCAAGCTATCCGGTCATCGTCGATCCTCTGCTGGTCAACGAAGAAGCCAAGCTGGTCGCGGCCGACGGCGCGGCGAGTGACACCTTCGGCTTTTCCGTGGCCGTGGCCGGCGACACCGCGGTGGTGGGGGCGCGTGAAGATGACGTCGGCGCCAACAGCAACCAGGGCTCGGCCTACGTGTTTGTGCGCAGCGGAACGAGCTGGACGCAGCAGGCCAAGCTGGTCGCGGCCGACGGCGCGGCGGATGACCGGTTCGGCTTTTCCGTGGCCCTGTCCGGCGACGCCGCGGTGGTGGGGACGTTTGGCGACGACTTCGGTGCCATCTGCGCCCAGGGCTCGGCCTACGTGTTTGTGCGCAGCGGCACGAGCTGGACGCAGCAGCAGAAGCTGGTCGCGGCCGACGGCGCGGCGTTCGACGAGTTCGGCATTTCCGTGGCCCTGTCCGGCGACGCCGCGGTGGTGGGGGCGCACCTCGACGACCTCGGCGCCAACGTCAACCAGGGCTCGGCCTACGTCTACCGCATCGCCGGTAACGACTTCGGCGATGCGATCGATCCGCGATACCCGACCTTGCTCGCCAGCAACGGCGCGCGCCATTCCCTGAGTGGCCCCAAGCTGGGCACGAACATCGATGCAGAACCGGACGGTCAGCCGAATCTGGACGCCACGGGCGACGACATTAACGGCATTGACGACGAAGACGGCGTGACGTTCGGCAGCCTTTCTGCGGGCGATTCCGCGACGGTGAACGTGTTGGTGACAGGAGGCCCGGCGCTGCTCGATGGCTGGATCGACTTCAACCGGGACTTCGACTGGACGGATCCTGGCGAGCAGATTTTCGACGATTTCATGGTGCTCGATGGTCTCAACCAGGGCCTTGTGTTCCAGGTTCCGGGGATTGCGGAAAGTGGCAACACCTCCGCGCGCATGCGCCTGTCCAGCGACGGCGTTGCCGATGTGACCGGTCCGGCGCCGGATGGTGAGGTGGAAGACCTAAGGGTGAGCATAGGAAGAACGCTGAGCGTCGCTGACGCCCGCATTGCCGAAGGCGATACGGGAACGCGCGAGCTCAGCTTCACCGTCAGCCTGTCGCAAGCCAAGACAACTTCGGTGTCCGTGAGCTACGCCACGAGCAACGAGACTGCAACAGCGGCCGACGGCGATTACACGGCCATTTCGGGCACGCTCACATTCACGCCGGGACAGACGACGAAATCCGTGAGGGTGTTGGTCACGGGCGACCGTAAATTCGAACTCGATGAGAGCTTGAGGCTGACTCTTTCCGCTCCGAGCGGAGCGACGATTGAGAAGAGCATCGGTTTCGGCACCATCACCAATGACGATTCTGTGCCCACCGTCAGCATCACACCCGCCACACGGTCTTTGCTTGAAAGCGCGGGCAGCACGAGCTTTACGCTGCAATTGAGCAACCCGAGCTATCTGCCGATCACGCTGCCGTTTTCGGCGAGCGGAACGGCTTCGTCCTCGGACTACTCGGGACTGAGCGCAAGCCCGGTGATGATTGCAGCGGAAGGCTTGACGGGGACGATCAGCCTGAACGTGGTCGACGATCCTCGCGATGAGCCGGATCAAACCGTGACGCTGAACTTGGGTTTACCGACCAACGCCATCCTGGGCAGCGCCAGCAGCGCCACGCTCACAATTGAGGATAACGACGGTCCACCGACGGTGAGCTTCACGACGGCGACGCAATCGATCGGCGAGGGACCCGTCACGGCCCAGGTCACGGCTCGCTTGTCGATCGCCTCGGAGTTTGCGATCAGCGTGCCGTTCGGGGTGTTCGGGGGCAGCACGGCCGGGGTCTCGGATTACAGCTTGACGAGCGTGAGTCCTTTGACGATTCCGATTCACAGCACCGAGGCGAGCATCGCAGTGGGAATACTCGATGACGAATTGTCCGAGGGCAACGAAACGGTCGTGCTGGATCTCGGAACGCCGATCAAAGCCACGCTCGCGGCGCCTTCGCGGCATACGCTGACCATCGTCGACGATACGGTTCAACTCGCCTTCGCGACTGCTACCGTGAACGAGTCGGGACCGGTCGCATTGATCGGGATTACACGCGCGGGTCTCGGTGCGGGCACCGCCAGCGTGACGCTTGCCACCACCGGCGGCACTGCGACTGCGGGCAGCGACTACACCCCAGTGAGTCAAACCGTGACCTGGGCCAACGGCGACACCACTACCAAGACGGTGAGCATTCCGATCATCGATGACGAAACGGACGAACCTAACGAGGATGTGACCTTGGTCCTCTCAACCGCGACGGGTGCCTCCAACGGAGAACCTCGGGTTGGTGTTCTGACGATCGTAGACAACGACAGGTCTGCAATCCAACTGGGCGCCTCATCCTTTACGGTGAACGAAGCCGGGCCGGCTGCCACCATCACGCTCACGCGTACGGGTCAAGGCGACGGCGCGGCGAGCGTGAGAATCGCGACCAGCAACGGAACGGCGACGGCTGGAAGCGATTACACCGCGGTGAGTCAGACGGTGAGCTGGGCCAATCGAGAGTTGGGAAGCAAGACGGTGAACGTTCCAGTCACCAGCGACACGACGAACGAAGCTGACGAAACGGTGAATCTCACGCTGTCCAATGTTTCCGGTGACGCTCTGGGTTCGCCGTCGACTGCTGTACTGACCATCATCGACAACGACACGGTTCAGCTTAGTGCTGCCACTTACTCGGTGAACGAGTCCGGACCCAGCGCCTCGATCACGCTTTCGCGCATCGGTACCGGCGTGGGCCCGGCGAGCGTGAGGATTGCGACGAGCAACGGCAGTGCCACGGCGGGCAGTGATTACTCCGCCGTCAGCCAGATCGTGAGCTGGACCAGCGGCGACGTCGTCAACAAGACCGTGAGCGTTCCAATCACCAGCGACATGGTGAATGAAGCCGACGAAACCGTGAATCTCGCACTGTCGAACGTCGCCGGCGCCGCTCTGATTTCGCCGTCGACTGCTGTACTGACCATCACCGGTAGAGTCGAGAAGTGGCGCGGTGGCGGTAGGCGCGGCTTGTCTGTTTCCGGTCCTTTCGGACGGCGGTGCCCAAGTAGCTCAGCCATGACTCCGTTTCCACTTCCCGCTCGTCGAACCGGACGT
>JBQTIX010000024.1:0-141875 GCA_052387695.1 Panacagrimonas sp. | reverse complement strand
GGGGGTTTGCGACCCCCATGGGCCAAACCCTGGGGGTTTTTTCGGCTCTGGCGGCCCCCGGGGTTGGCGTTTCGTTTAGCCACCGTACGGGTGGGGGCGGGGTTGTGTGTATATGGTTTGCGCATCCACCGGGGACGGCATGACACGAAAAAGCCCCGTAGGTTTCGCGATGAGGGTACGCAACCGCGCGCGGCCAGTTGGGGAGCTCCGCCCAGATTGAATCCGGCTCAAGGATCGGTTCAAACCGATGGCGGAACCGACACTGCGCGCGCCTGCCTCCGCCCCTCGCCCATCGGCTCCACTCGCGAACAACACGCGGGCTTGAGCCGAGACCTGCCGATGAATTCGAACCCGCGACGATAGCCCTTAAGCCACGCGCTCCAGCACCGTCGCCACGCCCTGCCCCATGCCGATGCACATCGTGGCGACGCCGAACTGCGCGTTCTTCTCGGCGAGCACGTGCGCCAGCGCGCCGGTGATGCGTGCACCCGAGCATCCCAGCGGATGACCCAGGGCGATGGCGCCACCCTTGATGTTCACGCGATCCATCCGGTCCATCAGTTTGAGATCTTTCATCACGGCGAGCGACTGCGCTGCGAAGGCTTCGTTCAACTCGAAATAGTCGAGGTTCTTGATATCGAGCCCGGCTTTCTTCAGTGCCTTCTGCGTCGCCGGCACCGGACCGATGCCCATGATCGCCGGGTTGCAGCCAGCGGCCGCGATCGAGACGATTCTCGCCAGCGGCTTGAGGCCCAGAGACTTGGCCTTGTCGGCGCTCATCACCAGCACGCAACTCGCGCCGTCCGATATCGCAGAACTGTTGCCGGCAGTCACCGAACCCTTCGGATTGAACGCGGGCTTGAGCTTGGCCAAATCGGCGAGATTGGCATCCGCGCGCACCACCTCGTCAGAGTCCACCACGATCGGTGCGCCGTCGGCGTCGTGGCCCTCGATCGACACGATCTGATTCTTGTACTCGCCGTTCTCGAACGCCGCGATCGCCTTCTGGTGCGAAGCGAGTGCGAATTCGTCCTGCTGCTGGCGGTTGATCTGGTGGGTCTGCGTGAGCATCTCGGCGGTCAGGCCCATCATGGCCGAGGCCTTGGCGGTGTTGATCGACAGCTCGGGTGAGCCGTCGAACCCATGCGTCATCGCCACATGCCCCATGTGTTCGACGCCGCCGCAGATGTAGGTGTCGCCGTTGCCGGAGACGATGTTGGCGTAGGCGATGTGGATCGCGGTCATCGAGGAGCCGCAGAGGCGGTTCACGGTCTGACCCGGCACGGTGATCGGCAGACCGGCCAGCAAGAGGGCGTTTCGCGCGATGTTCATGCCCTGTTCCAGGGTCTGGTTCACGCAGCCCCAGATCACGTCCTCCACCTCGGACGGCTTCACGGCCGGGTTACGCTTGAGCACGGCCTTCATGAGTTCTGCCGACAGCACTTCGGCACGCACGTTGCGGAAAGCGCCGCCCCTGGAACGGCCCATGGGGGTCCTGATTGCATCGACGATCACGACGTCAGTCATTGGAATCTCCTGCGGCAGATGGTTTCAAGAGGGTTTGAGGGCTTGGCAACGGATGGCCCTGAGCAGCACCGGGGTCATGACCACGAACCAGAGGCCGAACGCGGCGAAGGGAATCCAGAACGCGATGAGGCCGTTCCAGGCAAAGGGGCCGGATTTGAAGAACACGATCAGGCCGCCCGGAACGAACAGGATGCCCATCCAGAGATTGAAGAACCCGACCCAGCGCGGAAACACGGCCTCCACGCTCTTGTCGGCGAGCGTCGCGATACCCACCGCGAACACCTGGATCATCGGCGCGGGGAAGGTCATCAGGATGAAGAACCAGGCGAGGTCGTTGAGCGCGAGCACGACATCCACGCTGCGATCGGGACGGTACGAGGCCGTCACCCACAGCATCACCGGCAGCAGCAGGATGATGACCGCCACGCCGCCACCGATGGCCTGGATCAACGGCAGCACCTTTGATCCACCCTGCATGCGGTTCATCTGCACCGACAGCACTGCGGTCCAGGGAATGATGAAGGCGGTGGCCAGCATCGCGATCACCAGGCCCAGGCGCATGGCCCCGCCCTTCTGCGCGAAGAACTGCGCGAGTGTCGCCGCGTCCGCCGCCGGCGAGGGCGGCGGAACCAGGCCCGCGAAGGCCCAGGCGCCGATGCCGAGCAGCACGAGGAAGGCCCAGCCGGACCAGGTGCAGATGGTTTGCAGCTTGCTGTCCATCGAAGGCCCTCGCCTGTCGGCTCCTTACTTCGCGTAGTACGTCTGGCCGGCCGCGGCCATTTCCTTCATGCGCGCGGTGGGTTCGTAGAGCTTGCCGAGGCTGGCGTACTTCGCGCACTTCTCGATCAACGTCCTCATGCCGATGGTGTCGCAGTACTTGAGCGCACCGCCGCGGAACGGCGGGAAGCCGATGCCCAGGATCAGGCCCATGTCGGCCTCGGTCGGCGTCTCGACGATGCCATCCTCCAGGCAGCGCGCGGTCTCGATGATCATCGGCAGCATCATGCGCTCGATGATCTCGTCGTCGCTGAAATCCCGGGTGCCGTTGGGCTGCACGCTCTTGAGCAGCTCGTAGGTGGCGGGGTCGGCGACCTTCCTGGGTTTGCCTTTCGGATCGGTCTCGTAACGGTAGAAGCCGACGCCGTTCTTCTGGCCGAAACGCTTCTGCTCGTACATCACGTCGATCGCCGTGCGCCGCGTGCGGCTCATGCGGTCGGGATAACCGGCGGCGAGCACCTCGCCGACGTGGTGCGAGGTATCGATACCGACCACGTCTTCCAGATACGCGGGACCCATCGGCCAGCCGAAGCCTTCCATGACCTGGTCCATCTTCACGAAATCGGCGCCGTCGTTGAGCGCGAACTCCCAGCCGGCGAAATACGGGAACAGAATCCGGTTGACCAGGAACCCCGGGCAGTTCTTCACCACGATCGGCGTCTTGCCCATCGTGCTCGCATAGTTGGCGATCGTCGCGATGGCTTCCTTGCTGGTCTTGGCGCCGTAGATCACCTCGACCAGCGGCATGCGGTGCACCGGGTTGAAGAAGTGCATGCCGAGAAAATTTTCCGGCGACTTCATCACGCTGGCCAGGTCGTCGATCGAGATCGACGAGGTGTTGGAGGCGATGATCGTTCCGGGCTTGACCAGGCCCTCGATCTCCGCGAGCACGCTCTTCTTGATCTTGGGGTTCTCGACCACGGCCTCGACCACCACGTCGACGCCGCCGAAGTCGCCGTAGTTCAGCGTGGGGCGGATCGATGCGAGCACCTTGCCGGCCTTTTCCGGCGTGGACTTCTTGCGCTCCACTTCCTTGGCCAGCAGCTTGTTGGCCTCACCCATGCCCAGCGCGAGCTGCGCCTCGGCGATGTCCTTCATGATGATCGGCGTGCCCCTAACGGCGCTCACGTACGCGATGCCGCCGCCCATGATGCCGGCGCCCAGCACGGCGGCCTGTTTGATCGGCTTGCCGGCCTTGGCATAGCCCTTGGCCTTCTTCTTTAGGAACTGGTCGTTCAGGAACAGGCCCACCAGCGAATCGGCCTGCGTTGTCTTGGCCAGCTTGGCGAAGCCCTGGCCTTCGATCTTCAAGGCTTCGTCGCGCGACTTGCTCGCCGCCTTCTGGATGCCCTTCACCGCTTCCAGCGGCGCCGGATAGTGCTTGCCCGCCTGGCCGGCGATGAAGCCCTTGGCGGTCTCGAACACCATCATCGCTTCCATCGCGTTGAGTTTGAGCGGGCCGGTCTTCTGCGCGCGCCGGGCCTTCCAGTCGTAGCGCCCGTCGATCGCCTGTCCGAGCAGGGACAGCGCCGCGGCGCGCAGCTTGTCCGGCGCCACCACCGCATCCACCGCGTGATGCTTGAGCGCCACATCCGGCTTCTGCTGCGTGCCCTGTGCGATCCACTCGATGGCGTTGTCGGCGCCGATCAGGCGCGGCGCGCGCACCGTGCCGCCGAAACCCGGGATGATGCCGAGCTTCACTTCGGGAAAACCGACCTGCGCCGTGGACGACATCACGCGGTAATCGGTCGCCAGGCACATCTCGAACCCGCCGCCGAGCGCCAGTCCGTTGATGGCGGTCACGCTGGGGAACGGCAGGTCTTCGATCGCGCTGAAAGCCTTGTTGGTCTCGTAAGTCCAGTCTGCGATTTCCTGTTCGGAGCGCTGGAACAGGCTTCCAAACTCGGTGATGTCGGCGCCGACAATGAACACCTCCTTGGCCGAGGTGACCAGCAGGCCCCTGAGCCCCGTGGCCGCCGCCAGCGCGGAACCGGCGTCCCTGAGTTCCTGCACGGTGCGGGCGTCGAACTTGTTGATCGACTCGTTCTCGCGGTCGAAGATCAGCTCGGCGATCTGGTCCTCGCCATTTACGACCACTTTCAATGATTTGCCTTGGTACATGGCGCAACGGCCCTCCGCTGTAAAAAAGATGGTCTCTGATGCGCGTCCCCGCCGCGCCGGACCAAGGGGCCGCGATCATAGCCCTGCGTGTCGAAGGCCGTAAACCGATGGGCTTCGGCGGCAAAAACCTCTGTTTGACAGTCACTTCAGGTGCTGCATATTCTCGGGCCGGATGTTTCCATAACTCATCAACGAGGGAGAGTGCCATGGCGGCCAAAGACCGACTCGAACAATTCAAAGCACGTATCGACAAGCTTGGACGCGACTCGCTGGACGTCGTGGTCAACGCCAACCGGATCGTCTACCAGGGCATCCAGAAGCTGGCCGACCAGGAGCTAAAGGCCCTCAACGACTACTACAAAGGTGCCGTCGCCTCACTCAAGGGCGCCAAGAAAGGCAGCAGCATCAAGGATGTCGCAACCGAGCAACTCGATCTGATGCAGGACACCGTGAGCAAGGTCATCGCCCACGCTCGCGAATCGCTGACGATCATCGCAGACACCCGCGCCGAACTCGCCCGGCTGGTGTCGGCCGGCGGCCCGCTCAGTTCCAAGGCGCTGACCCAGGCGGTAGAACCTGCGCAAAAGGCGATGCAGGAGGTCAAGAAGCGCGCAGCCAAGGCGCAGAAGACGGCGGTCAAGACCGCCGCGGACGCGCGCAAGTCGCTGGAGAAGGAGCTCGCCTACGCGGAGAAGAAAGGCAAGGCCGCGATCAAGAAGGGCAAAGCCAAGGCCAAGGAGGTCACCCAGTCGGTCAAGGAGTCCGTCGAGAAAGGGATCGAAACGGTCATGGAGGTTGCGGTTCCTCCTGCGCTGAAGAAAGCGGTGACGGCCAAGCCTTCACCGGAATCACGCGCCGCGCGCGCTGCCAGCAAGGCCAAGACGGCTGCCAGGGTAACGCCCAAGTCGGACAGCGATGCAGCCGCCGGACCCTCCGATACGGCCGTGCCGCAGAGCACGATGCCACCCAAGAAAAAGTAGTCAGGTTCTTGCAGCACCCAGCCGCCGGCCCCGTGCCGGCGGCGTTGTTTTCCACCCCCGCACCGGATGACGACACCTCGCACGCCCAGTCTCTCGATCGATATCGGCACCGAGGTCTGCCGCCTGCTCTCCGACGCCAGCCGCGTCCGGTTATTGCTGTTGCTTGAAGCGCAAGCCCTGTCGGTTGCCGAGTTGACCGAGATCACCGGCCTTGCCCAGAGCCGCGTATCGACACACCTGTCGCGCCTCAAGCGCGCGGGACTGGTGCGGGACGAGCGCGGCAACGGTGCAGCGCTTTACTCCTGTTCGGACCAGGCGCCGGAACTCGCCGGCACCCTCTGGAACCTGCTGCGAGACCGCCTCGACGATCCTCAGCTGCGCCTGGATCGCGAGCGTGCCGGCGAGGTGGTAAGACGGCGTCATCTCGGCCAGACCTGGGCCGAGTCGGTCGCCGGGCGCATGGAGCTTTATTACTCGCCTGGACGAAGCTGGGAAGCGACCTCGCGGGCCTTGATGACCCTGCTCGAACTCGGCGATGTGCTCGATCTCGCCTCCGGTGACGGCGTGTTTGCCGAACTGATTGCCTCGCACGCCCGTAGCGTCAGTTGCGTGGACATCAGCGGCGCGGTGATCGCGGCCGCGCGGCGGCGGCTGGCCGGGTCTCCCAACGTCAGCTTCCACGAGCTCGACATGCATCGCCTGCCGTTCGCCGATGCCAGCTTCGACCATGTCTTTGCCATGCATGCGCTCAGCTTCAGCCACGATCCCGGGCGCCTGCTGGGCGAGGCTGCACGACTGCTGCGGCGCGGCGGACGGCTGGTGCTGGCAGCACTGGGCCATCATCAGCACGAGGAAACGCAGCGTGCCTACGACCACGTCAATCTCGGGCAAACACCCGAGCAGCTCCATGCGCTGCTGATCGCCGCCGGTCTGAACGTGGTCGAATGCCGCGTATCGTCGCGCGAGGCGCGGCCGCCTTACTTCGAAGTGATCTCGGCGATGGCGCGACGCTGAAGAATGCACGCGCAGTCAACCGCCGGCTCCGCCCGCGAAAAGCACGCGGGCTTGAGTCGACCTGCACCAACCTATCGCCCCATTTGGGCCGGTGCATCGGTTAAATCCTGCACCCACACCAGCTTGCCCTTCTTGGCGATCGCCTTGAGTCGATCGACGTGCGCGCTCATCTCCGTCGCGGACGGCTCCAGCACGAGCGTCGCACGGTCGCTGGAACATAGCTGCTGCGCCCACGAGAACGGCGCACCGCTGGCGCTGCCTGCGGCCGCATCCAGCAGCAGAGCCGACTGTCCTCCCGTCATGGCCAGGTAGACATCCGCCAGCAGCCGGGCGTCGAGCAGGGCGCCGTGAAGCTCGCGATTGGAGTTGTCGACGTTGTAGCGCCGGCACAGCGCATCGAGGCTGGCCTTCTGACCGGGATGGAGCTTGCGTGCCATCGTCACGGTATCGGTGATCGCACAGACCTGCGCCAGTGGCTTGCCCAGGCTGAGGCGGGCGAATTCGGCATCGAGGAAGCCCAGGTCGAAGGGTGCGTTGTGGATGATCAGCTCATCGCCGGAGAACCAGTCCCACAGATCTTTGGCGATATCCGCAAATCGGGGCTTGTCGGCAAGAAATGCATCGGTGATGCCGTGGACCCGCACCGCACCCTCGTCGACCGGGCGTTCCGGATTCACATAGCGGTGAAAGCTGTTGCCGGTCGGCCGGCGGTTGACCAGCTCGACGCAGCCGACCTCAATGATCCGGTGCCGCTGTTCGACGGCGAGGCCGGTGGTTTCGGTGTCGAGGACGATTTGTCGCATGTGCGGCGGGGAACGGGATTCAGGACAGGACGCCGAAGGGTACACATCCCGGCATATATGCTGCTAGGCCGCCGCATGACCCGCGCAAACTTATCCGACGAGACGACTCCTTCAGGCTACCGGCCGCAGGGGATTTCCGGTCGGGCGCGCTCGACCGGCCTGGTGATCACGATCCTGCTGCACCTCCTGGTGCTGGCTCTGCTGATCCTGCAACCGCGGCTGCGCGATGCTCCGCTGCCGGCGGAGACCGCGGTCGTCAGCCTGCTCGCGCTCGCATCCGCCCCGGCCTCACGACTCGCGGCGCAACCCCCGCTGCACGAGGCCAGCCCCCGTCAAGCCCGGCCGACGATCCCGGTCCTCACCCCAAGCACGGCAGCGCCCGAATCGCCCATCGAATCCTTGACCGAGCCCGATCCCGCGGTCGCAATACCTGCCCCGCCGGCGATCGAGTCTGCGGCGACAACCGCGATGGCGGCTTCCAGCGGCATGAAGGGAAGCCAGAGGCCGGATTGCGTGCCGATCCCGTACGGCTGGCTGAACCAGGTTGCACGCATCATCGGCTCGGCGCAGCAGTATCCCGCGCAATCACGCCAGCTCGGTGAGCGCGGGACGGTTTACGTGCGCCTGAGCATGAACCGCGGTGGCGTGGTGCTGGATGCGCCGCTGCTGCGCAGCTCGGGCTCGCCGCGTCTCGACCAGGAAGCGACCGACGTGATGCGTCGAATCCGGAATTTCGGAAAAGTCCCCGACTCGGCCTGCCCGGGGCAGCGCATCATCGTGATCGATCAGCCGGTCAGCTTTGAGGCTCGATGACCGCCGTCGTCTTGCCGATGCCCTCGTTCGCCAGCCGGTCTGCGGCCTCGTTGCCGGGGTCGCCGGCGTGACCCTTGACCCAGCGCCACTCGACCGTGTGCCGCAATCGCGCTGCGTCCAGCCGCTGCCAGAGATCCACATTTTTCACCGGCTTGCCGTCGGCGGTGCGCCAGCTCTTGCGCTTCCAGCCCGGCATCCACTCGGTGATGCCCTTCATGACGTAGGTCGAGTCGGTGTGCAGCGCGATCGTGCAGTGTTCGCGCAGCGATTCCAGAGCCTGGATCGCGGCCATCATCTCCATGCGATTGTTGGTGGTGAGCGGCTCGCCGCCGCACAGCCGCTTCTCGTGGTCGTTCCATCGCAGCAGCGCGCCCCAGCCACCGGGCCCGGGATTGCCCTTGCAGGCCCCGTCCGTGTAAGCGATGACGGATTTCATGCAGAGGCGGCGGGGTGGTTCGAGGCGCGTCGCGCGGTGGGCATCGCCACACCCACCAGCGGGCGGATCTGCGCGCGCGCCGTGCGGCCGACGAAGTTGACAGGCAGAACGCGCTTCTTGGCCACCACCATGTAACCCTCCGCAACCGACGCGCCGAGCCCCCCCAGGCTCCAGGCCTCGCCGTCGGAGCGCGGATCGGTCCACGGGAACCCCACACCGAAACGCCGCACCTCGGTGACCTCGAAGTCCAGCAGTTCCAGCCAGTCGCACAGCCGGCCGACGCCGTAAAAGCGCGCGCCACCCGGAAACGCCCGATAGCGCAGCCCGACACGCTGACGCAGGCCCCACAGGCCCCAGGGATTGAAGCCCAGGACGAACAAGCGGCCGCGGTCGCTCAACACGCGATCGACCTCGCGCAGCAGGTTGTGCGGCGAGCGGGTGAATTCCAGCGTATGCGGCAGCAGCACCGCGTCCACCGACCGCGTCATCAACGGCAGTTGCTCGGGCTGCGCCACCGCGGTCGCACCGAAATCCGCCACCGTGCCGATCACCGCGTGATGCAGGGTCTCGCAGGATTTGAGCAACTGGTCGCTCCGGCCCCAGCAACCGATCTGCAACACGTGCCGGCCGAAAACTCCGGGCAGGACGCGTCCCAACTCCCTTTCTTCGATAGCCAGCAGCCTGCGTCCACGGGGCGAGCGCAGCCACAGCGCGAGCGCGTAGCGCGAAAACGGTTGCCCTCCGCGTGGCGGGCGCCAGGAACTCATCGGGGCCTCAAGGGTCTGGACATGGACGCGGATTCTAACCAGCCGCGGCTATGATCCGCGTCCGGAACTGTGCAAGGAACACCGATGTCGACCAATAAACCCCGCTTCGAACTGATCCCGGTCCCGGCCTTTCAGGATAATTACCTGTGGCTGCTGCGGCGCGGCGACGAGGCGGTGGTGGTGGATCCGGGCGATGCCGCGCCGGTGGAAGCCGCGCTGGCCGCCCACCGCCTGAAGCTGGTGGCGGTGCTGATCACTCACCATCATCCCGATCACATCGGCGGGCTCGCAGCGTTGCTGAACCAGCGCAAGGAAATCCCGGTTCACGGCCCGCGCCGCGAACAGGCTACGATCCAGGCGCTCAGCGTCCTGCACGACGATGGCGATTCGGTGGAGGTTCTCGGACGTCGCTTCGAGGTGATGGACGTGCCGGGCCATACCCTCGGACATATCGCCTACTACTCCCCTGCAAACGGCGGAGAACCGCCGGTCTTGCTGTGCGGCGACACGCTGTTCTCGGGCGGCTGCGGCCGCCTGTTCGAGGGTACCGCCGAGCAGATGCACTGTTCGCTGTCGCGTCTTGCCGTCCTGCCGGGCGACACCCTGGTGTGCTGCGCGCACGAGTACACGGCGTCCAACCTCGCCTTCGCGCTGGCCGTCGAGCCCGGCAATCCGGTGCTCAACGATTATGTCGATCGCGTGCGGACCTTGCGGGCGGCCAAGGTCCCGACACTGCCCAGTACCATCGGGCTGGAACGCCAGATCAATCCGTTCCTGCGCACGTCCGCCAGCGAGGTGCGCGACTCGGCACAACGCCAGGCCAGCGAGGCCTTGCGATCGACAGCCGAAATATTCGGCGCGCTGCGCAAGTGGAAAGACAGCTATCGCCCACCCACCACGGCCGTCCCGAGCTCACCTTGACGCCAGGTATCGGGCCAGACTGCGCGTCCGTCAGTCATGCACCAAACCCCCATCGACGCGAAAAATCATTTGCTAAACTCGCGCGCCTAATTTCGGTGCACCTCTCCCTGATGTCCCTTTTCCCCGGCCTTGCGGCCTCGAGAACACTCTGCGCGCTTGCAGGCCTCTGCCTATCGGCGACGGTCGCCTACGCGCAGGGGGTGCCGGAGCCGCAGCCACCGGACGAGGAAGCGATCACCTTCGACCAGGCCACGCAGACGCTCAAGGACGAACTGGTGCAGTTCAACCGTGATGCACAACTGGCCGAGGACGAATTCCTGTATCCCCCGCACAGTCGCCTCTCGGTCTACATCAGCAACAGCGTCGAAGGGTTCCTGTTGCAGGAAGTGCGCGTAGTGATCGATGACGGTGCACCGCTGGTCTACACCTACGACGACCGCGATTCCCGCGCGTTGCTGAAAAAAAACGCGCTGCAGAGGCTGGTTCATGTCAACGTCGAGCGTGGCGCGCATCGCATCAAGGCCGATTTCCGGGGTCAGCGCGTGGACGCAAAAGAAGGCGATCCGCCGCTGATCGGCAATCACGAGGCAATCATCGACAAGACGGTGGACCCGGCCGAAGTTGAGCTTCAAGTCGTGACCAACAAGCGACGCCGGCATCCAATGATGCAGGTGAAGGAATGGAGAACGGAGCAGTGAAACAGCTCGCTCCGTACACACTTCTCTCGATGCTGCTGGCCTTCTCGGGCGCCGCGAGCGCGGCCGACACCTACTCGTCCGGCTCGGCGGACGATCCAAAGGTTCGCTCGGCTCTGTTCCTGGGCGGTTACGACCGTTACTACTCGGCGCTGTCCGAGTTGCTCAAGGTGCAGACGGGATCGGACGGCGATTTTGAGGCGGCCCCGGAATACTGGTCCGGGTTGGCGGAGTTCTACCTGTCCTACGGCATGCGCGATCGCTCCGAGGCGATCTACCGCACCGTCGCCGCATCGGCGGCCGACCCCCTGCTTGCCGGCAAGGCGCGACTGCGGCTCGCCGAGTTCGAGTACGAGCGCGGCTACCTCGACGAGGCGCGCGCAAGTCTGCTTCGCGCCCGCGAAAAACTGCCCGAGAAACTGACGCCCGCCTGGAGCGACCTGTACGCTCGCGTACTGATGGCGCAGGGCCGCTACAACGAGGCCGTGGATATCCTGGAAGGGTCCGATAGCCGCGACGACGACGAGGGCTACCTGCGCTACAACCTGGGCGTGGCGCTGATCAACGACGGCCGCACCGCGCTGGGTCGTACCGCGCTGGACAGGGTTGGACGGCTCCTGCCGATCGACGAGAACGGCGTTGCGCTGCGCGACAAAGCCAACGTGACGCTCGGCTGGCATTTTCTGCAAAACCAGCTCGGCGCTTCGGCCAAGCCGGTCCTGGCGCGAGTGCGCAGCGAAGGCCCTTACGCCAACCGCGCACTGCTCGGGATCGGCTGGGCGGAGATCGCACCGGGCGGCGAGCGCCAGTCGCGAGCCGATCTATCTGAAGAAGTGACCCTGCGCAACGATCCGTTCCGAAGCTTTTCCGCGCTCGGCGCCCTGCTGCGCCGCGGCTATCTGGACGATCCTTACGATCGCGCCGGCTTGCGCAGCTTTCGTCGGACCAAGATCGCCGTGGACGAGGAAGATGGACTGCGTCGCGCGCTGCTGGCCTGGGCCGAGTTGATCGATCGCGACCCGCAGGATCCGTCGGTGCAGGAGTCGTGGCTGGCCATTCCCTTTGCGCTCGACCGGCTCGGCGCACACACCCAGGCCGTGCAGTACTACGAGCAGGCGGCCGAACGGCTCGAGACCGCGCGCAAGCGAACGGTCGCGGCGTTGGACGCGGTGCGCGGCGGACGCATGGTGGAGACCATGGTGCGCGGAGACGATGATGCGGAAAGCGGTTGGATGTGGGAACTGCGCGATCTGCCCGATGCGCCCGAAACCTACTACCTGCAGACCTTGATCGCCGAGCACGGTTTTGCCGAACGGCTCAAGAATTATCGCGACGTGCGCCTGCTGAGCAGCAGCCTCGATGGCTGGAAAACGCGGATCGAGCAGATGGACCAGAACTACCGTCAGTCCGAGCGCTCTCCGGTGGATCCGGTGGTGCAGTTTGCCCGCGCCAAGCGCAACTGGAGGCCGCCGGTCGAGGAGATTGATCTGCAACTGACTCCCGCTTTGACGCTCTCCACTCCGGGCCAGTATTCGCGCAAGGTTCAATTCCAGCGTCCGCCGGTGCCCCGGTTGAAGCTGAGCGCGATCCCTGCCCGCTTCGACGGCCCCTGGGAGCGTCTGCAAAGTCTCAAGGCGCGTGTCGGCTCGCTCGCCAAGCCCCTGTCCGATGCACGTACGGAAGGTGCGCGTCAGTTGCGCAAGCTCGCGTCCGATGAACTGAGCGCGCAGAAACTCCAGATCGAAAAATATCTCGTCGAATGCCGCTTCGCGCTGGCCCGCCTGTATGACCGGGGCCTGCCGGATCTCGATCAGGACGAGTTTGAAGTCAAGAACGGTGAAGCGCCGCCATCGGTGAAACTCCAACGTGGTGAAGTCGAGATCGACAAGAGCAAGCCCCTGGAAAACCAGATCACCCCGCCCAAGCCCAGCAGGGCGCCGCCGACGCGCCGGTCATCGCAGGACGAGTACGAGGTCAAGTGATGACACCGTCCCTGCGTCTGTTCAGCGCGTCCTGTCTGGCCGCCTTCCTCCTCGGCTGCGCCGCAGGCGGCTCCTCCAAGCCGGAGGAGGCGCCCACCATCCGTGCCGTTCTCAAGAAGAAGGCGTCGGACGAACAGGCCGCCAAGCTGCCGGTCATCCGTTCCGAGCCCATCGCCCCGGACCCGGACAAGGCCCTGGAGAACTATCGCAAGCTGCTCGCACTGGCACCGGACGAGGAGACCAAGGCCGAGGCGCAGCGGCGCATGGCCGATCTCAACGTGCAGGTCGATGACCTCCAGGGTGGTTCCGAAGACAGCGTCTCGATGCTGGACGCCTCGATCAAGCTGTATCAGAAGCTGCTCAAGGAGCGCCCGCAGGATCCCAAGAACGACCGCGTGCTCTACCAACTCGCGCGTGCGCAGCAGAACACCGGCGACAGCGACGACGCGATCGCCACGCTCGCGCGGCTGACCAAGGAATATCCAAGCTCGCCGCTGGCCGGCGACGGTCATTTCCGGCGTGCGGACCTGCTGTACCGGCTTGATCGCTACCCCGAATCCGAACAGGAATTCGCCACCGTCATGGGCTACGAAGAACGTACACCGTTCTACGAGCCGGCTCAGTACATGAAGGGCTGGTCTCAATACCGGCAAAACAAGTTTGACGCTGCGCTCGACACCTTCTTCGACATTCTCGATCGCGAACTGCCCGAGCCGACGCCGCTGGAGATCGACGAAGCGCTGACGGGCGTGGCTAAGGGCAAGACCGACCTCGCGCGGGATTCGCTGCGCGTGGTGTCGCTGTCCTTTGCTGCGCTGGGCGGCGGCAGCGCGGCCAACGAACGCTTCGCCAAGACCGGCGACCCGCGTTTCTACCCGCTGGTCTACAACGCGCTGGGTGCAATGCTGCTGGAGAAGCAGCGTTACAACGATGCCGCCGAGGCCTACACCGCGTTCACCCAGCGCTATCCGAACAACGAAATGGCGCCGACCTTCCAGTCGCGCACCATCGATTCCTACGCCTCCGGCGGATTCAAGGACCTGGTGGTCCGCGAGAAGGAACGCTACGCCGTCACCTACGATCCCGATGCCTCCTACTGGGCCGGTCAGCAACCGACCGAAGAAGTGATGACCGCCTTGCGCGGTCACTTTGAAGACCTCGCACGCCTCAACCACGTTGCCGCGCAGGCCGACAAAGTGGCCAGGCGCGACAGCTTCATCGTCGCTGCCAAGTGGTACCAGCGCGTCATCGATCTCTATCCGAAGGACCCGAAGATCGCGGAGATCAATTTCCTGCTCGGCGATGCGCTGCTCGACGGCGGCCGCACGATGGAAGCCGCGCAGCAATACGCCGACACGGCTTACAAGTACGCGCCTCACCCGAAGTCCGGCGAAGCCGCGCTGGCCTCATTCCAGTCCTACGAGAAGCACGCCAGGGAAGTGCCCGCGGCGGAACGTCCGGTGGCACTCCGCCTTGCGGTGGATTCCGGCATCAAGATGGCCGATACCTTCCCGCAGCATTCCGAACGGCTGCCGGTGCTCACGCAGGTATCTCAGGATCTGTTCGAAATGAAAGCGCTGGACGAGGCGGTCACGGTCGCGGCGCGGGTTCTCAAGTCCGACAAGCCGGCGGCCGAAGTATTGCGACGCAACGCCTGGAGCGTCACCGGCGACTCGCAATTCGCACTCAACCGCTATCCCGAAGCTGAAGTCGCCTACGCCGAGGAACTCAAGCTCACGCCGATGCAGGCGCCGGAGCGTCGCGATGTCGTCGAACAGCTTGCCGCCAGCGTCTACAAGCAGGGCGAAGCTGCGCGCGCGGCCAAGGATTTGCGCAAGGCGGTGAACGCTTTCCTTCGCGTCGGTCAGGTCACGCCGGATTCGAAGATCCGTGCCAATGCCGATTACGACGCCGCCGCCAGCCTGATGGAACTCAAGGACTGGCCCGCGGCGGAGCAGGTGCTCGAATCTTTCCGCACCCGTTTCGTCGATCACCCGCTGGTCGGCGACGTCGACAAGAAGCTGGCCCTGGCCTACGAATCGGACAACAAGCCCGCGCAGGCCGCCGGCGCCTTCGAGCGCATTTCCGCGCGCCCGACCGAATCCGAGGACGTACGTCGCGAAGCCGCGTGGCAGGCGGCCAAGCTATACGACAAGGGGGGCCTCGCGGTCGATTCGGTGCGCAGCTATCAGGCATTCGTCACCAATTTTCCACGGCCGATCGACCGCGCGATGGAAGCGCGCTCGCGCCTGGTGGAGATCGCCAAGAGCCGCGGCGACGTGCCCTTGCAGACCTACTGGCTGCGCGAAATCGTCAAGGCCGACGAGACGGCCGGCAGCGCACGAACCGACGTGACACGCACGCTCGCCGCCACGTCCAGCCTGGAACTGGGCCGCATCGCTTCGATCGACGCCAAGCGTCTGCGCATCAGCCTTCCCATCGAAAAGACACTGCCGCTGAAAAAGGCGGCGATGGAATCGGCGATCGCCACGCTCAACCAGGCCGCGGCCTACGGCCTGGCCGAGACCACCACCGCCGCGACGTTCGAGTTGGGCACGCTGTACGAGGACTTCGGCAAGTCGATCATGGAGTCGGAGCGACCGGACAAGCTGAAGGATCTCGAACTCGAGCAGTACAACCTGCTGCTGGAAGAGCAGGCTTTCCCGTTCGAGGAGCGCGCCATTGAAGCGCACGAGGCCAATCTCAAACGCATCCTGCAAGGCCGCTACGACGCCTGGATCAAGAACAGTGCCGGCGCGCTGGTGAAGATCGCGCCGGGCAAGTATTCCAAGCGCGAGCAGAGCGAGGACGTCTATGAAACCCTGCGCTAGAACCTGCCGGTCCTGGATGTTCGCCGGCCTGGTGCTGGTGCTGGCCAGCGGCTGCGCCAAGCGCAACACCAAGCCCGACCGTCCGGTCGCAGCTCCACCGGTTGCCGAGAAGCCTGCTGAGCCGCAGGCGCCGCCAGCGGATAAGGGCGATCCTGAAGCACGCTTCGTCGAGGCGCTGCAATTCATGAAGCAGAAGAAGGTCAAGGAAGCCGAGGTCGCGTTCATCTCGCTGGCCAAGGACTTCCCCGACTTCTCCGGCACGCAGACCAATCTGGGCATCCTGTTCGCGAAGTCCAACCGGCGCGACGGCGCCATTGCAGCGTTCACACGCGCCGCGACGCTCAACGGCGACAATGCCTCGGCCTTCAACTGGCTCGGTATCCTCAACCGCGAGACCGGCAACTTCGATCGCGCGCGCCAGAGCTACGAGAAAGCCATCGCCATCAAGCCCGACTACGCCGCTGCGCAACTCAATCTTGGGCTGCTGCTGGAAGATCACATGAAGCAGCCGGCCGCGGCTCTGCCCCACTACAAGGAATACCAGCGCATCACCGGCGGCAAGGATCTGCGCGTGCTGCCCTGGATCGCCGAGATCGAATCGAAGATCGCGACCGCAGCTGCTGCGGCCCCGCCGGCTGTGCCGGTCGAGCAGGAGAAGGAGGTCAAATGATGACGCTCCGTGTCGCTGTCATCGCATTGAGCCTTTGCGTGTCATCCGGGGTGTACGCGCAAACGCTCGCACCGCCAGCGCGGGCGCCCGTACCCGTAGCTGGCACCGCACCTGCGAACGACGAAAAACCCGCCGTGCAAGTGGATCTGCGCGACAACTCGGGCACCACCATCGTCGGCGAACGCGAGTCGCCGATCGGTCTGTACATCACGCCCTGGCGCAACGCCCACGCCGAGCGCGACATCGATAGACCGGCACGACTTCTGCAAGTGGACATGTCACCAGTGGACCGGGACGTGTTCGCACGCCAGGTCGAATACCACCGGGCGCTTACCGAGGCGAGCCGCGCAAAACTGGCGCCTGCACCCGCAATACCCGCAGCGCCCTGACCGTCGTCGCCGCCCGCATCCCGATTCAACACATCCGATTCATCTCCCGCTTCAACCCCAACGTTTCGACTTATCCAAGAGGAATTCCATGGACTTCATTTCCGCCATCGTCACTTTCTTCCAGAACGGCGGCTTGTTCATGTACCCGATCGCCACGGTACTGGTACTGGCCCTGGCGATCACCATTGAACGCTTCATTTTCCTGCTGCGCACCGAGCGCGAAAACCGCAAGCTGTGGAACGGTGTACAACCGCTGCTGACCCGCGGCGATCTGGCCGGCGCCGAGCGCGTGGTGAGGGATTCCGAAACCGCCATCGGCCGCATTCTCGCCAACGGTATCGCGCAGTCGCTGTTCGAGAACAAGCGCAGCGAGGTCGAGATCGCGACCGAGGAGGGTCTGATGGAAGTCCTGCCCGCCATCGAAAAGCGCACGCACTACCTCGCCACGTTCTCCAACCTGTCCGTGCTGCTGGGTCTGCTGGGCACTGTCATCGGTCTGATAGGCGCGTTCGCCGCACTCGGCACGGCCGATCCTACCGAGAAGGCGGACCTGCTTTCCGCCGGCATCTCCGAGGCCATGAACTGCACCGCCTTCGGCCTGATGGTCGCCATTCCCAGCCTGATCCTGCACGCCTACCTGCAAAGCCGCACCACCGCGCTGGTTGATGGCCTGGAAGGTGTCTGCGCCAAGTTCGTCAGCATGGTCTGCGGTCGCACCCGCACCGGCAACGGCGCCTGATCGTCATTCGACGACCGACACTGAACGGGCTCTTGCCATGAAAATGACGCGTCGCGTCCGCCGCATGGAGCGGATGCACAAGTTCGGCGCGCGCACGGTGCATCTCAACATCGTGTCGATGATCGACGTGTTCGCTGTGCTCGTGTTCTTCCTGCTGGTGAGCTCCTCGCTGGCTGCAGCACGGCTCAACGTGATCAACCTTAACCTGCCGTCGCCGGATCGCACGCCCGAACCGCAAGACCAGGAACTGCAACTCACCGCCACTGTGCGCCAGGGCTACATCGAGGTTTCCGATCGCAACGGCGCGGTGCGTAACATCGTCAACACGCCGGGTGGCTACAACCTCGGCGCGCTGTCCGAACTGCTGGTCGAAGTGAAGAAAGCCGCCCCCACCGAGCAGAACGTCACCTTGCTGATGGAACCCGACGTGGTCTACGACGACGTGATCAAGCTCATGGACGTCATCCGCATCACCCCGGCCGAAGCCCGCGCATCGGGCCTGCCGCCGGAGTTGTTTCCCAACATCTCCATCGGCGAAGCGGCCAAACTCGGCGCTGGCGCGGTGCAGGCACCATGAACACCGGTTCCCGCCGTGCACGCAAGATCGTGCGTGAGCTGCGCAAGCTGGCGCGCGAGGGCGAGCTCAATGTCGTCTCGCTGATCGACATCTTCGCGATCCTGGTTTTCTACCTGCTGGTCAACGCGCTGGTGGTCGAAATCCTGCCGAGTCCGCGTGCCCTCAAACTGCCGGAATCCATCGCCAAGCAACAGCCGGAACAGACCGTGCTGATCCTGGTGACGACCGATGACATCATCGTCGACAACCGCAAGGTGATGACCACCGCGCAGGCCGCGGCCAGCACGGCCAAGGTGCTGCCGGAGCTCAAGTACAAACTCAACGAGCAGACCTTGATGCCGGTCGAGGGCGGCCAGCCGGGGCAGATCACGCGCGGCGAAGTCAACATCATGGCCGACAAGAGCATCCCGTTTCACGTGCTGAAAAAAATCATGGCCACGTGCAGCGACACGCGCTTCGCGAAGATCTCGCTGGCAGTGATCGAGAAGAAGGGGGCTGCTGCCCTATGAGCCCGCTGGCGACACGATGTCTGCGTTTTTCGCAGCGGGTGCGGGAGCCAGCCGATAGGCTCATGCCGCACGCGCGCCATGGAATCGTTTTGCGAGGCAAGGCATGAGTCTCTTTGTACTTTCCGCAGAAGGATGGGATTTCAACGAGGCGTCGGACCGTCGTTTCCGGCGCACCATTGCCTGGGTCGGTATCCCGTTCCTGATCCTGGCGCTGCTGATTCCCTTCCTCGAACTGCTGGGTCTGCAGGAAGGTGGCGGTTCAACCACCGACACCACCTACGTCAACATCCTCCCCGACGCCGAGATTGCGGAGAAGGTGGAGGAACCCAAACCGGCCGAAGAGGAAGAGAAGCCCAAACCCGAGCCGCCGAAGGAAGAAAAGAAACCCGAGAAAAAGGAGCCCGCGCCCAAGACCGAGGCGCCTCTGAAGCCTGAACCGACGCAGCAGCAGTTGCAGGAACAGGCGCGCGAAGTGGCCAAGCAGGCCGGCATCAATGCATTTGCCGATCAGCTTGCCGACCTGCGCGACAACTCCTTGTCCGGCCTCGATGCGTCGCGTGCGCTGAGCGATGAAGTGGTGATCGCACGCTCGGGTTCTGGTGGTAGCGGGGGTTCGGCGTCGATTGCGGCCTCGGCGGCCAGCGGTAGCGGTGGCATCGGCACGGCGACTGCAACCAGTCCGCGCACGCAGAGCGGTGCAGGACTCGGCCAGCGGCGGACCACGGTCGTGGAGGCGCCCAAGGGCATCGGTCCGGATCTGACCAAACCCGGCCTCGACGGCAACAAGCGTCTTGCCGGCCGCACCCTGGAGGAAATCCAGGAAGTGTTCGACCGCAACAAATCCTCGTTCTATGCGATGTACAACCGTGCGTTGCGGGAAAACGCAGACCTGCGCGGCAAGATCGTCGTGAGCCTCACCATCGCGCCCAACGGCAGCGTGACGCGCTGCGAACTGGTGTCCAGCGAGCTGGGCGATCCGGATCTCGAGCGCAAGGTCATCCAGCGCGTCCTGCTGCTGATGTTCAAGGCCAAGAGCGTGCCGGAATTCACTTACCCGAATTATCCGATCGTGTTTCTGCCAACGTAATCGAGTGGAGGTGTCGGCTAAAGGACGGCCGGCCTACAATCCGGGTCCCAACACGCACCAAAGGACACCCCGCATGGGCTTCATGGCCGGCAAGAAGGCACTCATCACCGGCGTCGCCAGCGACCGCTCCATCGCCACCGGAATCGCGGAAGCCTGTCTGCGCGAAGGCGCAGAGCTGGCTTTCACTTACCAGGGCGATCGGCTCAAGTCGAGAGTCGCCGACTTCGCAGCGGAATGCGGCTCCAAGATCGTCCTGCCGCTCGACGTGTCCGAAGACCAGCAGATCGAAGAGGTTTTCACCGAGCTGAAGAACCAGTGGGGCGGCCTCGACGTGCTGATCCATTCCATCGGCTTCGCACCGCGCGAACAACTGGCCGGCAAGTATCTCGATGCCGTCACGCGCGAAGGCTCACGCATCGCGCACGACATCAGCAGCTACTCCTTCGCTGCGCTCGGCAAGGCAGCGCGGCCGCTGATGGCGGGACGCAAAGCCAGCCTGCTCACTCTCACCTATCTCGGTGCCGTGCGCGCCGTGCCGATGTACAACGTCATGGGCCCCGCCAAGGCCAGTCTCGAAGCCAACGTGCGCTTCATGGCGGCAGAACTGGGTGAACTGGGCATCCGCTGCAACGGCATCTCCGCCGGTCCCATCAAGACCCTGGCCGCGGCGGGCATCACGGGGTTTCGCAGCATGCTGTCGCGCGCCGAGAAGGCGAGCCCGCTGAAGCGAAACGTGACCATCGAGGAGGTCGGCAACGCGGCGGCGTTCCTGTGCTCGGACCTTGCTTCCGGCATCACCGGCGAAATCCTTTACGTCGATGCCGGGTACAACGTGATGGGAATGAGCTTCGACGATTAGCCGCTCGAGAAATTTATGCGCATCGGCACCTGGAACGTCAACTCCCTGCGCGTGCGCCTGCCGCACCTGCTCGAATGGCTGGCCACCGACCCGGTGGATGTCCTCGGCATCCAGGAAACCAAGCTGCAGAACGAGGCTTTTCCGTTCGACGAGCTGAAAGCCGCCGGCTGGAACGCGATTCACAACGGTCAGAAAACCTACAACGGGGTCGCACTCCTGTCCCGCTCCCCGCTGTTCGACGTCTCCCTCAACATGCCCGGCTTCGACGATGAGCAGCGCCGAGTCATCGCCGCCACCGTCGACGGCGTTCGGGTGATCTGCGCCTACGTCGTCAACGGCCAGACCGTTGGATCGGAAAAATACGCCTACAAGCTGCGCTGGCTGGCAGCGCTGCGCGACTACGCGCGCACCGAACTGGCGCTCTATCCGATGCTCGCCGTGGTCGGCGACTACAACATCGCCCCCGCACCCGAAGACACGCATGACCCCGCGATCTGGGAAGGCGGCATCCTGTGTTCGGAGCCCGAACGCGCGAGTTTCCGCGAATTGCTGGCACTTGGACTGAGCGATTGTCTCGCCGTCCGTCCGCCGGACGGCAACCGGTTTACCTGGTGGGATTACCGGCAAGCAGGCTTCCGGCGCAATCTCGGGCTGCGTATCGATCATGTCCTGGCCTCGCGGGTGCTTGCGGACCGACTGGTGGGCTGCCGCATCGATCTGGGCCCACGCAAGCTCGAGCGGCCCTCGGACCACACCCCGGTCGTCGTCGATTTCAGTTCCGGCCTCACGGCATGATCTGGATCGCATTTTCTGGACCCGCAGGATGCTTGCACCCATTCCACTCCTGCCCCGATCGGAGCTAGGCTTCGTCGACGTGAAAACTGGATCGGGTCGGTCAGAGAGAGCGATGAATCCGAGACGACGCAACCACTACGACGTGACCGACAGGGTGCGGATTTCGCATCCGCATGACGTCGCCGAAGCGGTGACCGCAATCCTCTCCAAGCTTTACCCGCAGGAGGATCTGTCGCCGTTGAGCCAGGCCTTCCGGACCTTCACCCAGCTGTACGCCGGCACCCTGCCCGGCTATGTGGGCTGCGATACCTGGTATCACGACGCCCAGCACAGCCTCGACTGCGCGCTCGCGCAGGCCCGCCTGCTGGACGGCTATGAACGCGCGGTCGCGCCGGCTGACCGTCTCGGGCCGCGTCGCGGCGTCCTCGGCTTGATCATCGCGCTGTTTCACGATGCAGGGTACGTCCGCGGCTCCAGGGAAAAGACGATCAATGGCGCCGAATACACGCTCAACCATGTTCATCGGAGCGGCGAATTTCTGGCGGATTTCCTGCCCACCGTCGGCTATGGGGCGGAGGTCGATGCGACTCGCCAGATCGTTCACTTCACCGGCTATGAAATTGCGCTCGACCAGATCCAGGTGACCGATCCCAAGGATCGGATGCTCGGCTTCATGCTCGGTACCACCGACATCCTCGCGCAGACCTCGGACCGGTGCTACCTGGAAAAATGCAGGGATTATCTGTACCGCGAGTTCGAGATTTGCGGCATCGCCGGTACTCCGAAAGTCGGCAAGCCGGCGCCCCGTTACCCCTCTGCGGAAGCCCTGCTCGAGAGCACACCGGATTTCAACCGCCACTTGTGGCGGGACCGCCTGGACGGCTACTTTGGTTCAGTGCACCGCTACATGGACCATCACTTCGGCGGGCCCAATCCCTACGCCGAGCAGATCCACGAGCATCTTGCGCGGGTCGAAAAGCTGGGGCGCGAGCAGCAGTTCCATCAGCTCGCGAAGCGGCCCCGTCGTATCGACGGCGTCGCGCTGCGTCGGATGCTCGGCCTGGCTGCGGGCAAAGCCGGCAGGCCATTGAAGGGTTCGGCACGGACCGGCGTCTCGCACACGGCCTGAGTCAAGCCAGCTCACTCGATCTCGATCGGCACCGCGAGTTCCAGGCTATGTCCTTCGGGCGGTCTGGGCAGGGGCTGGGCCCGACGGATCAGATCGAGAGCCTCGGTATCGAGGTCCGGAGAACCGGAACTGCGGAGCAGGCTCAAGGCCAGCACGCGACCTTGCGCACTCACGGTGAATTGCACCTCGGCCTGACCTGAACCCGTCGCTCGCGGCAACTCGCGCCGGAATGCGTGCAGATGCGTGCGCAGCTGCGCGAAGTAGTGATCGAAGCCCCCGCCACCTGCTGCTGGAGCGGCACCCGATATTCCGGCCGGATGGGCGGGCTCCGGGCCCTTGGCAAGCGTCACCGAGCTCGATGCCGGCACATTCTGCGCGGAGGTTTCCCGACGCGCATCCGCGACGGATGCCACGGCCTTCGTCGCGGATTGCAAAACCCCGGCTGACTTCGTAACGGGGCGGGACGGACTTCGCACGTCGGACGTCCCGGCTCCTTCGGATTCGCGGACCGTCGCAGCCTGGAAAGGCGCGGAACCGAGCACGCTCGTCTCACCCGCCAGCTCCAGCCCGATCCCCATTCCTCGCCCCGGGCCGGGTGGCATCTGTGGCGCCGGCAGCAGCAGCAGGATCAGCAAGGCCAGCAGGTGCAGCACGAACGCGACGTACAGGGCCATGGCGGTACGCGTCCCGGTCACAAGACCCTACCCGGGTGGGGCAATGGTCTGGAGCCTGACCCGGATCACCCCGGCATCGCGGAGCTGCTCCAGCAGCAGGATCACCCGCGCAGCGTCCGTGGCAGCGTCCGCCTTCAGAGACAGGGCCGCGTCCGGATGCACCTCCGCCCAGGCCGCCGCCCTGGATGCCAGTTCATCCGCTGTGATGGCCTCCGATCCCCAAGCCAGGCGGCCCTCCGCATCCATCAACAGCGCGGGCTCCCCCGCTCCGCCGGAATCGAGCGGCTCAAGGGCTTGCGGAGGTTCGACTCTCAGCGCCTCGGCCGGTGCGATACGCCCGACGAGCAGGAAGAAAATCAGCAGCAGGAAGGCGAAATTGATCATCGGCACCATGTCGATGTCGCCGCTCCGGGGACGCGTGCGCAGCGGAATCTTCATCCCGCGTCGAGCCGGCCCAGCCGCAGTTCGATACCCGCGTCACGCAAGCGTCCGATCACATCGGTCAGGATTTGCAGCGAAACACCTGGCGAGGCGATCACCAGGACACGTGTCGCCCGTTGCTCGCGCAACCTGGACTCCAGCGCGGCGGGTTCGATCACCCGGTCGCCGAGTTGCCAGCTTGCGGGTCCTAGCAGGTCCAGTCGCGCCTCCATCACGAGCCCGCCTGTCTCGCGCGCCGCAGGTCCCGAGTCGAGCCGCAGGGCCCGGCGATCCACACTGGCCGCGGTCAGCATGAAGAAGAAGAACAGCACGAACATCACGTCCACCAACGAGGTCAGCAGGATGGAATGGGACCTGCGCGTGGGCAACGGGAGGGTCATCGGCGTTCAGACCATCCCGGCAAAGATTCTCGTCAGTGCCGACTCCATCGCCCGGTGCAGCCGCTCGACCTGGCGGTCGAGAAAATGAAACGCTGCCAGCGCAAGGATCGCCACACCCAGCCCCGCCGCAGTGGTGAGCAGCGCTTCCCACAGACCACCCGACAGGATCGAGGCGTCCACGCGATCGCCCGCCTGCTCCAGCCGTCGGAACACCTGGATCATGCCCAGCACGGTGCCGAGCAGACCCAGCAGCGGCGCGAGCATGGCAATCACTTCCAGTGGGCGCAGCAGGCTGCGTGCGGACTCCAGGCGATCCACCGCGAGCTGCGTGATGCCTTCGCGAATCCGCGCTTCGGGCTGGGTGCGGTTGCGGCAGCACGACATCGCGGCGACCATCAATTCCGCCAGCGGACCGCGTTCGCCCGCCAACAGCGCCAGCGCCCGATCCGGGCTTCCCGCCGACCAGGCGGACAGGGCGTTCTCCACAAAGTCGCGACGCCAGAGTTTCGACTCGGAAAAATCCCAGACCTTGACGATCACCAGGGTCAGCGTGGCGATCGACAGCAGGATCAGAATCCACAGGACCGGCCCGCCGAGCGACAGGCCGTGCAGCAGGGCGGTCATTGCACCCTGACCACGCGCCCGACACCGACTCCGCGCGGATCCGAGGCGGCCTGCACCCGATTGCTGCGCGGATCCCAGGTCACCACATGCATGTTGCCGTAGTCCGACGTCAGGGCCTTGAGCACGTGTCCCTTGGCGGCGAGCGCCGACTGGATCTCCGGCGAGAACGCGCCCGGCTCGAACTGCACCTGGTCCGGCAGATACTGATGGTGGAAGCGCGGCAAGCTGACCACGGCCTGCGCGTCCGCACCCTCGGCCCAGGCCAGCAGGCCGAGCAGGACCATCGAGATGATGCGGCTGCCACCCGGCGTGCCGACGATCAGCAGTCCATGCGGCCCCTCGGCGAAGGTCGGCGTCATCGACGACAGGGGCCGCTTGCCCGGCTGCACGCGGTTGGCATGCGAGCCGATCAGTCCATAGGCGTTTGAGGCCGTCTCGCTGGCCGCAAAATCATCCATCTCGTCGTTGAGCAGCACCCCGGTGCCGGGCGGGATCAGGCCGGCGCCGAACGACAGATTGATCGACAACGTCCCGGCCACGCGATTGCCCTCGGCGTCCAGCACCGAGAAATGCGAGGTCTGCGTGCCTTGAGGCGAGGGCTGCGCGGGCGCCAACTCGGCGCTGGGCGTCGCACGGTCGGCGTGCAGGTCGCTCAGCAGACCACGTGTGTAGGTGCGGGAGAGCAGGCGCTGACTCGGAATCCGCACGAAATCCGGATCACCGAGCCAGGCCGCGCGGTCGCGGTAGGCGCGGCGCAGCGACTCGATCACCAGATGTTTTGAATCGGCTCCTGCCCCGCCGCGCCAGCCGAGCGCCTCGAGCTGGCCCAGCGTCTGACCAAGCGTGATGCCGCCCGCGGACGGCGGCGGCGCCGACACGATCCGGACGTCGCGGAACCAGGTGATGACCGGCCTGCGCTCGACCACACGATAGTGGCGCAAGTCGTCTGCCGACCAGACACCGCCGGCAGCCGCCACACCCGCCAGCAGCGCCTGCGCGGTCTCGCCCTCGTAGAAGCCACGACTGCCCGTCGCCGCCAGTCGCTCCAGCGTGCGCGCCAGATCGGGTTGAACGATGCGCTCACCGACGCGTGGCGCGCGCGCCTGGACGGCGAACACGCGCTGCGCCTCGGCATCGAGCCGCTTCCAGAACTGCTCGAACGCCCGCGCGAGCTTGTCGTCACAGGCAAATCCCTCGCGCGCCGCACGGATCGCCGGCCCCAGCGAGCGCGCCAGCGGCAGGCGCCCATAGGTGCGCGCCAGATGATCCAGCGCCGCGGGCTCGCCTGGAATGCCTGCGGCCAGCGCTCCGTCGCGCGAGGCCGCGGCGTTCACCTTGCCATCGGCACCCAGAAACATCCGCTCATGTGCCGCGCGTGGCGCGGTTTCGCGGCCATCGATGAAAGTCTCGAATCTGTCCGCGGCGCGATGCAGCAGCCAGAACCCACCGCCGCCGATACCCGACCCGGTGGGCTCGACCACGGCAATGGTGCTGCTCACCGCGATCGCGGCGTCGAAGGCATTGCCGCCTGCGGCGAGTATTTCGAGCCCGGCCTCGGTTGCAAGCGGGTGGGCGCTCGCGATGGCGTGGGCGCCCGGTTTCGCGGCCGCGTTCTGCGCCGTCGAGAGCTGGGCGAAACCGGCCAACAGCAGCATCACCGCCCATCGGACGACCCAGGCTCTCTCGCTCATCGTGCCTGCGCCATCAAGTGCTGGTACTTCACATGCAGTTGTTCCGGCGATTCGACCCATTCCGGATCGAGCGGAATACAGTTGACCGGGCACACATCGCGGCACTGCGGCGTGTCGAAATGACCCACGCATTCGGTGCACCGCGCCGGATCGATCTGGTAGATCTCCGGCCCCTGGAAGATGGCGAGGTTGGGGCAAACGGGCTCGCAGACATCGCAGTTGATGCATTCCTCCGTGATCTTCAAGGCCATCTGCGGATGGCTCGCTCAATGGACCTTGCGCGACTTGCCCATGCGGCGCGCGAAATCGGTCTGCGGCCGGCCGCCGGTGCCACCGCCGGTCTGCCAGGGATTGCGCGACAGCGGGCCCTGCCCGGCCCTGGGCACCACCCCGGGGGGCAGCTTCATCGCGCTGCGTTTGGCCGGTACGCCGGCATCGACGGGCGGTTCGCCCTGGGGTGCGGTCGTCCCGGTCGCCTGTTCCGCGGGCTTGGGTTTTGATGGGGTCATGAGTTCGATCAGATGCGTGTCAACCCCATCAGTCTAACGGTTGGGCCGCAGCGGCTGGCCGGAGATATGATTCGCGACCGTACGTCTTTCAACCGCCAAGGAACCTTTCATGCCCATCCGTACCCTTGCCTGCGCGCTCGCGCTGTTGAGCCTGCCCGCGCTCGCCGCCAACGACACCATGTCCGCCATCAAGCAAGCCGCCAAACAGCAGGCAGGGGCCAAGGTGGCGGAAAAACTCAACCTGCCGACCACCGCGCCGGCCGGCGCCAAGGTGTATCTCCTGGCTCCCGCCAATGGCGCGACCGTGGCCAGCCCGGTGACGGTCGTGTTCGGACTCTCGGGGATGGGTATTGCGCCCGCGGGCATGCAGTTCGAGGCGACCGGCCATCATCACCTCCTGATCGACAGCCCCACGGTGGACCTCACCCTGCCGATGCCGACCTCCGAGCAGGTGCTGCACTTCGGCAAGGGCCAGACGGAAACATCGCTCGCGCTCAAGCCCGGCCCGCACAAGTTGCAACTGGTGCTCGGCGACTGGAAGCACCAGGCGTTCGTTCCGGTCCTGCAATCGGAAACCATCACCATCACCGTCAAGTAATTCCACTCGCATGAAAATCGAAAAGAGCGTCTTTCTCGTCACCGGTGGCGCCTCGGGTCTCGGCGCCGCAACCGCCCGCCTGCTTGCCCGACACGGCGGCAAGGTGGTCATCGCCGACCTCAATGAAGTCGGCGGCCATTCGCTGACGACGGAACTCGGCGAGGCCAGCCGCTTCGCCAAGGTCAACGTGGGCAGCGAGGCCGACGTCGAGGCCGCCGTGGCCCTCGCCGTCACCGCGTTCGGCGGCCTGCACGGCGTGATCAACTGCGCCGGAATCGGCTCGCCGGCCAAGGTGCTGGGCAAGGATGGACCGCAGGCACTGGACCTGTTTGCGCGCATCGTCAACATCAACCTCATCGGCAGCTTCAACGTGATCCGCCTCGCCGCGCAGGCCATGAGCCAGCAACCCCCCAACGAAGAGGGCGAACGCGGCGTGGTCATCAACACCGCCTCGGTCGCTGCATTCGACGGCCAGATCGGCCAGGCCGGCTATTCCGCGTCGAAGGCCGGCGTGGTCGGCATGACTCTGCCCATCGCGCGCGAATTCGCCCGCTACGGAATCCGCGTCGTGACCATTGCGCCGGGCCTGTTCGAAACACCGATGATGTCGGCCCTGCCCAAGGAGGCGCAGGAGTCGCTGGGTCGCAGCGTGCCCTTCCCTTCGCGCCTCGGACGGCCGGGCGAGTTCGCCCAGATGGTGCAGGCCATCGTCGAGAATCCGATGCTCAACGGCGAGACCATCCGCCTGGATGGGGCGCTGCGCATGGCGCCGAAATAGTCCCGAACGCCGCCGCCGGCAGCTCCAGGCTCGCAGTTCTGATCGACGCGGACAATGCGCTGCCGGGGGCCTGACCGAGCCGCTGATCGCGGCGTTGGGTGCTTAAAAACAGGAGCGTGGTATATGGCGTCAGGGGAATCAGATTTTCTTCTGAGCGTGTGGGCATTCGACGCCGACGGAAGAAAGCTACACCCTTACAAAGGGGAGCGCGGCGACAAGAAAGGGCTGTTCAGCGTCAACTTCACAAATGACACGAACAACTTTCAGGGCCTGACAGAAGGAGAGCTCATTTACGCCATTACTGGCGGTAAGTTCCGAGATCGCGGCACCGTAAGAATGCTTCCACTTACATACGGTCAAAACGCGGAACGCAACGCGTTCAGGCCACTCTATTACAACGGGCGCCATGTCAAAGACTTCTAGGGGTGGTGCACCCAACCACTCCAGCCGACTGTTTTGCCTTCGCTTCGCTATTGCAAGACGGCGGCTGGGCCACGTCTAGGCGTCACATCTCCACCCGCCCGGTTTTCGCCGAGGGAGTTCTCCATGCGCCTCTATCGCGTGATCCTGCCTGTCACTGACATAGCGAGCGCCGAGCGCTTCTACACCGCCGTACTTGGCATCAGGGGTGAACGGGTCTCGCCGGGTCGACACTACTTCGGTGGCGTTGGTGCTCAAGGAGCCGTACTGGCGTGCTACTCGCCCCGAGAGGATGGTGATGCCGCAGCGCAGGGTGAGTCCTGGCGTCCTCATCCTTTCCAGTACTTGTACTTCGCCGTCACGGACCTTGCCGCAACTCGGAACCGCTGCATGGCTTCTGGTGCCTCCGAAGTAACCGAGATTGAGCGCATGCCTTGGGGTGAAACCATGTTCTACGCGCTCGATCCCTTCGGCAACCCGATCTCATTTGTTGAGTCCGGCACAGAGTTCCTGGGCAGTTCCGGTGAGACCCAACCCCTCGATCGAGCGGACCGCCACCGGCTCGATCCTGGCCAATCGGGTTAACCCTGTGCCCGCCGCACCAGACCGCGTTTGATGGCAGGCACGCGGTCCACCCACTCCAGCCCGCGGCCGAACAGGCCGCGCAGCAGCGGCACCTGGAGATGGAACGCGCGGTGCAATGCGTCGGTCAGCGCCATCATCTCCAGGTTGGCATCGGCACGCGCGCGCTCATAGCGCTTGAGCGTGCGCAACGCGGTCCAGTCGCGACCCGCCGCCTTGGCGGCCGCCAGTTCCCCGACCAGTTTTTCGGCATCCCCCAATCCCAGGTTCAAGCCCTGCCCCGCGAGCGGGTGAATGACGTGGGCGCTGTCGCCGACGAGAGCGAATCGCGACGCGACGTAGCGCTCCGCATGCATCAGGCGCAAAGGGAACACCAGACGTCGCGTGACCGGCCCGATCGAACCCGCGGCACCCTGCACCGCGTCTTCGAGGTGACGTGAAAACGCCTCGTCCGCGAGCGCGGTCAACTGACGCGCCTCGTCGTCCGTCGTCGACCAGACCAGCGAGCGGCGCCCATCGGACAAGGGGAGAAGGGCGACCGGCCCGGTCGGCAGGAATCGTTGCAGGGCTTCGCCGTGATGCGGTACCGAGCACGTCAGGTGGCAGACCACGGCTGTCGAGCCGTAGCTCCACCCCTCGGTCCCGATGCCCGCGGCCTCGCGCAAACCGGAATGGGCGCCCTCCGCCCCGACCACGAGCGCCGTATCGACCGTGCTGCCATCGCTCAGGGAAAGATGCACGCCCGCGGCCTCGTCGAAACGCGCGGACTCCACCGTGACTGAAGCGAGGCCCACCGATTCCGGCAGGGCCGACCACAGCGCATCGGCCAGCAGTCGATGCTCGACAATCCAGCCCAGCGCCTTGGCCCCGGCTTCCGACGCGTCGAAACGCAGGGCGCGCCCGGCCTCGCGCTGCCAGACACGCATCACATCGATGGGTGCGACACGGCGCTCGGCCATCTGCGACCACACGCCGAGCGCATCGAGAAACCGGCGCGAGGACGGCGCGATGGCGTAGACCCGCGGATCGTGCTCGCCGCGATCGAACGTGGCGGGCCGGCGACCCGACTCGATCAGCAGGGTCGCGAAACCGGATTGGGACAGCGCACCGGCCGTCGCGGCGCCAACGATTCCGCCACCGACCACGGCCACGTCGCAGATTCGATCGACCATGCTCAGGGCCCTCGCGCGAGGCGCGGCACCGGCCCGCCGAAACCGAGGTTCTGGCGCAGGATCGCATCGCGCGCCGGCGTGTCGAGGTCGATGGCGAGCAGGCCCAGGTGGCGCAGACCGCGTAGGCCGGGCAGGGAATTGGAGAACAGGCGCACGAGTTGATCGGTGAAGTCCGACACCCGCTCGCGATCCTTGCACCGACGTGATTCGTATTCGCTCAGCACCCTCTCGTCACCGGGATCGAATGCATCCAGCAGCAGGTCGGCCAGGGTCGCGGCGTCGCGCAGCCCAAGATTGAATCCCTGCGCCGCGACCGGGTGCAGGGTCTGTGCGGCGTTGCCGATGAACACGGTGCGCGGCGCGCGAAGGGACTGGCTCATCACGCGGCTCAGCGGATAGCTGCCGCGCTTGCCGAGCGCATGGAACGGGCCAAGCCGTTCGCCGAAATGGTCCTGCGCGAGCCGGGTGAAGACGTCCGCCTCCAGAGCACAGAGTTCGGCGGCGCGTCCGGTCGGCAGGGTCCACACCAGCGAGCAGGCGTGACCCTCGGCGTCGTCCGGCTTGGGCAACAGGGCCAGCGGGCCGGTGGGCAGGAAGCGCTCGTAGGCCACGCCCTGGTGCGCGTGCCGGGGCCGTACGGCCGTGACGACGGCGGACTGGCCGTAGTCGCGCGTGTCCGCGTTCAGACCCAGGCGGTCGCGCACGGCGGATCGCGCGCCGTCCGCCGCGACGACCAGCTTCGCACGCAGCACCACGTCCTCGGCGCCTTCTGCCTGCGCGGAAAGGACCACGTCATGAGCGAGCACGTCCATGCGGCCGAGGCTTGCGGGCATGATGATCCGTACGTTCGGGATCGCACGCGCGTTCCGCCACAACACGTCATTGATCGCTCTCAGCGGCGTGTTGTAGCCGAGCGCTTCGAGCCCCGCGTCCCCAGCAGTGAAGCGCGCGCTGCCGAAACGGCCGCGCTCGGAAATGTGGGTGGAGCGGATCGGTTCGGCGCTGTCCGCCAGCGCGTCCCAGACGCCGATCGCATCGAGGATGCGTCGCGAGGCCGCGTTGAGGCCGATGCAGCGCTCGTCCCAGGCAGGTGATTCGGATCGTGGTGGAAACGCTTCGATCAGCGCGATGCGACGATTCTGACTCGACAGGGCCACGGCCAGGCCGCAACCCACCAGACCGCCGCCGACGATGGCGACATCGACCTCGCCGGTCATCACGCGGCCATCAGCTGCTCGATGTCCTTCACCGTCTTGGGCACACCCCCGGTCAGCACCTCGTGGCCCTCCGCGGTGATGAGCACATCGTCCTCGATGCGCACGCCGATACCCCAGAACTTGCGCGGAATACCCGGCGTGCCCGGCGCGATATACAGCCCCGGCTCGACGGTCATCACCATGCCCGGCTCGAACGGCCGGTGCTTGTCGCCGATCTTGTAGCGACCGACGTCGTGCACGTCCATGCCCAGCCAGTGGCCGGTGCCGTGCATGTAGAACTGGCGGTGCTTCTCGTCCTTGATGAGTTGCGCGGGCCTGCCCTTGAGCAGGCCCAGTTCGACCATGCCCGCGGTCAGTGCTTTGGTCGCCGCCTCGTGCGGCTTGCCCGACGAAACGCCCGGCTTCATCTGCCGCAGCGCGGCTTTCTGCGCTTCGAGCACCACCTCGTACACCGCCTTCTGCTCGGCCGTGAACCGGCCATTGACCGGAAACGTGCGGGTGATGTCTGCGGTGTAGCCGGCCAGCTCGCCGCCCGCGTCGATCAGCAGCAGGTCGCCGCCGCGCAGCTTCGCGTCGTTCTCCGTGTAGTGAAGGATGCAGGCGTTGTCGCCGCCACCGACGATGGAGCCGTAGCCCGGCTGCATGTCATTGGCGTCGAACTCGGAGTGGATTTCCGAAGCGATCTGCCACTCGTACTTGCCGGGCCGGGTGGCGCGCATGGCGCGCACGTGCGCGTTGGCGGACACTTCCGATGCTCTGCGCAGCAGTGCGACTTCTTCCGGCCGCTTGATCAGGCGCATCTCGTGCAGCGTCGATTCCAGCGCGACGATGGTCGTCGGCGCCGCCGCGCCGCGCCGCGAAATCTCGCGCAGGTGGCGCGTGATGCGCGCGATGCGCGCGTCCATCTCCGGGAACTCGCCGAGGCTGTAATGCACCACCTCGCGGCCGGCGAGCAGCTTCGGTAATTCGTTTTCGAGCTCGCCGATGTCGAACGCTTCGTCGGCGTCAAACCCACGAACCGCGCCGACAGGACCCGCACGGCGCCCGTTCCAGATCTCGCGCTCCTTGTCCTTGGGCCGCACGAACAGCACGAACTCGCCGTCCTCGCGACCCGGCGCGAGCACTGCGACCGAATCGGGTTCGGCAAAGCCGGTCAGGTAGGCGAAATCGCTGTTCTGGCGGAAGCGGTAATGCGTGTCGCGCGCACGGATGACCTCGCTCGCGGCGGGCACGATGGCCACCGCATCCTTGCCGATGCGGCGCATCAGCTCCACGCGACGCGCGGCATGTTCCATTCGCTGGACAGGGTTCAGTTTCATGGCAGCCATTAGTGAACGGTTGAGGACTCGTTGTCGATCGAAGGCGGACGCGGACGCAGTTCCAGGAACAGCAGTTGCGCGCCCACCCTCACGTACTCCACCAGCTCGGCGTATGCAGCTTCCTCGGTTTCCGGTTCACCGGCGGCGTCAAACCCGGCCTGGGTGAATTGTGTGAAGTCGCGCAGGGTCTCGCGCGCCTCCTCCGAAAACGTCTTCAGATCGAGTTTTCGCCGGCTCGAAAGACCATACAGAAAGCCCCCGCACCAGGCCGCCAGCGCCTCGACCCGCGAGGACAACGGCCACTCGTCCTCGGGCAGCAGCGGCTCGAAATCCATCTCTGCCGACAGCAGCGAGGCATTGCTCTCGTCGCGCAGGCGGATCAGGAATTCGCGGGCGCGCTCATCCGGACCGTCGGCGCCTTCCAGCAGGGATTCGGGCGACAAGTGTTCCAGCGGCTCGGCGCACAGGGCGCCGCAGATGGCGCCGTGAAAGCTGGACGGCGGCTCGGGATAGCTGAGGAGCCGAAGAATTTCGGCCAGTTCGGCGTAATGAACGGTCGTGGACATGGGTCGGAGTATAAGGCGCCGCCGTAGCTGCCCGACTGCGCGGATCGGACTCGCGAACCGGGGCCGTGCAAGGATTCGGGTCACACTGCAAAAAAGCCCGTACCCGACCTTGCAGGACCTCGCCACGAACTTCCTCGCCCACCTCTGGCTCGCCGATCGAACACAGACGTCGCTGGCCGGCAGCGTGCTGGGCGACGTGGTTCGCGGGTCGGATCTGTCGGCCTATCCGGACGACATCGCGCTCGGTATCCGCCTGCATCGCAAGGTCGATGCGGCGACCGACCGACACTCCGTGATGCGGGAAGCACGCGGTCTTTTCTCCGAGGGGGAACGCCGCTATGCGGGCATCGTGCTCGACCTGGCGGCGGATCGTGCGCTCGCGGCGCTCTGGCCGGATTTCTCGCCGCAGGAAGCGCTGCCCGACTTCGCGATCCGCTGCGGGCTGGCGATGGCTCTGGCGGAACCCTGGTTTATCCGGGGCGGTGGCCGGGCGCCCACGGCCGCGGGTTTCGCCGACCTGCTGATGTCCTATGCGTCCGACCCTGGCATCGGGCGGGCGATCGAGCGGACGGCAGCACGCATGCGCGAACCCGAGCGTCTGATCGCGGCAGGCCGGTGCTGGACCGACATGTGCGCGATCTTGCAACCGCAGATGCGGCGTTTGCTGGGAGATCTGACCGCGACGATGAACTCGCAGATCTCCTGCGGACCCTGATCGAAGCGCCGGAATCGGGGAACAAGTCGGTGCGGTGTAGGGTGGATAAGCGAAGCGCATCCACCGCCCCCCCGATGCGACCTCACTCCTTTCCGGCGTTCTTCCAGATTTCGCCGACGCGCGCGTCCCGGCCGCAGCCCGAGCGGTAGTAGCGATAGCGCAGCGGGTTGTTCTTGTAATAATCCTGGTGGTAATCCTCCGCTGGCCAGAACGCGGTGGCCTTGGTGATCTCGGTGAGGATTTTTTCCTTGAACAGCTTCTGCGTCTCGTCGCGGCTCGCCTCAGCGATCTTCTTCTGCTCGTCGTCGAGATAAAAGATCCCCGGCCGGTACTGGCTGCCCTGGTCGCAGAACTGGCCATGGCCGTCGAAGGGATCGTGGTGCTTCCAGAAGTATTCGACCAGTTTCGCGTAGCTGATCCGGGCTGGGTCGAAGGTGATCTCCACCGCCTCCGTGTGGCCGGTATCGCCGCTGCCGGTCTGTTCGTACGTCGGCTTGATCACGTGTCCGCCGGTGAACCCCGAGACCGCCGATAGAACACCGTCGAGTTTTTCGTAATCCGACTCGGTGCACCAGAAGCAGCCGCCGGCGAAGATCGCCTTGGAACTAGCGGTTTGCGCCTGTGCGGCGCCACCCGCGAACATCAGTACAAGAACCAGGATCCTCATCATGAACGCAACTCCGGCAGCTTCTCGCCCGCGGGCACGAAGTTGAGCGCCACGCCGTTGTTGCAGTACCGCAGGCGCGTGGGCGGCGGGCCGTCATCGAACACATGCCCCTGGTGGCCATCACAACGCCCGCAGTGGTACTCGGTGCGCGGCAGGATCAGCTTGTAGTCGGTGCTTTGGCCAAGGGCGCCGGGAATCGCGTCGAAGAAACTGGGCCAGCCGGTGCCGGATTCGTACTTGGTCTTCGCATCGAACAAGGGCAGGTAACAGGCGGCGCAGACGAAGGTGCCGGGGCGCTTTTCCTTGAGCAGGGCGCTGGTGCCGGGGCGCTCGGTGTCTTCCTCGAACAACACGGCGTAGGCCGGCGCGGGAAGCAGCTTCTTCCACTCGGACTTGGCCTTGGTGAGCCTGGTGAACGCCGCTTCGACGGCGGCCAGCGAGGAGGTGGCCGCGACAGCGGCGGCCCCGAAGAGAGTCGAGAGAAAATTTCGGCGGGTCATGGCGGTGTGGGGTATGCAGTTTCAACGGACGGGACTGATACGACAGGCCCTGTGCTACGGACGCGACCTCATAGCTTCGAGTTCTTCCCAGCGCGCGTACGTCCGGCTCAGAGTCTGCCCCAGCTCGGACAGGCGCGACTGCATTTCGATCGCCTTGCCCCGGTTTTGGTCATACAAGCCGGACGAACTGATCGTCTCGGCGAGGGCCGCCTGCTCGGTTTCCAGCTTTTCAATCCGACCTGGCAGTTCGTCGAGTTCGCGCCTCTCCTTCGAGTTGAGCCCTGCCGGCTTGGCCGCCGGAGCGGCCGGAGCGGCGAACGCAGGCTTCACCGCGCGCGCGGCCGGTATCGTGGCGGGACGCTGCCGGACCCAGTCAGCGTAGCCGCCCACGTACTCGCCCACCCGCCCTTCACCCTCAAACACCAGGGTGCGCGTCACCACCGCATCGAGAAACGCGCGATCGTGCGACACCAGCAGCACCGTGCCGCTGTATTCCAGCAAGAGTTCTTCGAGCAGTTCCAGCGTTTCCAGGTCGAGGTCGTTGGTCGGCTCGTCCAGCACCAGCAGGTTGGACGGCCGCGCGAACAGGCGCGCCAGCAGCAGCCGGTTGCGCTCCCCGCCCGACAGCGAGCGCACCGGGCTGCGCGCGCGGTCGGGCGTGAACAGGAAGTCCTGCAAGTACCCCATGACGTGCTGCTGGCGACCGCCGACCTCGACGTAATCCTTGCCCGCTCCGATCACCTCGAACACCGCCTGGTTCTCGTCCAGCCCGCCACGCAACTGGTCGAAGTAGGCAATCTGCAAATTCGTGCCCAGCTTGACCTCGCCGGACGCCGGCGCGAGCTGGCCGAGCATCAGTCGGATCAGGGTGGTCTTGCCCACACCGTTGCGGCCGATCAGGCCGAGTCGATCGCCGCGCAGCACGGTGGTCGAAAAATTCCGCACCAGCGTCTGGCCGCCGATCCCGTAACTGATCTTCTTGGCCTCGCACACCAGCTTGCCCGAACGCTGCGCCTCGACGATGTCCATGTTGGCCTTGCCCGGCGCGTTGCGCCGCGCACTGAACTGCTGGCGCATCTCCAGCAGGCGCTGCACGCGGCCCATGTTGCGCGTGCGCCGCGCCTCGATGCCCTTGCGAATCCAGGCTTCTTCCTGCGCCAGTCGCTTGTCGAACAGCGCGCGCTCCTGCGACTCCGCGTGCGCACGCTCCTCCTTGCGCCGCAGGAAGTTATCGTAATCGCCCGGCCAGTCGGTCAGATATCCGCGATCAAGCTCGACGATACGCGTCGCCAGCCGGCGCAGGAACGCGCGGTCGTGGGTGACAATCAGCGCCGCGCCGTCGAAGCCGAGCAGGAAATTTTCCAGCCATTCGATCGACTCGACATCCAGATGGTTGGTCGGCTCGTCCAGCAGCAGCAGGTCCGGATCGCGCACCAGGGCCTGCGCCAGCAGCACGCGGCGCTTGAGCCCGCCCGAGAGTTGTTCGAACAGCGCCGATTCGTCGGCCTGCACGCGCGAGATCGCCTCGCGCACCTTGGCGTCCAGTGCCCAGGCACCGAGCGTCTCGATGCGCGCCTGCAAGCGGCCGATCTCCTCCAGCCGGTCCGGATGCTCGTGAACCAGGTGCTCGAATTTCGCCAGCACCCGCCCGGCTTCGCCCAACCCGACAGCCACCACATCGAACACCGTGCCCTCGATGCCCTGCGGCACCTCCTGCACCAGCCGCGCGATGCGCAGGCTCTGCGCGCGAACGATCTCGCCCTCGTCCGGCGCGAGTTCTCCCTCGATCAGCTTGAGCAGGGTGGACTTCCCCATGCCGTTGCGTCCAAGCACGGCCACGCGCTCGCCGCGTTCGATCTGCAAGTCGGCGGCATCGAGCAGGACGGTGGAGCCGAAGCGCAGGCTCAAACGACGCAAAGCAATCAACATGAGGCCATCCTCGCTTCCAGCTCCGCCAGACGCTCCGGCGTGCCGACATCTGACCAGTACCCGTCGAACCGCTCACCGCCGATTTGCCCGCAGGCGGCGGCGCGACGCAGCAGCGGCGCCAGCGGAAAACGACCCTCCTCGCACTGGAAGAACAGTTCCGGCCGCAGGATCGAGATGCCGCTGAAAGTCAGGCGTGGCTCGCCCTCGTTGAGCACGCGACCGTCGCGCAGCACGAAATCTCCATCCGGGCGATGGGCCGGGTTGGGCACCAGGACGAGATGCGCGAGTTCGCGCTCCGGCAGGCGCTGCGCCCGGGCAGCCAGCGCCGTGAAATTGAAGTCGGAGTAGACATCGGCGTTGACCAGCAGGATGGGCTCGTCGCCAAGAAGCTCCAGCGCGCGGAACACGCCGCCGCCGGTTTCCAGCGGCGGATCGCCCTCGTCCGAATACGCGATGCGCACGCCCCAGCGCGCGCCGTCGCCCAGGTGGTCGGCGATCTGCTCGCCGCGATAGCCGAGGTTGATCACGAGATCGCGCACGCCCGCGCGCGCCAGACGTTCGATCATGTGCACGATCAGCGGCTGCCCTGCCAGCGGCAGCAGGGGCTTGGGCAGAAGGTCCGTGAGCGGTCGCATCCGCTCGCCGCGGCCGGCGGCGAGGATCATCGCCTTCACGACGCGCTCGTCCGCAGATTCAGCTCGTCGAACAGACGCAGCAATGGCGCCAGCTCGGGCCATCGCGCGGCGACTTCACGCACGTAGTTCACGAATCGCGGCGCGTCGTCCAGGTACTGCGGCTTGCCGTCGCGATGCCGGATGCGGGCGAAGATGCCGAGTACTTTCAGGTGCCGCTGCACGCCCATCCAGTCGAACGCGCGCTGGAAGTTTTCAGGTTGCGGGATTCCGGCGAAGGCGGCCTTGTCGCGATAGCGCGCGGTCCATGTCCGGACGCGCTCGACCGGCCAGGACAGGAAGGCATCCTTGAACAGGCACACGACGTCGTAAGTGACCGGGCCGTAGACCGCATCCTGAAAATCCAGCACGCCGGGATCGGGCGTCGAGTGCATGAGATTGCGCGGCATGAAATCGCGGTGCACGAACACCTGTGGCTGTGCCAAGGCCGAGTCCAGCAGCAGATCGCAGACCTCGCGCCAGGCGCTGGCCTGATCGGGCGTGAAGCGGCGGCCCAGGTGTCGGTCGACAAACCAGTCGGGGAACAGCGCCAGCTCGCGCTCCAACAGCGCGCGATCGTAGGCCGGCAGCACGCCGGGTCTGGACGCGCCCTGCCATTTCACCAGCGCATCGAGCGCGTCTTCGAACAGCGCATCGGCGTTGTCGGCGTCGATGACGTGCAGGTAGGTCTGGCGACCGAGATCGCTGAGCAGCAGGTATCCGCGTTCGCGATCCTGCGCCAGCACCTGCGGCACGTTGAGGCCGGCCTCCTGCATCAGGGCGGCGATGCGCACGAAGGGTTCGCAGTTTTCCTTTTCAGGCGGCGCATCCATCACGATCCAGCTCAGACCGTCGTCGGCGCGGACGCGGAAGTAGCGGCGGAAGCTGGCGTCGGCCGAGGCGGGCGCGAAGTCGAATTGGGGAAGCGCGAGCCGTTCGCCCGCCCACAGGCGGGCGGCGCTGGCGCGCGGATCGGTCAGATTGGAATCGTTCAAGCGTGCTTGGGAAGGCGAGACAGTGGATGCAGCGTAACCAAGCGCGACTCGCGACGAAAGGACGGCGCACTCGCGCTACGCTGCAATCCCCGACCGCCGCGAGACCCGAACCGTGACGCGCCACCCCCTCGATACCGACTTCGTCCGCTCCCAGTTCCCGGCTTTCGCCGAGCCCTCGCTGCGGGACCAGGCGTTCTTCGAGAACGCCGGCGGCTCGTACACCTGCCGGCAGGTCATCGACCGCCTGGGCGAGTACTACCGCCGGCTCAAGGTGCAGCCCTGCTACCCGTACGGGGCATCGAGCGAGGCGGGCGCGTGGATGGATGCGGCGCACACGCGGATGGCGGAGTACCTCGGCGTCGGCGCGGACGAGGTGCACTTCGGTCCGTCCACTTCGCAGAACACCTACGTGCTGGCGCAGGCTTTCCGCGGATGGCTCAAGGCGGGCGACGAGATCATCGTCACCAACCAGGATCACGAGGCGAACAGCGGCGTGTGGCGCCGGCTGGCCGCGGACGGCGTGGTGGTGCGCGAGTGGCAGGTCGATCCCGACAGCGGCGCGCTGGACCTCGCCCGACTCGATGCGCTGCTCGGCGAGCGCACACGCCTGCTCGCCCTTCCGCATTGCTCGAACATCGTCGCCCAGATCAATCCGGTCGCGGCGATCGCCGCGAAGGCCAAGGCCGCCGGCGCGATGGTGCTGGTCGACGGCGTGTCCTACGCTCCGCATGGCTTGCCGGATGTCGCGGCGCTCGGCGCGGACGTGTACCTTTTTTCGCTCTACAAGACCTTCGGCCCGCATCAGGGCCTGATGGTGGTCCGCCGTGCCGCGTTCGAGCGGCTTGGCAACCAGGCCCACTATTTCAACGCCGGAGTGGCGCGCAAGCGTCTGGTTCCCGCCGGCCCCGATCACGCCCAGGTCGCGGCCACGCGGGGAGTCGCCGAGTATTTCGATGCGCTCGACGCGCATCACGGCGGCGGCGATGCCGGGCAAAGACCGCAGCGGATTCGCGATCTGTTTCACTCCGCGGAGCACACGCTGCTGACCCTGCTGCTGGGCTACCTGGGCGCTCGATCCGATGTCCGCGTCCTGGGACCGACCGATCCGTCGCTGCGCGCCGCAACGGTCGCGTTCGTGCCCCTGAGACGCTCGCCGGCCGCGGTCGCCGCCTCGCTGACAACTGCCGGCATCATGGCCGCGGCGGGCCATTTCTACGCGGTGCGTCTGCTGGAGGCGATGGGTGTCGATCCCCTCACGGGCGCGGTGCGCCTGTCCTTCGTCCATTACACGAACGCCCGGGAAATGAATCGACTGCTCGATGCACTCGACCGCACGCTGTAGCGGCTGGCAGCACCGTCACCTTTGACTTCCGCCCTGTTGCGCCTGCACCCTCGCAGCCGATCCGCGCATCGCTCCCGACACCCTTGCAACTTCGCCGCCCTCCCCCGCTGCAGCCTGCCTCGAACGACGCAATGCGCCGGTCCCGTCTGCGGCTGCCGACCCTGGTCCTGCTCGCCCTTTGCGGCATGCCGGCCGTCGCGGAAACACCCCCCGAAGTCGTCGAAGCGGCCGGCTGCTCGCAGTTGCAACTCACCCAGGATGCGCCGGAAATCAAGTTCGACGACCGCCTGATTCTCAACGCCGACAAGGTGCTGCTGGAACAGGACGGACTCTCCACCCTGGCCGGCATGGTGACCTTGAGCCAGGGCGACAAGGCGTTCTCGGCCGACGCGCTGAACTTCGACGACGTCACGCGCATCGTCACCGTGAAGAGTGAGTCGCTGTTCCGCAACACCGATCTGACGATCAAGAGTTCCGAGGCGCGTTTCGATCTGAACGCCGAGTCGGGCGCCTTTCTGAACACCGAGTTCAGCCTGCCCGGACGTTCCGCGCGCGGCCGCGCCGACCGGGTGGAACTGCGGACCGACGGCCGCGCCTACCTGCAATCCGCCGCCTACACCACCTGCGCCGCCTCGTCCGACGCCTGGTATCTCGAGGCCAGCGAGATCAAGCTCGATCACGACAAGGGGCTGGGTTCGGCACGCAATGCACGCCTGCGCTTTCTGGGCGTGCCGATCCTCTACACCCCCTATCTGCAATTCCCCATCGACGACCGGCGTCGCAGCGGCCTGCTCTATCCCACCATCGGCCAGGCCAGCGGCAATGGCCTGGACCTGCGCTGGCCGGTGTACCTGAACCTGGCACCGAATTACGACGCCACCTTCAATCCCCGTTACCTGAGCAACCGCGGCTTTCAGTCCGGGCTGGATTTCCGCTATCTGTTCGACCGCAGCAGCGGCAGCGCGCGCTACGAGTATCTCGACGACGAGAAATTCAACGACCGCCGCAGCCTCCTGCGCTTCGATCACCTGGGCCTGGTCAACGATCGCCTGGGCATCGAGGCGACGTATGCCGAGTCGAGCGACCGCACCTATTTCGAGGACCTGGGCGGCACGCTGTCGAGCTCGTCCATCACCCATCTCGAACAGACCGCTCGCGCCACCTACCAGGCGCCGGCCTCGTACACGGTGCAGGTGCTGGTGCAGAACTTCCAGCCTATCGCGACCAACCTCGTCGCGGTCGACGATCCCTATAAACGCCTGCCGCAAATCCGCTTCGACGCGCTGACGCACGACTCGATGCTGGACACGCGGGCCGGCATCGATGCGGAATTCGTCAACTTCGCGCGCGAAGATTCCATCGAGGGAGCACGCCTGAACCTCACGCCCTACCTGCGCTTCGAGCGCGAGAGCGCCGCCTGGTACGTCACCAGCCAGGCCGACCTGCACCACACCACCTACGAACTTTCGGGAATCGGCGCGGACACGGACAGCCAGCCGGGACGCACCGCGCCGGTTTTCAGCGCCGAAGCCGGCCTCAATTTCGAGCGCCTGACCTCGCGCGGCACCTTGCAGCTGCTGCAACCCCGCGCGTTCGCGCTGTATGTTCCGTATCGGGACCAGGACGATCTTCCGCTGTTCGATACCGGCGAGCCGGACTTCGACTTCGTACAGGTATTTGCGCGCAACCGCTTCTCGGGCGAGGACCGGCTGTCCGATGCGCAGCACATCGCCGGCGCCGCCACCCTGCGCGAGATCGATCCCAACACCGGCAACCCGCGCTGGACCGGGTCGGTCGGCCAGTTGTTCCGATTCAAGGCACCGCGGGTCGATCTCTGCGAATTTCTGGGCCGGGATCCGGGTACATCCGGGGGATCACCGGATGGCAGATGCCTTTTTCCGGCCCCGGATCGTGGCGCGACCGAGTTCATCGCCCAGTTCGACTGGTGGCTGACCCGTAGCTGGAGCACGGTGACCGCGGCGCAATGGTCGCCCAAGGACGCTCAGTTCGAACGCACCCAGTTCGGCCTGCGCTACCGGCAGCCCGAGGGCGAGCGCCAGATGACCCTGGCTTATCGTTATCGGCGCGATCTGCTGGAGCAGGCCGATTTCAGTTTTCTGTCTCCGGTGTACGGACCCTTCAAGCTCGCCGGCCGCACCCGTTTCTCGCTGGCCGACAGCCACAGCCGCGAGAACTATGTGGGGATCGAGTACGGCACCTGCTGCTGGGCCCTACGCACCTCGTACCGGCGCTTCATCTCCGACAGCGAGGGCAATTTCGACAACGGCGTCTACGTGCAGCTGGAACTCAAGGGCCTGGCGCGCATCGGCGGCGGGCAGCAGGATCTCCTGCCGAGCGAGGAAAGCAGCGGCAACGGGCCGTACTGAGGCGGCGGCCAGAGTTGCCACCGAACGCTACGTGCGGGTACCCGACCGTCAAGTCGCTGCGAGCGCGCCGGCAATGAAGTGCCGCGACACCTTTGGACGTGGGACCTTTTGCTCGAACCAGCCGCGCACGTCCTGTTCCACGCCGATGCCGTGCATGTAGTTGTACAAAGCCTTGTTGAGCGCAAACCCGAGCGCGTCGTGATCGACTCCCGTCGGATCGATGAAACCGATGTCGTTTTTGGCGAACGTCGTCGGAGGTAGCGGCGCGAGCTTCACGCCATATTCCTCGGGATTCCTGCCGACCGGCGAATGCACGGTGCAGGCAAAACGATGGAAGTAACCGGACTGGACGCAGCCGGCCTCGAACAACTGGCGAACGTACTCCAGCGCATCGACCGTGTCCTGCACGGTCTGCGTCGGAAAACCGTACATCAGGTAGGCGTGAACCAGGATGCCGGCGTCGCTGAAGGCGCGGGTGACTCGCGCGACCTGCTCCACCGAGACACCCTTCTTCATCAGCTTGAGCAGTCGGTCGGAGGCGACTTCGAGACCGCCGGAAATGGCGATGCAGCCGCTGTCGGCGAGTTGCCTGCACAGCGTCGGCGTGAAGGATTTCTCGAAGCGGATGTTGCCCCACCAGGAGATCGAGAGCTGTCGCTTTTGTAACTCGGCCGCGAGCGTCTTGAGTGCCTTGGGCGGTGCCGCTTCGTCGACGAAATGGAAACCGGTCTGTCCGGTCTGCGCCACCACGGTCTGGATACGATCGACCAGCATTTCCGCCGTGACGGTGTCGTAGCGCGAGATGTAGTCGAGACTCACGTCGCAGAAGCTGCATTTTTTCCAGTAGCAGCCGTGCGCAACGGTGAGCTTGTTCCAGCGGCCATCCGACCACAGGCGGTGCATCGGGTTGAGCATGTCGAGCACGGACAGGTACCGGTCGAGCGGCAGACCGTCCCAGGTCGGCGTGCCGACTTCGGCGAAGGGGATGTCGGCCTCGCAGCCTTCCACGTAGCGCAGCTTGTGATCGGCATCGCGAACGAACGTGCGCACGAGGCCAGACTCGGGCCGTTCGCCACGCAGGTGCTCGATCAGCGACAGGATGGGCCGCTCGCCAGCGTCGAGGCAGACGTAGTCGAAGTAGTCGAACACCCGCGGCTCGGCCAGTTCGCGCAGCTCGGTGTTGACGTAGCCGCCGCCGAGCACGGTCACGACGGAGGCATCCTGCGCCTTGAGGGTCTGGGCGATGCGGAACGCGGCGTACACGGCTCCGGGAAACGGCACCGACACGAGCACCAGATGGGGTGCGTGCTTCGCGCTCGCCACAAGCGTCAGGTCGCGCAGGGTTTCGTCGACGAGATTGAGCGGGGCAGCCAGCGCTGCAGCCAGCGGATCGAACGTCGGCTGACTTTGCGCGAGCGATTCGGCGTAGCGCACGAACTCGAAGCGCGGATCGACCGCGTCGCGCAGCACGTCGGCGAGGTCGTTCAAATACAGCGTCGCCAGATGCCGCGCACGATCCTGTGCGCCCAGCATGCCGAAGGCCCAGGCCAGCGGATCGCCGCCGTCCTCATCGGTATAAACCTCTAGCGACTGGAAGCGTTGCCCTTCCGGTAGAAAGGCGCGGCTGCAAATGCGGTGGGCGAGTGTGGAGTCGCGTCCCTGCAGGAAAGCGATGGTCGGCGCGATGGTGGAGAGATAGCGCTCGAAGCGTTCGTCGAATGCCTGCACGCTGCGCGAGCGCCGCGCTTGCGCCAAACGCTCGATACACACGCGGATGGCGCGCAGGCCGTCGGCGCTGAACAATCGGAGCACCAGGGCCAGCGCCAGGTCTTCCTGCACCGCCTGCACCCCGCGTGAGCGCAGAAACCCGGTGAGGTATGCGGTCGAGGGATACGGGGTGTTGAGCTGCGTCATCGGCGGAATCACCGACAACACGCGGACCGCCGGGCGACTCATTCAGCCCTGTGTCCGGAACGACGCGATCTTCAGCGACAACTCCAGTGCCTGCTCATAGTTGAGTCGCGGATCGACCTGCGAGCGGTACGCGCGTTCAAGGTCTTTCTCGGTCAGGTCGCGCGCACCACCCAGGCATTCGGTCACGTCTTCGCCGGTCAGCTCCAGATGCACGCCTCCAAGACGCGAGCCGCAGGCGGCGTGGATGGCGAAGGACTGCTCGATCTCGGAGCGGATGTCATCGAACGCCCGGGTCTTGATGCCGCTGGGTGTGGTCTGGGTGTTGCCGTGCATGGGATCGCACATCCACAGCACACGATGGCCGCCGGCCCGGACCGCCTCGATCAGGCGCGGCAGATGCTCGCCGACCTTCGGTGCGCCGAGCCGGTGGATCAGCACCAGCCGGCCCGCCGCGTTGTCCGGATTGAGCACCTCACAGAGGCCGCGCAGCCAGGCCGCATCCATCGCCGCACCGATCTTGACGCCGACCGGGTTGCGGATGCCGCGGCAATACTCGACGTGCGCGCCAGCGAGGTCGGCGGTGCGCATGCCGATCCAGGGGAAATGCGTGGACAGGTTGTACCAGCCGGTCTTGCGCGGAACCTTGCGTGTCTGCGCCTGCTCCGCCCACAGCAGCAAGGCCTCGTGGCTGGTGAAGAAATCGATCTGGTTGAACTCGTGCAGCTCGGTGCCGGCGAGGCGCTCCATGAAGCGCAGCGAGTCGCCGATCGCATCCACCCGCGCCTGGTACTCGGCCGCCAGCGGCGAGTGCTGCACCCAGTCCAGGTCCCAGTACTCCGGGTGATGCAGATCGGCGAAGCCGCCGTCGATCAGACCCCGCACGAAGTTGTTGGTCATGGCCGAGCGCATGTGTCCCTCGACCAGCCGCCGCGGATCGGGCGTGCGCGCCTCGAAGGTGAAGGCCGGCGCGTTGACCAGATCGCCGCGATAAGCCGGCAGGGTCAGGCCGTTCCGGGTCTCCGTGTCGGCCGATCGCGGCTTGGCGTACTGCCCGGCGAAGCGCCCCACGCGGGTGACGGCCAGCTTCATGCCGTGCACCAGCACCAGCGACATCTGTAGCAACACTTTCAAACGGTTGGTGATGATCTCCGGCCGGCAGTCGGCGAAAGATTCGGCGCAATCGCCGCCCTGGAGCACGAAGCGCGTGCCGTCCTCCGCCTGGGCGAACTGCCGGCGCAGGGCCTCGACTTCCCAGGACGTGACCAGTGGCGGCAGGCGGCTCAGGTCTTCCAGGGCCGTCATCAGCTCGGCAGGGTCGGGGTAGGTTGGCTGTTGGACCGCCGGGCGGCGTTGCCAGGAGTCCGGCGCCCAGGCGCCATCCGGTGTGGAAAGCGGTTCCATGTGATCGCGCGATTCCCTACAGGCCGTCCTGCACCGAATCGGCGTCGCCCGGGAAACACGGGTCCGCCGTGAATGTGACCGTTCGCAAGCCGCCGCCAGAGGTCGAGGTCGCCGCTGCCTCGCTGATGGATCCTGCACCGCAGAAAAACCGACCCCGACCGGGCGCAGGGGCGCCGCCATCGATGAGAGCGGTATTGCCCACCGGGACCGCGATGCCCGCGGGCGTGAAGGGCAGAGCCGCGACGCGGAGCGAATTCGTTCCCGGACCGGACGAACCGCCGCTGCCGGAACTGCCGCAGGCGGCCACCGGCACGCCCGCCATACCCAGACCCGTCAGCCGCAGGGATTGCACTACTACCGGAACCATCCGCATCGAAGTTCTCCTGACAGGATTGAGGCCGCAGCATGCCGGCCGCGGCGCGACATTAGCCGCTCGGGCGCGGGCTCGCCATCACCGGCCGCGTCCACCCCGTTCCACTCATCCGCGTTCGCAGCACCGTGCGTCGTTGCGACCGCTGGTTCAGGCCGTTGGTGCCACACGCGAGACATCCGTCTTGTCCGAGCGCGCTCAATAGCTCCGCACAAGCCGGCGATGACTCTCGCCGGAGCCCGGAATCAGAGGTCTCCGGCACTCAACGGGGTGGGGCATGGACATGATGATGGACTGGATACTGGCGGGCGCGCTGGCCGCCGTGCTGATGGCCGAGGTGGTCGATGCCTGGGCCCTGCACCACTTGGCCAAACGCTGTCTTGGAATCCACCCCACTTCGGTCGACGAGGCCCGCCTGGTGCGCTGGTACGCCGAAGGCTTCGATCATTCCAAGGCCATCACCAGCTGGCTGCGGGTCACCTGCCTGGCGCTGACCCTGATCAGCGTCTGCGTGGCGGCGCACACGCTGGTGATCAGCGGCAGCATCCTGCTGGCACTGGTTGCGCACTGGGAGACACGCTTCAGCACGGAATTGCGCCGACGCTTCTACCGGGTCGAACGGCGCTTCTTCGCCAAGTCGGCACGAGCTTAGCCTGCGAGGGTGCGCCGGCACCCCTCGTCGAAAAGGCACATGTCGTCAGGTCCGCCTTCGGTCCCACGCTTTTGCGGGGGGCTTTGAACCAACAACCGACTCAGGCGGTTCGCCCACCCCACTCCATCTCTGCGCCGCCACGCTCGACGGCATGCGCTTCGACCAGTCGCTGGCACAGGTAGGATTCCGACCAGCAGTGCGGAAGTCCAAACGGCCCGGCGGAGATGAACCCGACATGTCCTCCACGCTCGGCCACCTCCAGTGTCACGGCCGGTGACAGGTCTTCCGGCCACGGCAGGATGGAGGGCAGCATGAAGGGATCGTCCAGCGCATGCAGGATCCGTGTGGGCACCCGGATTGCGCCGAGGTATTGCCCGCAGGCCGCTCGCGCATAGTAGTCCGCCGCGTTGCGATAGCCGTTCAGCGGCGCGGTGAAGGCATCGTCGAAATCAAAGAAATCCCCCGCTGCGAGCGCCTTTTCCGGATCGGCCGGGGCCGTGATCAGCTTCAGGCGGTGCTTGCGCCGGACCAGGTCCTTGCAGGCACCGAGGAGCTTGGCCTGGTAGAGCCGGGCAAATCCGCGTCGCAGGTGGTCGGCGCATTCGTGCAGACGAAACGGAACGCTGACCGCGAACGCCGCATCGACAGGGGCATGCGCGCCCTCCTCTCCAAGCGCCTTGAGCATCACGTTGCCGCCTAGCGACCAGCCAACGGTGCCGATGAAGCTGCGAGGTTCACGACTGCGCAAACGGTGCAGAAGCTGACGAAGATCGGCAGTGTCGCCGTGGTGATAATGCCGCGGCAGGCGGTTTGGCTCCAACCCGCCACCGCGCAATTGCAGCGCGCACACGCGCCAGCCGGCCGCGACCAGCCGCCAGGAAAGGCCGCGCAGATATTTGGAGTCGAAGCCGCCGCCGAGTCCGTGGACCAGAATCGCGATCGGTCCCTCGGCGTGATGCTCGCCGACCCAGCCGATATCGACGAAATCGGCGTCCGGCAACTCCAGGCGTTCGATGCGAAAGTTCACATCGGGTCGCGGACGCAGCAGCGCCGGCGCGATGGTCTGGGCATGCGGTCCCACCAGCAGGGGATGCGGTCGAAAGGAAGACGCCACGATCTGGCCGTGTCGTCCGGTCTGGGAGTCCTTCATGAGCTTGAAGCAGGCAGGCGGTGATCGACGGTTCGGAATGGGCAAGGTCCGTGCCCGCTCATTCGGCCTCTTCGGAAGGCCCCGCGTCGTCGCCCGCCTCGCGAACCGGCCGGCCCACTTCATGCGGGTTTCTGATCCACACGTCGCGCTGCGGAAACGGCATGTCGATTCCGCGCTGCTTGAAGCGGCTGTGGATGGCGAAGCGCAGATCGCTGGCCACGACCAGCTTCGAATAAATGTCGGCGATGCAGGCGCGGATCTCGAACACCAGGCTGGAATCGCCGAAGTCCTTGAACACGACGAACGGACCCGGCACGTCCATCCGCTCGCCGCTCTTGATCACCAGCGGGTGCTCGTCGGCGATCTCCAGCAGCAGTTGTTTCACCAGCCCGGGCTCCACACCGTAGTTGACGCCCACGCTGACGATGACGCGCCCGAGGCTGTTGCGGTAATTCCAGTTCTCCACCTCGGCACTGAGCAGGGCGGAGTTGGGCACGATGATGCTGATGTGGTCGCCGTTTTCCAGCTCGGTCGAACGGATGCGGATCTGGCGCACGAAGCCTTCGGTGTTTCCGACCTTGATGTAGTCGCCCAGCCGCACCGGTCGTTCGAACAGAAGGATCAGGCCGGATACAAAATTGTTGACGATGTTCTGCAGGCCAAACCCGATGCCCACCGACAACGCGCCGGCGACGATCGCGATCCTGGACAGGTCCAGACCGGCCGCGGAAAGCCCGACCAGCACCGCGATCACGAACGTCGCATAGCCGTACAGTGTCGCCACCGACATGCGCACGCTGGGCTCGAGCCGGGTCATCGGCAGCCAGTCGCGCTCCAGCTTGCCCTTGAACCATCGGGTGAACGTGACCAGCAGCAGAAAAGCGAGCAGGCCCAGCACCAGCTTGCCGGGCGCGATCTTGGTGCTGCCGACCATGAAGCCCTCGCCCAGGAGCTTGTCGACGAAGGCCCGGCCGAGTTCGTCGAGCCCCCACAGCCGCAGCAGGATGTAACCCAGCAACGGCCAGATCGTCAGTTGCAAGGCCAGCGTGACCCAGCGCAGCTCGGCAATACGGTTTTCGGGCGCCACGCCCAGGCGCCGGCGCACCGAGCGTTGCCAGCCAAAACGGCCCTCGTCGAGCGTACGGGCGAGGTACTCGACGATGAAGCTCAGCCCTGCACCGATGCCAAGAACGGTGAGTCCGGTCAGCACCCAGTTGTGTGGAAGCGGGATCATCGGCGGCATTCTAAACAGCGGGCTGGGAGAGGGCTGGACCGGCGCCGGTTAGCGTCTTTTCACCGTTCCCGCAATTGGCATCCGACCCGACGGGGAAAAACCCGCTCCCTGGTCCATGATGAGTCCACGCGCCCCTGCCTCGCGTAACAGGCGCACAACCCACTGCGCCGGGACGTTCGATGAAACCTGCTGCCCGCCCGATTTTCCTTCTGCTTGCGCCGGTCGCGCTGCTCGGCGCCTGTGTGCTGTCGCCGCAGATGCCTTCGGGTGAAGCCGGCGCCAAGTGCCGCGCGCAATACGAAGTCCTTGACGCGAAGATCGAGGCTGCAGGTGTGCGTGACGGCCAGTACTACCAGATACCGGACTTCCCCTTCATGCGCAGCGACCGGCTCATGGCCTCGTTCGCCCAGGATCTCGGCGACGACCGCGAGAAGCTCTACAACTGGATCCAGTACCTGCGGCAGAACGACAACGCCGCGCGCGAGATCGAGCTGATCAACCTCGGGCTGTCGATCGGAGATCGAAGCGACACCTTGCTCAATCTGCGCGCGTGCAGTTCCTGGCTGGTGGACCTGGAGATGGACGATGAGCGCTGGCGCCAGCACCTGCTCGACTCCGTGGTACCGCCGGACGATTACTCCACGCTCAAGCGCGCACTCGGCCTGTATCCGCTGACCGCCCCCCTGATCAAGCGCGGCATCGCCGCAGAACGTGCCGCGATGCTGAGCGACTACGCCAGGCCGGTGGAGTCGCTGGACAGTCCCGGTCCGCTGATTCTCTGGCAGGTCAAGCCCACGGCCGACCCCGCGCTGGTGCCACGCAACTTCACCGACCTGTTGCACGACCGCCTCGGGCTGGTGGGCTTGCAGCTTTCGGCTTGGACGGCCTTGGCCGAAGAAAATGCCCCGCTGCTGTGGATCGAATCCGGCGGCGATCATGATCGGCCGGGTACGCCGCAATTGGACGCGTCGCAGCCTGGTGTGGATATCGAGCGACCCGTGGTTTACTGGTGGGCGTCGTTCGCGCGGGTCGGCGGACGCAATCTGGTGCAGTTGTACTACGTGGCCTGGTTCTCCGCGCACGCGCCACTGGGTGGTGCCGATCAGTACGCCGGCAGACTCGACGGCCTGATCTGGCGCATCACCCTCGATCCGGACGGTCGTGCGCTGGCCTACGACAGCATCCCGGCCAGCGGCCTGGGACATACCTGGTTTCCGGTGCAGAAGCTGGAGCGCAGACCGTTGGACGACTACTGGCAGGAGTCGCCGCTGTTCCCGCAGGCGCAGGTGCCCGCGGGCGAAGTGGCGATCCGGGTGCAATCCGGCAGCCACCGGGTCCGGCGGGTCGTCGACAGCGCCATCGCGAGCGGGGAGAAGCGCGAATATCAACTCCGTGCGTTCGAGGACCTGTTCACGCTGCCGTCGCCCAAGGGCGGCACGCGCAGCCTGTTCGACGCTGATGGCCTCGTCGCCGGCTCTGAGCGCCGCGAACGCTGGTGGCAATGGCCCAGCGGGGTGTCCAGTCCCGGCGCGATGCGCCAGATCGGCCGGCACACGACTGCACTGGTGGGACGCGAGCACTTCGACGACCCGTTCTTGTTCGAGAAGGTGTTCGTCTCGCCGTTCCCACCGCTGGCCGACGATGTGGCGACGCAGAATCCGGAGTCCCGGGCACAGGTTCCCTGAGCGTCCCGCTTGCTATTGAGGCGGCCACTATGCACTTGAAAATGCACGCGCGGGCAGAGGTCTCATCAATCGACGAGATTGGCACTGGCCGCCTTAATAACACAGAGCCATGTTGGGTTATTGATCCGCGCCCCGGCCAAGGACGCAGAGGAGCGCCCGAATGAAAGCTGCTGCTTATGAACGAGTGGGACCTGCAAGAGAAGTGCTGAGCCTTCGCGAACTGCCCGTGCCGAGCCCCGGACCGGGCGAGGTGCGGGTTCAGCTGGCCTGCTCCGGAATCAATCCGTCCGACGTCAAGACGCGTGCCGGACTGCGCTCGAAAATCCTGCCATTCCCGCTGATCGTGCCGCACAGCGATGGAGCCGGGGTGATCGACGCGGTGGGTGAGGGCGTGGATGCCTCGCGCATCGGTGAGCGGGTGTGGATCTGGAACGGCGCCTGGGGCCGCGCGATGGGAACCGCCGCGCAATTCATCGTGCTGCCCTCGCCCCAGGCGCTGCACCTGCCGGACGCGATCGACTTCGTTGCCGGTGCCTGCCTGGGAATTCCCGCGCTGACCGCCTTGCACGCGATCTCCACCGATGGCGGCGTGGAAGGCAAAACCGTGCTCATCGCCGGTGGCGCGGGCGCGGTGGGCCACTATGCGATCCAGTTCGCGAAGCTGCGCGGCGCGCGGCAGGTCATTGCCACCGTCAGCGGCCCCTCGAAGGCCGCGCTGGCGATGGCCGCGGGCGCCGATGGGGTGCTGAACTACCGGACCGACGATGTCGTCGCGCGTATCCGCGATCTCACCGGCGGCGGCGTGGACCGTGTGGTCGAGGTCGATTTCTCCGCCAATGTGAAGCTGGACTTCGAACTGCTGCGCGCCGACGGCGACCTGGTGATCTACGGCAGCCAGGTGCCCGAGGTTCCGGTGAATTTCGTCAGCGGGATCATGAAGAATCTGCGCTTGCGCTTCTTCATCGTCTACAACCTCAACGCCGCCGATCGCTCCCGTGCACTGGCCGAAGTGTCCGCAGCGCTGGCCGCAAACTGCTTGCAGCACAACGTGGCGGAACGCCTGCCTCTGGATCGGATCATCGAGGCGCATGAACTCGTCGAGAGCGGGCGCGCAAGCGGCAATGTGGTGCTCGATATTTCCTGAGCCGTGCGCAACGAAAAAGCCCGGCGGAGCCGGGCCTTTCCATTGCTGCTTTGTGGGACCGCAAGCTCAATCGGCCTCGATCACCTTGCGAATCTTCTTCATCGCCGCAACTTCGATCTGGCGGATGCGTTCGGCCGACACACCATATTCATCGCCCAGTTCCTGCAGGCCCGCTTTCTCGGTCTCGCCAGACAGCCAGCGGCGCATCAGGATGTCGCGTGAGCGGTTGTCCAGCGCGGCGATCGCTTCACGCATGCGCTCCTCACGCAACTCGTTCCAGTCCGCGTCCTCGATCGCGCGGATGACCGGGTCCTCCACCGAAAGATAATCTTCGGGCACGTAGCTGGACTCGTCGCCATCTTCCGGCGTCGCGCTGAACGAAACGTCAGCTCCGCTGAGCCGGCCTTCCATCTGCAGGACTTCTTCAGGCTTGACCTTGAGGTCGCGCGCGATGGCCTCGACCTCGCTCTGGTTCATCCAGCCCAGGCGCTGCTTGGCTGACCGAAGATTGAAGAACAGCTTGCGCTGCGCCTTGGTCGTGGCGATCTTGACGATGCGCCAGTTGCGCAGCACGAACTCGTGAATCTCGGCTTTGATCCAGTGCACCGCAAAGCTGATCAGGCGCACGCCGACTTCCGGGTCGAAGCGCTTCACCGCCTTCATCAAGCCGACGTTCCCTTCCTGAATCAAGTCGGCGAGTTGCAGACCGTAGCCCATGTACCCGCGGGCGATATGGACCACGAAGCGCAGGTTGGACAGCACCAGGCGTTGCGCGGACGCCAGATCGCTCTCGTCGCGCAGTTTGCGCGCGAGCGAGGTCTCTTCCTCCGGGGCAAGAAGGGGGATCTTGCTGACGGAATGAATGTACGAGTCCAGGCTGCCCGTCAGCGGAACCGGCAACGCAGCGGGTCGCAAGGCAAGGGCCGTGGAAGACATCTGATTTCTCCTGTGGCTACAGCAAGGATGCCGAAATTTTAGCAGTCGGGCAGTTGGAGTGCTAAACGCACCTGAAGTTCCTCCGGTCCTCATGCAGGCAGACAAGGCGGATTCAAGAGCATCTGCTGATTTCTATAATCGCTGCCCACCGGCGATCTTCCTGGCCCCATTTGCTTCCCTCCCCGTCCGACACCCCTGAATGGAGCCTGTCCGTGGTCAGCCACGGACACATGGCCAGCGTGCGTCGCCTGCTCGATGATTTTCAGACGCATCTGAACCCGCACCGGTTCGAGTTGCTGCTGACGCTCAACCTCGACGAACCGGTCGGCGACCTGGCGCGGCATTGGCCCGGCCATGTCGCGGTGATCCGCAACGCCGAGCCCAGGGGCTTCGGCAGCAACCACAATGCGGCGTTCAGACATGCGCGCGGCCGCTTCTTCGCAGCAATCGACCCGGACCTGCGTCTGCACGGCAATCCCTTCACCACCTTGCAGGAATCGCTCGGCATCCCGTCGCTCGGCATCGCCAGCACGCGCGTCCTGGATGAACACGGACTCTGCGCCGACAACGCACGGCCATTGCCGACGCCATCGAGGGTTCTGGGACGACGCCTGCGCACCGAGCCCGCGCTCTACAACCATGATCTGACCGTTGCGCTCGACGTCGACTGGATTGCCGGCCTGTTCATGGCAATGCGGGCCGACACCTTCTGTCGCCTCGGCGGATTCGACGAGCGCTATTTCCTGTATTGCGAGGACGTGGACCTGTGCCTCCGGTGCTGGAACGCCGGTCTGGCGGTTCGCGTGGTGCCGGCCGCCGCGGTCACACATCGCGCCCAACGACGCACGCTGAAAAAAATGCAGCACTTCATCTGGCATTGCCGGAGCCTGATCCGACTATGGTCCGCAAGCTCCTATCGCGGATTCGTCCGACGCTGATCAGCTTTTTCTACTCGCGGTCACGCCCCTGAATCCTGTCAAACGTGTTTGAACCGTCATCGGACTGAAACTTTCCGACGAGCGGCGAAAAACTTGGCTATCCCTCTTGACACAACATCTTGTGTTTTGATTTTTCGCGCGCCACTATGGGACGTGGTTGATTACCGTCAGCGATGGGCGTTGTCGGAGTCATCCGCTTTACTCTTTAGCTAGGAGGTTTGTCATGGCTGCAGCCAAGAAGGCACCTGCGAAAAAAGCCGCTGCTCCGACCAAGGTCGCGAAGAAAGCGGTCAAGAAGGCCGCGAAGAAGAAGTAACCCGGATTCACCCCGGATACTCGCGCGGCGGAATTCCCGCCGCGTTTTTTTTGCGTGCGATTCAGGTGCGCGATTCAAGACCACGGCTCTCAGGCCGCGTGCCGCAAGTCCTCGACTCCGCTGGCCAGAAAGAACGCTTCCACCTTTGCCCGCTGCTCCCGTGCATCCACCACCCGATTGATGCCGGACCAGAACGTCTGTGCGCCCGGGTGGCTCTGGCAGTACCACTGGATGTGCTTGCGCGCGACACGCAGGCCGCGCCCCTCGCCGTAGAGTTGGTAGAGCGCGTCGAGATGGCCGAGCAGGATGGCGCCGGTCTCCACCAACCGGGGCGGTGGCGGCGCCTGCCCCGTTCGCAGGAATTCAGCGATCTGTCCGAAGATCCACGGCCGCCCCAGCGCAGCACGCCCGATCATCAATCCGTCGGCGCCGGTCGCTCGCAGAACTTCGCTCGCCTTCTCCCCTGAGTCGATGTCGCCGTTGGCGATCACCGGGATCTTCACGCTGCGCTTGACCTCGGCAATGGTGTCGAACTCGGCCTGCCCCTCGTACTGGTCTTCGCGCGTCCGGCCATGGACGGCGATCGCTGCGATGCCGCAATCCTCGGCGATGCGCGCGATCACCGCCGCGTTGCGATGCGACCTCGCCCAGCCGGTGCGCATCTTCAGCGTGACCGGTACTTCAACCGCCTTGACCACCGCATCCAGGATTCGCGCGACCAGCGGCTCGTCACGCATCAGCGCGGAGCCGGCATCGACACGGCACACCTTCTTGGCCGGGCATCCCATGTTGATGTCGATGATCTGCGCACCGTGCTCGACGTTGAATTGCGCAGTGCGCGCCATCGCCGCGGGATCGTAGCCGGCGATCTGTATCGAGATCGGCCCGGACTCGGCGTCGTGCGCGCGGCGCAGGCGCGATTTTTCCGTATGCCAGAGCGTCTCGTCCGAAGTCATCATCTCGGACACGACCAGCCCGGCACCCAGCCGCCGGCAGAGACTACGGAAAGGACGGTCGGTTACGCCCGCCATCGGCGCGAGGACCAGCGAGGGCACGATAAGGTGTCGTCCAATCAACATGACGCCATTGTTGCCGATCGGTTCAGCGCAGTTATTGATCCGGCCACAATCGAGTTGAACTCGATGATGCAAACGCAGGTCGGCGTGGCCGGATCAATAACCCAACATGGCTCTGTGTCATTGAGGCGGCCAGCGCCAACCTCGTAGATTGATGAGACCTCTGTCCGCGCGTGCGTTTTCGAGTGAATAGTGGCCGCCTCAATAACCTGCTGCACGCTTCGGGTGCTAGATTGCGTCTTGGTGGGGGCACCAACGCAAGCAGGACCATGACTGCAAAAAACGCACTGGTGGTGGACGATTCCAAGTCCGCCCGATTCGCATTACGCCGATATCTGGAAGGACACCAGTACCGGGTGGATGCGGTTGAAAGCGCGGCGGAAGCCTTGAATTTCCTGGCCGCCAATCATCCTCCCCCCCAGGTGATTTTTCTCGATCACGTGATGCCCGGGATGGATGGCTTCGAGGCCCTGCGGATGATCAAGTCCGACTCGCGCCTGGCGTCGATTCCGGTCGTGATCTGCTCGTCCAGCGAAGGCCCCCAACTCAATGCCGAAGCCCAGGCCGCCGGCGCCAGTGGTGTGTTGCAGAAGCCACCCAACCGCGAGGAGCTCGGCCGCATCCTCGATGCCCTGTCGGCTTCAGAGCCGATTGCCAGATTCACGCCCACGATCCAGCAGGCCGCCGGCCTGGCAATCGTGGCAAAGCAGCCGCCAGCATCAATGGACGTCGCGTCCATGGCGGCTGCACCGCCGGTCGGCACGTCGGGCGCGGCGCTCAACACCCCGGGTCGATTCGAAGATGCCGCGATCCGCGAACTGCTCGAAGGCCGGCTGAAAAAAGTCTCGCAGGGATTGTTTACGCAATTTGCCGAGATCAAGACCGCCGTCGGCCATCTCGCCAGTCAGCAAGTCCAGTTGGCGGAGGCCCCGGCAAATCTGCGCGGTGAATTCCGGATGGGACTGGATGAGACCAACCAGGCCCTCCGACTGGTGACATCGAGGATCGAGGCGCTCGAACGCGAAATGTTCGGACAGCTCACGTCCACACGCACGCAGATGGAAGCGATGCTCAAGTCCCACTCCGATCGCGTCAGCGAGATCGTGCAGTTTGCCCGTCAGGCGGCGACAGATGAGGCCCAGGTGGTGGCGGAGCGCACGGTGATGTCAGCGGCGATCCGCATTTCCGATCAGCTTTCCGATGCGATTCTGGGTGCGGTCGGAAGGCGCTGAATTCGCCTCAAGCTTCAAAAAATTAGAGTCAGTGGCGGAAGCTCATCCAGGCCAGCCAAGCCCATCCGAACACGAACAGCAAACCACCGATCGGCGTGATCGCGCCCAGCCATCGCAGATCGCTGACCGCGAGCAGGTAAAGACTGCCGGAGAACACCACGATGCCCGCCACGAAACAGCCGGCGACCAGGTCCAGGCCCGGCAGCTTCGTCGCCCGCGCGAGCAGGCCGACCAGAACCAGCGCAATGGCGTGATAGAAGTGGTATTCGTTGGCAGTCTTCCAGACCTGCAGCATCTCCGGCGACAGGCGCGCGCGCAGGGCATGCGCACCGAACGCGCCCAGAACGACGCCGAGAAATCCGAACAGGGCACCTGCTGCGAGCGATGCTTGGGCCATGTCTATGGCGTTTCCACCACGTTGAAACCGATGCCCGCCGTTTGCAGCCGCGCGATCAGTTTGTTGCCCATCGCAGTCGCCGTCGTGAGGACGCCGGCCTTCTTCGGCAAGCGATCGCGGGCCAGGCAGAGCGCAGACTCGGCCAGCATCTTGGCGGTCTCGCCGTAGCCCGGGTCCCCGCCGGTCACGTCCACGATCACCCGCTGACCGCCGCCACGACCGATGAAGCGCACCCGGAACCAGGCTTTGGCCCGGCGGTCCTCGTCTGGACCCTGACCCGGATCGCGCAGCTTCAGCAACTGCTCCCGCACCAGCTTGAACTGCGCCCCCGCAACGGCCGCGCCCACGCCGCCGAGCAGTGCTGCGACCCTGGGCAAGGTCTTGACCTGGATGAAGTGCCCATAGCGGAAAGAGGGTCCGTATCGCTCATCCGCCGCGGCGGAGCGCCGCACGATTTGCGGATCCAGACTCGGGAATGGCACCACCCAGCTATCCAGCAGTTTCTCGAAACGGATGCGCTGCGGAGTCGAACCGATCTTGCGATCCACCGGCCAGCCTTCGCGCGCCTTACGTTCCCTGGCCACCCTCGCCGACTCGCCCAGACGCGAGAACGCCGTGATGGCCGAATGCCAGGTGCCGCCGGAAATCTGACCGCCTGCGCGGACAAAACCTTCCAGGACGATCGGCACATCTTCCGGCAACTGTTGCACGGTGAACCATGCGCCGAGATCGTGCGGGATCGAGTCGAACCCGCAGGCGTGCACGATCCGTGCGCCGCTCGCCCTGGCCTTGTCGTGATAACCCAGCCACATCCGATCGACAAACTCGGGCTCACCCGTGAGATCGACGTAATCGGTGCCGTGTTCGGCACAGGCCGCAACCAGCCGCTCGCCGTACTTGATGTAGGGCCCGACCGTGGTGATCACGACCTTGGTCGCTCTTGCGACCTTGGACAGCGCGATCGCATCGCCGGCGTCGGCGTTCAGCAGGTCGAGATCGGCCAAACCCGGATGCTTCCCGGCCAGCTTGGCGCGTACCGATTCCAGTTTTTCCGGATTGCGTCCGGCCAAGGCCCAGCGCAAGGTCTTACCGCCGTGGGCCGCCAGATATTCGGCGGTCAGGCTGCCGGTGAACCCCGTCGCGCCGAAGACCACGATGTCGTATTGGCGCCGGGTGGCCATGATCTTCTCTCAGAGCAATTGGTCGCGCAGAGGCAGCGCGATGATCCTGCGCACTTCCTCGTCGACGCTCAGGCGGCTGCCATCGATGCTCAGCTCGGGCGCCTTGGGAACCTCGTAGGGATCGTCGATGCCGGTGAACCCGCGAATCTCGCCGCGCCGTGCGCGCGCGTACAGACCCTTGCTGTCACGTGTCTCGCAGACGGCCAGCGGCGTGGCGAGGTAAATCTCGTAGAAACCCCCCATTGGCGTGATGCGCGCCCGCGTCTCGATGCGAGTGCTTTCATAGGGTGCGATGGTGGCGCACACGCAGATGCCGCCGTGCCGCGTCACCTCGCCCGCCACGTAACCGATGCGACGCAGATTCAGCTCGCGATCCGCGCGCGAGAACGTCAGACCGGACGACAGCATCTCACGCACCACATCGCCGTCGAGCAGGGTCGCCGCGCGTCCGTGATCACGCGCGAGAACCTCAACCAGTTTGCGCGAAACGGTGGTCTTGCCCGCGCCGGGCAAACCGGTGAGGAACAGCGTGAATCCCTGGCGCCGCGGAGTCTTGTCGTTCAAATGAGTGTCACCGTTCAAGCCGCCGTCGGCGGTCGGAGAGTGGGATTATTAACCCGGCCCATAAATATCCGCTTCCAGATTTGATCGCTGCTCCGTGGGTCGGGTTAATTATCCATTGATAATCATTTATTAAGGTGGCCCGAAAATTCGGTTGGCGCGGGTGCGCAGAGCGAACGGCGCGAGCACTTGCCAGGGTATTTTTAGGCTACCTTAATATACGGTCCAGTCGCAGCAACGCGAAAGTGCTGGAAAAAGTATTTGCTTATGCGTTTCGGTGCCTGTCATGCCGTCGGCGAAACCTCGACCAGCCGGCCTTCCTCGCGCAGCTTGTCGAGATGACCTTCGATATTCTGCAAGGCCATCGGCCACAGTCGCCTGTCGGTGTCGCGGTACAGCGTCTCCAGCATCTGGTTCATCGTCTGGCCTGCCCGGTGCAGTTGCAACACCGCAGCCTCGCGCTCCTCGCGATGCTGGAGCGTGGCGCGCAGGCGGTATGTCGTGCCCATCGGCAGACCATGCGAAGGGACGATGACCTTGGGGTCCAGTTCGATGATCCGCTTCAGCGAGTCAAAATAGCGCCGCATATTGCCTTCCGGCTTGTGGATCACCACCGTCCCGATGCCCTGTATCAGGTCTCCCACCAGGCACCAGCTGCGGTCTTCCGGCATCAGCGCCAACTGTCCTTCGTCATGCCCGGGAACGGCCAGCACGCCCACCGATTGACCGAGCCAGCGGGTCGCTTCATCGCCATCCGCCACCGTGTGCACGCGCAGGCCATCGAAAAAACCCGGCGATTCGGCGCGAATCCGGGTTTCGGTATCTGCGCTCATGGCCAGGCCGACACCGAGTCGTCGCGCAATCTCGTCGGCACGCTCGCGGTGATCCGGATGATGGTGGGTGAGAAACACCTCGGTGATCCCGAACTGCTGCGCGCGATCGATGACGGCCTCGCACTCGTCGGCCGAATACGGCGCCGGATCGATCAACAGCCGCGGCGACCCCTCGTCGCCCAGCACGAAGCAGTTGGTATGAAAAGCCGGCGGAAGGGTGTTGGACCGCACCGGCATCATCCGCAGACCGCGGATCGACTCGATCACCGGCAACCGCTCCTTGTGAAACTCCTCCAGCGGTCGCTCTTCGGCCTGCATGCCACCGCCGGCCTCGAACAGTTCCAACGAGGCCATCGTGGGAGGCGCCAGCAGCAACTGCCCGCGGCGATAGCGCGCCATCCACTCGCTGGCCGGCAGCCACTCGCTTCGGTCGACCTCGCCCGTGTCCAGCTTCAGCTCCGGGCGCGATTTCAGTTCCACGCGGAAGAACAGGGTGTTGAACCGCACCGGGATGATGGGCGGCGTCAGCGCCGTGCCGAACAGGTGCAGCGCCGTCACCTCGCCCGAGGCCACCGCGGCATCGAGATCGAAGCTGATCTCCTCGATCAGTTCGCGCGCCAGTGCCTGCATCATGCGCGCTTCGTAGGGCGTGAACAGGGCGTGGGTCCGCGCGGGGGCATCGGCATCGACTTTGTCGATCTTGCCGCCCGGAAAAGCCCAGTAGCCGGGGAAGGAAGGCAGCGCCGGCTGGCGACGGATCATGAAGCTGTCCCCCGCGTGCTGAAGCACGACGGTGACCGCTTCGCGGATGTTTGAAGCGGGCGCAGAAGGGACGGACATGGCTGCGGGAGTTCTGGATCGACCCGCAGTTTATGGCACTCGCGTGTACAGACGTTTTACTTCGCTCCGTCGTCGGTTTCCCCGATCGACTTGAGCGCGAGCTTGTCGCCCCCGAACGTGACGCTGATGGTCTGCTTGCGGCCTTTCCAGACCTCGGCCGAGAAGGTGAAGTTGCCGATGCCACCACCGGTGACGTCGTCGGGCTTGCCCAGCAGCGAGTAGACCTCGTCGCGCGACATTCCTGATTCGAGTTTCGAATAATTCTCGGCGGTCACGCGCGAACAGGCGGCGACCAGGAGCACCATCGCCAGGGGCGCCAGCAGGCAGTATCGAATCGAATGCGTGAGCAGGGCGTTCATCGGGCGGCGACGTGCCGGCTGGCCGGGAGCTGCGGGCCTCGCGAAGAAATGAAAGCGGTTACCTGCGGCCTCGGCGGAGCGCGACGCGTGAGGGGGGAGCGACCGAACAGTTCGTCGATCGCCTCGACGGGCAGCCGACCGGCCCATACGAAGGCAAGGACAGGAGGGGGTGGTTTCATTGGCAACATTCCGGAAAGCAGGCCGCTGCATTTCAGCGTCGGCGCGCTGAATCGATTCTGAACTGTCAACGCAAAGGCTTCGTGCCGCGGCGGCTTGACCGAACCCCGCATGACAGGCGAGCTTGGACGATGAACCAATCCCCTTCCAGCATTCCGCCGACGCGCGAGGTCGGCGCGACGCGGCGCGCGGTTGGCGTGCTCGACTGGCTGATGCTGATGCTGGCCGTGCTGTCGGTCGGCCTGCTGGTGTGGGAGACGTTCGGCGAGATCACGGAGCCCGCGCGGCGGATGATCCTGACGACGGACTACGCCATCTGCGCCATTTTCGCCGCCGAGTTTGCCTGGCGCTGGCGCGACGCGGGCTGGACCTGGGATTACGTCAAGCGCAACTGGTACGAAGTGTTGGGCATGATTCCGCTGCAGCACCCGGCAATCCGCGGCTTCCGCCTGTTTCGCGTCGTCCGCATCGTCGTCCTGCTGTCACGCTTCGGTCGCGCCACCGATCGCGCTCTGGGCGACGAGTTCACCTACCGCCTGGTCAACCGCTTCAAGAACGCCATCGTCGAGTCCATCAGTTCGGCGGTGACGGTGGCCGTGCTCAACGAGGTTCAGGAAGTGCTGGCCAATGGACAGTACGCACGCAACATCGCCCGCGCCCTGGCCGAGAATCAGGATGAGTTGCGCACGATGATCGCGGAGAAGCTGCGCGACGACCCGCAGGCCGGGCGGCTGTCTCGGCTGCCGTTTGCGCGCGACATCACCGAGGCCATCATCGATTCTGCGCTGCGCGTGGTCGAGCAGGTGCTGCAGGATCCGCGGACGGACGAACTGATCGCCGACATGATTCGCGAGAACCTGGAGCAGATTCGGGCGGCGGTCCAAGCGAATGCGGACCGGAACGGATAAAGCTTCGCTACCATTGCGTCGTTCTTTCCCTCTCCACTGGAACCTTCCATGTCTGCACTGATCTGCGGGTCGTTCGCCTACGACACGATCATGGTGTACCCCGGCTACTTCAAGAACGAGATCCTGCCGGACAAGGTGCACATCCTTAACGTCGCGTTCCTGGTGCCGCAGTTGCGCCGCGAGTTCGGCGGCTGTGCCGGCAACATCGCCTACAACCTGCACTCGCTCGGCGGCGATGCGCGCGCCATGGGCACGGTGGGCAAGGACTTCGACACCTACTCGGCGTGGATGGACAAGACCGGCGTCCGCAAGGATTTCATCAAGACCGTGCCGGAGGCCTATACCGCGCAGGCCTATATCACCACCGACCTCGACGACAACCAGATCACCGCCTTCCATCCCGGCGCGATGAGCTTTGCCCATACACAGGACATCGATCCCAGGGGCGTCAAGTTCGGCGCCGTTTCGCCCGATGGCCGCGACGGCATGCTGCTGCATGCCCGGCAGTTCGCCGAAGCCGGCGTCCCTTTCATCTTCGATCCGGGCCAGGGCATGCCGATGTTCAACGGCGAGGAGTTGAAGGACTTCATCGACAAGGCCGCCTATGTCGCGGTCAACGACTACGAGGCCGAGGTGTTGATGGAGCGCACCGGGCTGACGCTCAAGCAGATCGCCGAGCGAGTCGATGCACTGATCGTCACCCGCGGTGGCAAGGGTTCCAGCATCTTCGCCGACAACAAGATCCTCGAAATTCCCTGCGCCAAGGCCGACGCCCTGGCCGATCCGACCGGCTGTGGCGACGCGTTCCGCGGCGGCTTGCTTTACGGCCTGCTCCAGGGCATGGACTGGAAAACCACCGGGCGCATCGCCAGCCTGATGGGCGCGATCAAGATCGAGCGTGTGGGGCCACAGAATCACAAGCTCACGCCGGAATCCTTCCGTGCGCGCTTCAGGCAGGAGTTCCGTTACGACCTTGCCTGAGACGGGTGCTGCGCGCAGATGTAGCAGAATGCGCGCCCTCTCCCGGTTTCCCACTCAATGACCGACTCGTTGCCGCCGCTGCGCCTCAACCCCAATGCGGAGCGCCGCCTGCGCATCGGTCACCTGTGGGTGTTCAGCAACGAGGTGAATATCGCGGTCACGCCGCTCAAGGCCTTCAAGCCCGGTGATCGGGTCAATGTGATCGACGCGCGTGGCAAGCCGGTCGGCACCGCCTACGTCAATCCCCACTCGCTGATGGCCGCGCGCCTGCTGACCAGCCGGCCCGACGCGCGCATCGACGTCGAGTGGCTCGCTCAACGCATCCGCCATGCGCTCGGTCTGCGCGAGGCGATCTATCCCACGCCGCACTACCGGCTGGTCTACGGCGAGTCAGACGGCCTGCCCGGCCTGGTGATCGACCGCTTCGGCGACATCTGCGTTGTGCAGATGGGAACTGCCGGCATGGATCGGCTCAAGCCCGCGGTGATCGAAGCCTTGGAGATGGTGCTAAAACCGGCCGGCATCCTGCTGCGCAACGATGGCGGAGCGCGCACGCTGGAAGGCCTGCCGGAATCGGTCGAAGCGATCGGCACCGTGCCGGACATGGCCGAACTGGTCGAGTCCGGCGTGCGCTTCTCCGCACCGATCCGCAATGGTCAGAAGACCGGCTGGTTCTATGACCAGCGCGATAACCGCGACCGTCTGGCCCGCTACGCCAGGGGCAGGCGCGTGCTCGACGTCTTCAGCTACGCCGGCGCCTGGGCCATCCGTGCCCTGGCCTCCGGTGCCACGTCCGCCACCTGTATCGACAGCTCGCAGCCCGCGCTCGATGCGGCGGCGGCCAACGCAGCGCTCAATGGCTTTCCCCTCGAAACGCTGCGCGGCGAGGCGCTCGACCTGCTCAAGCAACTGCGCGCCGACTCGCGCGTCTTCGATGTGATCGTGGTGGACCCGCCTGCGCTGATCAAACGCAAGAAAGATGAGAAGGCGGGGCTCGAACACTACGCGGCGCTCAACCGCGCGGCGATCCAGTTGCTCGCGCCCGAAGGCATTCTCGTCGCCTGCTCCTGCTCGTTTCACCTGGCGCCCGAAGAATTGCAAAGAGTCCTGCTGCGCGAGACCCGCGCCGCCGGCCGGCGCCTGCAACTGCTCGAACAGGGCGGCCAGGGGCCCGATCATCCGGTACACCCGGCGATCATCGAGACGCGTTATCTGAAAGCTTTCTTTTGCAGAGTCGCGCACTAAAAGCAGCCCGACAACTCACCCGATTGATCGCGTCCGATGCTGACCCACCCCAACTTCGATCCGGTCGCCGTCGCGCTCGGCCCCGTCCAGATTCACTGGTACGGGTTGATGTATCTCATCGGCTTCTACGGCTGCTGGTTTCTGATGATCCGCCGCGGCCGGTCGGCACACCTGCCGCTGACCACGCAAGCCGCGTCGGATCTGCTGTTCTTCGGCGCGCTGGGCGTGATCCTGGGCGGACGGATCGGCTACACGCTGTTCTACAACCTGCCGGCGTTCCTTGCCGATCCCCTCGAAATCTTCCGCATCTGGAAGGGCGGCATGTCCTTTCACGGCGGACTGCTCGGCGTCATCGCTGCGGTCTGGCTGTTCGCCCGCTCGCGTCGGCGGCCGTTCTGGGAGGTGATCGACCTGGTCGCGGTCGTCACGCCGTTCGGGCTGCTGACCGGCCGCATCGGCAACTTCATCAATGCCGAACTCTGGGGCGCCCCATCGAGCCTGCCCTGGGCGATGGTCTTCGCCAACGATCCGGAACGCCTGCCGCGTCATCCGAGCATGCTGTACGAAGCCCTGCTCGAAGGCGTGGTGATGCTGGCGGTCCTGTGGTGGTTCTCGTCGCGACCGCGGCCGAGGATGGCGATCTCGGGCCTGTTCCTGGTGCTGTACGGAAGCTTCCGCAGCCTGGTGGAGTTCGTGCGCGTGCCCGACGCGCACATCGGCTATCTCGCTGGCGGCTGGGTGACGATGGGCATGTTGCTGTGCCTTCCGATGCTGCTGTCCGGAGCCGTACTACTGGTGCTGGCGTATCGGCAGGCGGAGCCGATCACGCCGTCGGGGAAACTACGGCTGCGGTAAGCAACACCGATTCCGATCGTGATCGTGATCGTGATCGTCAACGACCCTGCCCGCGAAAGGGCGGGGAGTCGATCCTGCCGAAACGGCCTCATGAACGACCGGGCGTCGCCTTCGCCCCAAACCTTGCTGGCAACAGCCCGCGCAACTCCTCGTCACTCAGATCACGCCACTTCCCGATCGGCAGGTTGCCGAGCCGAAGGTTGACGATTCGCACGCGTTGCAGACGCTGCACCGGATGGCCGAACACCTCGCACATGCGCCGGATCTGCCGGTTGAGTCCCTGCGTGAGGATGATCCGGAAGCTGCGCGCACCGGTTCGCGTCAGCTTGCACGGCAAGGTGGTGACTTCCAGCTCCGGCAGGCGCACGCCACGCGCCATGCCGTCGAGAAAACTGTCCGCGTAGGGCCGGTCCACCGTCACGATGTATTCCTTCTCGTGCCGGTTCTCGACCCGCAGGATCTCGTTGACGATGTCGCCCTGATTGGTCAGCAGGATCAGGCCCTCGGAGTCCTTGTCCAGGCGACCGATGGGGAAAATGCGCTCGGGGTGGGCGACAAAGTCGATGATGTTGCCGGGGACGTGTCGCTCGGTCGTACAGGTGATGCCCACCGGCTTGTTCAGCGCGATATAGACCGCGCGGCGCCTGGCGCCGATCACGCGGCCGTCGACGTGCACCTCGTCGTTGTCGCCGACCTGCGTCCCCAACTCCGCGCGCTTGCCGTTGACCATGACCCGCCCCGACTCGATCCACTGGTCCGCCTCACGCCGCGAGCACACACCGGTCTGGCTGATGAATTTGTTGAGCCGCATGTCGCGATCTTCGCCCGCTTCAATTCCCGACACGTACAATAGCGGCGACGACGCGCCCGTAGCTCAGCTGGATAGAGCACTTGGCTTCGAACCAAGGGGCCGGAGGTTCGAATCCTTCCGGGCGCACCATTCATGATCGGGAAGCCGGGCGCCGCAGACTCAATCCGCCACGCGCACCACGGCCTTTCCGAAGTTCCGGCCTTCGAACAGACCCTGCATCATGTCGGGCGCGTTTTCGAGGCCTTCCACGATGTGCTCCAGCGGCTTGATCCTGCCGCTGCGAATCCAGTCCTTCATGTCGGTTTTGAACTGATCGTGCAGCGGCGTTCCGTACCAGTCCTCGGTGACCAGGCCGCGAACCTCCAGCCGCCGCAACTGGATCTGATCGAACACTGCCATGGTCCGGTCCGGGCCCGGCGGCAGGGAGGCCATGGCATAGAACGCCATCACGCCGCAGACGGCGATCCGCGCGCGCGGCCGGAAATGCGGCATGGCCCATTCCAGCACCCGGCCGCCGGCCGCCATCGCGTAGCAGTCCAGGCCGAACTTGGCGTACACCGTCTTGACCGCGTCTTCAAACCCCTTGGCCTTGCGATCGATGCAGACGTCGAACCCGAACTGCTCGGTGGCATGGCGGCATTTTTCCGGACCGCTGGCGCCCGCCAGAATTCGCGCGCCCCTGATCTTGCCGATCTGGCCGACCATCTGGCCCAGTCCGCCCAGCGCCGCGCCGATGGTCAGCACCTCGCCGGGTTTCACCTTCAGCAGTTCGTTGACCGTGACATAGGCGCCGAAACCCGATTCGCCGAAAGCGCCGACCATGTAGGACGGACGCGGAATCTCCGGGTCCACCCGGGCGACGTCCATGCCGTCGGAGACGTACCAGTCCTGCCACCCCCAATGCCCGTGAACCAGCTCGCCCGCGGAGAAATCGGGATGGTTGGAAACTTCCACTCTGCCGACGGTGGCGCCTTCCATTACCTCGCCGATCGGTACCGGATGTTGAAAGGAAACGCGCTTGAGCCTTCGGTACAGGTGCGCGTCCAGGCCGAGCCAGAGGGTCCGGATCAGGATCTGCCGGTCGACGGCCTGCGGCTTCGGGGTCTTCTCCAATCGAAAGACGTTAGCGGTCGGGATCGAGTAACGCGGACGCTCGGCGACGACGATCCGGCGGTTGACGGAATCTTTCTCCATGGCGCTTTCTCCTCTGCTGGAGCTTGGCTCTGTAAAGACCATCACGCGTCGAAAAGATACTCCCGCTCGAGCCCGCGGTACACCCGGCGCGGACTCAATCGAACCGCAGATTGACCCCGACGATCAGGCTCGCACCCGGGAGTGGCGCGAAGTCCTTCAGGAACGAGGTGTGACGCCGCGCCTCCTCGTCGAGCAGGTTGCGCCCGCGCAGGTAGAGCGTGGTCGTGCCACCGCCCACTCCGAGCGTGTAGGCGAGGTCTGCGGACAGGAGGGTGTAGCCGTCCGTCTCGGTCTCCAGCGAGGCGACGCGATCCTGCCCGTCCACTCGCGTCAGGTTGAGCCCGGCGCGGAGGGCACCCGCCCGCGCGTCGAGGCCGGTGCCGAAACGTGCGGGAGTGATCCGCGGCAGATCGCCGCCCGAATCCCGTCGCGCCCGGACCCGGTCCGCAAACAGGCGGCCGGTGAGTTGCAGCGGGCCGTCCAGAAATTTCCAGGCGGTCTCCGCCTCGAAGCCGGTGAATTCGGCGTCGTCCTGGCGGTAATCGACCCGCAGCAGGGGGCCTTCTTGGTCTTCCGGACCGGCCGGGTCGAAAGGCTCACCTTCCGGGGTCACCTGGTCGGCAATCCCGTCGCCGTCCTCGTCGGCCTCGGCGAGGAAGATGTAGTCGCTGATCTGCGTGTAGTAGACGCTCGCGCTCCAGGTCCAGCGGCCTTCGTGCTTGTCGATACCCAGCTCGATGTTGTTGGAAGTCTCCTCTTCCAGATCGAGGTTGCCGCGCTCGAACGTGCGGGTGGCCAGATGCGGTCCGCGCGCGTAGACCTCTTCCGCCGCAGGCGCGCGTTGTGCGCTCGCCAGGTTCAGGCGCAGGTGGTAATCCGCGTTGAGGTCATAGATCGCACCCGCGGAAAAACTGAGCGGGGTGTGATCCACATCCGGTCGCTCGTCCTGGCCCTGCAACTCTTGCTCCTGCTGCTCGATGCGAGCACCGACCTCGAAGCGGCCACGCGAGAAATCCCGTTCCTCGACCAGGAACAGACCCACGGAGCGAGTCTCCACCGGCGGCACGAAGGCCTCCTCGCCGATCGCCTGGAAATCGCGGGCGATGAGCTGCATGCCGAGCACGCCACGAAAACCGGCCAGCGGCGCGTGCAGAGCTTCGATCCGAGCCTCGATCTCATCGTTCTCGAAGCGCGTGCCGGGCTCGCCGGGCGCTTCGAATTCGGTGTGCTCGTAGTCGTTGGCACCGGCGCGGATTTTCAGCGACTCGACGCCGCTCAAGGGCGTGATGAGCTTGGCCTGCGCATCGACGCGCGTCTGTTCCAGGTCGATGAAGGCGTCCTCCTCCTGCGGCAGGCCGTACTCCGTCTCGAACCGGCTGAGCGCGATTCCGAGGCTGCTGCCTTCTTCGCCGATGCGCGACAGCGACACCGCGCCAGACGAGGTTTTCACCGCGCTGTTGGGGATTCGATGACGGTCGGGGGCGGAGCCGTCGGCGTAGGCGTTCCCGGGCACCTCGAAGAAGTTGGTCTCGCGGCCGGAAACATCAGCATGGAACTGGTAGAGGCCGGCGCCGTAGCCGGCGTCGAGCCGTCCCAGGCGTTCGGCCGCGTTGTCGCCGTAGGACAAATCGGCTGCGCCGGTAAAGCCCTGCCGTACCCGATCCGGCAGACGATCGTTGACCACGTTGACCACGCCGGCCGAGGCGGCGCTGCCAAAGATCAGCGTTCCCGGTCCCTTGATGATCTCGATCTGCTCGGCGTTGGAAGGATCGATGCCGACGGCGTGATCGTTGGAAATGGTGGACACGTCCATGGAGCCGATGCCGTTTTCGAGCACCGCCACGCGCGCCCCGCCCTGGCCGCGGACGATGGGGCGGCCGACACCGGGACCGAAGTCCGAGCTGGCCACGCCGGGTTCGTTCTCCAGCGCCTCGCCGATGGTGGAGCGGCGCTTGGCGTCCAGCTCGTCGCCGGCCAGCACGCTCACCGGCTGGACCAGGTCGTCGGCGCCACGTCCGAAAGGGTGGGCTTCGACAGTGATTGTTTCCACCGTATCGCCCGCTGGCTCAGCGGGCGTATCGGTGGGAAGGTCCTCGGCCGCGCCGGAAGAAGGGGGAGCGGCGAGGCCGCAGACAAGCGACACAAGCGCCACGCGCTTGAGCAAAGGCAGTCGATAAGAAGGCATGAGTCTCTCGCATCGAACGAAGAGGGAATTCCTGAGCAGCCCGGCGCGTGGTGCGCGCAAGGCCGGCGACAAGGTGATTCAAACCTTCGAGCGGGGAGGACCGCGGATGCTGCAAGGTGCTACATGACGAACATGCGCGGCCCTGACGGCAGGGACACGAGAATCGACGATCGGGGGCGGGATCGAAAGATCCGAAAGCGCGGCCGCAACGGCGCCCGAATCCAGGCCCTGTGCGTGCAGGCAGATCTCGCAATGCAGATCCGCGCTCAGTGCCGGGTGTTCATAGGCATGCGCCAGGTTCAGCCACTGGCCGAGCAGCAGGGCCAGGGCGAAGATGACTTGATGGCGGAAGCGTAGGCGCATGAGCGGTGGGAGTGTACGCAGCCGTGTGAGATTCACCAAGCAGGCGCGTCGCTCCTGGCGGCAATTCCACGTTCGTCGGTGTAGGTCGGTTCAAGCCGAAGGCGGAACCGACACTGCGCGCCCTCGACGAAGGGCGCATGTCGGCTCCGCCCGCGAAAAGCACGCGGGCTTGAGCGGACCTACAGCCGACCGTCGCGATGATCCGGCACGCCAAAGAAATCCCGTGGAGGACGAACCTCCACGGGAACGGGAACGAGACCGAGGCTGTGCAGGGGGTCCGGCTTCAGTCGTCGTTGCGAATGGTGCCAATCCCCTGGCTGTCGCTCACCGTGGCCCTGACCGGGCTACTCAGATTCACCCTGAAGGTTTCGTTGGGCTCCCGGGTCGAATCGCCCTTCACCGTCACATTCACCGTCTTCGAGGTCGTGCCCGGGGCGAAGCTCAGCGTGCCGCTTTTCGCCGTGTAGTCCCCCGGTGCCACGGCCGTTCCGTTGGCCGTGGCGTATCGCACGGTCACGGTCTGGGTCGAACTCCGGCTCAGGATCACGGTGAACTTCGCCGCCTTGGTGCGGCCGCTGGCGCCTTCCGATACCGACACGTCGTTGATGCGGATCGCGGGAAGACCCGCGGCCGCGTCGTCGTTGGTGATCGTCCCGGCGCCGCTGCCGTCGGCAATCGTCGCGCCGACCGGACCGGACAGGTTGACGACGAAGGTCTCGTCGGGCTCCACCGTGGTATCGCCGCGTACCACGACGCTGAAGGTTTTCGCCGTGTCGCCGACCGCGAAGCTGACCGTGCCGCTCCCGGCGTTGTAGTCGTTGCCGGCCACCGTGGCCGTGCCGTTGGCCGTGGCGTAGCCCACCGACACCGGACCGGATGCGGCCGCCGACAGGCTGACCGTGAACGTGAAGTTCCGGGTGCCGCTGTTGCCTTCGGTGGCCGGCACGTCATTGATGCTCAGCGTCCGTGTGACGGGCGGATCGTCGTTATCGACGATCGTCAGGACGCCGCTTGATGGCGTACCGAGGCTGGCCCCCGTGGCGTTGGACAGCGTCAGGTTCACCGTCTCGTTGGGCTCGTCGGTGCCGTCGTTGCTGATCGCGATGGAGACGGTCTTGTTGACGCTGTCGCCATTGGCCCAGTTCACGACCTGGTTCACCGCGGTGTAGTCGCTGCCGGCGGTGGCCGAGCCGTTGCTCGTTGCGATCCTCACGCTCGCCGCGCCGGAACTGCCACCGGTGCGGGTCAGGGTGATGACCGCGGTCGGTCCGGCCTCGTTCACCGAGTACGTCGCGGAGCTGAGCCGCACGCTACCGGTAGAGGGAGCGGTGAGGGTGACGATGTAATCCTCCACTTCACCGTCCGGCGCCTGGCCGGTCGGCGCCGCAACGCCCTCACTCGACAGGCGCAGGCGCGCATGGCTAATGCCCGCGACCGCCGTGCCCGGCACCGCGAACGACAGGCCGTTGTTGGCGCCGTTCATGACGATGAAGTCGTTGAAGATCTGCTCGCCCGCATCGGCCCAGTCGTTGTCGCGGTTGAAGTCGATCCAGCCGTCGAGCAGCCCGGCGCCCGAGGGTGCGGTCGTGAACACGCTCACCGTCGAGGAACTGCCGGCGGTCAGCGTGCCGAAGCTGACGCCGTCCTCGTCGTCGATCCCGGCGATGTCGTCGCCGGTCGCGCCGCTGTTGGGCTGGCCGTCGGATTCGGCATCAATGAGACTGCCGAGCTTCGGACCGCTCAGCAGATGGCGGGCGCCGTTGTTGGCGAGCAAGCTCGGATAGGGCGCCGGCGCATCGCCGAAGTCCAGACCCACGCGATAGACGTAGGCCGAGCCAGCGTCGCCGCCGCTGCGGTTATCATCGAGCGGGGCACCGATCAGCAAGCTGTCGCCGGACAGCGCGACGGCGAAGCCGAAGTTGTCGCCGGCGTTGGACACGGTCGGCAGATCGCTGACGGTCAGCCGGTTCTGCTGCGACCACGTGATGCCCGAACGCACGAAGACATAAGCAGCGCCCTGGAAGCCACCGTTGTTCGGATTCGGTATCGGCACCTCGTTTGGCGCGCCAATCAGCGCGATGTCACCGGATAGTGCGACGGCAGTACCGAAAAAACTGTCCGCGCCGGCAGACAGCCGCGCCTGCTGGGTCCAGGCCGAACCTGTGCGCACGAAGACGAAGGCCGCACCCGGCAATACGCCGGTCGCGCCGATCAGCGCGGTCTCGCTGGAGAGGCTGAGCGAGCTGCCGAAGCGGCGTTCGCTGATCGGAACCGTCAGTTTCGTCTGTTGCGTCCAGCTTGTGCCGGAACGCACGAAGACATAGGCGGCGCCGGTGTCGAGGTGAGGGGGTTGATCGTCGCCGAGCGCGCCGATCAGCGCCGTGTTGCCGTCCACAGCGACCGCCGTTCCGAAGCGATCGCCGTCCGCGGCGTCGCCGGGTGCGCTGGCCGCGAGCTTGGCCTGCTGCGTCCAGGTCGTGCCGGAGCGTACGAAGATGTAGGCCGATCCGGTATTGTTGCTGGCGTCGTCGCGGTCATGATCCGCGCCCACTACCAGCGTGTCGCCCGACAAGGCGACCGAGAAGCCGAAGCGATCACCGCCGGCGCCGTCGCTGGCCACCAGCTCGGCCTGCTCGGTCCAGACGTTGCCGGAACGGACCAGCACGTAGACCCGGCTGAGGGGCTGGTTGATAACGCTGGCCGGAGGAATCCCGGGCGCGCCAATCACGATGGTGTCGCCGTCCATGGCCACCGCAAGGCCCAGGACGTCCGGGCTCAAGGCGCGCAGGCCGGAAAGCCGGAACCGGGTGTGCAGGGTCCAGGCCGTTCCGGACCGCTGGAAGATGTAGGCAGAACCCTGGTCTTGGCCATTGGCGCCTGTGTCCAGCCCGGTGAGGTCGTCGAACGGCGCGCCGATCACCAGCCAGTCAGCGTCGATGGCAACGGCATAGCCCACCTGATCGCCGCCCGCGCCGTCGCGCTCGATGATGCGCGCCTGCCCCGGCCAGTTGCTACCCTCGTTCACGTAGACGTACGCCGCGCCCTCGTTCTGCTGCGGGGTGTCGTCGGTCGCGAAGCCGACCACGGCCGTGCTGCCCGACAGGGCGAGGTCGTAGCCGAAGTCGCCGAAGTTGGGGCCCTGGTAAGCCGGTCCAAAAAGAAAATTCTGAAACACCCAGACACCGCTGCCGTCGCGCGCGAACGCGAACGCCGCGTGGATCTCGCCGCCGTTGCCGAAGGGGGGCGGCGGGGTCGTGTCGAACTGGTGCAGCCCGCCGATCACCGCACGCGCGCCGTCCAGGCCGATCGAGAGCCCGAAGCGGTTCGACACGCCGAACGGGGCGGTCAGTTTCTGTTGCTCGGTCCATACCGATCCAGTGCGCGTGTACACGTAGACCGCACCGCCGGGGGCCTGGATTGCGCCGATCATGGCGGTGTTGCCGGATAGCACGACGCCATTGCCAAAGAAGTCGTTGGCGGTTCCGTCGCTGGCGACCAGCCGCGCCTGCTGCGTCCAGGTGCTGCCGGAACGCACGAAGACGTAGGCCGCGCCCTGATCGATGTTCGCGCCCACGTCCTGAAAGTGCGCGCCGACGATTGCCGTGTCGCCATTGACGGTCACAGCGACGCCGAAGCGTGCAACGCCCTGCGGGTCGCTGGCCGTCAGCCGCGCCTGCTCACTCCAGGTGCTGCCGGAGCGGACATACACGTAAGCCTCCCCTGCGCTCGCCGCCGCGAAAGACTCGCCCACGATCAGCGTGTCGCCGGACAGTGCGATGGAATCGGTATTTTCCTCGCCGCCCAGGTTGCCGCCGCCATGCCCGGGCAGCTTGGCCTGCTGCGTCCAGGTCTGTCCGCTGCGGGTGAAGGTATAGACGTCACCGGCGTTGGGACCGCTGCTGGCGCCTACCGCGACGGTGTTACCGGAAATGGCAACGGACGAGCCGAACAGATCGGTCGCCGCGCTGTCGCTGCCGACCAGCTTGGCCTGCCGCGTCCAGGTGCTGCCCGAACGCACATAGACGTAAGCCGCACCCTGCTGCTGGTTCTGGGTAAAGTTGACGCTGGCCCGTTCTTGCCGGCCGACCACCAGGGTGTCGCCGTCCACCGCCACCGACCAGCCGAAAAAGTCGTTGAAGCCGCCGTCGCCTCCCACGGTGAGCTTCTGCTCCTCGTTGACCAGCAGCGGGTCCACCAGGACCGGATAGCGCGCGTCGCGGTCGTCGAAGGCGATCAGCAACTGGTCTTCGGCCGCAACGCGCAGTTGCGCATCAAGCCTGTGGCCCGCCGCGTCCACCACCAACAGCTTGTGATAGCGCATGCGCTGGCCGGCGGCGTCTGTAAAGTGCACGCCATCGGGGCCGGACTCGGCCTTGAAACCTCCGTCCACCGCGAGCTGGATGCGGACTTCGCCACGCGCGCCCTGCGGCGCCTGCTCGAAGGTGTAACCGTGTTCCAGGCCGGCGGCGGTGTTGATGTACCACTCTGTGGCCTGCGAGTGGTGCAGCTCGATCCGGTTGTCGCGCGCCGCCGGTGCGGCCGGGTCCGCAGCCTGCATGGCCTCAGCGCGGCCGATGGCGGTGGTGCGCAGGCGTAGCGCATCGCCTGTAGGTCGGGTCAAGCCCGCGTGCTGTTCGCGGGCGGACCCGACGTGCGCGGGCGGGGAGTCCGATGTCGGTTCCGCCTTCGGCCCTTCGACAAGGCTCAGGACAGGCTTGAACCGACCTACGCTCAGGCCGCTGGAATCGAATTTCAGTTCCCATCTCTGTTCGGGATTGGCACCGCTGATGCCTTCGCCTTCGGCGGAGAAGTCGTAACGGGCCGCATCGATCTGCGCCTGGATGGAGTCCCAGGATTGCGGGTCCAGCCCTTGCGGCACTTCGCCGGGCTTGACCCTTTGGCTTTCCGATGGGCGGCTCGGCTCGGCAGGAGCCTTGTCCGCAGCACTGGCCGCATTCGTGGCCAGTCCCAGGATCAAGGCCAGACCCGCAGTCGCGCGAACGACTGCTTGGACCGTGGTGTGTTGCCAGTGCTTGCCAAACAATTGAATGGACATTTGCAGCGACTCCTTTACGTGATGGACGGTCCGATCTGGCGAGCACCGGCTCGCAACAATTCGGCTTTCACTGGGTAAAGGCGTAATCCGCGGGAAAAGGGGTCAAACGCGATGGACAAACCCGTGGCCCGCTGCTGGAATCGGCTCGATGAAAGAAGCCAAGCATCCCGAGCCGAAAGCGGTGGAACGCCTCTGGGAGCGGGCTGTGGCGGGCGATGCGTTTGCGCGCGATCGGCTGCTGGCGCTGTACTACGACGAATTCCGCGGGGTGGCGCGTCGGGTGCTACGCGACGATCGCGAACGGCTGGGCTTGCAGACTTCGGACCTGGCGCATGAGGCCGCGCTGCGCCTGCTCAAGCTCGATCGCATCGGATGGAACGACCACGCGCATTTTCTGGCGCTGTCGGCGCGGCTCATGCGGCAAGTGCTGATCGACGAGGTGCGCCGCTTTCGTGCCGCCAAGCGGCAGGTGCCGCAGGTGCTGACCTTGTGGCCGGACCAGGAACCATCCACGTATCTGCCAATCGATCTGGAAGCACTGGATGCGGCGCTGACGCGACTGGCACTGATCGACGAGAAGCGCGCACGGGTGGTGGAGCTGCGCTTCTTCGCAGGCTTGTCGATCGAGGAGATCGCGGTAGAGCATGGGGTTTCGGCAAGCACGGTCAGGCGCCAGTGGCGCGCCGCCCGCGCCTGGCTGCTGAACGAGCTGGGAAAGGCCGTGGTTCGCTGAGATGGACCCGATACACGAATGCCGCGCGTTCGACGACTCGTGAAGGAAGCTCTGTACAGGTCTGAACTCATCGGTCGGTCCGGTGTAGGTCGGCTCAAGGTCACGGCTTTTGGTGGCCGGAGCCGACAGGCGCCGGTCGGCGAGCGGCGTGTGTCGGTTCCGCCCGCATGAAGCCGCGGGCTTGAACCGACCTACAACCGACCTACGGGCCGGATAGAGCCCTTGCATTTGGGTCTGCAGCCACGTCTCATGTTGCGCGCAATCTGACGCGCTTCCGGGATCGCGCTTGCTTCCTGCGAGGAGGAAGCGCGGAGAGCGGGAAAGCCGTCTGGCGCATCCCGTCTTTCGAGTCTCGGTGCGGCGGGATGCGCGGCAAACAGCACCGCTTTCCCGCCTTACGGCCCTGGCCGTTGCGCTGCCGGCTTGACCGGACACCGTTACTTCCGGCCGGCGTTCACCGCTCCCATCATTCGCCGGCAGTCGGCGCCCCGTTTCGGACCGCTCTGTCGGCCGGAGATAGGCGGAAAGCGGACACTTTCAGGTCTTGTCCTTCGAGCTTCTCGAGGCGCTCTTCCAACTCGATCAGACGCTGTCGTAGTTGCGTGACCTCCACAGAAGAAGCATTCGATATGGCGGGCCGGCCGGCGCCCCCATGTCCTCCCGCATTCACTGGTCCCGCGATGAGCATGGTCGCGGAGATGCAGGTCAAGGCGGTCAGCAGGAGTCGCTTGGGAAGAAGGTTCTTTACGTTCATGGTTTGCTCCATCAGGTTCAGTGGGGTGTTCATGGTTGGCTCCGTGTGAGGTCGTTGATCGGGGTGTCTTGAGCGGGCTGCGAAGCGGTGACAAGCCTCGTGTTAGTAAAGGCGTAAGTGCAGGGGAAAACGGGTCATGCGAGATTTCTGGGCAGTCAGCGAGGCGGTGATAAGCCTCGTATTGATATAAACGTAAACGCGGGGAAAAACCGGCCACGCAAAATCCCGGCGATGGACGTGCGCGGCGCTTGAGCGGAAAATCCGGTCCATGACGACCGACGCATCAATCACGGCTGACGGCGTGGGGGGAGCGCAGCCCATCGAGGCACTCTGGGAGGGGTTCGTCGCCGGTGATGCGGTGGCACGCGACCACCTGCTGGCGCGCTACTACGACGAGTTTCGCGGGGTGGCGCGGCGGGTGCTGCGTGAAGACGCCGGCAAGCTGCAATTACAGACCACGGACCTCGCTCACGATGCGGCCGTGCGCATCCTCAAGCTCGATCGCATCGACTGGCAGGGCCGTACCCATTTTCTGGCGTTGTCCGCGCGGGTGATGCGCCAAGTGCTGCTCGACGAGGTGCGGCGTTTCCGCGCCGCCAAGCGTCAGGCGCCCCCGGTGGAGACCTTGTGGCCGACAGACTCTTCGGACTCGTCGATTTCGCTCGACGTGGAGGCTCTGGATGGTGCGCTGACCCGTCTCGCGAGCGTCGATGAGGGACGCGCGCGGGTGGTCGAGCTGCGTTTCTTCGCCGGCCTGTCGATCGAGGAGATCGCCGCCGAACAGGGCGCTTCGCCCAGCACGATCAAGCGACAGTGGCGCAGCGCGCGCGCCTGGCTGCTGACCGAACTGGCCCCGGCCTCGGCCTGAGCTGAATGGACGCCGCGTTCGAACGCCGCAGCTTGCAGGCATTCGACGCGGTACTGGATCAGCCGGACGAGGATCGTGAGCGCTGGATCGCCGAGCAATACTCGACAGACCCGGAGCTGCTGATCGCGCTGCGGCGCCTGCTAGACACCGATCGAAAGCACGCCCAGGCGCTGCCCACCGCGGTCCCGCAGGCGGGTCGTCTGGCGCCGGAGATGACGCCACCGGCGCGGGTCGGCGTCTGGCGCCTGATGTCCTGCCTGGGTCGTGGCGGCATGGGCCAGGTGTACCTGGGCGAACGCGACGACGGGCTGTTCGAGCAGAAAGTCGCGATCAAGCTGATGGCGCCGGGCCTGTTCCCGGCCGCGGCCACGCAATTGTTCGACAACGAGCGAAGGGTGCTGGCGCGCCTGCGCCATCCGCATATCGCGCAGATCTACGACGGCGGCGTGACGCCGGAGGACAAGCTGCCGTTTTTTGCCATGGAACTGGTGGAAGGCGAGCCCATCGACAGTTATTGCGTCCAGCGCGATCTGCCGGTCGCAGAGACCTTGCGCCTGTTCCTGGACGCCTGCGACGCGGTGCAGCACGCGCATCAGAATCTGGTGGTGCATGCGGACCTGAAGCCCTCGAACATCCACGTCGATCGCGCCGGCCAGGTCAAGCTGCTCGACTTCGGCATCGCGCGACTGGTCGAGCAGGGCGCGGACCTGACGCAGGACCTGCCTCAGCCGCTGACACCGGCCTATGCCAGCCCGAGCCGGCAGGCGGGGGAACCGGCGACGCCGGCCGATGATGTTTATTCGCTTGGGGTGGTGTTGTTCGAACTGCTGGCGGGTGTACGCCCGGACTCATTGCAGACCACGGCGAGCCAGGCGGTTCTTTCCGGCAACGGCTTCGCGGACTTTCCCCTGCGCCGCAGACGTGCCCGAGTCCTGCGGGGCGACCTGGACGCGATCGCAGCGCGTGCCATCGCGGCGAGTCCGCAGAACCGTTACCCCAGCGTCGATGCGCTGGTCACCGATCTGGAGCGCTGGCGCAAGAAGCTGCCCGTGGCTGCACGCGCCGACGAAGGCTGGACCTATCGTGCGCGCAAATTCCTGGTGCGCAATCGTCTGGGCGTGAGCATCGGCGGCGTCGCGATGTCGGGCCTGAGCCTTGCCCTGGCGATCACCACCCAGTTGTACCTGCGCGCGGAAGCCGCGCGCACCGTCGCTGAGCAACGCTTCGACGACGTGCGTTCCCTGTCGCGCTTCATGCTGTTCGACCTGTTCGATTCGCTCGCTGCCGTGCCCGGAACCTCGACCATCCGCCGCGACATCGCCGACGCCGGCCGCGGCTATCTGGAACGACTCGCCGCGGATCCGGACGCACCCATAGCCGTGCGCTTCGACGTCGCCGACGGCTACAGCCGTCTGGGTCACATCAAGGCGATGATGTCCACCGTCGGCACCGGCGATCTCGAAATCGGCCGTCGCGATCTGGAGCGCGCGGAGCGACTGCTGCGTGAACTCGCCGCCGCCGCGCCGGAGCGCAGCGACTTCACGCTCGAACTGGCCAAGACCCTGACGTGGCAGGCCTCGGTCGTCAGGACCGCCGATAACGATTTTGAATTGGCGCAAAAGCTGGGCAGCGAAGCGCTTGCCTTGTTCGATGTGCTGTTGGCTCGCAGTCAAGGCGACCCCACCGTGCGCTTCTGGCGCTGGAACGCGCAGTTGGGGCAGGCCGAGCGCCTGTACGAGCTCAGGGAGTACGCGCAGATCATCGCCCTGTTCGAGGAAACCCTGCGCGCCGCCGAGGAATTTCAGCCGCCTGAGGCACTCACACCATTATTCCCGCTGCTGCTGGCAACCACTCACCAGTTTCTCGGACACAGCCGGTACTTCAGCGGCGATGTAGCAGGCTCGCTGCTGCACTATGAAAAAGAACTGGCCACCTTGAGGGCCTCGCCGCTGTTCGCCCGGGACGTGCGCTACATCGCGCGTGCCGGTACGGCGCGCTACAACGTCGCTTCGGTCCTGCAGGAACTGCGACGCTTGCCCGAAGCACTGGCTTTGCTCGACGAAGGCCTCGCGCAAACCAGCCGGGCACTGGCCTTCGAGTCGAGCCCGCGGCTGGAATCTGCTTACAGCGGCATGGCGACGACGCGCCTGCAGATCCTGTCCGAACTTGGCCGGCACGGCGAGGCGATCGCGCAGATGCGGGATGACGTTGCCAGCCGCGAACGGCGCGCCGCAGAACATCCAGCCGACTACGAACTGGCCCGGCACGTTGCGTATGCCTACCGGCCGCTGGGCGAGGTGTATGCGCGCGCGGAGATGCACGCGGAGTCCTGCAGCGCGTATCGCAGCGCCGAACAGGAATGGAAAGCACTGGAGCGGATGAGCCCGCCGTCGGCGCACGACGTCGCCAACGAGATCGCCCTGCTCGCGCGGCTGATGAAGGATTGCTGAGTAGTACCTCCGCCCGTGATGCGAACGGTGGGTTGTTCTTTTCATCGAACAGCGCGGATCCCCTGATCGGTTGTAGATCGGTTGTGGGTTCATGCTCGCGGCCTCATGCGGGTGGAACCGACATGCGTGCTTGCAACAGAGAAGAAACCCTGGTTTCCCACCGGCGCACGTCGGCTCCGCCCGCATGAAGCTGCGGGCTTGAGCCGACCTGCAGCCGACCTACCGCCGACCTACCGCCGATCTACAGGCGTGGTCCTCGCGCGAGCGTTTCCAGCGCGTTGATAATGTGGGTGATGTCGGCATCGCTGTGCGCGGCGCTGAGGCTGATGCGGACGATGTTCAGGCCACTCGGGGTAGCCGGCGGGATCATCAGGTTGGTGTAGACGCCGGCATCCAGCAGGCCCTGCCAGTGCGCCATCGCCACCTCACGCTCGCCGAATACCAGGGCCGCGACGGGACCCGGCGTCGCCGAGCCGACCCGGTAGCCGAGCCGCGCGAGTTCTGAATAAAGGCGATGAACGTGCCGCCACAGACGCGCGCGCAGGTCCTGGCCGTCGAGCACACGTCTAAGGGCTTGTCGCGTCGCCGCGATCGTCGCGGGCGGCGGCGAGGCGGTGAAGATGTAGGGACGGCTGGCCATGCGCAGCAGTTCGAGTTCAACGTGCCGGCTGACGCAGAACCCCCCTACCCCGCCCAGACTCTTGGAGAAGGTGCCGACGATGAAGTCCACGCTGCCGAGCAACTCCAGCTCCTCGCACAGGCCCAGCCCGCGCGCGCCGAACAGGCCGAAGGAATGGGCCTCGTCGACGATCAGCCAGGCTTTGTGCAGCCGGCAGATATCGGCGATCTCGCGCAGCGGCGCGCGGTCACCCAGGGTGCTGTAGAGACTCTCCACCACCACCAGCGCGCGCTGCGCATCGTCGCCGAGACGCGCGAGCCGGCGGTCGAGATTTTCCGGATCGTTGTGGCGGAAGCGGATCGTCGTGGCCAGGCTCAAACGGCAGGCATCGTGAATGCTGGCGTGGCTATCTGCGTCGACGATCAGGAAATCGTCGGCGCCAGCCAGCGCGCTCAGGGTCCCGAGGTTGGCCTGGTAGCCGGTCGAGAACACGATGCCGGCCGGCCAGCCAAACGCGTCCGCCAACGCGCGCTCCAGATCGCGGTGGCCGGCGTAGTTGCCGCTGGCCATGCGCGAGCCGGTGGTGCCGGTGCCGAGCGCTTCGATCGCCGCGATAGCCGCCGCGCGGCATTCCGCGTCGAAGGTCAGACCGAGATAGTTGTTGGTGCCCGCGAGCACCACTCTGCGGCCCTGGATGCTGGCTTCGGTGGCGGAGTGGACCTCGTCCATCGGCGTTGCCACCGACGACACACGCCCTTCGCCACCCAGCGCTGCCTGTAAATCGCGCAGCGCCGCAAACTTGTCGAACAGGCTCATGGGACGGACAGGTCGCGCAGAAGTCGCGCGATGCCGGCGCAAAGTTGATCGAGCGTACGCGCATCGGCGAGGGTCTCGACCGGAATGGAAATATCGAGGCGGTCCTCGATCTCCATCACCATGTCCATCACCTGCACGGAATCCAGGCCCAGTTCGCGCGTCAGATCGGCTCTGCCGTCCACGACGCCGGCATCCGGCCGCAGGCTTTTCAGCGCTTCACGAACCACCTGTTCGACGCTTGCGATCTTGTCCGACATCGATGCTGCTTCCAGCTTGCGGGAGGGCCGCCATTATCCCGGAAACCGTCGTCGGCAACCGCCCCTCGCGTCGGATCAAACCGTCTCTTCGATCACCGGCTGGCCAGGTGGCCGCGTCCTGCCGCCATCGCTGATCAGGCAGCGCGGCGATTCCTTCAGGCGCTCGCCGCTATGGCGTTCCAGGAATTCCTTGCGCGTAGTGCTGCGCGAAAGCTTGCCCGATGAGGTGCGCGGCAGGGTGTGCGGCGGAACCAGTTCGATCAGGCAATGGATGCCGAACTCCGCGTAGATGGCCTGCTGCAGGCGATCCGCCAGCGAGGCCAGCGTGGCCGGATCGGGTTCGCGGCACTGCACGACCAGAACTGCCAGTTCTCCGCCATCCGCTCCCGCCACCGAGAATGCAGAGGTGTCGGTGGGCCGGACTTCCGGCTGCTGCTCGGCGAGGTGTTCGATGTCCTGCGGCCAGATGTTGCGGCCGTTGATGATCAGCAGATCCTTGGCCCGGCCGGTGATGTGCAAGGAGCCGTCCACCCGGTAACCGAGGTCGCCGGTGTTGAGCCAGCCGTCCGCCGATAGCACTTCACGGGTCGCCTGCGGGTTGCCGAAGTAACCGGACATGACGCTGGGACCGCGAAGGAAGATGCGACCGCACCTGCGGTCCGCCAGCGGCTGCCCCTGCTCGTCACGAACTTCGACCTCGAAGCCCGGCAGCGGCTTGCCGCAATCGATGAAGCCGTAGCTCTTCGCGGCCGGATCGGTCGGCACCTCCACGCTGAGCGCCTCGCCATGCAGCGCCAGATGTTCGCCATCCACGCAGTCGGTGCGCGGCCCGGTCCACAACGGTGCAAAACTCACCGCGAGCGAGGTCTCGGCCATGCCGTAGCACGGCAGGAAGGCGCGCGCATCGAACCCGGCCGCCGCGGTAGCCACGGCAAACGTCCGCAACCATTCCGGATGAATCATCTCGGCGCCGACGCCCGCCACTCTCCAGGCGGACAGATCGAGCGCTTCCACGTCCTTTGGCCGCAGGCGCCGCGCGCACAGGGCGTATCCAAACGGCGGGCTGAAGGAAATCGTGCAGCGGTTGGCCGACATCAGCTTCAACCACAGCCGCGGACGCATCGCGAACTCGCGCGTGGCCAGGTAGTCCACCGAGCGCTGCGTCGCGACACAACCCAGCACGATGCCCACCAGGCCCATGTCGTGGTAGTACGGCAGCCAGGAACAGAAGCGATCGTCCGGCCTGAGCTTGAAACCGTGGTTGAAGATGGCTTCCAGATTGTTCAGCGCCGCGGACTGCTTGATCATCGTCCCACGCGGAAAACGCGTGCTGCCCGAGGTGTATTGCAGGTAGGCCAGCTCATCCGGGGTCGACGGCGCAGGTAGTTCGGCGGCAGCGTCCAGCGCCATGAACTCGTCCAGGGTGCCGGCCAGTTTCAGCGGCAGACCGGCGGCCGCTTCGCGCAGAAGCTCGATGAATTCAATGGGGGCAAACGCAGCCACCGCCTCGCAATCGCGCGCCAGTTGCCGCAGGTGGCGCACGTAGGCGTCGCGCCCGCCCAGGTGGATCGCCGCCGGCAGCGGCACCGGCACCAGCGCCGCGTACTGGCAGGCGTAGAACATCACCGCAAAATCCGGATGCGTGTGCGCGACCAGCGCCACCCGGCTGCCGCGACCGAACTGCTGCAAGCGCAGCGCCAGCGCGCGCGCGCGGTCGCGCAACTGCCGGTAAGGCAGCGCCGTCACCAACTCGCCGCGGCCGTCGTAATAGTTGAATCCGGTCTCACCCAGAGCCGCGTAGTCGAGCGCCTCCGCCAGCGTGGAGAAGTCCGCGCAACGCAGGGCGATCCCGCTCGCAGTCGAGGTGGGTCTGTCGTAAGAAGGCAAGGCACCGTCCAAATCGTGGCTCCCAGCGACCACAAGCATTCCGTGATTGGGTCGGCCGAGCCCGCTCTCTCTCTGAATCGATAGGCAGGCTTCGGCGCACGCAAATGTAATGTCTACGTCACCACAACGCAATTTCATTGCCACATGTTAATGAGGCGGCCCATGCACTTGAAATGCACGCGCGGGCAGAAGTCCCATTGATCGACGAGGTTGGCGCTGGCCGCCTCAATAACACCGAGCAATGTGGGGTTATTGATCCGGCCACGCCGACCTGCATCTGCATCATCGAGTTCAACTCGACTGTGGCCGGATCAATAATGATCTCGAATCACTGCACCGCGTCCTGCGCAGAACGACTTCCCCATGCCTGCGCGCCACAGCGATCTGACGATGAGGGCGCGTCCGGCTGGACGGCTCAGAGGCTGTGAAAAAATCGAACACCGTAGCGAGGGCGTCGCTGCGCGTTCACGGCAAGGCGCGCTGCGCGAAAAAAGCCGAGTTTGGTGAACCCAATGACGGCTTTTTTCGCTTGGCGCAACGCCGCCGTGGGCGTGCAGCGGCGTCCGCAGTAGGTGGGCGAATTTTTCACAGCCTCTCAGGCCACCTGCGAATCAAGGAAGCCGGCGAGGTCTTCTAGTGTCGGGTATTCGAACAGGTCGGCGACCTCCAGCCGCCCGGGAAATTCCTGGTCGATCGCTTCGTGGATGCGCGCCAGGGTCAGGGAGTTCAGATTGATGTCGAGCAGGTTGGTCTGCAGGCTCACCCGCTGGTCGGGAATCAGTCGGTCGCAGACAAGCTTCAGGCGATTCGCCGTACACCCCACGCTGGCATCGACCCCGTCCTGCGCGCCCGAGGCCTGCGCCAGCAGCGGTCCGAGCGCCGCGATCGCCCCGTCGAACTCGCCCTGCAGATAGGCGCGTGCCAGCAGATGCCGCTGCAGCTTGCCGCTGGTGGTCTTGGGAATGCGTGGCACCGGCAGCACGTGAGCCACTTCCAGGCCGGTCTGCCGATGGAGCGTTCTACGCAGTTCGCGCGCGGTCGGCACGAAGTCCTCTACGGTGCCCCGGTGCAGCGCGAACACGACCAGATCCTCGGTGCCGGTTGTCGCGTTGCGAGCACCGACGACCACGACCTTGTTGGTCTCGATTCCGGTCACGCTTTCGGCGATGCCTTCCAGATCGTGCGGATAGTAGTTCTGGCCGTTGACGAAGATGATGTCCTTCGTGCGACCGGCGATCACCAGCTGACCCCCGATCAGAAAACCGAGGTCGCCAGTATCGAGCCAGCCGTCGGCGGACAGGGCCTCCCCGGTCGCCCGCTCGTTCCGGTAATAGCCGCGGGTCACGTTCTCGCCTCGAATCAATACGTGTCCGAGAACGGCCTCGCCGAGCCCCTGGCCCGAATCGTCGGCAATCTTCAGGCGCGTGCCGGGAACCGGCCGGCCCAGCCTCACCAGGGCGGCGGCCTGCGGATGGTCCGCCGACACCTCGTGCACCGGCTCGCCGACCCGAAATCCGCTGCGGTCCAGGTGCAGCGTCTGCATCGGCTCGCCCGGTCGCGGGAACGTCACGGCAAGGCTCGCCTCGGCCAGGCCGTAGACCGGGAACATGCTGGTCGGTTTCAGCCCGTGCACCGACATCGTGCGCAGGAAACGCGCGCAGAGTTCCGCCGAGATCGGCTCCGCTCCGTTGAAGATCAGGCGAACCGCCGACAGGTCCAGTCCTTTCGGCGACTTCGCCTCGTACTGTTTCAGGGTGTGCTGATAGCCGAAGTTGGGCGAGCACAGCACGCTGGCGTGCAGTTCGGTCGCCTTGGCCAGCCACAGCAGCGGACGCCGCGCGAACAGGTCGGTGCGCATGATCGCGTGCGTAACCCCCGCGACCAGCATGTTCAGGTGAAAGCCGATCAGGCCCATGTCGTGCGTCAGTGGCATCCAGCTCAGCGCCACGTCGTGATCGGTGAACTCCGCCGCCTCGATGATCGAGGCGATGTTGGCCATCAGGTTGCGATGCGTCAGCATCACGCCCTTGGGTTCGCTGGTCGAACCCGAGGAATACTGGATGAAGGCGATGTCGTCCGCCGACGCCTCGACGATTCGTCCCGGCGCGCCCGCGGCATCAAGGGTGCCGGTCAGCAGGATGCGCGAAGTCAGGCCGCCATCGCCCTCGTTCAGTCCCTCCTGTGCGGCGCCGAGGGCGTCCACGCGATCGAGGGTCCGGGCGTCGGTGTAGACCCAGGCACGGTCAAACTGCGCGAACACACGGAACAGCTTGCGGCGCTGTTCGTCGGCACTGCCCACGGCGATCGGTACCGGCACCATCCTTCCAAGCACACAGGCCCAGAACATTTCCAGGAAGCGCTCGTTGTCGTTGACGAACAGGATGACCGCATCGCCGGCCACCAGGCCGCGCCGCTGCAAGGCACCGAGCACGCCCCGGGCGCGCTGGGCCAGGCGCGCGAAACTCAGCCGATGCTGATGCTCCTCGCCGTCGATCAGGAGGAGCTGGCGATCCTCACGCAGATTGGCATACAGGGCAGCGGTGAGGGTGTCGAATCGCGGCATGCGCTGGGGATCGTCGGTGTGTCGGGGAAGACTCCGCCGTTGCGGAGCCACAGAAATTTTATCTGCAATCGCCTTGCAACCATGCTGGAGTCATCGCCGTAACAACAGTGAATCACGCTGCGAACCACGCCATGAGCCTCACCGTCCTGAGCCTGGACGAAACAATCGTCTCCCCTTCGCAGGAAACGGCCTGGCTGGCCGATCTGCCCGCCGCACGTCGCGCGCAGCTGCAAGCCTGGCCGGACGCGAACGCGCGCCGCCGCTCCCTGCTCGGCAGCCGACTGTTGCGAGAGGGACTGCTGCGTCTGGGCCATCCGCCGGACGCGCTCGGCGGCCTGCGCTATCCCGATCGGGCCAAGCCGACCCTGGACCTGCCGCTGGATTTCAGCATCGCCCATTGCGCAGGACGGATTCTCTGCGCGCTGTCGGCCGAAGGTCCGGTGGGCGTGGACGTGGAAGCCATCGGCGTGCTCACCGCAGCCGGGTTCGGCCTCTATTTCACGGCACACGAGCGCGAGTGGGCGGGCAGCGATCCGCAGCGGTTCTACACGCTGTGGACGCGCAAGGAAGCCGTGGTCAAGGCCGCGGGAACCGGCGGCCTGCGACACCTGCAGGCGTTCGAAATGATCGGGGATCAGGCGCGATTCGCCGGAACCTGCTGGCTTACCGCTCCACTCGTGGTGGGTAGCGGATACATCGCGCACGTCGCCTGCGCCGACGTCCTGCCCGCGCCGACCATCGTGCGGATCGCACCTGAAACCCTGCTGTAAACTCGTCGATTCACTCCATGATGGTTTGCGCCGTGAACAGTCGGGTCTTTCCGCACAAAGCGATCATTCTCAGCGCCGGGCAGGGCAGCCGTCTGCTGCCACACACCGAGCACACGCCCAAATGCCTGCTCGACCTCGGCGGCCGCAGCCTGCTCGCTTGGCAGTTGCGCGCGCTGGCCGAGAGCGGCGTGCACGAGGCCGTCGTCGTCACGGGCTTCGGCGCCGACCAGGTGGAGCGCGAGATCGAACGACACACCCCGGCCCAGATGCAGGTGCGGACTTTCTACAATCCTTTCTACAAGCTCGCCGACAACCTCGCGAGCTGCTGGATGGTGCGCGCAGAACTGTCAGGACCCTGCCTGATTCTCAACGGCGACACCCTGTTCGAACCCGAGATCGGACGCCGGCTGATGGCGGCGCCGAACGCCGCCATCACGGTGACGATCGACCGCAAACCCCGCTACGACGCCGACGACATGAAGGTCAGCACCGAGGGCGAGCGCCTCACCGCCATCGGCAAGAAACTGCCGGCCCACATCGTGACGGGCGAATCGATCGGCTTCCTGCGCTTTGATCCGGTTGGCGCCGCGTGTTTCGTCGCCGAGATCGAGCGCGTCATGCGCACGCCAGATGGCCCGGGCCTCTGGTACCTGTCCGCCATCCATCGGCTGGCCAACCAGGACGTGGATGTCCGGGTCGCATCGATCGAGGGTCTGCAATGGGGCGAGCTGGACTATCCGGCCGACCTGGTGCGCAACCGGGCGATGGCGGAGGGATGGAACGGAGGCGCGTCCGTCACCCCCGATGACCCGCCGATGGCGACTATTGCAACCGCATCGGCATAGCGCCTTCTCCCTGCCGGGCGTCGGCCACGCGTGGGCCGACCCTACCCCACCAAGCGCCTCACCAGGTCCAGGTCGGCCGGCTTGTCCACGTCGATGGCCGCGCGACCGTCGGTCAATTCGACCCTTCCGACCCGTGCTCCCGAAAGCTCGCCGAGCCGGGCCAGGGCCTGGTCCAGCCGCAACAGGCCAAGCGTGTAGCGCAACGCAAAACTGATCCCGAGCCGCCGCATCATCCGCACCGGTCGTTTGCGCTCGGCTTCGAGCTGCCGCCATAGCTGGATGACGCCGGCCGCGGCCGGCCGCCGGAGCATGAACAGATTGCAGCCGGAGAACTCGCCATCGGCGAATCGAAGGTAGGTGCGCTGCGTGTCGGGTGCCGCGGCGATCACGGCGTCCTTGCGCGCCAGCGCGACGAGCACATCGACATCCCGTTCTGCGCAGCCTTGCAGGAATTGGCGCACCCACGCGGCTTCGAGGTCCTGCCGCGAAATCCCGTGTCTTTGGCCATTGCGCGATTTCGGCACGGTGCCGCCCAGCAATGCACTGGGCGAGTCGGGCGACGAAACCACCATCGATGGGTCCAATCTGTCCTGCAGACTCCTTACTCCCGTTCATCCGGCAACGCCGTAGCTGCGCGGGATCGCGGCATTCATGCAGAACCATACCGGCCTGCGCGGCCCTCACTCGCCAACGACTCCAAGGGCACAGCACGTTAGCGATGCACAGCTCGGCACGCGAACCGACCACGAACCTATGCTGCTCATCGAGGAAATCATCCTGCTGCGCACGGCCTCGATATTCGGGCAGGTTCCGGACTCCTTGCTGGCCGACATCGCGCATCGACTGGTCGAAGTTGAAGTGAAACCCCGGCAGGTTCGGCACGTGCGATCTCGCGTCCTGGTGTAACGCCAACGGCCGCCACTTCATCAACACGGTGGCCGACATCTGGCTCGCCGACCTGCTCGACTGGAGCGACGACTGCCGCCGGATCGACGGGCTGATCTACCGCCTGATGGAGCCGATGTTCGAACTGGTCGAGAGCGCCCGCAGCGGCGCCACCTCTGTGGTCATGCAGGGCGTCAACACCGGCATGGTCAACCATTATCCGTTTGGCCATGCCTATGTCGAGCGCGCGGTCGTCGACGAGATCGATCCGAACCTGGGATACGACCTGGTCGGAACACTGATCGTGCTGGACGACGGCAGCAACTGGTTCACCGGCCAGCGTATGGACAACAGCGTCGCGCGCCGCTTCTTCCACGCCACCAATGCGACGCCTGTTTTTATCGGACGAGTATCCCGACATCGCCGTCGAGAACCTGTACGCCACCGGCGAAAGAAATATCGAACGCGAGCTTGTTGAGAGCAGCTATCCACTCAGGTGATCAAGGGACCTCCGCACAGGTTGGAATTCATCGGTCGGGTGTAGGTCGGATCAAGCCCGCGGCTTCATGCGGGCGGATCCGACATGCGCGGGTCGTTAACGGCTCGCATACCCGAACCCGCGTCGGTTCCGCCTTCGGCTTGAACCGACCTACGCGACTACGAGACCGATCGAACTCGTGCGGACCTCCCTTACCGCCTGGTTCGTCTCGCCCGGAGTGCTCGCCGCCGTCGACTGGGTGCGCGGCGCCCCTAACGGCGTGCTGTTGCCGGAGTTCGCCGACCACCGCGCGATCATCGAGAGCTTTGCGCATTGGTCGAGTCCAGCGGGCTATATCTCCAAGCCGATGCAGCACTTTTTCTTGTCGGACGAATACCCCGACATCGCAGTTGCGAATCTTTATGCCGCGGAAGAAAGAATTCTTGAGCCGCATCCCGTTCTTTCCGAGTCCGGGCCGTTAGCGAATCCAGGCGGAAATCCGGCTGCTGACGGCGCCGTTGAAGCGACTTCGGATCCTCGGAGGTTCGATAGCGACGCTTTTTCCGGCAGAACTGTAAGGTACGGAGACGTTTGCTCTGGCGCTTTCGGGCGCCAGCGGCGCGGCACTGGGGGCCATGTCCAGTGCCACCGTCAGCATCGCCGACAACGATTCCTCAACGGTCGATACCCGTCCCGACGCGTTCAATTTCAAAGACCTGACCGGCGTCAGGGGGAGGACACAGATCACCAGCAGCACCGTGAAGATCAGCGGACTCAGCAACGGCACGAAAACGCGGATTCAAATCACCAGGCAATCCGGCGGCGATGCCAGCTACTCGATCAATGGCGGGCCGTACCGAAAGGGCGTGGCGATGGTCAAGAACCGCGACAAGATCAAGCTTCGTAATCGCATCCCAACGCCAAGCGGAGCAGCAGCGGTGACCGTCACGATCGGGGGTATCAGCGATGAGTGGACCATAACGACCCGGCGTTGAGGAGGCTGGCGAGTCGAGTCGCTCATAGGTCGGATCAAGCCCGCGGCTTTTCGCGGGCGGATCCGACCTACGCCGGTCGGAAACGGCGTCTTGTGCGGTGAGCACCACGTCGGATCCGCTTCGCTTGATCCGACCTGCCGCTACGCCGCCCGCGCCACCAGCCTGCGTACCAGATCCAGGTCCGCCGGCTTGTCCACATCAATCGCCGCGCGACCGTCGGCCATCTCGACGATGCCGATTTTTGCGCCGGACAAGTGTCCCAGGCGTGCAAGCGCCTGATCCAGTCGCAACAGCCCAAGCTTGTAGCGCAGCGCAAAACTGACTCCCAGACGCAGCATCATCCGCAACGGTCGTTTGCGCTCAGACTCCAGTTGCTGCCACAGCTCGATGACACCGGCCGCGGCGGGCCGCTGAAGCATGAACAGATTGCAGCCGGAGAACTCGCCATCGCCGAATCGCAGGTAAGTGCGCAAGGTGTCGGGTGCTGCCGCAGTCACCGCGTCCCGGCGCGCCAGCGCGACGACCACATCGACGTCCGTCGGGCAGGCGTGCAGGAATTGACTCACCCACTCGGGTTCAAGGAGAGCGTGATCCGCCGTCGTCACCAGCAAGGGCGTGCCTTCACGCTCCAGCGCGACAGCGACGCTCGCGCTCGGTCCGGATGCGGTCGGTATCGTAACGACCGGCTTGATGCAGGCCGGTGGACTGAGGCCTTTGAGCGCAGCGAGGATGTCGGTGCGATCGATCGCGATCACAATGCGTTCGATCTGTGGCACCGCCGCGAGCGCGCCAACGACTCGTTCGATCATCGTGCGGCCGCCAATCTCGATCAGCGCCTTGTGACTGACCCCGGCGTATTCGGCCAGCGGATCGCCGCCGGGGCGCGTGCCGGCCAGCACCAGCGCGGTCAACCCACTCACGCGAGCGTCTTCTCGTATACGCGATAGGTCTTGTACGGCAGCGCACCGAGCGACTCGATGATGTGCCGCATCGGCCGGTTGTCCTCCAGAATCCAGGACAGCTCGACGTAGCGCAGACCTTTGGCGCGTCCGCCTCTGCGCATGCTGTCGATGATCAGAAAGGGCACCAGCCCGCCGAGCAGCCCGCCGCTGAAACTGCGCCGCACGCCCATCAGCGGCGTGCGCCCGCTGCGCACCCCCCGCTTGAGCCGCCACAGCAGCCTGATCCAGTTGAACGGCAGCAGGCGACCCTTGAAATCGGCGATCGCCTCGTTGAGATTGGGCAGCATCACGCCGAAGCCGATCGCCTCGCCGTGCATCTCCACGATCGCGACCCAGGTCGGATCGATCAGCGGCTTGAGGCTCTTGGCCATGTGCAGGATTTCGGCCGGCGTGAAGGCGATGAAACCCCAGTTCTGGCTCCAGGCGTCGTTGAAGATCGCCGTGACGGTGTTGAACTCCTCGTCATAGCGCTTCATGTCCAGGTGACGCACGGTCATCGCCGCCGGCTTGCGTTTCTCGATCAGGTGACGGGCGGCGCGCGGCAGCTCGTGCTCCATGTCGTACCAGTAGGCGATCACGTCCTTGGCCTTGGCGTAGCCGCGGGCCTCGACCTGCGCGCTCGCGTAGCGCGGATCGTGTGGCATGAGCATCACGGGCGGCGTGTCGAAGCCGTCGATCAGCAGGCCGGTCTCCTCGTTGATGGAGAGATTGAACGGCCCGAGCACCCGGGTCTTGCCGCGCGCGCGCAGCCAGGCTTCCGCCGCATCGAACAGCGCCGCGAAGATTGCCGCGTCATCCTCGGCCGCGATCATCCCGAAGTGCCCCACCTGCGGGTCGCTCACCAACCGGTCGATCTGCGCGCTGATGCGACCCACGTCGCGCCCATCACGGCGCGCCAGAAAGAACTGTGCCTCGGCGTGCTGGAAGTACGGGTTCTTTTGGGGGGACAGGGCTTCGGCACGCTCCAGCAGCAGCGGCGCGACGAAGGCGGGATCGCCCGCATACAGCTGCGCCGGCAGACGGATGAAGCGCTTGAGTTCCGCCGCGGTGTTCACCGGGACGATCTCGACGTGACTCACTTGGCGGCCTCCGGGCTCGGCCGTCGCGGCGAAAGAAACCCGAGCCAGGCCGTCCGCGCGGCATGCCAGGCCATGGTCAGGCCCTGCCAGACCGTGACGATGACGAGTCCCTCGCCACCGAACCCGAACAGCAGGGCCACGGCCATGATCGTCATGGTGATGTTGCGACGTGCGATCACGCTGCGCACGATCTCGTCCATCCGGGTGGAGGCATGCAACGCCATGCCGAGCCGCTTCTTGGCCACGCGCAGGACCAGGCGGTCGCCGACATAGAGCCCGATCAGCCACAACGCGACGACGTACAGCGGGTCCGCGGTGCTGGTGGCGCCGAGCCCGATCGCCCACGCGTAGTACCAGAACGGCGGGTGTACCTGGTCCAGCCCGTGATCCAGCACATTGCCGATCCAGGAGTCGGTCAGGGTCAGTCGCGCCACCTTGCCGTCCACGCTGTCGAGCACGCTCATTGCGTAGGCGCAGACGAAGCCGGCAAACCACTGGCCTTCCCACCACAGCGGCACGGCCGCGAAAGCGAGAATGATCGACAGCACCGTCACCACGTTCGGATGAATGCCGAAGCGCGCGCAGAAACGCACGCCCTGCCAGACCAGCGGCGGATAGACGTACCGCGTCAGCAGGTCGGTCGAGCCCTTGTAGTTGTCCCAGAACATGCGTCGTTCCAGCACGCGCCGGGTCTCGGCGTCCTCCACCGCATACATCCAGAACGGCAGCGAACGGCGCAGCTTGTCGATGTAGGTGGGAAAGGCGCGCTCGTCCAGCGGCTCGATGCGACCTGCCGCGAGCAAGGCGTCGGCCACCGCGCGCAGGTCCGCGGCATCGCCGGGAATCGCGTCGGCCAGCGAAGCGTCCAGGCGCAGCGCAACGGCGCGACGCGAACCGTCCTCGCGGGTCGCCACGCAGGAGCGCGACAGCCCCCCCAGAAAGCGGATCAGGCGCGGATCGATCACGTTGGCGCCGTCCAGCACGATCAGCGCGCCGGCAGACGAGGCCAGCGCGCGACACAGGCGCGCACCCAGCGGCAGTGCTTCGGCGTCGATTCGGGCGCCGGGCCACTCCGCACTCGCCGGCCCGGACAGGACCACCGTATCGCCCGCCGCCAGGCGGCCGACGCTGCGCCGCAGTCGCTCGATTGGGGGCACGCCGAACAGCGTCTGGGCACGTGCGACGCCCCCCGTATCAATCCACAGATTCATATGCGGTCACGAGAATGCAGTTGAGACAGGCCGATCACGGCGAACAGCAGAGGCGCCACCAACGCAGCGACAGCGGCCGGGACGCGACCGCTGGTTCCGAACGCCGACATGATGCCGTCGCAAAGCAGAAAACCCAGCCCGAGCGCCAGCGCAACCAGCAGCGCTCCGCTGCCGCCGCGTCGCGTCATCGCGCTCGCCGCGGGCAGCGCCAGCAGAAACATGATGAAGGCCCCGAGCGGCGCCGTGAACGAGCGGAAGAGCACCGTCTGGTAATAACTGAGGGGCTGTGATCCGGCGCGTTCGCCGGCGATGAGATCGACGAGGATGATACTCGACAGGTGCGGCTGCACGACATCGAGGCGCGCCACGTCGTCGGGCCGCAGGTTGACCGACCAGACGCGCGATGTTTCGGTCGAGCGATCCGGCACATCCTCTGAAACCCGCAGGTGCTCGATCCCGTGCAGTTGCCATTCACCCTCATTCCACTCGGCGCGGTCTGCCGCGATGCGTGACGAGAACTGACCGTCCGCGCCGCGCAGATAAATCCTCACGCCCTCGAGCCGGCGGCCGTCGACGCTGGACCGGTCGAACGACACCGGGCCGTCGCGGGTGCGCACCCAGCGCGGATCCGGCGGCGACTCGTCCGGCGGCGCGGTCGCGTCCCACCAGCTCTTCAGCGCGGTCTCGGTCATCGGCACCAGCGTCTGCGTCAACGCAAACTGCATGAGTGCCAGCATCAGCGGCACCGGCAGGAGAATCACCAGCAACCGCTTCAGGCTCACGCCGGCGCAGCGGATCGCGACGATCTCCTGGCTGCGCGCCAGCGCGTAGAGTGAGGACATCGCGCCCAGCAGCACCGCCAGCGGCAGGGCCACGACGATCTCGCTCGGCGTCCGCAGCAGGGCGTACTTGAGCAGGCCGGCGGCGCCGAGGTCGCGATCGAGGATGTCGGTCGTCACGTCCAGCAGTTCGAGCACCTGCATGAGGGCGGTCAGCACCACCAGCAGCGCCAGGGTCTGCACACCGACCCGGCGTCGCAGATAGGCCGCCAGCACGCCGGTCATCGTTTCCGGCGCCTGGAAAAGCCTTCAAACCCGGTCTCGATCGCGCTGATCGCACGCATCACCGGGTTGTCGCCCGGCCAGGCCAGGCTGCTGCGGAACAGCCACAGGCTGAGCAGCCCGAACAGGATCAGCGGCGTCCACACCGCGGGCAGCGCGCCCGCGCGACCGCTTTCGGCCAGGCTTTCGCCGAATTGCAGGGAATGATTCAGCGCCAGCAAGGCAAGCACCGCGAACACCACGCCCGGCGCCCGCCGGCCGCGCTTGGACGCCATGCCCAGCGGCAATGCCAGCAGCGGCAGCAGCGGCAGCAGCACGGCACGCGCGATGCGGCCGTGAAACTCGCCGGCGAGCTTGCTCTCCGGGGGCTCGGTTGCCGAGTCGTGCATGCCCTGCCACAGCTCCTGCAAGGTCAGCTCCCGCACCGAATTTCCGCGCGGGCGAAAGGGCGGCGGCGCGGCGGTGAAGTCCTCGTTGATCAGCCCGCGCTCGAAGCGCACGCGCGACACGCTCGCGTCCGCTTCGAGGCGGACCGTGAGTCCATCTTCGAGTTGCAGCAGCAGGCGCCGTCCCTCGGGAGACGGAACCAGACGGCCTTCGCTCGCGGTGGTGATCTCTTCGGTGCCGCCGCGCCGACGCTCGACGAACACCCCATGCAACTGACGCCCATCAGCCTCGACCGAATCGGCGCTCAAGGTGAACCCATGGCCGGCCTGCACGAAGCGGTTGTCCTCGACCCGCGCGTTCCAGCCCGCCTGCAGGGCCTCGTGGACCGCGACGTGGTAGCCGTAACGACTGAGCGGTTGCAAGTAACCGAACAGGTACAGGCTGAACGCGCTCAAGCCCAGCGCCACCGCGAAATACGGCATCGCCACTCGGGCGATCGAGCGGCCGGTGGCGAGCATCACGTCGAGCTCGTTGTCGTCGCCCAGGCGCGCCACCGCCATGAAGATGCCGGCGGTGAACGCGGTGGGGATCGCCAGGCCCAGGTAATGCGGCACCAGATTGGCCGCCATCGCCAGCACCGCCGACAGCGCTGCGCCGCTGGCCGCGGCCAGATCGAACAGTCGCAGCAGGCGTTCGAGCAACTGTGCGAGCAGCAAGGTCGCCAGCGCAAACGCAAACGGCCCGGCGAGGTGCCGCAGGGTGTGCAGGTCGAGCCGGTCCGGGCCGATCCGGCTGAACACGGGCACAGGCTCTCAGTCCCCTGCCCGCTTCCACGCATCGTGCAGGCGCTCGATCAGCGCCTCGCAAGCCGAAGGCTCCGGCGTGACCGCCGCATCGAGCAGCGGCGGCCGCGGCCAGCCGGCGTCGGGGAACTGCTCGCCGTGGAAAGGTCTCGTGCCCGAGTAGCGTGGAATCACGTGAAAGTGCACGTCCAGGTCCACCATCATCAGCATCAGGTAGTTGATGCGCTCGTAGGCCACCACATCACGCAAGACGCGCTCGATCCGCTGCACGATCTTCTGCAAGTCCGCGAACGCCGCCGGGCTGACCTCCGAAAAGGCGTGCACCGGCTCCCGGCACACCAGTACCAGGGAGCCGAGCGTCGGCTGCTTCGGCCGCAGCAGGACGGTCCAGAAGTCGCTCTGGGCGATGCGGTTCACAGGATCGCCGAACTTGGTTTCGGTGGGATTGGCCATCGCCTCGGGAGCAGATTCGGTCAAGAAAGATTGGGTGCAATCATTCTATCGGCGCAGCGGTTCGCAGGGCGTGTTCAGGCGCCCTGTCCGGGCGCTGGCAGGCACAGGTCGTACCGAGCGTCCTCGACAAAGGCCTGCTCCTTCACCGACCAGCGTCGCACGACGACCTCGGCGCGGGGCACACCGCCGATCCTCGACAGTGTTAGGCGATGCCAGCGGGCACCCTCGTCCCTGGGATTGGGCAGCGCTGACGACGAAGGCACGCACAGGCAGGGGATCGGACCTCGCGGTCCGGCGAGCGCGTCGAGCCGGGCATCGCGCGCATGCCCGTGCAGCACCAGTTCCGCGCCCGCACGTCGCAGCACCGCGCGCAACTCCACGCGGTCCGCCAGGGCCTTGCGCCAGTTCACCGCCCCTTCGGCTACCGGGTGGTGCAGCAACAGCACACGCGTTCGCCCGGCTTCCGATTCCGCTCGGAGAATCTGTTCGAGGCGCGACAACTGGCCAGCGCCCAGGCGGCCGCGCGCAAGCAGCGGTGCGGTCGGCAATGCGGAGTTCAGGCCGATCAGCGCCACGTCCGCGCGGTGATGAACGTAGGGCCAGCCGGTGTCGGCCGTGCGCGTCCACGCCGCCCAGCGACCGAGACCTTCGGCGTCCGCAACCGCAACCAGGGCGTCGTGATTGCCCGGCACCAGGCTGATGCGGTCCGCCGGCGCGAGGGCTTGGAGCCAGGACGCCGCCTGCCTGAATTCGCCGGGCAGCGAGAAATTGGTGATGTCGCCGGTGACGACGATATGGTCCAGATCCTGCGCGCGCAGATCGGCCGCAAGGGCATCGAGGATCTCGCTGCGGTGCAAGGCCCGCCGACGCATCCAGGACCAGGCGCTGAGCTGGCGTTTCGAGAACCGCTGCATCGCCGACAGCAGGGGTTCGAACGGCAGGTGCAGGTCCGAGACGTGCGCGAGCGTGAGGTTCATCGATAATGTGGGGCTACGTTCTCGACCCATCGATCATGCCACACGCCTCCGCGTCGCCGCGCGACCCCTCGTCCCTGTGAGCACGGCGCCCGCTGACGTCACCGGCCGCATCGTCGGTCACTCGCCGCTACACATCTGGAGCCTGCCTTCCGAGTTGAGGATTGCACGTCAACTCGCCCGCTTCGGCGTCGGTGTCGATGCGTCACCGGCTCAGCGCACCGTGTTGCTGCGCGCCGACTGGGTGTACGACGACGCGATCGTGCGCGGCCTGGTCACGGCCACAGATGACATTGCCTTGGTCGCCGAGGGCGGCGAGTGCGTGGCGATCAACGTGTCGGCCACACGGTCGGACGAGGCGGCGGCGGCTCTCAACGACCGCCGCACTCTGTCCGCGGTGCGCATTCTCACACCGGCACACATCGCCGACGGCTACAACGACGTGCTGCGCAAGCGCGAGCCGCCGTTCCTGATGCCTCTGAGCGTCGAGACGCTGCCCGCGATCGAGCGGCGCGTCTTCGGCGCCTCGTACAAGGGTGTCACCGACCTGGTCACGCTCTATCTCTGGCCGGCGCCGGCGCGCGCCGTGACGCGCTGCTGCGCGAATCTCGGCATCACGCCGAACCAGGTCACCAGCGCGAGCCTGGTGCTGGTGCTGGTGGCGATGTGGATGTTCTGGACCGGGCACTACGGCTGGGGCCTGCTGGCCGCGTGGCCGATGACCTTTCTCGACACCGTGGACGGCAAACTCGCCAGGGTCACGCTGCAATCTTCGAAGTGGGGCAACGTCTTCGACCACGGGATTGACCTGATCCACCCGCCCTTCTGGTGGTGGGCCTGGATCGTGGGCCTGCCCGCCGCCTTCCTGCCCCTGGTCGAACCCGGGTTCGTGCTCGGTGTGATCGTGGCGGGCTACGTGCTGCAAAGAATCGAGGAAGGCATCTTCATCGCCGGATTCGGCATGGACATGCATGTGTGGAAGCGCTTCGACAGCCGCTTCCGCCTGATCACGGCGCGGCGCAATCCCAACCTGCTGCTGCTCACCGCCTCGGTGCTGGTGGGTCGTCCGGACTGGGGCATTCTCGCGGTCGCCGCATGGACCGTCCTGTGCCTACTGGTTCACGCCCTGCGCATCGTCCAAGCCACGATCGCCCGTCGGCACGGACCGCTGCGTTCCTGGCTCGCCTCCTGACCGGGCGACGGCGTGAACGACGGTCCTCTGCATCGCCTGATCGACGCCGAACTGGCGCGCAGGCCGCCGGTCGCGGTCACCGAACTCGCCTCGATACTCGCCCGGCGCGCCGCCGGGGACGCCGCTGCCGTTCTGTACTACGGATCGACGCTTCGCGACGACTCGATCGAGGGTGTGCTCGACTTCTACATCCTGCTCGACCGGGTGAGTGCCTGGCCGGGATCGCGGCTCGCCATTCTGGCCAACCGCCTGCTGCCGCCCAACGTCGGCTATTTCGAAGGCAGCGTCTCCGGCCAGGTGCTGCGCGCCAAGTACGCGGTGATGAGCCTCGACCAGTTCCACGCGGGCATGTCGGCCGACGCGCTCGACACCACTCTGTGGGCGCGCTTCTCGCAGCCCTGCGCCTGCGCCTGGGCGCGCTCCACGGGTGATCGCAGCGCCGTCGCGGCGATGATCCGGCAAGCCGTGACCACCGCAGCGCGCTGGGCTGCCATGCTGGGACCGGAACGCGGCGATGCACTGGCCTTCTGGCGGGTCCTGTTTTCGCGGACCTACGACGCCGAGTTGCGCGTTGAAAAGACTCAACGCGGCGCCGACCTGGTCGCTCGCGATGCGCCGCGCTATGCGCAGTTGTTGCCGGCGGCGTGGGACGCCGCCGAGATCGTGTTCGATGCCGAGAAAGACGGCAGGCTCGCGCCGCACCTGAGCCCGCGTGCACGATTGGTCGCGGCACGGCGCTGGGCGCTGCGTCGGCGGCTCGGCAAGATGCTGAACCTTTTGCGCCTGCTCAAGGCTGCTCTGACCTTCGACGGCGCGATGGACTACGTGGTCTGGAAAGTTGAACGACACGCCGGTGTCAGGCTGGAGGTGGCACCCTGGCAGCGACGTTTTCCGCTCCTCGCAGCACCCGGAATCTATTTCCGACTGCGCAGGCTGGGCGTGCTGCGCTGACGGTGCAGGCGCCCTCGGTCGGCGCAGGTGGATGCGCTTCGCGTATCCACCCTACGCCGCGCCAGGCCGCAGAGTGGATGAGCGAAGCGCATCCACCCTCTCAGACTGGGGAAACGGAAGATCGTGGCAGGTCGGCTCATGCCGAAGACGGAGCCGACGGGGGCAACGCCGGTTCCGCCCGCATGAAGCCGCGGGCTTGAACCGATCTACACCGCCAGCCAGCCCTCGGCCCGATACCAGGCTACGGCGTCCGCGAAGCCGGCATCGAGATCGAACTCCGGCGTCCAGCCGGGAACCTGCGCAAGCTCGCCCGGCGCGACCGACCAGTCCGGGTGTCGGAGTTCGCGCAGCTTTTGTGAATTGAGCATGTTGGCTGAACCGAACAGGCGCCCCAGGTCACCGACCAACGCCGCAGTTCGCAGCAAGGCGAGCGGCGCACGCACGAAACGCGGTGCCGGGTTGCCGACCGCACGCGCGGCGGCGCCAAGCACCTCGTCCCAGGCATAGCCCTGGGGACGCGCATCGGCCGCCGTGAGCACGCGCCCCGCGGGTGCCGAGCCGGCCAGGGCAGTAATCAGTCGGGCCAGATCGTGCACGTGGATCAGTGCCGCACGCGCGTCGGCGGATCCCAGCAGGGGCACCAGGCGTTGCCGCGCGAGTTGAAAGAACAGCAGCGTTTCGCGGTCGCCGGGACCGTAGACAGCAGGCGGGCGCAGGACCGTCATGCCGGAGCCGAGGATCGCGCGCGCGGCGTCCTCGCCCGCACGCTTGCTGGCGGCGTAGTCCGATAGCGCCGGCTCGCGCGCGGCCAGGCTGGAAACCAGGACGAAATGCGCCTGTGGCGCGAGCCGGGCAGTCAGACCGGCCAGAGCGCGGGTACCATCGCAATTGACCTCGAAGAACTGCCCCCGTGTCGCCGCCTTGATCAGCCCGGCGACGTGGATCACGGCGTCGGCACCGCCGACCAGGCGCTCCAGCGCCAGCGCGTCGCCGAGAGCACCCGGGACGATTTCCGGCCGCAGATCCTTCCATTCCTCGATCACCGGATCGCGCCGCAGCAGCAGGCGCACGCGCCAGCCGGATTGCGCCAGGGCTTGCACGAGATGCCGGCCGATGAAGCCGGCCGCGCCGGTGATGGCAGCCAGCGGCGCCGACGCGGAGACGGCGGCGCCCCCACGAGGGAGCTGTGTACGTTGCGGGGGCGCGCCAGGAAGTGGCATTGACAGGGACGGACTCGTCAAGCGGCGAGAAGAAGGTAGCGATGCGAACGAGCTTCCCATTTCCTGCGGCTGCCTGTCATGCGTCGTCCCTGGCAGGTAGCGCATCAGTTTGAATTCCAGAACCCCGTTCGTCCCGAGTAGCCGCGCAGCGGGCGTCCCGAGGGAAGCGTCGCGTATCGAGGGCACGCCCGGCACCTCGATACGCAGCATTGCTGCGCAATCAGCGCCGCTGTCGCGGCGCTACCACTCGGTGCGAATGGATTTCAAACTGATGCACTACACCCTGGCATCGTGAGTCTGCGACACAACCCCGGAGCGGGCCCATCCCAGGCCGCCGCTTTCCGGTAGCGGTGGCGGATCGGGTCCTTGCGCTGCTTTGCCGGCCGGAACGGGACGCGGTGCTAAGCTCTTCGGCCCATCCGTGCGACTGTGCTGTATGAGATTGCTCGTCGTCGAAGACGATCCGCCGATTGCCTTGGGCCTGCAGCGCTCCCTGCGCCGTGGCGGCAATGCGGTCGATGTCAGCCGGGACGGCCGCTCGGCCTTGATCGCGCTGGGTGAGGCGGACTACGACTGCGTCATCCTGGACCTGGGACTTCCGGACCTGGACGGGACCCAGGTGCTGCGCGAACTACGACGTCAGAAACGGCAGACGCCGGTCGTCATCCTCAGTGCCCGTGACGACACCGCGGACCGCGTTCTGGGTCTCGATCTGGGCGCCGACGACTACATCGCCAAGCCCTTCGATCTCGGCGAACTGGAAGCCCGGATCCGCGCCGTGACCCGCCGCGCCATCGCGCGCCGCGGCGACGACATCCACATCGGCAATCTGCGCCTGTCGCTGGCCGAGCGCCAGGTGTTCATCGGCGCGAAGGCGGCGGAGTTGGTGCCCCGCGAGTTTGCGGTTCTCGAATGCCTGTTGTTGCGGCACGGCAGGGTGGTGAGCAAGCGCCAGTTGCTGGAGCAGGTCAGCGGCTGGGACGCAGAACTCTCCGAGAGTGCGGTGGAACTTTACGTGCACCGTGTCCGCCGCAAGATCGAACATTCCGGCTGCACCATCCGGACCCTGCGCGGCTTCGGGTATCTGCTTCAGGTCGATAGTGCAAGCTGAGGACCGCGAGCCGATCCACAGCTTGCGCGGCCGCCTGTTGGTCGCTCTGATCGGCCCGCTGGCCGTGTTGTTCCTGATCGGCGGCGCGGCCTCCTACGGACTTGCCCAGTATTTTGCGGACACGGTCTACGACGGCTGGCTGTTCGATTCGGTCAGCTCGCTCGCGCTGGAAGTCGACCGCACCGCCAACGGCCCCTTCGTGGACATGCCGCCCGCCACGCAGCGCCTGTTCGAGTGGGACGTGAGCGACAAGACCTACTTCCGGATTTCGGGCGCGCGCAAGGGCCTGATCGTCGGCCGGACCGACATCCCCGCGATGACGGGAGACGTCGACGAATACCGTGGCGCGCGGCTATACGACGGAACGGTGGACGGTGAGGAAGTTCGCATCGCCGCACTGGACCTTCCGGCCGAGGATTTTGGCGAAACCGTCACGGTCGAAGTGGCCGAGACCACCCGCAAGCGCCACAGCCTGGCGCGCGCGATCCTGCTCAGCACCCTGGTCCCGCAGCTCGTGCTGATCGTGGTCGCTGGCGCCGCCATCCGTCGCGCGGTCGGCCATGGCCTTGCGCCGCTGCGGACCATCGCCGGGCGCCTGCAGGCGCGCAGTCATCGCCAGTTGTCACCGATACCCGAGCAGGGCGTCCCCGCCGAGGTCCGGCCCCTGACCGGTGCGCTGAACGATCTGCTGTCCCGGCTGGAATTGGCGTTGTCGGCCCAGCGCCGATTCATCGCCGAAGCGGCACACCAACTGAGAACCCCCCTGACGGCCATCAAACTCCAGGTGGAGGAGCTGGGACGGGAAAGCAGCCTGGAGGAAGCCAGGCCGCTGCTGGTTTCGTTGCGCAACTCCACCGATCGTGCGGCGCGCCTGTCCAATCAATTGCTTTCGCTGGCACGAGCCGAGCCGGACAGCGGCGCGGCAAAGCCGTTTGCGAAAGTCGATCTGCTGTCCCTGGTTCACGCCACCGGCGCCGAGTGGGCGCCGCGGGCACTGGCGCGCGGACTTGACATGCACTTCTCGTCCGAATCTGAAAACGCACCCATCTGGGTCGAGGGCGACGCCGATCTGCTGCGCGAGGCGATCAGCAACCTGCTCGACAACGCCATCAAGTACCACTCCGGCACGGGCGGCATCCATCTGCGAGTCAGCGCATCGCCATCCCCCGGCATCGACGTCGAGGACGATGGACCGGGCATCGTGCCGGAGTTGCGGCCGCAGATGCTGCGACGCTTCGTGCGTGGCGGACACGGCGAGGGCAGCGGGCTGGGGCTGCCCATCGCGCATGAGATCGCCCGCTTGCACAAGGGCGATCTGGTCCTCGAAGACGGCCCGACCGGTCGAGGGCTCAGAGCGCGGCTGCTCTTTCCCGGTATCTGATCCGATAAAGCCTGCGGCCGGGCACGCCGTTTTTCCGCGGTCAGACCGCGCTGGATTCTGCCGTCGGCGCGGCGATGCCTTGTTCTGCCAGCGGCAGCCGGCCGAGCGCGTCCTGAAGATAATCGCCAAGGCGCAAGCACAGCGCCAGGATGGTCAAGGTCGGATTGGCCCAGCCGGACGTGGGGAAGACCGAGCTGCCGGCAATGAACAGATTGGCAACTCCGTGAACCCGGCAATGGGCGTCCACCACGCCACGCCGGGCGTCCACGGCCATGCGCGTGGTGCCCATATGGTGGTAGCCGCCGATCGGGTGATGGCTGATCAGTGGATCGTTCTCCCAGCTGGCGTCCGGCGCCAGCAGCCACGGCGCGGGTTCCACGCTGCCAGTGCCCTGCCGGCGCAACTGGGCATCGAGTTCGCACACCAGGACCCTTAGGGTGCGCTTGTCGATCTCGCTGAGGCGCCAGTCGAGTTCGATTCGCGGGACCCCCAGGGCATCCCGGTCCCGCGTGATTCTCACCCGGCTGTCGGGATTGGGCGCCTGCTCCGCTCGCATCGACAGGTACAACCCCTGTCGTTCGAGGCGCACGTTCAGCCAGGGCTTCAGCGGATCGTGAACCCGGTGCAGCCAGCGCTTCGCGCTCCGGGTCATGCGCCAGAGCATCCGGTTGCTGTGGGTGGGAGCCGTTCGGTCCTTGAGCGACTGATAGAGCCGGGTGGAGACGCTGCTGCGTGCCTGCGGATGCGCTCGCACCCTGGGCACGAACGAGCTGTTGAGAATGCGGTGCTCGCGTTGCAAGCCATCCGCGGGCCGCAGACAGGCGGCATGACGCATGCCCCCGATCGAGTGGGATGAACCGAACGCACGCAGCACGTCCCAGAGCCGGTCAATATGGAGCTGCCCACCGCGGGCATGCGGATGCTCCATGAAATAGCGACCGACGACGTCGTGCTGGTTGCCGACCCCATGGGGCGAACGGGAACGCGAGGCCAGCAGCAACCGCGGGTTCTCCAGCCCGCCAGCGGCGAGCACGAAGACCCTGGCCCGGACACGACCTCGAAAAACGCCTCGGTCGCCCGCGAGCTGAGCGACGTCCACGCTTTCCACCGCCGATCCCGACTCGTTCAGATTCAATTCGGTGACCGAGGCGTGCAGCAGCACCGTCACATCGGGATGTCGATGCACGTCGGCATTGGCGGCCAGGCCGAAGCGGTCCCAGCAGTCATCGAACTGCCAGATGGCGGGGGTCAGGACACCCTCGCCGAACAGCGAGGGGTGCACGCCAAGCTCACGCAAGGTTCGGTCGTCCGGCGTGCGGCTTTCCAGTTGCAGATGCCGGCGCGCCTCGTCGTAGTAAGGAGCCAGCGCCGTCTTGCGGAAAGGCCAGCCGCTGTGGTGCACCCAGTCGCGGGGCTCGAAATCGATTTCGTCCAGCTCCGCGCAACGTCCACCCCATATGGCCGCGGTGCCGCCGAACAATCGGAGCCGCGCGTCTTCCAGGTCGTAATACGGCATCCCGCTGCTGCGACCGGCGTTCAAGGCTGCGATATCGGGCTCGTAGTCCATCCCGCCGGATTCGAGGAGCACGATTTTCCTGCCGCGTCCCATCAGCCGGCGGACCAGGGTGATGCCGGCAGCCCCGGCGCCGACGATGCAGATATCGGCGACATCCGCCCAGCCCCCCCAGTGCGGGTCCGTCTTCAGGTCGATCAGCACCTGCCGGCCTCTGTGCATCGGGGTTTGAAACGTGCATCGATGGATGTTCGCGACATCCGGCCATGCTAGGCACGCGAGCTTTCAAGGCCCTTTCGCCAAGCTTTCAGCAAGCTTTCGGCGTCAAAGCGCCCGCGCAAAGAAGCGCAGGCCGTCGCCCTCGACGAGCGGGTACGCCACCCCGATCTCGAAATTGACATTGACCAGCCAGGTCACCCGGAAGGTCAGACCCGCGCCGACCGAGGCGTAGAGCAGGCGTCCGCCGGGATGATCGATCTCGTTGAGCGCGCTGCCCACTTCCAGGGTCGCCAGCCCACGCAGCCAGTTCCAGTTGAGCGGCCGCAGGTAGTCGAGCGAGGCGTAGTAGGCGATATCCCCGTCGATGATTTCGCGGTCGTACCCGCGCAGCTTGGTCGAGCCGCCGAACTCGAAGGCATCCGGGTCGCGCGAGGACGGACCACCGTGATAGCCGCCCAGTTCCACCGCCGCCCGCAAGGTCTGGTGATCGCGCCTGCCGACGGCCCGCTCGTAGTGGTAGCGGGTGAAATGCGAGACGTAGCCGTAATCGGACCCCAGCCCGTCAACGGCCAGCGCGACCGAGGTGGCAAAACTCTCGCCGGTTTCGCTGTAGAGGTGATCGTGCAGATCGTTGAAGGACAGGCTGGCGACCGGGCCGATAGCCGTCCCGAACGTGGCGGGGGCGTTGTCCCCAAACGCCTGCTGATCCTGCCAGGCCAGTCCGCCGCCGGCTTTCCAGCCCTGCGAGGCCGGACCGTCGGTCAGCGCGCGGGAGAAGACGAAGGCGAGGCGCTGGCTGCGCTCGCGGTAATTGAAGCCCTCCTCACTGGTCGAGTCCTGCTCGTTGTAGCTGGCCGAGATGTTCAGCGCGTTGCGCGACTGGCCGAGGAAGGGGATGTTGTAGTTGGTAAAGAAATTGGTGGAGCTGTCCTTGTCCTCGCGCTTGAAATCGCGCTGCACCGCGAGCAGCTCCAGCCGGTGGTTGAGGCCCCAGAGATTGTTCCAACGCAGTTGCCCGCCGTAGCCGGTATCGCCGTCGGAATTGGCCTCCACTCGCGGCAACGGAATGACGTACCACTTCTCGCGCAAGGTGAACACGAGGCGCACGCCGTCGTCGTTGATCGGCTCCTCGCGAACTGTGACCTCGCGGAACAGGCCCAAGTCCTGGATCGCCTGGCGGCTGCGCTCGATCCGGTTCGGATCGGCGGGGTCGCCGACGGCGATCACCAGTTCGCGCTGCATCGTCAGCGGCTCGGTGATGGCGTTGCCCTCGTATGCGATCTCGCGGATCAGCGGCCGTTCCTCGGCGGCCGCGAGTTGAACGCCCGCCAGCAGGAGCCACACCGCAGCCACGCGCACCGCCACCGCCAAGATCGCTCTCCGCTGCTCGCCACCGGTGGGGCGAGATTCCATTCCACAAAAGATTTGCAAAGCTTGATCCACATCGGTCGCCAGCCGGGCTTCAGGCCGATGTGCGGCTCAGATCGGGTGGTGCAGGCGTTATCAGCTTTTCTGGCTTTCTTCTCCCGGCTGCGATTGCAAACCCGGCGCCACGGGGAACTTGCGCCAACGCCGATGGTGCCAGCTCCACAGCTGCGGGTAGCGCAGCACCTGGCGCTCCGACACCCGTAGCAGGGTTTCCAGATCGGATTCGAGCGAGGCCCCGGTCACTCGCAGCACCGGCGGCTCGATATCGAAACGCCAGACCGGATCGGCGGCGGCGGTCGCGACCGGCAGGACCGGCGCGCGCGAATGCCGCGCGAGTTGCGCCGGTCCCGCCGGCATCGGCATGTCCTTACCCAGAAAGCGCACGAGCACGCCGTCCTGCGCGGCCTTGACGCCCTGGTCCAGCATCAGGAACACGACCCGGTTTTGCCGCAGCGCGCCGAGCATGCGGCCGTAGGCCTTGATGCCGGCGTTGGCGCAGATCGGTTCGATTCCATACAGCGCCAGGCCGTGCTCGAACAGATCCTCCGACATCATCCGGGACTGGCGGTAGACCACGCTCACCGGCAAGCCTGAACCCGCCAGGCGCACTGCGAGCAGGAGCCCGTTGCCAGAGTGCGTGCCGAGCAGGATCGCGCCGCGGCCGCCGGCCAGCGCCGCCTGCACATGCTCCAGGCCCTGCACCTCGCAGTGCGCGGCGAGCATGCGTTCGTCCTGGTGGCGATCAAACATCGCCAGCACTTCCAGCACCGCCGCGGTATTGAGGTGGTAGGCCGATCGCAACTGGGCTTTCACCACCGGGTCACCCGCTGGACGACCAAGAACCTGCGCCATGTCGCCGGCGCAACGCGCCGCCGTGCGCCAGCCCAGGCGAAACTGGAGCTCACCGATCAGCCGACCCCACAGGCGCGCACGCCTGAAGCCGGCGGCGCGGCCCAGCAGGCGGATCGCCAGGAACATCAGACGGCGGCGCTTGCGGCGCAACCGGAGACCCAGCGAAGGGGAGGTCATCAGACCTGAATCTGCTCAACCATGCGCCGCGACGCGCTCCGAAGCCCGCGTCTCGACTACACCGAGTTGGCCCTCCGACAATCGGTACAGGCGATCCGCAACCTGGATCAGCCGGTCCTGGTGCGCCACCGCGAGAATCGTCAGCCTGCCCTTGAGATGGCACACCGTCTCGACCACGGCGGCCTGCGCTTCGGCGTCCAGATTGCTGGTCGCCTCGTCCAGGATCAGCAGGCGCGGCTTGTGAATAAGCGCGCGCGCAATGGCGAGCCGTTGACGCTGCCCGCCCGACAGCCGCGAGCCGCCCTCGCCCACGCGGGTGGCCAGACCCTCGGGCATCGCTTCGACGAAGTCGAGCGCATCGGCGGCCCGCAGCGCTTCACGGATCTCGACTTCCGGAATGTCTTCGCCCAGGGTCAGGTTGTGCGTGACCGACTCGTCCACCATCACCGATTCCTGCGGCACATAACCGATCTGGCGGCGCCACTCCCGCAGGTTCAGCTCGATCAGGGGCACGTCGTCGATCAGGATGCGGCCCGCCTCCGGTTGCAGCAGGCCCACCACGAGGTCGAGCAAGGTGGTCTTGCCGGCGCCCGAGGGGCCGATGATGACGGTCAACTCCAGCGCGGGCACCACGAAGGACTGGCGATCCAGCGTGGCGCGCCCGCCATCGTGGCTGAAACTGACGCCCTCGAAACGGATGTCCTGCGCGAGTTCGACCCGGCGCTCGCCGCCGGTGGGTTCGCGCTGTTCGCGCGCGGCCTCGATCGCCTGCACGATCGACCAGTACGCGCTCTCGCGCACCGCCACCTGCTGGTAGGCGCGCTGCGCCTTGGACAGATAACTCACCACGCGCGCGAGCAGGAACAGCATCACCAGCACCGCCGCCATCGGCATCTCGAGAACGGTCAGGCTGAGGAAAAAACCGGCGCCGACCATGATCGCCAGCAGCGGCTCCTGCAGCGCGGTGAGCGACTCCTTGGCGATGACCTGGCGACGCAGGGCCCTCTTGAGCTGGCGTGTCTGGTCCGACAACAGGGCATCGACATGGTCCTCGCGCGCCATCGCCTTGAGCGGCTTGGCGGCAGACAACTGGCCGGTGATCACCGACAGCATCGACTTGAGCAGCTCGGTCTGGTGCTGGCCGGCGCGGCGCGAGGTGCGGATCAGGGTCCGCAGCAGGATCAGCAGCACCGCGCCGGCCACGGCGGTCGCGATCCCCGCCTCCAGCGAGATCGATAGCGCGATGCCGAGATAGATGAATGAATTGAGCACCATCGCCGCCATTTCGGCGCCGCTTTGAAAGGACTCCGAAGCCCGTTGCGCCTCGGTGGCGACGGCGTTGGACAGGCGGCCGACCGACTGCTGGAGATAGTGGCGCCAGCGCGCGTTCATCACCGCCCGGATCAGCGCCAGCCGCAGTTCGGTGGCGATGAAGGCCACCGTGTACCCCACCTGCCGATTGGCCAGCAAGGAGAGCGCGGCCTTGAGCGCGATCAGCACGGTGGCCAGGATCAGCAGATTCAGCGCCGTCGGTTGCAGGCCAAAGACATCCACCAGACGCAGCGCGATGCGTTCCGGAAGCGAGGGATCGCCCTTGGCTCCCCCGGTCGCCAGGGTCAGCATCGACAGCAGCATCGACAGTCCCAGACCGTCGAGCAGTCCGGCCGCAAACACGGCGATCAGGGCCGAAGCGCTGCGTCCCGGATAGGCGCGCACGAAGGCGGCCAGCATCGGCATCGCACCGCGGGCTTGCGCCGAGATCAGCGTCGGCGCGGATCTCGGGCTCATGACCGCAGAAAGCTCATGCGCGGCCCGGTGCGGATCACCACCGGGCGGGTCGGATCGGTGTCGAACGCCTCGCCGTCCAGCGAGTAGCCGGTCATGCCGAGCACGGTGACCTGATCGCAGCGCCCGCTGAGATATCCCCGTTCCAGGTTCAACCGCCGGGTGAATCGACCCAACAGGATTCGCGGCAGCGATCGCCAGAAGCCCGGCGCGCTGCGCGCCACCGCGGTGACCCGCAACGGACCCACGCCGCGGTCTGCATAGGGATTGAACCAGCCCTCGCGGTGCAGCAGGGTGCTTGCGATCAGTACGCGACTGGGACCCTGCAAGCGTCCGCAGCTGGGCGCGTCGATGTCCAGGGTCGAGCAGCTCAGCGGACTGCGCCCCGCCAAGGCCAGGATCGCCTGCTTCAGCAAATACCAGGCGGTACTGAGATGGCCCTTGCGCAGCCACCCGCTACCGCTGTTGCGATGCTGGCGACAGGCGCGGACGGCGTCGTCGATCACGCCCGCAGCCATGAAGAATCCCCGCCTCGGTGGAGCCGGCGACTGCTCGATGCTCAGTGTGAACCGCTCTTCGACCTTGAAGGTGGCGCCGTCGCGGCAGCGCCTCAGCGCCGATTCGAGCTTGTTCAAAAGCTTGCCGCGCCCACCGAAATCGGCCGGGATCAGGTTGGACCGGCCGCCGCCCAGCAGCAGCAATTGCGGCATGGGCGATCCAGGCGGCAGCCCGGCCAGGTGATCGATCATGGCCTGCATCGTACCGTCGCCGGACAGCACGATCATCCGCCGGCTCCCGAGCTTCAGTACCCGGTCGAGCGCGGCGATGATGGACACCGGCCGGTGGGCCTGGATCACCTCCGCACCATACGCCGTGGCCAGCGCCACCGCCCGCGCGGCCAGGTCGCCGCGGGATGCGCGGAAGCTTTTCGGGTTGACGATCAGGCAGGGCGCAAGCCCTGCGATCTGCAGTACGGCGTCCGGAGCGTTCAAGAGTGGCTGGATTGACGCAGCCAAGCTTGCATCGCCGAATCCTCGGGTGAGGTCTGTCTCGCACCGCGCAACAACTCGGCCGCCGCGGCAAAGAAACTCTCCCGTCCGGCGGCGTGGTAGGGCGAATCCGGCGGAAGTGTCTGGCTCAGGCGTCGATGCGCCTGGCGCAACCAGTCGGCATCGAGAGCGCCCGCGCGCTCCACCCCGGCGGCTGCCGTCGGTCTCGCTGGAACAGGATGGAACGTCATGAGAGACATGGGCTGCAAAGCATATTCATTTGTCGCTTTCGAGGGAATCGCGACCTGAACAACTGCGTATGCAACGGTAGCGTTGCCGAGGAAAGGCTGCACCGGTTCGATCCGGCTCCTAGGTCGGTTGTAGGTCGGTTCAAGCCGAAGGCGGAACCGACGCTGCGCGCCCTTGCCAAAGAGCGACCGTCGGGTCCGCCCGCGAACAGCACGCGGGCTTGACCCGACCTACACCCGACCTACACCCGACCTACCTGAGCGGTCGCCAGGATGTCTGCGCGACATGACGCTCAGGCGCCGTACCCGCCGTCGATCCCGACCACCTGGCTGACGTTGAACTCGCCGTGTCGCCGGCTACCAGTTTCGGCTGAGCGTGATGTAAAAGCCGGTGACGCCCCAGCGTTCCGAAGACGGACCGGTCAGCGGGCTGTCGTACTTGACCGTGACCGGCGGCTGATAGAGAGCCGTCGCGGCCACGGTCCAGTTCGGGTTCAAGTCCTGGGCGATGCCGGCGGTGATCGAACTCTCGGCGATGGCAGCGAAGGTTGGACTCAAGCTGCTCTTTGGAATCGGGTTGCGAGCGTGGCTGAAGCCCGCGCGAAGCTCGGTCGCAGGCGTCCACTGGTACAGGGAGCCGACGGAAATCAGGTACTGATCTCGCCAGTCAAGCGGGGTCTCGCGAACGAACTCCGGGTCCGCGTCCGGATCATCGGGATTGCTTGCCGAAAGACGGACCGAGCTGACAGCGGCGGACCAGTCCAGCCAGTTGAACTCGCCGACCAGGGACCAGCGAGGATTGACCCGGTACAGGGCGCCGACGCCCACTTCCTGCGCAAACGAGAGGCCGGTCTGCCGTGCGCTGCGATAGTCCACGGTGCCGCCACCGGAGCCGCTGTTGTTGACCCGCACCGTTCCGCTCCTCAGGCGAATGGGCGCCCTGCTGGTGTAGGCCGCGGCAAGAACCCAGTCCGGCGAGGGCCGGTACTGCACGCCGACTTTTGCGTTGACGGAGACGCCGCGCAGTCCATCGACGCGGTAGCCGGAAAAATCGGGGGTCGAGGTGTTCGGCAAAATCTTCTGGCGCGAACTGGAATAGAGAATGCCCAAGGTGGCGCCGATGCTCCAGCGCTCGTTGACGGCCCATGCGAATCCAGGTGCGAGCTTGAATGAACCCGAAAGGCCGGAAAGCGTGTCGCGCTCACCGAGCTGCGTATCGAAATTCTCGTAGACGAAGCCGATCCCGCCCTGCGCGAACAGGCCCGCGCCGACCACGACATTCGTGTCCTTGATCCGCTGCGCGTAGCCACCGCCGAGAATCAGGCCCAGCAGATTGTCGGGGCCCGTGTCGTTGCCGATCTGGTCCCTGTGGCGTTGTCCCGCGTAGGCGAAGGGTTCGGCCAGCAGGTCCAGCTTTCGATTCCTGATCTGGGTCAAGCCTGCGGGATTGGTGTTGGTTGCCGCGGTGTCACGCGCCACCGCCAGATCGGTGCCCGCGAGGCCGGCAGATTCCGAGCCATATCCGGAGTCGTTCAGGCCGTTTCCGGCGCGCGCCTCCCACACAGCCAGGACGAGGGTCAGCACTAACAGGCCGCTTATGCGATTCATATAGCTTCGGGTTCTTGAACAGACGGGGTGTGCCAGGTCGCGCGTCACCTGGTTTGAGAGAGACTGATGAGAGACTTCGCCAGCTGGCGGCCGATCAATTTAAAGACAACGTCGTGCTCGCGCTGGCGGTTTGGCCTATCGGGGACTGACTCAACGGTGGGGTCCCAGCGTGGGAGTGCCCTTGAGGCACTCCCACGTAAACCCAACCGAGTCCCCGACCAAGCCAAACCGAATCCAGTTTTCGTCCGCAAATCGAACGTCCGTTTGGCCGGCGAGACTGTATTCCCGCCTTCGCGGGAATCGTTCCGATTAGAGGAATGACGACGGTTTGCAAGGTGTCGAAAATTATGCGTCGTCGTAGCTGCCCGGAAGTCCGCCCCTTCCCTCTTCTCAGGCGTGGACACGCACACCTTCGTTCGAAGCACGAGGGGCAAACCAATCCGGCCAACCCGCGGCGCGGTTCTGCGCGCGCGCCAACTCCCGCTCCTCCGCGTTCGCGTGCTTGAGATCCCACTCCTTCAGCGCCGGCATGATGATCAGCCGATGCCAGACCGGCGGCACCAGGGCGGACATGAAGCAGATGAATACGCTCGGCAGCATCACCGAGTCGCGATCCGGTTTCAGCTCGTAGTACGGCGCGTAGGAATTCAGGTGATGACCTGAGTGATTCGTGATCTCGAAGGTCATCGCGCGGCTGAGCCGGCCGAAGTGATTCCAGACATGGTGCTTCAGGATCGGCGAGCCCTCGACTCTCACCTGCCCGTAGTGCTGGAAGTAGTTGAAACTCTCCAGCAGGAACCGTGCGATGGTGGTCGCGCCGAAGGCGGCGAGCGCACCCGCCCAGCCTCCGAACAGGTACATGACACCGAGAAACGCCAGGTACCCCGCAAGCGCGCGCCACAGCCGGTGCTGGATAGCCCAGCGCGACAGGCCGCGCTTCTGCAGCGCATCGCCCTCCATTTCCAGGCCGGTCATGAAACTGCCGCGCGCCGCGCGGAAACCGAAGCTGTACAGCGTCTCGCCGCGCCAGGCGGTGTCCGTGTCCTTGCGCGTGCCGACGTCGATGTGATGCCCCACGACGTGCGCGATATCGCGCGTGGGGTCGCCATACATCACCTGCAGAACCAGGCCGAGATAGCGCAGGTAGGTCGTGCGGCGGTGAAACAGTTCGTGGAAGGCGGGGATGCCGACGATAGTGCCGATCCAGCCGGTGGACACCACCGCGCCGACGGTATTGAGCGCGCCGAGCGACCCGGTGCCAACCTGAAAAGCCAGCAGTGCGAAGCAGACGAAGGCGAGCACGCAGGACATCAGCACCGGGATGAAGGCGAGCGTTTCGTTGCTCATGCGGCGCTCGGCCAGATCACGCGGCAGCACCGTGTCGCCGATGGCGAGAATCGGCAGCGTGGCGAGACCCATCCAAACATATCCGTCGCCGAGATACAGACCGGCGACGCCGAACAGCAGCGTCGCCGGTGAGAGGTAGTAGCGTAGATAGTCGAACATCGGAATCTCCTGTGCTTCTGCTGCGACGGCCTCGGTCATGCGCGCAAAGCGCCGCCCCGGAACATAAATCTTCTCACGCGCATGACCGCCCTCACCCCACCGCTCGCTTCGCGAGATTCACGTTAGAGCTTCAGATCCAGCCCCATTCCGGCGGCTTCCATGCCGTGGCCGAAAACATCCAGCACGTGGTACTGCTGCTGCGCGCTGGATTTGCATGCGCCCCAGCCGAGCTCCATCAGCCAGCCGGATGGCGTCGCCGAGTAGAACGTGAGCGCCTGATCATTGGAGTGCTTGCCGAGTTGCAGGGCCACCGGGATGCCGCCCTTGCGCACGATGTCGTGCGCCATGCCCAGGTCATTCAGGTCGGCGTACTCGAGCATCATGTGGTTCAGCATCTTCTCGCTCGGAATACCGAAAGCGACCGAATGCTGGCGATCGTTGCAGTGCATGAAGATCGGCTTGGCCACGCCCACCGGCGTCTGCAGGTGGTACTCGACCGAGCCGGTCAGCCCCAGCAGACCATAAAAGCGGTAGCTCGCGACTGGATCTTTGGACTGGATCAGGCAATGCCCGAGGCCCTGGTCGCCTGTGAGAAACCGGCCGTGCATGCGACGCCCCGGATGAAAGGGCAGATGCATGTCCACTCGCGGGCCGTAGAAGATCTCGGTCGGTATGCCGGAGGGGTCGTGCAGCTTCAGCAGGCCGAGCACGTGGCGCTCCGCGGCCTCTTCCGAGGTCCCCACGCAATAGGGCACACGTGCTTCCTGGAGTTGCTGTTCCATCTTCTGCAGCGATTCCGCATCCGCGACGCGCCAGCCCATGTAGGCCAGATCATCCTGCTGGCCGACGTGCATGACGAAGCGGTGATGCCAGTTGTCCATGCGCAGGTAGAAGCGGTCGGCCTCGCCTTCGTCGAGCACTTCGAAGCCGACGCACTCAGCAGCGTAGGCACGCCAGGCTTTCGCGTCCGAAACATTCAGTCCCAGGTAACCCAGTTCGGTGACTTTGATCATCTCTCCCCCACAACATCTGTTGCGAACGTTTTGCCTCGTCCGGACATCGTTACACGATGCCGTCCTGGCGGCACGCGCACGCTAACATGTCAGCATGTTGCTAACAATCGACTCCAGGGGCATGACGGCCTACGAAGTTCAGCGGCACGAAGATGGCACCGAGGCGGGCGGCCGCAAACAGCGTGATCGGAATGAGCGAATGATTGATGCCGAGGAAGGCCACGCGATCATCCGCGCACAAGCCTCCCGCTGCCAGCACGGCGGACAGACGCTCGATGCGCTGCTGCATGGCGCCGTAGCTCAGCGTTTCCCTTTCGAAGCTCAGCGCGGGCCGCGCGGAATCACGGAGCATCCGGCGACGGATCCACTCGGCTGCGCCGGTGGGATCCAAGGGAGTGTTGTTTCGTTCGGACGGCATGGCCATGCGCTACAGCGAACGCCCGATGATTTCCTTCATGATCTCGTTGGTGCCGAGATAGATGCGGCTCGCGCGCGAGTCGATGAAGGCATGGGCGATTGGGTACTCCATCATGTAGCCGTAACCGCCATGAAGTTGCAGGCACTCGTCCACCACCTTGCAGTGCAGGTCGGTGGCCCAATATTTCGCGGTGGCAGAGGCCTCCGGAGCCAACTGCTTCGTCAGCGCCAGTTCCACGCAGCGATCAATGAACACCTGGCCAATGCTGATCTCGGCCTTCATCTCGGCGAGCTTGAAGCGCGAGTTCTGGTAGGACTCCACGGTCTTGCCAAACACCTTGCGGTTACGCACGTATTCGAGCGTGGTGTCGAACGCGCGTCGCGCCCCGGCGATGGCCTGGATCGCCACGGTGAGCCGCTCCCAGGCCAGTTCCTGCATCAACTGCTTGAAGCCCGCGCCCTCGAGACCGCCCAGCAGATTGCTGCGCGGCACGCGGACGTTCTCGAAGAACAGCTCGCAAGTATCCTGCCCCTTGAGCCCCACCTTCTTGAGCGGCTTGCCACGGGTGAATCCGGCCCGGTCCCTCTCCACGAGAATCAGCGAGATGTCGCGCTTGCCCTCCCCGCTGTCGCCGGTCCTGGCAACAACCACGAAGATGTCGCCGAGGTATCCGTTGGTGATGAAGATCTTCGAGCCATTGATCACGTAGTCATCGCCGTCGGCGACGGCCCGGGTCCTGATCGCCTGGAGGTCCGAACCGCCGCTGGGCTCGGTCATCGCCACCGCGCCCACCGCTTCGCCCGAGGCCATCTTTGGCAGCCACTGCTGTTTCTGTGCTTCGGTACCGAAGTGATAGATGTAGCTGGCGATGACGTCGGAATGGATCTCGAACCCCATCGCCGTCGCGCCGATGTAGGCCTTCTCTTCCATCAGCACGATGCTGAAGCGTCGGTCTGCGCCGCTGCCGCCATATTCCTCCGGAATGGCCATGCACAGCAGGCCCAGTTCACCGGCGCGCGTCCACAGGCTGCGATCGACATGACCCTGCTCCTCCCAGCGCTCGTGGTGAGGCATCACCTCGTCCGCGAAGAAGCGGCGGACCGTGTCGCGAAAGACTTCGTGCTCGGCGGCAAACAGCGTTCGCGGGATCACGTCGAACTCTCCTTAGAGTTTTTGCGGCGCGGGCGTGGACCCGGCTTCTGTATGCAGGGGATGCTAACATGTCAGCATGTTGGTGCCGCTGCCACCCGTAACCCGGACGACAAGACGTGAAGATCTTCAACACCGATGGCTCCATCCTGATGGAAGTCAAAACCATCGAGCGCAACGGCAACAACATCGAATTCCGCGGCACCGTGATGGGGGCCATGCCGGTCAAGGGCCGGCTCACGCCGCAGGAGGCGCGCAGCGTGCTCAAGCTGATCCATCCCTGGCAGCTCTGGCTCTTTCTGCTGACCTTCCTGTTCCGCAGATCCTGAGCAGCAGCACACGCAAAACGCAAAACAAACTGAAGGAGACATCCGATGGGCAAGCAATACGACGTGGTCGTTGCCGGTGGCGGTTCCAACTCGCTCTCCGCGGCGGCCTACATGGCCAAGGCCGGCATGAGCGTCTGCGTGCTGGAGAAGAATCCGGTAATTGGCGGCGGCTTGGTCAACCGCGAGCTGACGGTGCCAGGCTTCAAGCACGAGCCACATGCGACCGGCCTGATCATCGTGATGGCCAACCCGATGATCAAGGACGACGAGCTGGGCCTGAAATCGAAATTCGGCCTGCGCTTCTTCACGCCGAAGAAGACCATCGCCACGGTCTACGACGACGAGACTTGGATGAGCACCTGCGTGTCGCTCGACGAGACCTGCGAGGCCATTTCGAAGTTCTCGCACAAGGACGCCGAGACCTATCGTGCCTTCGTCAATCGCGTGGTGCTGATGGCGCCGCTGCTGAAGTCCGCGATGTTCAAGCCGCCGGTGCCCTACGGTCAGTTCGCGATGATGCTCGACCAGAGCCCGCTCGGTCAGGAATTGCTGCGCGGCATGATGATGAGTTGCTCGGCGCTGTTCGACGAGTTGTTCGAGAGCGAGAAAGTCAAGATCCACTTCATGAAGTGGATGGGCATTTTCCTGCTGCATCCCGAGGCGCGCGGCACGGGCCTGATGTTCTACACCGCGACGGCGGTGGCCCACACGCAGGAAGAGTCCGGTGTCTACGGCGGCGTGCAGGCGTTTGCTGACGCGCTCGGCCAATGCATCGAGCATCACGGGGGCGTGATCCGCACCAACACCTGGGTCAAGAAAATCCTCGTCTTCGGCGGCAAGGCCAAGGGTGTCGAGCTTGCGGATGGCGAGCAGATCCTGGCGAAGAAAGCAGTGATCGGCTCCATTCACCCGCACCACCTCGGCGACATGGTCGATGGCCTCGATCCGGACATGGTCGATGAGGCCCGTCGCTGCGAGCTGTCCAGCCACAGCGGCGTGATGACGCACTGGGCGCTGCACGAGTCGCCGAAATACAAGTGCCCGGAGATCAACGACGCCCTGCTGGTCCAGCCCGTGCCTTCACGCCTCGCAGACCTCAAGCAGATCTTCAACGACGTCAGCGATGGCCGCATGCCGACCAAGCTCGCATCCATCGCCGCGCACCTCACGGTGCACGATCCCTCGCGCGCGCCCGCCGGCAAACACACGCTCTACTTCTTCAGCTTTGCGCCGAAGGTTCTGAAGCCAAACGGCTGGACGCACGAAGCCGCCGAGCGCGCACGCGAATGGATGATGCAGGAGTACCGCAAGTACACGACGAACATGGGGCCGGAGAACATCATTGCCGGAATGTCCGAATCCCCAGCCGACCAGAACGAATGGTCGCCGTCCTTCTCCAACGGCGACTTCATGGGCATCGGCATGTTCCAGCACCAGTTGCTCGGCCGACGCCCCACGCCGCGTCTTGCGCAGTACGCCGTGCCGGGTGCCGACGGTCTCTATCTCACCGGGCCCTTCATGCATCCGGGCGGCGCCGTCACCGGCGGCGGTCGTGCCACCGCCATGAAGGTCATGGAAGACCTGGGTATCGATTCGTCGAAGCACATGTCGATCTAAGCGCCTGTGCGAACACAGTGAGGCTGCATTACGGGACGATCCGGACCGGCTGTTTCATCCGCTCGACAGAATGGACGACTGCCGCTTCGAGCGCGTGACTTGGGACGAAGCCCTGGATGACATCGGCCACCGGCTACGTCCGATCATCGCGCAACTCGGTGGCGTGGAACTTCGGCGCCTTCCTGAATCTGTTCGGTATGGCCGGCGCCCTGAGGACTCTCTGCACAGGTCTGAATTCATTGGGTAGGTCGGGTCAAGCCCGCCTGCTTTTCGCGGGCGGACCCGACGGGCGCCCTCCATCGAGCGCGCAGCGTCGGTTCCGCCTTCGGCTTGAACCGACCTGCGAGCCGGATCGAACCTATGCAGACCTTCCCTGAAGACGAAGCACCCGTGCAGCTCCGCGTCGATCGACATCAACGGTTGCGGGTGGATGGGACATCTGCTCTATGGCAGCAATTTCCTCAACCCGCTCCAGAACGCCGCTTCCGATTGCGGTCCCAAGATTTCCACGCTGAGTGCACGTTGCACGCGGCACACGACGGGTCGCCAGCGGATCGTCATGAGGTTCAAGACCTCGTGCATGGCGATCAAGGGATACCGCTCCTGGTTTCGCAAGCGCTGGCGGTGTCGTTGCCGGCATCGCCCCGGCAGTTGTCGCTGCCGCTGCCGCCATTGAGGGTGTCGTTACCGTCGTTGCCGTTCAACTGGTCGGTGCCGTTGCCGCCTTCGATGCGGTCGCTGGCCTTGCCGCCGAACAGAACATCGCTGCCGTCGCCGCCTTTCAGGGTGTCGTTGCCGTCGCCGCCACAGATCCGGTCGCCCCCCCCTCTGCCTTCAAGAGTGTCGGTGCCCTGGCCTCCCTGGATCACGTCGCCATTGCCCGAGCCGATGATGGTGTCGTTGCCCGACGTGCCCAGGCAGGGCCGGTTGGCAGCCCCGTTCACGGTGCAGCCATTGGTCACTGCCGTACCTTCGCAACTGCCGGAAGGCGACGGCCCGCCCCGGTTGAGGGTGTAGACCTCGCCGCCTGAAAAGTCGCCGTTGCCGTTGCCGACACCCCCCAGCGGTTGTCCACCGTTCGCAGCCACGATGCTGTCGTCGTCAACCACATCCAGTCGCAGAGTGCCGCTGCCGCTGCCGGTATTGACGGTCACCGTACGGGTCGCACCACTGCCGCCGACACTGGTGACGCTGGCGCCAGAGACACCGCTGGTGGTCAGCGAGAAGTCGCTCCTGCCGACACCGGTTACGGCCTGATCGAAGACGACCGTAAAGCGCACGGTCGTTGCCCCGGTCGGGCTGGCATCAAGACGCCTGATGTCCTCCACCCCCGGCGCCTCACCGCCGCCGCCACCTCCTCCGTTCGCATACAGGCTGCGAATCCCGGCGATGTCGTCCGGGTGCAGGCCGCTGACCGGGCCGCTGTAAAACGGCTCCATCACCGCGCCCGAGACCGAGGAATGTTCGAGCCCCAGCGCGTGACCCAACTCATGAAGTGCGACCGTGAACATGTGAATGTTGCCGCCCAGGCTCCAGTTCTCCGCCTCATCGAAGTGCATGTCGCCAGCGATGCTTTCCGGATTGGGAGGGGCCGGAAAAAAAGCATGCGCCAAGGTATTCGACGGGCCATCGAAGGGACCCCCGTCGCCGTGTTCTCCGGAGGCCCAAAGAATGTCGATGGACCGGTTTCGATCGGGCGTCGAAGTTTCGGTGAAGCTGATCGCCGCCACCTCGTTCCAGGCCGCCATCGCGTTTTCGATCGCTCCTCGTTCGCCGTTGCCGGAGATGTCGGGCGTGCCGTTGACGAAATGATAGGTCAGGTTCGCGCTGCCGCGTCCCGGCCCGTCCCAACCCGGACCGTTGGTTGCGAAATTCGCCAGCGGCCCATAGGGCGTCAGCGGGCCGGGGCAGAAGTGCACCGCCTGCCCGGCGATCAGCGCTGGGTTGGCCGGCATGATCCACGCGATCCGGGCATCCGCCGCCAGCGCCTCGACAACCGATGCCGGCGCGGTCAGCAGCCGCATGTACGGGGGTAGCGCGCGCCGTGATTCGGCCTGCCCGCCGGACGATGTGATCAAGGCTTCCAGCTCATCGGCCGCAACGTCGGGAAAGGCTTCAACCACCACGGTGACGGGGCCGCCCAGCGCCGCAAGCCCGCGCGCGGCGATCTTGTCCGAGGCTTGCAGACGCCCCACCCAGAGCAGACCGGGCAGCGTGGACAGATCGCTTCGACCGCCGAGACGGGCCACGATGACAGTGCTGGAAACAAAGTTGACCAGCTTCACGCCCGAGGCCCGCAAGAGCTGTGGCGTCGGCAGTTGCGAGAACTGAAGGAGGGCATACCCCTGGGGTGCGGCGCCGCCCGCGTGCAGGGAAGCGACCGCGGAGGGACGGAACTCGCGGTTCTTGAGACGGATGGTGCTGTCCTCCGCCGCAGCCGATACGGCAAACGACATCAGCAGGGAAGTCAGAAGTGCGACGCAACCCGCGACCCCGGCGATGCTGCGATCGATCGGACGACGAGCCGGCCTCGCGCACCGCGGCGCGGGCGGCGCAGATCTCGTCCGAACGGTCAATGGCGTTTTCATTGCAGTGCTCTCCGTGTCCCGAAACGGGCTGGTGCAGGCTGTCGCGCGGAACGCGCCGGCAGCTGTGAACCCCCTCGGTACGGTGCGTTTTTTCAACGCCGTCGCGCAACCCCCCAAATGGATTGATTCGAGAACTGCGTCACAGTCCAACCCCGGTTTTTTCGAAACCCTCCGCTCACCCGAGAACTCCCTCGAGAACTCATCCCCTAAGGGGTGTGCCCGTATCGACGCACCGACGGGGGTGCGTTACAAGCTCTTCATAGGTCGTCCGAAAACGCCATCGGGATGCGGAAGGCGCACAAATAAATATTGCACGAGGGGGGATTCAGGATGCCCGGCAACAATTCCAGCATCGCGATTTTCGGCGCCTCCGGCGGCCTCGGGCACGCAGTGGCGCGTCGCCTCGCAAAATCGAGCCCCCTGATGCTCGGCTTCTGCCGCAACGGCGACAAGGCCGACCAGCTCGTACGCGAGATCAAGACCGGCGGCGGTGCCGCAGCAGCGGGACAGGTGGACGTCCGCGACCCGGCCTCGGTGCAGAGCTTCCTCGATGCGGCTGCAAGACGCGGTGGCCGGCTGACCGGCGTCGTCTCGGTGACCGGCCCCGCGATCCCGCTGCGCGCACTAGCCGACGTGGACGTGGATGATTTCCGCCGCATCCTCGAAGCCGACGTGATCGGCAGCTTCAACGTCCTCAAGGCCTGCGTGCCGATGCTGAAGGCTTCCGGCGGCGGACCCGTCGTGATGTTCGTGACCACCGCCGTGCTACGCATCCTGGAGAACGACGGCATGTCGTCCACGCCGAAGATGGGGGTGGCCGGGCTGGTGCGCCTGGCCGCGCGCGAGGCCGGCGCTCACAACGTGCGAGTCAACGCGATTGCGCCCGGCGTGATCGACGCCGGCATCGTGCACAGCTCATTCGAGGCCGACGAGGTCGCCAAGGGCGTGATCCGCGATTGTCTCGCCAAAACCCCGCTGGCGCGTATGGGCCTACCAGAGGAAATCGCCGCGACGGTGGAATTCCTGATGTCGCCCGGCGCCGCTTACATCAGCGGCCAGATCATTGCGGTCGACGGTGGCTACAGCGCCTGAGGGTGCGAATAAATCTACTGCGCTCGGCATTTCGCATCGCTGCGCTGCTCGAAATCCTCACGTACTTCTATGTACGCTCCGGTTTCTGCGCTGCTCGCAACGCGAACTGCTTTCGCTCGCTACGATTTCTTCACACCCTCGGAGGAGACTCGGATGTCCCAGCAACAACTCGATTCAATCATCCACGACGTCCAGACCTGCTTCGGAGCCTGGAACGCCGAGACCTCGCTGCAGCAGATGCGCGACGACTGGGACAATGTTTTCGCCAAGGTCGAATCGCGCATCGGTGCAACGCGCCGGAACGTGCTGATGAACAAGGTGCCGGCCGAGCACGTCAGCGCGCCCGGCGCGGCGACGGACCGCGCGATCCTGTACCTGCACGGGGGTGGCTATGCGTTCGGCTCGCCGCGTTCGCATCGCGATCTTGCCGAGCACCTGTCGGATGCAGCAGGCGCGCAGGTCTTCACGCTGCACTATCGCCTGGCGCCGGAACATCCGTATCCCGCCGCGGTGGACGACGCGACGGATGCGTATCGCTGGCTGCTGGAGCAGGGGTACAAGCCGGGTCGCATCGCGATCTCGGGCGACTCGGCGGGCGGCGGGCTGACGTTCGCGACCCTGCTGTCCCTGAAAAACAAACGCCTGCCGATGCCCGCCTGCGCAACGCCGTTGTCGCCCTGGGTGGACCTTGAAAACGTTGGCGAGACCATGACCAGCAGGGACGCCGAGGACCCGATCGTCCACAAGCCGATGGTCGATCAGCTCGCACGCATGTACCTGCCCGAAGGCAGCCTGCGCCAGCCAGGAGTTTCGCCCCTGCACGGCGACCTGAGCGGCCTGCCGCCGCTGCTGATCCAGGTCGGTTCGCGCGAAACCCTGCTCGATAATTCCGAGCGGATTGCGGCCCGCGCCAGGAGCCAGGGCGTGGACGTGCAACTCGACGTCTGGCAAGGCCAGATCCACGTCTGGCACATTTTTGCGAGCCGCCTCGACGAGGGTGTCGAAGCGATCCAGAAGCTCGGTGAGTTCATCCGGCGACACACCGGCGAACCGTTGTAGGAGGGGCTTCAGCCCCGACAGTCACTCGCCAATCAAACCGCGGTTCGATCTTCCAGGCACCGTCGGGGCTGAAGCCCCTCCTACAATGACCGCACCTCGACCATAAGAATTCTGAACCCGACATGCCCGACTCCCCCGCCCCGGCCGAACGCGCCGGTGTGCTCCAGACCTTCTCCGGCCTGTCCGACGACGAGATCGAAATCCTCGCCAATGCCGACCGCTTCGCGCAGGCCGAGCTGTATCCGCTCGCGCAGCGCATGGACGACGAGGAGTGGTGGCCGGACCAGATTTTTCCCAAGATCGGCGCAACCGGTTACCTCGGCATCACCACGCCGGAAACCTACGGCGGGTCCGGCCTGGGGCTCTTCACCTCGGGACTGATCCTGCAAGCCTTCTCGCGCTGGAACCACGCGCTGGGCCTGGCCTGGGTGGCGCACGAGAACCTGTGCCTGCACAACATCCTGCGCAACGCCGACGAGGAGCAGAAAAAGAAATACCTGCCCGGCATGTGCAGGGGCACGAGCATCGGCGCGCTGGGGCTGACCGAGCCCGGCGCAGGCTCGGACGCGCTGGGCTCCATGCGCACCACGGCGCGGCGCGAGGGCGGTCACTACATCCTCAACGGCCGCAAGCTCTACATCACGAACGGCCCCGTCGCGGACGTGCTGCTGGTCTACGCGAAAACCGACAAGGACAAGGGCCCGCAGGGCATCAGCGCCTTCATCGTCGAGAAGGATTTCCCCGGCTTCAAGGTGGCGCAGAAGCTCATCAAGATGGGCTTCCGCGGCAGCCAGACGGCGGAGCTGGTGTTCGACGATTGCAAGGTGCCGGTGGAGAACCTGGTCGGCGGCGAAAACGCGGGCGTGAAGGTGGTGATGTCGGGCCTCGATCTGGAGCGCGCCATGATTTCGCCGATCTGCCTGGGCATTTCCGAGCGCGCGTTTGCGCTGGCCCTGGATTACGCCCGCCAGCGCAAGCAGTTCAACCGTCCGATCAGCGATTTCCAGATGATCCAGTCCAAGCTTGCCGACCTCTTTACCTGGGTCGAGAGCATGCGCCTGTTCACCTACCAGACCCTGCGCGCCGCCGATGGGATGAGCGAGGACGAAGGCGGGCGCGGCGACATCCACAAGCTCACCGCCGCCGGCGTGCTGTTTGCGGCCGAGACCATGAACAAGGTGCTCGATGCCGCCGTGCAGATTTACGGCGGCGCCGGCTACATCTGGGAGAGCGAGATCAACCGTCTTTATCGCTCGATCAAGCTGCTGGAAATCGGTGCAGGGACCAGCGAGGTGCGGCGCATGATCATCGCCAAGGAGTTGCTCGCCTCATGAGTACGGACCTGCTCGAATTGCTCTGGGCGGCGGAGACGGTCTATCGGCCGGACCTGTTCCGCGACAAGGTCGCGCTGATCCCCGGTGGCGGCAGCGGAATCGGCCGCGCAACGGCGCTGCTGTTTGCGCGGCTGGGCGCGAGAGTCGTCATCAGCGGACGCACGCAGGACAAGCTCGACCGTGTCGTCGAGTTCGCGCAGGGCAAAGGCGCGGAGATGTGCGGCTTCGCCGCCAACGTGCGCGAGCACGAACAAGTCGTGCAGCTCTTCGAGCGGACCGAAGCGGCTTATGGCGCTCCGGACTACGTCGTGAATTCCGCCGGCGGCCATTTTCCGCAGCACGCCATCGACTTCTCGCCCAAGGGCTGGAACGCGGTGATCGCCAACAATCTCAACAGCACCTGGTTCACCATGCAACGCGCCGCGCAACGCTGGCGCGATCTGGATCGCGGCGGCTCCATCGTCAACGTGATCGTGGTCACCGAGCGCGGCATGCCCGGCGTCGCGCACACCGTGGCCGCACGTGCCGGCATCATCGGCGCCGTGCGCACGGTGGCGGTGGAATGGGCGCCGCTCGGCATCCGCGTGAACTGCGTGGCCCCCGGCCTGACCGCAACCGAAGGGCTGGACGTTTACCCACCCGAAGGAAAAAAGGAATTCCCGCTGGCCAATCCCATGAAGCGAACCGGCACGCCGATGGAAATCGCCGAGGCCTGCGTGTATCTATCGGCCTCGTCCGGCAGCTTCATCACCGGCGAAGTGCTGACCGTGGACGGCGGCGGCAAGCTCTGGGGCGAGTTTTGGACGGCCGGACGGCCGGAGTGGTTTCGGAACGATTGATCCATATTAATTGTCGTTGCATGTGTGGCGAGCCCGAGTAACCCGAGTAGGCTGGGTTGAAGCAACGCGAAACCCAGCAAGCAGCTCGCGTAGAGCGGGTTATCAGCTTCATCGCGTAACCCGCCTTCCGCGACCGGCGGGTTACGCCGCGAAAAACGCGGCTAACCCCTTACCGGTTCAGCTACGGTCAGGCCTTGGCGCTGGGCCTCGACGACACCGCGTCGTACCAGTGACGGACTCTGCCGTGTGTCGCCGGGATGCTCAGATTCACCCAGCCGGCGAAATCGACGGCGCACAGGGCGGTGATGTCGGCCAGCGTGAAACGCTCGCCCGCGACGAATTCGGACTGGCCCAGGTAACGCTCCAGGGTGTTGAAGAACCGTCCGAGCGTCTGCGTGCCGCGTGCGACCAGTCCGGGGATGGCCGGTATCGCATCCGCGTTGCCGGGCAGGCTGCGCAGCGCGAAGCGCGGATCGGAATTCCGGAATACCTCCGAGCAGGCGATCATGCCTTCGAACTCCATCTGCCTTTGCCGAGACTCCACCACCGCGCGCTCCACCGGCGTGGTTCCGAGCAGCGGCGGCGTGGGGTGCAGCTCTTCGAGATAGCGGCAGATCGCAACCACCTCGTCGATCACCACGCCCTCTTCGAGTTGCAGCGCCGGCACCAGTCCGCGCGGGTTGATGGCGAGGTAGGCCGGCTCGCGGTTCTCGCCGCCCAGGAGGTCCACTTCCACCTTCGGAAGGCTCAAGCCTTTTTCGGCAATGAAGATGCGTGCACGGCGCGGATTGGGTGCAATGGCGCAGTCGTACAGTTTCATGCTCTCTCCTTTTTAGGCTTTGTCTTCAGCTCGTTTAATCCAGCCCGAGTAGGCTGGGTTGAAGCGACGCGAAACCCAGCCCGAGTAGCCCGAGTAGCCCGAGTAGGCTGGGTTAGCCTCATCAACCCAGCACCCAACGAGCCCACCGTGATGCTGGGTTTCGCTCCGCTTCAACCCAGCCTACCTTCGCCGCTCTCATAGCGGCGACACGCTTCATCAGTGATGCCGGAACCCCGAAGCGCTGCGATCCCGCGGATCGGGTTGCAGGCCGAGGTAACGGCCGCGCAGGTGATCCCAGAGCGCGAGCTGATCCCACTGCGGCTTGGGCAGCAGCCCCATTTCTTCCGACAGGAAGGGATTGGGCAGCATGACCGTCATCTGCTGCTCGCCCGCGCCGTTGAACAGGCGCAGGCCCCAGGACGTGGGCTCGCCTCCGGTGACGATGCGATACAGCTCGGCGCGCGCGGTGCGGCGATGCAGGGCCAGCTCGCTCGACACCGGGTGGCCGTCGCTGCCGCGGTGTTCACCGATGCACAAATGAAAATGCCAGGCGCCGAAATCCACGGTCATGTAGCCGTCCATCATCGAGATCTTGCGCGGCGCCTGCGGCGCGGCAATCTCGAACACGGCACCCTGGATAAGCGTGCCGAAGCGCACATGCTGCCACCAGTCGGTGAACACGTCGGTGAGCACGGATTTCAGCACCGGCTCTTCGGTGGGCAGCGGAAAGATTTCCAGCGTGCCCATGCCCTCTTCTTCAACCACTTTCATCGACGCTCTCCCCCCATTCTTTTTTTGTTTGCGCAGCGCTCAACCGATGGCGACGGGTTCGCGGCGCGCCACGTGATCGTGCCCGCTGGGCCAGTTGGCCAGAAGATGATCACGGCGCGCCTGTAGCGCGTCATCGTCGGTCACGCCCTTTTTCGCGAGCAGGCATTCCAGCGCGCGCAGCCAGTGACGGTAGTAGTCGGCGCCGGTGTCGGCTTCGCCGCGCTCGCGCACGGCGCGAATTTCGGCGCTCAGCGCATCGGCCCACTCGGTCCAGGCGAACAGCTTGCGCTGATGCAATTGCACCACCAGCGCGAAGGCCTGCGCTTCCCAGGGCTCGCGGAACACGGGGCCTTCGGCATCGGACGGCAGTCCGGCGACCGGCGGCACTTCGTGCAATGTGGATACGTCGGTCACGAGGCGACCCGGTCCAGGTAGTCGTCGAACAGGTCGATGAAAATAGAGTCGCGTGGGGAAGCGCTCTCACCCCAGAGCTCGCGCGCCTCGAAGCGCACGCTATAGACGTGCTGCGCCTTGTGCCCGAGGCCGTGCGCGGCGGTGTCGTTGAAGCAGAACACGCCGTGATCGCGTGAAACCACGCCGCGCTTGCCGCGGATGTAGCGCGGCAGGCGGGTGTGGCTGATGGGGTTCATATTGCGGGCGATCACCGGGTCACCAGATTTGAACCGCGGCGCGATGTCCTCCGGCAGGCGGCTGGACGCGCCGCCGCGAATCAGGCCATCCACCATTTCGACGGGAAGCGCGGGCATCAGTGTTTTCTCCGCGCTGCTTTTGTAGGAGGGGCTTCGCCCCGACCGGCCGGTGCGGACTTCAGACTGCGCTTCGTATTGCGAGCGGCAGTCGGGGCAGAGCCCCTCCTACCCAGCTCGGCCATGCGCCGATCGATCTCGGCCCGGGTCAGCGCGCCGCTGGCCAGGAGCAGCGATTCGATCGAATGCAGCCAGTGCTCGTAGTAGGAACTTTCCAGGTAATGCGCGCCGGGCATCTTCTCGATCTCGTGGCGGAACATGTCGATGTTGAAGTGGCCGCCGGCGAAGCAGCCGAAGAACAGCGCGAAGACACGCTCCTCCCATTGGTAGTGGAAATAGGGCTCGTTTTCTTCCCGAACGATGGGACCCATGCCATGCATGCCGCCCAGATCATGCACGCCATTCATAGCGCGCCTCCCAGTGGAACCTTGGGCAGGCCAGTGCCGATCATGCAATCGCGCGTCACCAGTTCGGCGAGTTGTTCCTCGCTCAGGCCCTCGGTGCCTTCGGGGCGCATCGGCAGCACGAAGTAGCGCAGTTCGGCGTTGCTGTCCCAGACGCGGACTTCGGTTTCCTCGGATGGCTTCACGCCGAATTCGTCGAGCACGCCACGCGGATCGATGACCGCGCGCGAGCGGTAGGGCGCTGACTTGTACCAGATGGGCGGCAGGCCGAGGGTTGGCCAGGGATAGCAGGAGCACAGCGTGCACACGACCATGTTGTGCACCTGCGGCGTGTTCTCCACCACCACCATGTCTTCGCCCTGCACGCCGCTGTAGCCTAGTTCGGCAATGGCAGCCGTGCCATTTTCCAGCAGGCGCTTGCGATAGTCCGGATCGGTCCAGGCCTTGGCCACGACCCTGGCGCCGTTCCGAGGGCCGACCTTGGTCTGGTAGGTATCGACGATGGCGTCGAGCGCCTCGGGAACGATCAGGCCCTTCTCCGCCAGCAGCGATTCGATGGCCTTGACCCGGAGCGCGACGTCCGAAGGTGGCGCGTTGTGGTGGTCGTGATCGTGATCATTTTCGTCGTGAGCCATGAAGCGTCCCCATCCGTTTCGCCGACGTTCGAAGGTAGCCAGCGCCTACCGGTGCGTCAATCGAGGGGAATCACCCTCATTGCAGGCCGATCAAGGCTCGGATATTCAAGGAACCCGATCCATCCACCCTATTTCTCAGGAGCAGCGCATCGCCGCGATTGCGCTCCTCCGACCCATCGCGGCTGAGAGCCGCTCCTACAAAAATCGACCGAGCCGAGGAACGCCGCATGAGCGTCAAGCAACCCACGTTTGATGAGATGTCCGATGTTGCCGAGCAGCTCGGCATGCACCTGTCGCCGGCGCAGATCGAGGAATACCTCGCGCTGATGGTGCCCACCGTCGGTGCCTACAACCTGCTCGACCAGATGCCGGACGAGCTGCCGCGCGTGAAGTACCCGCGCACGCCCGGCTACATGCCGACCGGCGAGGAAAACAAATACAACGCCTGGTACTACAAGTCCGAGATTCACGGCGCCAGGGGCGGCAAGCTCAAGGGCAAGACCTTCGCCATCAAGGACAACGTCTGCGTGGCCGGCGTGCCGATGATGAATGGCTCGTCCACGCTCCAGGGTTACGTGCCGGAAATCGACGCCACCATCATCGAGCGCATTCTCGATGCCGGCGGCATCATCCACGGCAAGGCGCACTGCGAGCTGTTCTGCTTCTCCGGCGGCAGCCACACCAATTCGATGGGCCACGTCATCAACCCGCACAAGCCGGGTTATGCGGCGGGCGGCTCGTCCTCCGGCAGCGCGGCGCTGGTCGCGGCCGGCGTCGTGGACATGGCCATCGGCGGCGACCAGGGCGGCTCCATCCGCATGCCCTCGTCGTACTGCGGAACCGTCGGCATGAAGCCCACGCATGGGCTGGTACCCTACACCGGCATCATGCCGATCGAGACCACGCTGGATCACACCGGGCCGATCACCTCGACCGTGGCCGATAGCGCGTTACTACTTGAAGTGCTCGCCGGTGCCGACGGCCTCGACCCGCGCCAGATCGGCATCAAGACCGCGAAGTACACGCAGGCGCTCGATGGCGGCGTGAAAGGCATGAAGATCGGCGTGGTGAAGGAAGGCTTCATGCTGCCGAACTCCGAGTCCGACGTGAACGAGCTGGTGCTCAAGGGTGCCGCGCTGTTCAAGAAGCTGGGCGCGAAAGTGGACGACATTTCCATCCCGATGCACACCGTCGCACCCGCGATCTGGTCCGCCATCGCGCATGAAGGCGCGACCATGCAGATGATGCACGGCAACGGCTTCGGCTTTAACTGGAAGGGCCTGTATCTGCCCAGCCTGATGAAGGCGCACGACGGCTGGCGCGATCGTGCGGACGAGCTGTCGGAAACGCTGAAGATCACGATGCTGATGGGCCAGTACATGCTCAACAAGCATCGCGGACAGCACTACGCCAAGGCACAGAACATCGTGCGGCGCGTGATTGCCGCCTACGACACCGCGCTCGCGCAATACGATCTGCTGCTGATGCCGACCCTGCCGCTCAAGGCCACCCAGCTGCCGGGGCCGGACGCGAGCATCAGCGACATCATCGCGCGCGGCTTCGAGATGCTCGGCAACACCTGCCCGTTCGACGCCACCGGCCATCCCGCGATCTCGATCAACTGCGGCTTCAGCGAGGGGCTGCCGGTGGGCATGATGCTGATCGGCAAGCACTGGGACGAGTCGACGATCTACCGCGCGGCGCAGGCCTTCGAGCAGTCCGCGCCGCGATCAAAGAAATAGACTGCGCTGCGCCGTCCCGGCGCATGAATGCTGAGCATCCCTTCCCGGATCGAGGAGAAATCATGAAACTCTACAACTGGCAGTTCGCGCCCAACTGCAGGCGCGTGCGCATGTTCGTGCTCGAAAAAGGACTGGGCCTGCCGGCCATCGCGGAAGTGATCGGCAGCGGCCTGCGCCTGCTGCCGGAGTACATCGGCAAGTGGCCGCATGCGATGGTGCCGATGCTGGAAACCGACGACGGCGTACAGATCGGCGAAGCCATGGCGATCTGCCGCTATTTCGAGGACGAGTATCCGGACCCTCCCCTGATGGGCAGAAACGGTCGCGAAAAAGGCACGATCGAAATGTGGGAGCGGCGCGCGTACGACGACGGCATGATCGGCGTGGCGGAAGTGTTCCGCAATTCGCATCCGGACTTCGTCGATCGCGGCCTGCCCGGAACGCTGGAGAAGGTGCCGCAGATTCCCGCCCTGATCGAACGCGGCAAGAGTCGGGTGAGCCGCTTCTACCGCAAGTTCGACGCGCAATTGCAGAACCACCGCTTCGTCGCCGGGGAGACGTTCTCCGTTGCAGATATCACGACGCTCTGCTCGATGGACTTTGCGATCGTCGTGGGTCTTGCCATCCCCGCCGAGTGCCGTGCCGTCGCACGGTGGCATGAGCAGGTTTCCGCCCGGCCGAGTGCCGCCAGCAGCTTGTAGGCATTCCGTGGAATGCGGTTCGCAAGGTCATGCATACGAGGCGTAAATGGGACAAGACGAAATCACCGCACTCGAACACGCATTCATCGCCACCACCACGACCGAGCAGGTCATGGCCTTCATGGACGAAGACCACGTCCGCTACGACTACGACATGCCGCTGCAGCGCGTCGGTGGCGCCGCGCTGCGCGCCGCGTTCGACCAGTTTTTCGACAACTGCAAGGAGCCGGTCGGACGCTTCCTGAGCCTGCACGTCGAGGCCAATGAGGGGATGGGCGTCGCCCACAGCCTCATGCACTTCACCTGGAACGATCTCGCGGGCAAGCCCAGCGAGGGCACGTTCCGCGTGACCCATGTGTTACACAAGAAGAACGCGCAGTGGAAAATTTTCCACACGCACGTGTCCTTCCCCATGAACCCGGCCACCGGCAGGGTCGAAACCAATCTCAGGGCCTGATCAAGGTCTATTCGGAGTCCCAGATGAAACTCGTCAACTCAACCCCCAGCGCCTTCGGACGCAAGGTCGCCATCGCGCTCAAGGAAAAGAAAATCCCCTTCGAGATGGTGTTCGACGTGCCCTGGAACGACAAGACCATCGTCCCCCAGCACAGTCCGCTGGAGCAGTTGCCGATCCTGGTGACGGATTCCGGCGAGAACGTGTTCGACTCCATGTACATCCTCGAATGGCTGGAACGTAAACACCCGTCGCCCGCCTTGCTGCCCGCCGATGTCGATGGCGTGCTCGCGGTCAAGCGCCTGCAGATCACCGCCGAGCGGCTGATGGAAATCGTCGTGCTGCTGGTGTTCGAGGAGCAGCGCGACGACCCCAGCCCCGCCTGGACCGACCGCCAGCGGCGCAAGGTCAAGGGCGGCATCGCGGAAATCGCCAGGCTGGTCGGCAACCGCGTTCCGAAGGCCGGCGACCCCATCACCTACGGCGACATCGCCGCTGGTGCGTCGCTCACCTGGTTCGACTTCATGCTCTCGCACGGCATGTTCGCAGCCGTCGAGGAAGCGCACTGGCGCAAGCAGTATCCGAATCTGGTCGCCTACGTGGATGCGCTGGAAGCGCGGCCGTCGTTCATCGAGACCGCGCCGGAGATGTTCGTGGTCGATCTGCCGGCGGTGGTGCACTGAGGTGAACCTAGAAAAAGCATTTGGCCACGGATTACGCGGATGAACGCGGATAAGGATCGACTGCTTTTTTCCTTTGTGTGCGTACCACCTCGGTGATTCGGAGTTGATTCGACGTATCCACGCAAGGTCTTTTTTTAATACGCGTCAATCCGCGTAATCCGTGGCCAAATGCCGTTTGTAGGTGAACGCAGAGGTAGGTTGGGGTTCGCTATCGCTCACCCCAACCTACCCCGACCCAGGCAGCGCAGCGTGCGCGACCCGGGCCCTCAGGGCAGCACCGTCTCGCAAGCGCTGCGATTTTCCACCGCGATGCAGGTGTCCTTCTTCGCGCCGCCGTTGCCGGTATCGACGCCGCTACCGCCGTCGAGCGTGTCTGCCCCGGCACCGCCGGACAATTGGTCGTTGTCGTCACCGCCCACCAAGCGATCGTTGCCCTGGCCGCCGGACAAAGTGTCGTTACCGCCCTCGCCCAGCAGGATGTCGTCACCCTGCGCGTCCGTCACGATGTCGTTGCCGGGTCCGGCACAGACCACGTCGTTGCCTCTGCCCGGATTGATCCGGTCCACGCCGCCGAGCCCGGCGATCACGTCGGCACCCACGGTGCCATTGATCGTGTTGTCCGTCTCGGTGCCGCGGATCGTGACGTTGCGGCCCTCGCAGACACCGAGCGGGCTGGTATCGCAGGCATCGCCGAGACCATCGCCATCGCGGTCGGTCTGCGAGAGATTGGCAATCGTCGGACAGTTGTCGATCGCGTCCTCGACCCCGTCCCCGTCGGTGTCGTCGTCCGGCGGCGGTGGCGGCGTGCCGTTCTCGAAGCGCTGTGCATAGACGCCGTAGCCATCGCCGTCGCGCATCGAGCTGTACCACACCACCACCGCGTCTCCGTCGGCGTCGGCGGCCACCGCGGCCGCGGTCTGGTGTCCGGAGGTGAGCGCGTGTACGCGAAACTCACTGCCCGCGGGTGTGCCGTCCGCCGCAAATCGCTGCCCGAAGATGCCGCCGCGATCGCCGTCCTGGCCCTCGCTGCCCCAGGTCACGACGTAGGCGCCGTCGTCGCTCATCGCGATGCTCGGGGCGTCCTGGCGTCCGGCCGTCGTGGTGTTGACCCGGGTCTCGCCGCCCAGCGGGTTGGCGTCGCTGTCGAACCTTTGCGAGTAGACGCCGCTGTCGCTGCCGTCGTCGCTTTCCCAGATGATCACGAAGCCGCTGCCGGCATCCACCGCGGTCAAGGGCCGGCGCTGGTTACCCAGGGTCGTGGTGTTGACCCGGATATCGTCTCCCACCGCCACGCCGGCCGCGGTGAAACGCCGGGCGTAGACGCCGTAGGCGCTGCCGTCGGGACCCGCGCCACTGTTTTCTCCGCTGGTCCAGGCGATCACGAACTGGCCGGCCGGACCGATGTCGATCTCCGGCCGGCTCTGCCGGAAGGCGGTGAGGGTGTTGACCGGGAACTCGTCGCCCAGAGCCACCCCGTCGCTGCCGTAGCGCCGCGCGAAAATGCCGAAGCTGTCGCCGTCCTGTTGTTCGCTGCGCCAGGTGACGACGAAGTCGCCGTCGTCGTCCATGGCGACGGTCGGGCGGGACTGCTCGGCCAGGGTCGCGTTGGGAACCAGAAACTCGCCGCCCAGGGGCGTGCCGGTGCTGCTGAATCGGCGGCCGTAGACGCCCTTCTGGTCGCCGTCCTGCTCGCTGCTCTGCCAGACGACGACGAAGTTGCCGGTCGCGTCCGCGGCGATGGTCGAGAACTGCTGATCGGAAGTGGTGTACGTGTTGACCGGGATATCGCCGGTGATCGCCGCACCGCTGCTGTCGAATCGCTTCGCAAAAATTCCCCCGACACTGCCGTCCTGCCCGCTGCTGCTCCAGGTGACGACGAAGCTGCCGTCGTCCGAGGTCGCCACCCTGGGCGTGTACTGGAAGGCGGTGGTGTAGGTGTTGACCTGGAATTCGTCGCCGATCGGAGCACCGATCGCGGCGATTCCGGTGGCGGCCGGGAGTGCGAAACTCGCGAGTACGGCCGTGCGCCAGGCTCTATGTCGGGAAGGAACGAGCTTGAGCATTGGAGTCTCCGAGGGGGTGCGGACCTGAAGAAGAGTCGGTAGCGGCGCGCCCAAATCATCGGGCCGCGCAGAATATCCCAGTCGGACGTAGGTCGGATCAAGCCTGTCCTGAGTCTCGTCGAAGGGCCCGCATGCTTTTCGCGGGCGGATCCGACGGGGGCCCTTCGTCGAGAGCGCGTGGTGTCGGTTCCGCCTTCGGCTTGAACCGACCTACAAGCAGAGCAACCTCACTCCGAGTGTTGGTCCTCACGCCCGGATCCGGACGCCAGATTCAGCAGCTCCGCGTTCGGCGACCGATCGCTCACACCTGCGCTCACCCAGGCTTCGCCAGCAAGAAACCCCTGCGCCGCGGCGTCGATGGCCATGCGCCATTCGGCGAGGCGCTCGTCCCAGTGCTGTTCGTAACGGCCGGCGTCGGGCCCGATCAGCCGCTTGCGCCAGTTGGTCATCGCCACCAGTGCCGGGTGACCGTCCTTGAGATGCCCGAAGCAGATGCCATCGACCTGCGGCACGCCCGTCGCGATCAGCGCGGCGTGGCTCGCGTACAGCGGCAACTGCGGTTCCTTCAAGGTCTCGGCTTTCCAGCCGGACGTATCGACGTCGCGGCCGGTCTTATAGTCGATCACGAGCCAGCGCTCGCCGGTCGGCGTGATCACCTTGTCCACGCGGTCGAGTCGAAGCCGCAGTTGCAGGCCCGCAGCCATCGGTGCGGCCGGCACCTCGCGGTGGACGACCTCGAAAGGATCGACCCGGCGCCGCTCGTGATTCACCCACTGCGTCACCACGTCGAGGACGCGCGCGCGCTCCAGCCGGACTGTCGCGGCGCCGACCTCGTGCGCGGGCAGGTGCCGAGGCAGCAGGCCATCGAGCAGGGTTTCGAGCTGCACCTGCAAGTCCGACTCACCGAGAGCTGCCAACGCTGCGCTGTCCGCAACGTCGCCCCAGAACTGTTTCAGCAACTCGTGCACCAGGGTGCCCTGGACCCGCGCATCCAGACCCTGCGAGGGTTGCGGTAGCGTATCGATGCCCAGCCGGTAGCGGCAGAAAGCGAAGAACGGCGACTCGAACCAGTGGCGGAACAGCGCGCCGTCCGGCCTCAGGCCGGCCTGTTCAGCGGCATCGACCGGCGGTATCGGATCGGGTTCGAGGGGCTGCAATCGCGAACCCTTGGCAAGCTCGCGTTCGAGCGCGCCGATACACCCCGGCGTGTCCATTGCCCGCCAGGCCGCAGTCTCGCCGAACAACGGCGAGGCCCTGATCTCCGCGCCACGCGCATCGACCCGCGCGAAGCCCACAAGCACGTCGGTCGCCGCGTGCAGCAGCGCCGCGCTCACCCGTCGCGCTTGCTCCAGCAGCCGCTCCGGAATGGCCTCGACCACAGCCGCGGCGCGCAGGGTTTCTATCGGAATGAAAGGCGTGGGCCGAGCGGGACGCGGCCACTGGGTGGCGCTGGCGTCCAGCAGATACAACGCATCACCTTGCAGCGCGGCGGCCTCGTCAAAACTGGCGATCAGCACCGGTTGCGTATGTTCCACTCTTGCGAGGAACAGCGAGCTGCGCGCGAACTCGCCCAGCCACTCGCGCGCCGTCGATTCCGGCACGCGGTCGAGTTGCGAGTCGAGCGTCGCCAGCCGGTCGAGCAAGGCCCCTGCGCTCTTCACTGCCTGGAATGCGGCCGAATCCAGCGCCGCCGGGCCGGGCCAGCCCAGAGCGTCGAGCCGCTGCCGGAAGCGCAGCGACCAGTCGCTGGGCAGCGCGCGCCGCGGCGAGTCGCGCAGCGCCCGGCGCAGCGATTCGAAACGCGGACGCAAGGCTGGCGCAAGAACGTCGCAAAGCCGCGCCAGACCCACAACCGGAAGCCCCGACTCGCGCAGCTTCAGATCGGCCGCGGCCGTCATGCGGGCTTGCGCGGCGGGCCACAAAACCGTGGACAAGAGCACACGGCTGACCAGCTGCGGCGCGTTGCGGTCCTCCGCGATCTGCAGGATCGCCAGCATCGCATCCACCCAGGGCTGCTCGGCCAGCGGCCGGCCGCGCTCCCAGCGCCAGGGCACGGAACCCTCGCCGCTCGCGGCCCAGGGTGCCAGCAGATCGCGGAAAACCGACTCGATCAGATCGCGTCGCGCCTCAGGGTCGGGCAACGCCACCACGATACGCGGCGGGGGCAGCGCATGATCGGCGTAGGATCGCAGGCGCTCGCGCAGCTCGTCGGCCAGGAAACGGACCTGCGCCTCGTCGTCGGTGAAGGACAGGTGCCGGATTCGCGGCGGGGCAGATTCGGTTGAGATGTGCTCGATCCGCGTTCCGCGTTGCTCAAGCGCTTCGAACAGTTCGCGTTCGGCGCGTATCGGTTCGACGACAAAGCCACGCAGGTGCAGCACTTCAGGCGCCGGGACCGCGCCCACACGGATCAGTCGCGCCACGATGCCGGGCAGGTCCGCGCCGGTGATCCAGCCGGACTGCGCCATGCGGCGCAGCACCTGCGCGCGCCAGCGACGGAAGGCATGGTGCTCGTCCTGCCAGGCCGGCGCGCGCTCCAGGTCGATACCGTGACGGCGGATGAGCTGGTCTGCACGGCGCGCCTCGCGCGCGGCGGCCAGCGGCGACAACAGACCGCGACCGGCCTCGTCGCGCTCCACCGCCTCCACCCACAGCGCCAGCTCCTGCGTGGCGCTCAGGAGTTGCGCGTCCGGCCAGGTGGATGTCCAGGTATCGATCAGCCAGCGCGGGAGGCTGGCGATGCGCGGCGCCTCCCAGACACTGCGCGCGTCGCGGCGCGCCTGAAGGCTGTGATCCTCGATGAGATTGCGCGCCAGCCGGTCGCTGGCGGTGAGTACGAGCGGCGCGGCTGGCATCACCTGAGTGGGTTGTAGGTCGGTTGTGGGTCGGTTCAAGCCGAAGGCGGAATCGACACTGCGCAACCTGGCAATGACGGCGCATGTCGGGTCCGCCCGCAAGAAACCGCGGGCTTGACCCGACCTACACCCGACCTGCGCACGAATTCGGACCTATGCAGCGATGCGCTATCGCTCGAGCAGCTTGAGCTTGTCCGGCTTGCCTTCCCACTCCTTGGCGTCCGGCGGGCCGTCCTTCTTCTCGGTGATGACCGGCCAGAGCTTGGTCAGCTCCGCATTGAGCGCCTTGTAGTGCGCATCTTCGGCCTTCAGATCGTCCTCGGCGACGATCGCATTGACCGGGCATTCGGGTTCGCACAGCGTGCAGTCGATGCATTCCTCGGGGTCGATCACGAGGAAGTTCGGGCCTTCGTGAAAGCAATCGACCGGGCAGACTTCCACACAGTCGGTGTACTTGCACTTGATGCAGTTTTCGGTGACGACGAAGGTCATGACAATCCTGAAGGAGCACGTGTCGGCAGCGAATTGTAGTCGCCCCGGGCCTGCACCCGCGACGGGTCGTTCGTAGTCCCGAGCGTAACGGTTCGGCGTTCGCGATCCGCCTGTCCAGACTCCGCGACAAGGCCGATGGGCGTCGTCGCCCCCAGCAATCGCGTGGAACGGTGGTCATAGTGTGATCCAGTTCACAGAGCGGACGCGGCGGAGAGCCAGAACAACACCGTCGACACCCTGGTCTGTACGCTCCATTTCATGTGTCGCGATCCGCAGCTGCAGCGGACGATGCGGGCCCGCGCGCAGCAGATGGAAGACGAACCGCAGGCCACGTCCGCGTATTTCGAGGCAGTCGTCATGGAGACGCTGAGGCTCAAGCCGGCGGCGCCGTTCATGGCCGTGCAGACCACCCGGGACGTGGACCTCGGCGGGCTGCGAATCCCCGGCGGCACCGGCCTGATCGTGCTGAACCGACCGGGCGGACTCCACGCGGAATCCTTTGCCGATGCCGGCGCGTTCCGCCCCGAGCGCTGGCTGGAACGTGGGTCGGAGCCTGGACCGGAGCATGGATCCAGCCCGCCGATCTGGCCGGACCACCCCCTGGTGCTGACCCAGATCAGGTCGGTGCTGATGATGCTGTCCCGCCATTTCGAGGTCGTGCAAGCGGCGCCGGACCGGGCGGCGCGGCTACCGCAGGCGGCCGCGATGGCACCAACCGGCTTGCGTGCGCGCTTTCACGCGCGGACGCAGGCCACGCCCAAAGCCGGCCGCGTCGGCTGGATCGAGCGTGCAAATCCCGACCCGCGAGACCCAGGGAACCGGGAACGTAGTCGATGGCAGGAACTGTACTGAGCGGATGCAACATGCGTGTCGGCTGACCCTGCCGAGCTGGCGCGTGATCCTTATGCCGCGTCGAGTTGCCTGCGCCGGTAATCCCCCGGCCGCACGCCGGTCCACTGCTTGAACGCGCGGTGAAACGCGCTGGGCTCGGCGAAGCCCAGTTCGCTGGCGATCTGTGCGACGTTGACGCTGGAATGCGTGAGCCGGTCGATCGCCAGGTCACGCCGCAGCGCGTCCTTGATCCCGCGGAAGGTGACGCCTTCCTGGTCGAGCTTGCGATGCAGGGTGGAGGGCGCCACCTCGAATTCGTCGGCCACTTCGGCAAAGTCCGGCCAATCCGCCGGGGCGGCCCCGCGCAGGCGCCGGCGGATGCGCGCCGACCAACTGTTGCGGTCCTTGAACTTGACGATGAAGTTGTGCGGCGCCTCGCGCAGGAACTCGCGCACGCTGGCCTCGTCCTGCGTCACCGGCGCGTCGAGCACTTTGGACTCGATGCTCAGGCTGCTGCGGGCGGCGTCGAAGCCCAGCTCGGTGGAATACATCGACCGGTATTCCTGCCACCAGGGCGGACGCGGATAGGCGAAGCGCGCCTCGAAGATGGGAATGCGCCGGCCGATCAGCCAGCACATCAGGCCGTGGAGCATGATCAGCACGGTCTCATGCGCGAAGATCTTGTAATGCTCCGGCCGGCCGCTACCCGGCAGGTCCTCGATGGCCAGGAGCGCCATGCCGTCGCGCTCGCCCAGGCTCACGCGGGCATCGTCCATGATCACGCCGAAAAACTGGAGCGCCAGGTGCAGGGCCGTGCGCAGGTTCGGTGCCCGCGCGGTCCCGCGGCACAGTACGGCAAAGCTGCCGACCTTCATGCGGCGCGAGTCCAGCCCGAACAGCTCATCGTCCAGTTCGGCGGCGACCGCCAGCCACAGGGCGCCGAAACTCTCCGCCGAGATTCGCGACTGGTCGGACTGCAGCAGGGATTCGGGAATGGCCGCAGCAGCCAGCAGGGGCGCCGGATCGCGACCCCGCCGGGTCAGCCCCGCGAGGGCCTGGCGGACGAACCAGATCGAAACGCTGTCCTTGGCTTCCTGCGCGTCCTGCACGACTGAGGGGATGTCTTTGCCGGGCATGGCAAATTCTCTCACGTCTGCCGCGAGTTTCCGGCATCGCCTTGGCACCCGCCGGCTCGTAGATTCACGCTGCGTGAAACTACCCGAGCCGTGCCGATGAACGATATGTCCATGCCCGCCAAGCTGATGCCCTACAAAGCGGCGCACAAGATCCGCTTCGTGACCGCCACCGCCCTGTTCGACGGCCACGACGCCTCGATCAACATCATGCGCCGCATCATCCAGGGTTCCGGCGCGGAGGTGATCCACCTCGGCCACAACCGCTCGGCCGGCGAGATCGTCAAGGCCGCGCTGCAGGAGGACGTGCACGGCGTCTGCATCACCTCCTACCAGGGCGGGCATATCGAGTTCTTCAAGTACATCGTGGACCTCTTGCGCGCCAACGGCGGCGAGAACATCAAGGTCTTCGGCGGCGGCGGCGGCGTGATCGTGCCGGCCGAAATCCGCGAGCTGATGGCCTACGGGGTGACGCGCATCTACTCGCCCGAGGACGGCGCGACGATGGGCCTGCAGGGCATGATCAATGACCTGCTCTCCAAGAGCGACGCCGACCTCGCTGCGGCCGCGCCGGCGGCGCCGGCCGTGGCGGACACGCTCCGCGACGGCGATCATCGCGACCTCGCGCGCATCATCACGGCGCTGGAGAACGGCACCTACCCCGACGCGCTGCGCGCCTCGCTGATCGAACAGGCCAAATCGCTCGCGACGCCCGTGCTCGGCATCACCGGCACCGGCGGCGCGGGCAAGTCCTCGCTGACCGACGAACTGATCCTGCGCCTGCGGCTGGACCAGGAAGACCGGATCAAGGTGGCGGTGATCTCCATCGATCCCTCGCGCAAGCGCACCGGCGGCGCGCTGCTCGGGGATCGCATCCGCATGAACGCGATCGAGTCAGAGCAGATCTTCATGCGCTCGCTCGCCACCCGCGACACCGGCATGGAGATTTCCGCCGCGCTTCCGGAGGTGATCGCCGCCTGCAAACTCGCGGGCTTCGATCTGGTGATCGTCGAGACCTCGGGCATCGGCCAGGGCGACGCCGCGATCGTGCCCTTCGTCGATCTCTCGCTGTACGTGATGACGCCCGAATTCGGCGCCGCCTCGCAGCTGGAGAAGATCGACATGCTCGACTTCGCCGACTTCGTGGCCATCAACAAGTTCGACCGCAAGGGCGCGGAGGACGCGCTGCGCGACGTGCGCAAGCAGTACCAGCGCAATCGCGAGCTGTTCATGAAGGCGCCGGACACGATGCCGGTGTACGGCACCATGGCGGCGCGCTTCAACGACGATGGTGTCACCGCGCTGTACCAGGCGATCCTGCCGCGGCTCGGCGAACGCGGCCTCAAGACGCAGCCCGGCAAGCTGCCGGTCGTGACGGTCAAGGGTTCGAGTGGCGGCCGCGCCATCGTCCCGCCGGATCGGGTTCGCTACCTCGCGGAGATCGCCGACTCGGTGCGCGGCTATCACAAGGAAGTGGCTGGGCAGGCCAGAGTCGCGCGCGAAAGGCAGTCGCTGCGGACCGCCAAGACGCTGTTCCAAAATGCCGGCAAGCCGGTGGCCGGCTTTGACGAGATGGTCTCGGCCAAGGACGGCGAGCTGCTGCCCGCCGCGCGCAAACTGCTCGACCAGTGGCCCGACGAGCAGGTCCTGTACGCGCAGGATGAGTACGTCGTGAAGATCCGCGACAAGGAGCTTCGCACCCGGCTCACCAGCGAATCGCTGTCCGGCACCAAGATCCGCAAGGTGTCCCTGCCGCGCTTCGAGGACGAGGGCGAGGTGCTGCGGTTTCTGATGAAGGAGAACGTGCCGGGCTCGTTCCCCTACACGGCCGGCGTGTTCGCGTTCAAGCGCGAGGGCGAAGACCCCACTCGCATGTTCGCGGGCGAGGGCGATGCCTTCCGCACCAACACCCGCTTCAAGCGCGTGTCCGAAGGCATGCCGGCGCATCGTCTCTCGACCGCGTTCGACTCCGTCACGCTCTACGGTTGGGACCCGGATCTGCGCCCGGACATCTACGGCAAGATCGGCAACTCCGGTGTATCGATCTGCACGCTCGACGACATGAAGGTGCTGTACGGCGGCTTCGATCTGTGCGCGCCGACCACGTCCGTGTCGATGACCATCAACGGCCCGGCGCCGATGATCCTGGCCATGTTCATGAACACGGCCATCGACCAGCAAATGGACAAGTTCAAGGCCGACAACCGTCGCGAGCCCTCCGACAACGAGCTGCAGAAGATCAGGGCCTACACACTGTCCAACGTGCGCGGCACCGTGCAGGCCGACATCCTCAAGGAGGATCAGGGGCAGAACACTTGCATCTTCTCGACCGAGTTCGCGCTCAAGATGATGGGCGACATCCAGGAATACTTCGTCCGCAAGAAGGTGCAAAACTTCTACTCGGTCTCGATCTCCGGCTATCACATCGCCGAGGCCGGCGCGAATCCGATCAGCCAGCTCGCCTTCACCCTGTCCAACGGCTTCACCTATGTGGAGTCGTACCTGGCGCGCGGCATGGACATCGACGACTTCGCGCCCAATCTCTCATTCTTCTTCAGCAACGGCATGGACCCTGAGTACTCGGTGATCGGCCGGGTCGCGCGTCGCATCTGGGCGGTGGCGATGAAGAACAAGTACGGCGCCAACGAGCGCTCACAGAAACTGAAGTACCACGTGCAGACCTCGGGCCGTTCGCTCCACGCCCAGGAGATGAACTTCAACGACATCCGCACCACCCTGCAGGCGCTGATCGCGATCAACGACAACTGCAACTCGCTGCACACCAACGCCTACGACGAGGCCGTCACCACGCCGACCGAGGAGAGCGTGCGCCGCGCGATGGCGATCCAGCTCATCATCAATCGCGAATACGGCCTGGCGAAGAACGAGAACTCCCTGCAGGGCAGCTTCATCATCGACGAGCTGACCGACCTGGTCGAGGAAGCCGTGCTCAAGGAATTCGAGGCCATCGCCAGCCGCGGCGGCGTGCTCGGCGCGATGGAAACCGGCTACCAGCGCGGCAAGATCCAGGAAGAATCGATGCTGTACGAGCACCGCAAGCACGACGGCTCGCTGCCCCTGGTCGGCGTCAACACCTTCCGCAATCCCAACGGCGAAGCGGCGTCCGAAACCATCGAGCTGATGCGCTCGACCGACGACGAGAAGCAAAGCCAGCTCACGCGACTCAAGGCCTTCCAGGAGAGCAACGCGGATCGTGCACCGGCCATGATCGAGCGGCTCAAGCGCACCGTCATCGAGAACGGCAACACTTTCGCGGTGCTGATGGACGCCGTGCGCGTGTGTTCGCTCGGACAGATCACGCAGACGCTGTTCGAGGTGGGCGGGCGGTATCGGCGGAATATGTGACTGTCGCGGGGGACGGCCCCGCCACCCGCCCGACGGGGGGGGTGCGGGCCCGCGCCCGCCCGCAAGGCCAGGCCACCCACCAAACCCCCACGACCCCC
>JBQTIX010000023.1:0-18745 GCA_052387695.1 Panacagrimonas sp. | reverse complement strand
GGGGGCCTGCGCGGCGCTCCGTCCCCCCGGGGGGGGGTGCCGCCCCCGCCCCCCCGCCGCGGGGGGGGGGCGGCCCCCCCCCCCCGACAGTCCTGCACAGAGAGTCGGTCGGGACGAAAGTGTGCCCGCGCTCTACATGCGCCTGATCCGCGACCGGCGGCTCATCATCCCGGCCCTGAGCGGCGGGTTCGGCTCGGCGGGGCTGTTCGCCTGCCTCGCCGGATCGCCCTTCGTGTTCATGCAGACGTATGGCCTGGAGGCCGGTCACGCCGGATGGTTGTTCGCCATGAATGCTGTCGGGCTGGTGATCGTGTCGCAACTCAACGCGCGATGGCTGCGACACCAGGCCCTCGCGTGGGTGTTGAGGCGCCTGTTGTGGGTGCCGCTGCTGGCGGGCCTGGCGCTGCTGGTGATGACGGCGCTCGGGGATGTCGCGCTGCCGTACCTGATGGCGGGGATGTTCGTCTACGTCAGCAGTCTTGGCGCCATCGGTGCGAACACGACCGCCATCGCGATGGCGGAACAGGGCCGCCACGCGGGCTCCGCTTCGGCCGTGCTCTTCGGCCTCCAATGCCTGCTCGCGACGCTCGCCGGGCTTGTCGTCAGCCTGATTCCAGGGAGCACCGCGCTGCCCATGGGGATCGTGATGGCGGGTTGCGGAGTGCTCTGTTTCGTCACCGGGCGAATGGCGGTCGGGCGGCGCGCAGTGTCGGTTCCGCCTTCGGCTTGAACCGACCTACGCCGACCTGGGAAGCGGGTAGGTCGGGTGTAGGTCGGTTCAAGCCCGCGGCTTCATGCGGGCGGAACCGACATGCGCCCTCAACAAAAACGCGTCGCGCATTTCAGGCCGTTGATGTCAAAAGCTCAGATCGAGCCGCAGATCGAAGGTCCTGGGGCGGTTGTAGACCGTCGTGAAGTTGTCCTCGGAGATCACGATGGCGCTGACGACGGCGCGCTTGTCGGTGAGATTGGTCACACCGAAACTCAGCTTCGGACGCCCGGCCAGACCGGCGTTGCCGATGGCCAGGCGCAGGTCCGTGGACGGGTGGTCGTAAATCTCCTGGGACTGGAGGATGTCGCTGACCCCGTCGCCCTGGAACACGTGGGTCGCCAAGGCTTCGAAGCGGTTGTTGCCGACCTGCCACCGGTAGCTGATCGCGCCCCTGGCCTGTACATCGGCGTAACCCGGCAGGCGTGCGCCGTCCGGCACGGTTTCGCCTCCGGGTGCGGCAAAGGCTTCGGTGATCTCGGCGTCGGTGTACGAGGCGGAAAGTTCCAGCTCCAGTCCCTCGATCGGGGGCAGGTAGCGGGTGGCGAACTCGGCGCCGTAACTGCGCGCGCCGCCGGCATTGCCGAGCACGCTCAGGGGCACTTCGCCGCCGCTGACGGTCTGCACCTGCGGATCGGTCCAGTCGATGTAGAACAGCGCGCCGTCGGCCTGAAGCCGATTGTCCAGCCACTGGGTCCTCAGCCCCAGTTCGTAGTTCCAGACGCTGTCCGGCGAGTAGGTCTCTGGTACATCCGGGTTGGCGGCGGTGGGTCCATTGATCTGGATGCCGCCAAAGCGGAAGCCGCGGGCGATGCCGAGATAGCTCGCGGCGTTCTCCGAGACTTCGTACTGGAGCGCGAACCGGGGATTGACGCCGGTCTTGCGGATGTCCCCGTCGTTGCGCGTCTCGCCGCCGACGAGCAGGCCGGAGGTGACGACGCTGCCCTCGGTCTCCACCGAGTAGGCGCGCGCGCCGAGCGTCAGGCGCCAGCGAGGGCCGAGATTGCGCGAGGCTTCGCCGAACAGGGCGAGTTCCTGCGCTTCGATGTCGGCGTCGAGGTGGAGCAGTTCCGTGCGCTCGCCGGTCGCCGGCGTTTCGACATAGACGCTCTGCCTCGTCTTCCCCTCGTAGTCGTTGGCGAACGCGCCGACCAGCCACTGCCAGCTCGCGCCGCCGGCCTCCGGCGACAGGACGCGGATCTCCTGCACCAGGCCCTCGACATCCGAGATCTGCGGAAAGCCGATCGGGTTGCCGGCGTCTTCGGCACCGAACAGGCGCTCGCCGTAGGCATCGCCGAGCGCGCCGTATTTCTTGAGCACGTTTGAACTGGAGACGATCTCGCCCCAGGGTTGTTTGAAACTCAGATCCAGGCCGTAGAGGTTGAAGCTGGAAACCGAGACCGACTTCGGCAGCAGCGCGCGTTCCCGCTCCAGACGTCCTTCGGTATTCTCGGTGAAGGGCACGTCGTCCGACCGGGTCCGCTGGCGCAGGGCCTTGAGCTTGACGGTGAGTTGCTCGCTGACATCCCAGTGCAACAGCGCCCGTCCGTGGTAGCTGGCGCTGCGATCGGTGTCGCTCACGTCGTTGCGCAGATCGTCGATGACGCCGCCGTACAGTCGCCGCACCCCGACCAGCCGCAGGGCCGCGCGGTCGCCTGCGAAAGGGACATTGACGGCCGCGCCGCCGACCCGGTTGGAGGAGCCGTCCTCGACGCTCTGGTACTGGCCGAAGGACTTGACTTCCCAGCGACCGGGCACCGCGTCGGCGAGCTTGTAGCGGACGGCGCCGGCCAGGGCCGATCCGCCGAACAGGGTGCCCTGCGGCCCCTTCAGCACCTCGATCCCGTCGAGATCGAACAGCGCGAGATCGGGACGGACCAGGTTCAGGAAGGGATCGTTGAACGGCACGTCGTCGATGAAGACGCCGGTCGCGGCCGGGATATTGCCGCCCACGTCCGAATCGATGCCGCGGATCGAGACCCGGAACAGATCGGGCTGCACCTCGGTCTGCTGCACGCCCGGAATCTCCCGCAGGACATCCCGCAGCTCGGAGGCGCCCTCGTCCTCCAGGTCCTTGCCTCTGATCGCGAAGATGCTTTCGGGGAGGTCGCGCAGGGCGGCCTTGCGCCGGGTCGCGGTGACGAAGATCGTCTCCAGCTCGACCACGCCGGATTCGGTGGCAGCCGCAGGCTCCGTACCGCCCTCGGATGCCGGGCTTTGGTCCGGCGCCCCGGTGTCCGCAGGTGCCGGTTCGGTTGGAACCTTGCCGGGATCGGCCGCCAGCGCCGCGGTCGATATCCCCATCAACAGGCCGCCCAGCAGGCCGCCGGGCGCAAGCCCGGATCGCCGAATCTTCATTGATTCCCCCCGGAATTTTTGTCGCAAGGCATTCTATACGGGCCGCTTGCGCCCACGGATTCTATCGCAGGGCAACACGATGACGGGGAGTCGGGGTAGGTCGGCTCAAGGCCACGGCTTTTCGTGGCCGGAGCCGACATGCGCGGGTCTTCGTCGAGCGCGCGCAGTGTCGGTTCCGCCTTCGGCTTGAACCGACCTACACGAACCGCCCGTCCGACAAACGATCGTAGGTCGGCTCAAGCCCGCGTGCTGTTCGCGGGCGGAGCCGACATGCGCCCTTCATCGAGCGCGCGCAGTGTCGGTTCCGCCGTCGGCTTGAACCGACCTACAACCGACCTATGTCCGGCTACGTCCGGCGGCTCCAGGCCTTCAGGTCCGGGGATGCAGATGCGTATGCGAGTGTTCCTGTCCGCGATGATCCGAGTCCTCGATATCGACCGGAATCTGGTGCACGCGGCCGTGGCGCACGCCGCGCTCCGCGATCACCGACTGCGCATAGCTGCCGACCCGGTCGGTGCGACCGCGCAGCAGCACCGTCTCCAGGCAATGGTCGTGATCGAGATGAACGTGCAGGGTGGCCATCACCAGGCCGTGGTGCTCGTGCTGACCGGAGGTGAGGCGGCTGGCGAGGTCGCGTTCGTGATGGTTGTAGACGAAGCTCAGCGCGGCGACGCAGTGGTCCGCCTCCTGGAACTCGAACCGCTCCTGCTCGATCTGCGCGCGCAGCAGATCGCGAAACGCCTCCGAGCGCTGCTGGTAGCGATGGCGATGCGCCCAGGCGTCGAAGGCGTCGGCCAGATCGTCGTCGATCGAGATGGTGAATCTGCGCATGCCGCTCTCCCCCAAATTCCGAATGTAGGCTGGGTTGAAGCGAAGCAAAACCCAGCGTCGCCCGTGTCAGCCGAGCTTTACCACGTACCGACCCTGCACCGCGCTGGCCATCAGCTCCCCGCAGGCGGCGGGGACTTCGTCCAGCGTGATCGTCCGGTGCACGATGCGGTCGAGGTTGGCGGGTTTCCAGTCGCCCGCCAGCTTGTTCCAGATGTCCTCGCGCCAGGCGCGCGGCACGTCCACCGAGTGGATGCCGAGCAGAGACACGCCGCGCAGGATGAACGGCATCACGGTGGTGTGGAGTTCGTGACCCTGCGCCAGACCGATGCTGCCGATGTTGCCCCAGGGTTTCACGACGCGCGTCAAACCCGCCAGCGTCTCGCCGCCCAGATTGTCCACCGCGCCGCCGAAGCGCGCGGCTTCCAGGGGCTTCTTGCCCATGTCGAAGGATTCGCGGTCGATCACCTCGTCGGCGCCAAGGCCCTTGAGGTAATCCTCGGCCGCCGCCTTCTTGCCGGTGAGCGCCGCCACTTCAAACCCGGCGCGCTTGAACAACTGGATGGCGATGGACCCGACGCCGCCGGTGGGGCCGGTCACCACGATCGGTCCCATGTCCGGCGACTGGTGGTTCTCCAGCATGCGGCGCAGGGCCATCGCCGCGGTGAAGCCGGCGGTGCCCAGCGCCATCGCCTCGAACAGGCTGAGGCCGAGCGGCAGGCGTACCACCGCGTCGGCCGGTACCCGCGCCATTTCGGCGAGGCCGCCGTCGAGCAGTTCGCCCAGATTGCAGCCGGTGACCAGCACCGGATCGCCGGCCTTGTAGCGCGCATCGCTGCTCGATTCCACCGTGCCCGACAGATCGATTCCGGCCACTCTGGGCATGCTGCGCATGATGCGGCTCTTGCCGCTGACGGCGAGCGCGTCCTTGAAGTTGAGGCAGGAGTACGCGACCTTGATCACCACCTCGCCGGGCGTGAGCTGGTCGAGACTCAGGGTCTCGAACTTCGATTGCAGGGTTTTTTCGACTTGGTGGACGCGGATCGCGCGGAAATTTTTCATGGTGGCGTGTGATGGGGGCTTGCGGGTGGAATGTTACTTGGCGCGAGACCTCGACACGAAAAATCGAGCCCCCGTCGTGTAGCGGCGTAGTCGGCGTAGGTCGGCGTAGGTCGGGTCAAGCGTAGGTCGGCTCAAGGCCACGCGCTTTTCGTGGCCGGAGCCGACGTGCGAGGTTCGTTGAAGGGCGCGCAGTGTCGGTTCCGCCTTCGGCTTGAACCGACCTACGCCGACCTGCAACCGACCTGCAACCGACCTACGCAATGTCCGCATAGCGGACACGCACCTGCTCGAATTCGCCGAGCACGGCGTCCAGCCGGTCCACCAGCATCGGGTCGAACTGGGTGCCGCGGCGCTCGCGGATGTACTTGAGCGCCGGCCCCACGCCCCAGGCCAGCTTGTACGGCCGCTCGCTGGTCAGGGCGTCGAACACGTCGGCCATGGCAGTGATGCGGCCGACCAGGGGAATCTCCTCGCCACTGAGACCCTTGGGATAACCGCTGCCGTTCCATTTCTCGTGGTGCGTGAGCGCGATGGTGCGCGCCATCTGCAACAGCTCGGAGTCCTGCTCGCCGATGATCTCGGCGCCGAACTCGACGTGTTTCTGCATCAGCACCCATTCCTCCGGCGACAGCCGGCCCGGGCTCTTGAGGATGCTGTCGGGTACCCCGATCTTGCCGACGTCGTGCATCGGCGAGGCGGTCATCAGCAGATCGGCGTCGGCGTCCGACATGCCGCAGGCCTTGCCCAGGATCCGCGAGTAGTGACTCATGCGGACTACGTGCAGGCCGGTGCGGTCGTCCTTGAATTCGGCGGCCTTGCCCAGGCAGCGGATCACCGCGAGGCGCGTCTGCCAGAGTTCCTCGGTACGCGCGCGGACCTGGCGTTCCAGTTCGCGATTCTGCTGCGCCAGCGCCAGGTGGGTGCGCACGCGGGCGAGCACGAGCGTCGGGCTCACCGGCTTGGTCACGTAATCCACGCAGCCGGCCTCGAAGCCCTGCGCCTCGTCCTCGATCTCGCTCATGGCGGTGACGAAGATCACCGGGATGCTGCGCGTACGCAGGTCGGCCTTGAGACGCCGGCAGACTTCGAGCCCGTCCATCTCCGGCATCATGATGTCCAGCAGGATCAGGTCCGGCGGGGCATCGCCGCTCGCGAGTTGCAGCGCGCGTGCGCCGCCGGTCGCGGCCTTGACCCGGTAGGCGGGACGCAGGATGCCGGACATCACCTCGATGTTCTGCGGCAGGTCGTCGACCACCAGGATCGTCGCCGGCAGGGCGGTCGTGTCATCCATGTTGGGCCTCCACCAGCGGACGCAGGGCGCGTTTGGCGGCTTCAAAATCGTACTGACCGACGGCGCGTCGCAGGCCGTCCAGTTCGACTCCGGCCGATCCCCCGGCCAGCAGGCCGTCGAGCGCCTCGAGCGTTTCCGAAGCCGCGGTGTCGTCCTCGTCCAGTTGCCGGGCCAGCGTGTCGAACAGCGATCGGAGCATGCCTTCGTCGGCCGGCTTCGAAGGCGCAGGGACAGGCGATTGAGCGAGCACGGGCTTGAGCCGCGTCATGAGATCGGTGAGCGCAACATCCAGCCGCTCGCGGGACGCGGCATCGTCGCGCGATTCGCGGAACGCGGCCTCCAGGGTCGATGAGAGGTCGGCGATCGCGCCGGCACCCAGGGTCGCGGCCACGCCCTTGAGCGAGTGCGCATGCCGCCGGGCGGAAACGAAATCCGCCTGCGCCGCCGCCTCACGCATGCGCTGCGCCGCATCGGCTTCGGTGGCCGCGAACCGCGCCAGCAGGCGCCGGTAACGCGGCAGGTCGTTCTGCGCGCGGCGCAGGCCGGTGAGGGTGTCGAGACCGGTGATCGCGGCCAGGTCGCCGGCAACGGTTGCTTTCGGGATCACCGGCACCGGCGTTTCGGTTTCCGCCGCGCGTCCGGTCCAGCGCCGGATCGCACCGAACAGTTCGGCAACGTCGATGGGCTTGGCCACGTGGTCGTTCATGCCCGCCGCCAGACAACGTTCGCGGTCCTGCTGCATCGCGTTGGCCGTCATCGCCAGCACCGGCAGGCGCGCGTGGCGCGGATCGGCGCGCAGGCGCCGCGTGGCTTCCAGTCCATCCATCACCGCCATCTGCATGTCCATGAGCACCAGGTCAAAATCCCTTTCACGCGCGATCAGCTCCAGCGCCTCGGCACCCTGGCTGGCGATGCTCACGGACACGCCCGCCTGCTCCAGGATCTCCTGCGCGATCTGCTGATTGACCGCATTGTCTTCCACCAGCAGCACGCGCAGTCCGGCCAGGCCTCCCGTCACGTCGGCTTCGACCGCGAACGCCGGGCGCCGCTTGCGCGCACCCTCCTGCGCCCGACCCACCCGCGCCGTGAACCAGAACCGGCTGCCCCGGCCCGGCTCGCTGTCCACGCCGATCTCGCCGCCCATCAGGCCCACGAGCTGCTTGCTGATGGCCAGGCCCAGGCCGGTGCCGCCGTGCTTGCGCGTGATGGAGGCATCGGCCTGCTCGAAGGACTGGAACAGGCGCGCGCGCTGCTCGGGATTCAGGCCAATGCCGGTATCGCGCACGCTGCCGCGCAGCGCATAGCCGTCGGCGTCCTCACGCTCGACCCGAAGCGACACCGACACCTCGCCCCGCTCGGTGAACTTGACCGCGTTGCTGGCGAGGTTGATCAGCACCTGGCCCAGACGCAGCGGGTCGCCGGTCAGCAGCGGCGGCGGATCGGGCGGGCGGTCGATGATCAACTGGAGTCCTTTCTCCTGCGCCTTCTGCCCCACCACGGTGGCGAGATGGTCGAGCACAGCATTCAGATCGAACTCGATGTTCTCCACCGCCAGCTTGCCGGCCTCGATCTTGGAAAAGTCCAGGATGTCGTTGATCAGCCCGAGCAGCGAGGCACCCGCGCCGCTGATCTTGGCCAGGTAGTCGCGCTGGCGCGCCGACAGGTCGGTCTTCAGCGCCAGGTGCGACAGGCCGATGATCGCGTTCATCGGCGTGCGGATCTCGTGGCTCATGTTGGCCAGGAACGCACCCTTGGCGCGCGACGCGGCCTCCGCCGCCTCGCGCGCCTCGGCCAGCTTGTCCAGCGTTTCGCGCAGCTCCAGCGTGCGCTGCTCCACGCGATCCTCGAGGTTGGCGTTGAGCGAGCGCAGCGCCTGCTCGGCCTGGTGCTCGCGCTCGGCGCCGATCGCGCGGCCGATCGCGTCCGCCAGCGCGCCGGCGAAAAAACTCTCCTCGTCGCGCCAGCGCCGCGGCGGACCGACGTGCTCGCAGCACAGCACGCCCACGGTCTGGCCGCCGTGGCGGATCGGCGTGTCCAGCATCGAGCTGATGCCCAAGCCGCCGAAATAGTCGTCGCGGAATTCCGAGGTGCGCGGATCGTCCCGGGCGTCGTGCGCGACGATGGCGCGGTCGAGATCCAGCGCCGCGAAGTAGCGTGGGTAGTTGGCACGCGCCAGCCGCTGAGGCTCCTTGCGATGGGGATCGTGATGCGGCGCCTCACGGTCGAACAGGTGCCGGCAGACGATTGCGCTGCGCGTCGGATCCCAGAACCAGATGCCGGCGCGCCGCACGTTCAGACCGGCGCAGGTCGCGTGAGCCACCAGCCGCAGGGTCGCCGGCAGATCGCCGCGATCCACCGCCGCGCTACGCGAGATCTGGAGCAACTGCTGCTCGCGCATCGCCAGATCGCGGTTCAGCCGCTGCAACTCTTCCTGCAGGCGCACGCGCTCGCTGATGTCCAGGCCCATGCCGCCGATGGCGACGACCTGGCCGCTGTCGTCGAGCAGGGGAAATTTCACCGTGAGCACGTGCCGGTCGGCGCCGCCCGGACGGTCGATCGGCTCGGTGTGGTTGACCGTGCGCCGGGTCTCCAGCACCTGGCGGTCGCTGTCGACGAAGACATCCGCCAGCGAGCGCTGGAACAACTCCGCGTCGGTCCTGCCGACCGGGTCCTGCGCCGTGAGGTCGAAGATGCGGCGGAACGAGGCGTTGGCAAACTGGTAGGCGCCGGCCACGTTCTTGGCCCAGATGGCGGCGGGCGAATTTTCCAGGATCGCGCGCAACTGGCCGGAAGTCCGCGACAGGGCCGTGGACAGCTCGGCACGGCTCTGTTCCAGCGCCTGCTCGATGGTCTTGCGCTCGGTAATGTCGGAGAGATATCCGCTGGCGATCACCTCGCCGCCCGGCGCGGCGCGCGGCACCGACTCCGCCCGCAGCCAGCGCGTGCGGCCGTCCGGCGTGGCGATGCGGTACTCGTGCTCCCAGCGATCCAGATGGGGCTGGCTGCCGACGATCGCGTTCATCAGGCCGGAGCGATCCTCGGCCACCACCATTTCAAGCAGCGGCGTGAAGCTGCCGGTGAGCTGTTCGGCATTCAGACCCAGCGCGGCCAGCAGCCGGCCGCTGACGAATTCGAGCCGCACGTCCTCGCCGCCCGCGCCGATGCGCAACTGGAACACGGCGCCGGCGATGGAATCCGTGGTCTCACGCTGCCGCCGGTTGGCCTCCTCGAGCTGCGCACGGCTCTGCGCCAGGCCCTGGACCGCGGCCCGTACCTGCTCCTCGGCGCCGCGCCGGCGGCGGATTTCGCGGCGCATGCTCACCGCCCACAGGCCGATGCCCGCGATGATCGCCAGCGCCAGCAGCACGCCGCCGAATACTTTCTCGGTGACCTCGCGCGGGTCCAGCCCGGACTCGAACTCCACGTTGAACCAGGTGCTGCGGATCAGGCCGTGCTCCTCGGGCGTGATCGAGGCCAGGGTGCGCGACAGCATGGCGTGCAGCTCCGGCCAGTCCTTGCGCACCATGAAATGCAGCTTGATCTCGTTGCCCGGATTGGCGCCGACGATCTTGAGATTGGTCAGGCCGTGGCGCTGCATCAGGTTCTGCATGATCGGCAGCGGCCCGATCGCCGCATCCGCCTCGCCGCGCGCCACCGCCTCCAGCGAGGATTTCAGGCTGGGCTGGAACACCACGCGCATGCCGGGATGGCGCCCGATCAGGACTTCGGTGTCCTCGTAGCCCTCGACCAGGGCGATGTGCAGCTCGCCGAAGTCGTCGGCGTTGAACACGCGGCTGCGGTCGTCGCGCATGACCACCACGGACGTGATCTCGACATAGGCCGGCGTGTACAGGAAATTGTGCGACCGGTCCTCGCTGCGCCCCACCGAACCGAGCAGGTCCAGTTCGCCACGCAGCGCGCGCGCATAGGTATCGCGCGTGTCCGTCCCGAACTGCGGCTCCAGGCGCACGCCCAGGCGCGCACCGATCAGCGCCACGTAATCCGCCACCAGACCGCGATACCGGCCCTCCTTGTCGACGAATTCGAGCGGGGGAAAGTCCGGGTCCACGCCGAGCCGCAGCACCGGGTGCGCGGCGAGCCAGGCGCGATCGGCGAGGCTCAGTTCGAGCGCCGGCGGAGCGCCTTCGTTCGCATCCGGCTCGCGGGTGGCATGGAGGATCAGTGGCGCCAGCCACAGCGCCACGACCAGGGCCATCGGCCGGCCACATCGCATTCCGAATCCGCCGATTTGCTTCATCGCCCGATTGTGCGCCGGCCCCGGGCGCCGGGCCAAGCGCGAACACGGCGCGAGCATCGCGGGCGGTGTCTCGTACACTTCCCTCATGCAATACGACAAGAACCCGCCGCTGCTGGAGGCCGACCTGCTGCCCGACCCGCTGGCCCAGTTCGCGCTCTGGCTGCAGGACGCCAGCGCCGCCGGCCAGATCGAACCCACCGCGATGACCCTGGCGACCGTCGGCAGCGATGGACGGCCGTCGGCGCGCGTGGTCCTGTTCAAGGGCATTCACGAGGGACAGCTCAGCTTTTACACGAATCACGAAGGCCGCAAGGGCCGCGAGATCGAGTCGCGGCCCGACGTCGCCGCGACGTTCTGGTGGGACCGCCTGGAGCGGCAGGTGCGCATCGAGGGCCGGGCGCAGCGCCTGCCGCGCGAGGTCTCGCAACGCTATTTCGAATCGCGCCCGCGCGGCTCGCAGATCGGGGCGCTCACTTCGCGCCAGTCATCCGTCGTCGCCAGTCGCGAGGAACTCGACATCCGCATGGCTGGGAACGAGGCGCGTCTGCAAGGACAGCCGGTACCCCTGCCGGAGTTCTGGGGCGGCTACGGCATCCGCCCGGACTCGGTGGAATTCTGGCAAGGCCGTCGCGGCCGGCTGCACGATCGGCTGCGCTATGTGTGGATGGATCAGGTCTGGCGGATCGAACGATTGGAGCCGTAAACGCCTTGCCTCAATTCCGCGGTCGCGCCTTGGTCGCGGCGCCCATGATGCCGAAGCCGATGATGATGGCTGCTCCGATGCCGATCCAGATCGGATCAACGCCAAGTCGGAGCGCCCCGTAAGCCAGCGCACCGACGACGATCACAACGCCCAGCAGATAGATCACCATGTTCTTCATGCAGCCGCTCCCTGTTCCGATGAGGCCCGCTTCATCGCTTCATCGATTCTCCGATGAAACTCCGCAAGCAGGAATTCCAGCGTTCCGAAATTGACGTGGGAGTTCGCACCGCTCGCCATGCCCTCCTGGATGCCCTCCGCAGCGTACAGGTCCTCCTGCTGAAAGACGCGCCGTTCGAGCAGGTCCATCGTCTTGCCCCAATGCGGCGCCCAGTCGGCGGAACTCTTCGCCCGAGGGATCAGCATGGCATGCGACCAGCGCGTCCGGTTCGGTGCGAGCGGCCACAGCGACAGGGCGCTGACGTAGTCGGGATGGACCACGAGGACCAGGTTGGGGAACACGAAATGGCTATAGGTGAAACGGTCGCGCACTTGGCGGGAATCTTCCGACCAGACGCTTCCGTCCTCGACGCGGCGTCGCGCCACCACCATCCGCTGGTGAGGACCGTGGATATCCCAGACGGCCTGTGCATCGAGAAAGAACGGGTAGATCGAGTCACGATGCAGGACGCGGATGTGATAGGTCTCCATGAACGCTTCCATCACGAGTTTCCAGTTGCACGCGCGTTCCGTTTCGAACCGCCGGAACACGACCGCGTCAGGGATTCCGAACCAGGTCATATCCTGGACGATCGGACCCAGCCAATCTTCTGCGTCCAGCCTCGCGCCCGGTTCGAGGACGCCCCAGATGAATCCTCCGCATTCGGCGACCGGGATCCGCACCAGATCGAGCAGGGAACGGTCCAGCCCTTCGAACGTCCCCGGCTTCGCGATGCTGCGCAGGCGCCCGTCCAATTCGTAGGTCCATCCGTGGTAGGGGCAGGACAGCGTCCGACGAACGCAGTCCCGCTCCTCGACCAGCCGCATACCGCGATGACGGCAGACGTTCAGCAGTCCATGAAGCTGGCCCGCATGGTCACGCACGACAAGGATCGGCAGGCCCGTCGCATCGAATCGCAGCACCGAACCGGGCTCCGCCACTTCCGAAGCGTGCGCCAGGCATAACGGGCTCTTCCCGAAAACCGCGTCGCGCTCGCGTCGAAGCCAGTCCTCGTCCAGATACCGCGAGACCGATATTCGTTCGGGCCGCTGACCCTGCTGCCGCTCGCCGGCCCGTACGTTCGCGGCAAGGCGTTCGGCCATGTCGCGCAGACTGGGGTGTTCCATTCGATCTTCCTCCGTCAACACGGGGCGTCGCTCCGTCACTCGCATCAATTCGGTGGCGGCAGGCTTACGCTACCGGCAACGGACCGGCGGCGACCAGCTTTTTCTGACGCGAATCGACCCGCAGGTTCAGGCCCTCCAGGCTGCGCGCACCCAGCAGGATGAGATCACCCTTCTGCGCGAACACCACTTCGTCGACGGTAAACGCCTGCCCGATGCGCACGATCGCGAATCCGACCGAGCGGGTGATGCGCGTCCCGTTCGCCATGACGAATTCGATGTCCTTCTTCTCCTTAGCGATGCCGATGCGTTCGAGCATCGTCGCCGCGACCCAGGTGTACTCGCTGCCGGTATCGACCAGCAGCCTGGGCACGAGCGCTGTGCGGGTCCGATCCACCACGTTCTCGATCTTTCCGCCGACGGTAAATGTGCCCATGTGCCAAGAACCTCGAAAATCCATCCGGAATTGTAGGGCGGGTTAGGCGCGGCTTCTTGCGCCGTAACCCGCCGATTCCGCGAAAGGCGGGTTACGCGATGAAGCCGCTAACTCGCCCTTCGTCGAGCGCGCGCAGCGTCGGTTCCGCCTTCGGCTTGAACCGACCTACGGGTAGTGCATCAGTTTGAAATCCGTTCGCACCGAGTAGCGCCATTGCGCAGCAATGCCGCGTATCGAGGTGCCGGGCGTACCCGATACGCGACGCTTCCCTCGGTACGCCCGCTGCGCGGCTACTCGGGACAAACGGGGTGCTGGAATTCAAACTGATGCACGACCGACCTACGAGCCGGATTGAACTGGTGCAAACCTTCCCGGGACCATCCCGCGCTCAGGCCATCACCACCGGAATCTTCCCGATCCTCGTCTGCCATTCCTTCGGGCCGGTGTCGTGTACCGAAGTGCCGAGCGCATCGACCGCCACCGTCACCGGCATGTCCTGCACCTCGAACTCATAGATCGCTTCCATGCCGATGTCGGCAAAGGCCAGCACCTTCGCCGACTTGATCGCCTTGGACACCAGGTAAGCGGCGCCGCCCACCGCCATCAGATATGCGGCCTTGTGCTTCTTGATCGCCTCGATGCCGGAGGGGCCGCGCTCGGACTTGCCGATCATCGCGATCAGGCCGGTCTTGGCGAGCATCATCTCGGTGAACTTGTCCATGCGCGTGGCGGTGGTCGGGCCGGCGGGGCCGACGACTTCGTCGCGCACCGGATCGACCGGACCGACGTAGTAGATCGTGCGATTGGTGAAATCCACCGGCAGCTTCTCGCCCCTGGCGAGCATGTCCTGGATGCGCTTGTGGGCGGCATCGCGGCCGGTCAACATTTTTCCGTTCAGCAGCAGGGTCTGGCCCGGCTTCCAGCTGGCGACTTCGGCCGGCGTGAGCGTGTCGAGATTCACGCGGGTGGAGGTCTTGAGATCGGCCTTCCAGGTGACCTGCGGCCAGTCTTCCAGCCTGGGCGGTTCCAGCTTCGCCGGACCGGAGCCGTCCAGTTCGAAATGCACGTGCCGCGTCGCGGCGCAGTTCGGAATCATCGCGACCGGCAGGCTCGCCGCATGGGTCGGGTAATCGATGATCTTCACGTCGAGCACGGTGGTGAGACCCCCGAGACCCTGCGCGCCGATACCCAGCGCGTTGACCTTTTCCAGCAGTTCCAGGCGCAGCGCCTCGATGTTCGTCAGCGTCTCGCCGCGCGCCTTCTTCGCCTTGACCAGGTGAATATCGACCGGTGCCATGATCGCTTCCTTGGCCATGACCGTGGCCTTCTCCGGGGTGCCACCGATGCCGATCCCGAGAATGCCCGGCGGACACCAGCCGGCGCCCATCGTCGGTACGGTCTTGAGCACCCAGTCCACGATCGAGTCGGACGGATTCAGGCACACCATCTTCGACTTGTTCTCCGACCCGCCGCCCTTCGCCGCGCAGGTCACCTCTAAATGATCGCCCGGTACGATCTCGTAATGGATCACGGCCGGCGTGTTGTCCTTGGTGTTGGTGCGCTTGCCCGCCGGATCGGCCAGCACCGAGGCGCGCAGCTTGTTTTCGGGATTGAGATACGCGCGGCGCACGCCCTCATCGACCATCTCCTGCACGGACAGCGTCGAATCCCAGCGCACATTCATCCCGACCTTGAGAAACACCACGCAGATGCCGGTGTCCTGGCAGATCGGTCGCTTGCCCTCGGCGCTCATGCGCGAGTTGGTGAGGATCTGCGCGATGGCGTCCTTCGCCGCGGGCGACTGCTCGATCTCGTAGGCCGCGCCCAGGGCCTGGATATAGTCGAGCGGGTGGTAGTAGCTGATGTACTGGAAGGCGTCGGCGATGGACTGGATCAGGTCGTCCTGGCGGATGGTCGTCATGACTCGGCTCGGGCTGGGGGTACGGTCGGATTATCGGCCATTCGCTGCCCTTGAGAACCCCCGTCTGGAGGAAACAGCGGCGTGCTTGCACGCCTCCCGACCGGCGCCTCATGCTGCCCCCATTCCGGCCGACCGCCCTCACCCCACCGCTCGCTCCGCTCACGGTCCTCCCCTCTCCCGCTGACCGGAGTCCCCACGAAGTTAAAGGCTACTTCGTGGGGACTCCGGTCAGCGCGGGAGAGGGACAGTGGACTCGCTTCGCGAGATTCACGTTAATCGCCATGAGCATCTCCCACCTGTTGCGACAATTGCTGGGCTATCTGGCGCCCTACTGGAAGATCGGCGGGCTGATCACCGGCGGCCTGCTGCTGGAAACGGCGTTCAATGCGCTGGTGCCTTTCAGCTTCAAATTCATCATCGACGAGGGGCTGGTCGGCGGCGATCTGCACGTGCTGCGCAACATCGTCATCGGCCTCGGTATCGGCGCAGTCCTGGTGTCGCTGACGGGCCTGGTCGGCGACTGGCTGTACGCGCGTGTGATCGCCCGGATCCTGGGCGACATCCGCCACCGGATGTTCAGTCATCTGCAAGCCCTGTCCATGGATTTCCACGCGCGCACCCGGGCCGGCGACGTGATGGCGCGCTTTTCCGGTGACCTGGCGGTGATCGAAACGGCGCTCGGCGCCGCCATTCCCTGGGGGCTGCTGCCGGCGCTCAACGTGATCGCCAGCAGCGTGCTGCTGTTCGTGCTCGACTGGCGCCTGGCCCTGGTGGCCATGCTGATTCTGCCGCTGTGCCTGTTCGGTCCGCGCCTGTTCGCGCAACGCGCGGTGCAGGCGAGTTACGAACGCAAGCAGGACGAGGCCGACGCGCTGACCACGGTCAACGAGAACATCGCCTCGCAACTCGTGGTGAAGGGCTTCGGTCTTCAGCGGCTGGCGATGGATCGCTTTGCGCGCGGCAACCTGCGCCTGTCGCGCAGCATCCTGCGCCTGAGCTTCTTCGGGTCCCTGATCGAGCGCAGCGCCGGCATCGGCACGCTGCTGCTGCAAGTGGTCGTGCTCGCCTGCGGCGCCTGGATGGCCGCGACGGGACACATCAGCATCGGCGCTCTGGCCTCGTTCCAGGCCCTGTTCCTGAGCCTGAGTTATGCGCTGACCTATGTCACGCAGTACGTGCCGACCCTGGTGGCGGCCAGCGGCGGCATGCAACGGGTCGATGAACTGCTGGAGACCGCGCCCGGCGTGACTGACCTGCCGGGCGCGAAGTCGCTCGCACCCCTGAACCGTGCGATCACGCTGACGAACCTGCGCTTCGGCTACACGCCGGACCAGCCCAATCTGCGCGATGTCAGCCTGACGATTCCCTGCGGCCGCTCGGTCGCCATCGTCGGTGCCAGCGGCTCCGGCAAGAGCACGGTCCTCAATCTGGTGTTGCGCCTGTACGACCCCGGGCAGGGCAGCGTGGCTTTCGACGGAGAAGATCTGCGGCAGGTCACGGAGGCCTCGCTGCGCGAGCAGATGGGTGTCGTGTTCCAGGAGAGCTTCCTGTTCGACACCTCGTTCGCGGAAAACATCCGCATGGGCAAGTTCGACGCGACGATGCCTCAGATCGAGGCAGCGGCACGTGCCGCCGAGATTCACGACTTCATCGTCGCGCAGCCGCAGGGCTACGACACGCCGGTGGGCGAACGCGGTGGACGCCTGTCCGGCGGACAGCGGCAGCGCGTGGCCATCGCCCGCGCCATCCTGCGCGATCCACGCGTGCTGCTGCTGGACGAGGCGACCTCGGCGCTCGACCCGCAGACCGAGGCGGCGCTCAATGCCACGCTGGAAGCCGTCGGTCGCGGCCGCACCGTCATCAGCGTCACGCATCGGCTGGCGTCGATCGTGCGCGCGGATGGCATCTTCGTGTTCGACCACGGCCGCCTGGTGGAAAGCGGACGCCACGAGGAATTGCTGGCGCTGCGCGGTCACTATCACGCGCTGTGGATGAAGCAGAGCGGCTTCAGCCTCAACGCGCAGGGCGACCAGGCCAGCGTCACGCCCGAGCGCTTGGCCGCCATGCCGATTTTCCAGGAACTGGACGGCGAACTGATCGCCGAGGCGGCAAGCCACTTCATCACCGAGCAACATCCGGCCGATCGCCTGATCGTGCGCGAAGGCGATCCCGGCGACCGGTTCTATATCGTCGTTCGCGGCAAGCTGGCGGTGTTCAGAGACGCCCACGGCGGCGAGGAAAAACGCATCGCCGTGCTGCACGACGGCGACTGTTTCGGCGAGATCGCGTTGATGCGCCGCGAGCCGCGCAGCGCCAGTGTCCGCTCCCTGAGTCCCTGCACCTTGCTGAGCCTGCCGCGCCAGGAATTCGTCCGGCTGCTCGCTCGCGCACCGGTCTTCTCCGCGCGGCTGGAGAGCCTGTATTCTCGACGCAAGGCCGAACTCGAAGCATCTTCCCCCTCGCCATGATGCATCCCCACGCGGAGCTGCGATTCATCGACGAACGCATCGGCTACGGCGTCTTCGCGACCCGACCGATCCCGCGCGGCACCATCGTCTGGATCCTGTGCCGGTTCGACCGCATCCTGACGCCGCAAGACTTCGTCGCGCTGCCGGAGCCGTACCGGCGCGTGGTCGGGCGCTACGGGTACATCGCCGGCGACGGCAACTACGTGTTGTGCTGGGATCATGGCCGTTACGTCAACCACTCCTGCGATCCGGCCATGCTCGGAGTGGGCCCGGAACTCGAAGTGGCAGTGCGTGACATCGCGGCCGGCGAACAGATCACCTGCGAATACGGCGGCCTCAATATCACCGCGCCCTTGCGCTGCCAGTGCGGCGCGGCCCGTTGCCGCGGATCGATCCGACCCGACGACGTCCTGCACCTTGCGGCCGGGTGGGATCGGCAGGTGCGCGATTCGCTGCCGCTCGGCACCGGACTGGACCAGCCGCTCCTGCCGTTCCTGCGCAATCCGACGCAGTACCGCGCATGGCTGGCTGGGGAGGCCCACCTCCCGACGCATCGCGACTACTACTTCCGTACCGGTGCAGCCGGGCTTCCGTCCGAGTCGGACTTGCTGTGGGGCGGGCCGTGCCTGCCTTCGGCCCCGTGATTCATCCTCACACCGAACTGAGACGCTCGCGACCGCACATCGGCCACGGCCTGTTCGCCACGCAACTCATTCCGCGCGGCACCGTGACCTGGGTTCGGGACGCTCTGGACCAGGTGATCGCGCCCGCCGCGGTCGCCGGCTGGCCAACCCTGCTGAGCCGCGACCTGGAGCGCTACACCTGGCGCAATGCGGATGGAAACTACGTGCTGTGCTGGGACCTGGCGCGCTTCGTCAATCACGCCTGCAACGCCAACTGCCTGCGCACGGCGGCTGGCTTCGAGATCGCCGTGCGGGATATCCAGGCCGGCGAGGAGATGACCAACGACTACGCCGACCTGGGCCTGCACGAGGGCGAGCGTCTGGACTGCCGTTGCGGGGCCGAGCGCTGCCGTGGCGTCATCTGCATCGACGACCTGTCCGTCCTGCGGCCCCGGTGGCAGGCGCAACTCGCGACCGCGCTGGCCGATCTCGGAAACGTCCCGCAGCCGCTCTGGAGCCTGCTGCCCGCCGGGTCGGCCGACTTCGCGCTCTCGCGGATCTCCTGGGATTAACGAAATCTGCACAGGTTCGAGAACACGGTCGCGGGGGGGGGGCGCGGCGACGGGCGGGCGGGATGTGTGTTGGGGGGGGCGGCCCCCCCCCGCCCAGGAGTAGCCCCACCCCCCA
>JBQTIX010000022.1:0-59336 GCA_052387695.1 Panacagrimonas sp. | reverse complement strand
CACGTGCCGGACTCAATCCCAACCCTGCGCCATCAACTCAGCGCGCGCCTCATCGCTCTGATGCCAAGATGCCCCTGCTGCGGAAAACCTAAACCAAAACTGCGCTTGTGACACAGTAAGATTAAGGGTCGGTGAGCTTCCGCTCAACTCGGTGGTTGTCGTCTTGCCGGGTGTGCTTCGGGTCTCTCCAATGACAACGAATTTTTCTCACCCTGGTCGATCAGCGCGTCCATGACCTGCCGACGTAGAATTCGTTTTGAGTATCAGGAGACGCGCGTGGACAACTTCCCTCGAATTACCCACGAACCGGCCGTCATGGCGGGCAGGCCCACGATTCGCGGCATGCGCGTCACCGTGGGCATGATCGTCAGCCACATCGCCGAGGGAATCACCGTACAGCAGCTGCTGGCCGATTATCCCTATCTCGAAGCCGAAGACATCCAGCAAGCACTCGCCTATGCAGCCTGGCGCATGGAAGAACGCGAGTTCGATTTGCGCGCTGCGTGAAGTTGCTGATCGACATGAATCTGTCGCCGCGCTGGGTTCCCTGGCTTGGCGATCACGGTCACGTTGCGCAGCACTGGTCAGCAATCGGCGCCGTGGATGCGCCCGACGCGAAGATCATGGATCACGCGCTGGCCAGTGGTGCAGTGGTTCTCACCAACGATCTGGATTTCGGTGCGCTACTCGCCTCGTCAGGCAACGCCGGCCCGAGCGTGATCCTAATTCGTGCCGGAACTCTTGCGCCGGAGCGCATCGGGGCAGGAGTGCTCCGCTGTCTCAGCGACTTCCAGACCGACCTGATAACCGGCGCCATCGTGGTGCTGGACGATCGGCGGCACAAAGTGCGCCTCCTGCCGATCCGGTCAGGCCGGTAGCCTGGATTGAGGTAGTTTCATCGCTGAAATCCGGGATGCCGCTTGTTCACCACGGCAAGCGCGCAACACGCTTTGCTCGCTTTCGCGCCACGAACCAATCCGGCCATGCCGTGTACTATTTCCCAGGGTCGCGAATGGTGACCGAGAATGTCCGCTGGACGCCGCAGCTCGTAGTTTGGATTGAGGCAGCTTCATCGGCGCCTCGTTTGCGGGGCAGAAACGAGCCGCTCTTGACGACGTGACGACCACGGATGGGTTCCTCTGCGAGCGCGATTCGGTACCAGGACCGCCCGCTCTACGGCTTCCAGAAGGTTTTCCCGAGCTTCTTCCATCGTGGCGCCCCGCGTATTGGCGCCGGGGAGTTACTCCACGAATGCGATGTAGCCTTAACGAACTTCATCGAATACGGCGGAATTACACGTAGAACTCTCCGAAAATGAACCTCATACGACTATAGTGCGCGGCTTGGTTGTGGAGCCCAATGCTGGATTACCGCCGGATGCAGAGAACGCTTACCGGCTTACCGTGCTTTGGACCGTAAAGGTGTTGTTTGTTTGGTTGTGATCGTATTGGTTGCCCGTCAATGCGAAAGTCGCGGTTCCGCTGCGCGTTGCGGTGGCATTGATCCCCAAGGTGGACAGCGATTTCTTCGCGTTGAGAGCATTCAGGTAGCTGCACCTGACGGTGACTGGAGGCGCGCCCACCGACGGGCCGCACTGCCATAGCGGCGCTCCTGAGAATGAACTGTACGTGATTCCGTTCGGCAGACTCACAGCAACGTTGATGCCGGTGGCCGAACCTATTGCCGGGTCAATCGTCGGTTTGGCGTGCGCATTCTTGATGGTGACCCGGTACGCAAGCTCCCCACTTGCTCGGACTGGATCGGTCGCGACGCTCAGACTCAGATCGACCTTTTCCGTACCGTTGAACCTGCGAAGGAAGGATTTTGGCGAATCGTAATTGTTGTCGTAATAGTACTGCGCGGCGACGATGAGCACGTCTCCATCCGCATCAAGGGCAAGCTTGGGGTCACCAGCATACTTCTCGTCAGAAACGTGATCACTGCTGATAGCGGCGTCCTCGATGTCTTGGACCTGTCTGCCGGCACGCGAAAAAAAGCCAATGTGCGCGCCGTTGAAGATATCGTCGGTTTCGTTTTCCCAAGCCGCGACGATCGCAAAGTCTCCCTGGGCGTCCATCGCGACATCGATCTCGCGGACGGATTCCTTGAAACTTATGACCTCAGTATCATCCGTGCCACCATCCGTGGTCGCGCATTGGCCAATTGCCGGGAAGCCGCGAAGCAGGGCATTTTGATAGTAAGCGCCATCGTCCTCGAAGTTGCTCCGCCAGACGACGACATGATTCCCGGCCGGATTCATCGCGATTTTCGGACCTAGTTCGTCGCCCGTGTTACGCCTGTTGACGTGACAAACATTGCTGGCCAGCGCGCCGGCGCGGCCGCGGCCAAGTGCGCGTGAGTAGATTTCGCCTTGGTCGTTCGAGTTTAGATAGCGGCTGTAAACGAACACGGTGTCGCCATCGGTGTCCATGGCCACGCCCACCCCATCGATATCGCCAGGTTCAACAAGTTGCAGCGGGGTCGCATCGAACACCTCGCCTGCGCTTCCGAAACGGCGGTTCCTTTCGCCGATGTCTTCCACCCAAGCGATCGTGAAGTTTCCGGAAGCGTCCATCGCCACACCAGGATCCCTGGCGCGCGTGATCGATTCCGAACTCACCGCGTCTATGACGGTTGGCTGTGTGCAGCCTTTCCCATAGCTGCGGCGCTTGACCACGCCAGTTTTTGCCCAGGTCACCACAAACCGTCCGCTCGGATTCATCGCCACATCGGGGCGCGCCGCCGTCAAAGTGCCGAGTTGATTTTCACCTTCGCCGTCGATGTTGAACGGAGCCGTGCCGAGGGCGTTTCCTGCGCTTGTGTAACACCGCCCCTTGAGGCGGTTGACGATGATCGTGGATCCTGGGCGAAACGGCTCCTCGACGAGCCAGACCGCAACGTGATTTCCAGTTGCGTCGGAAGCCACTGTTGGCGAGGGCGAGATTCTGTTGCGCTCCGAAAGGTAGATATTCGGACCTAGGGGTGAGGCGCTCTGACCCGCCCCAACAGCAGCTCCCAAGGGGGCCAGACCGAATAACGCCGCGGCCAGACAAATAGAATTATGACGCAGATGACGGTGAGGTCCGGATTTTGATTGGCAGCGAATCATCGAATTTCTCCCAACATAAGGCGCCCAGTCGTCCATCCGCATCAGCGGTTGACGTGACCTGAATGAGCTTTCACAGTGTGCCGGAGAAGGCCGCCCCACACGACCCGATGAAAGGCTACATCCGCGGTAAGCGAACGGCAACGGTCGGTGCTTTAAGGCCCGTCGTAGGGGCTTGTCGCGCGTCCTTTGTAGGGATGATACTCGTATCTTACTTGTGCCCTTCTTGGGCGCAGACCCCTGAGCGCGATTTCGTGCCGGTAGGCGATTCTTTCGAACTCACGCCCGGGCCTCGGGCGTTCGTGGAGCGACTCCAAGCATTTGATCTCGCGCAGGACGCAGACGGCGACTTCGTCGTGGCAGCGCTGCTGAGCGGAAACCTGTTGGTCCGAAGGTTTGATGCGGCGGGCCGGCGACTTGGTACGACATCGAGGTGGATTTACAGCGGGGGACTCTTGGCCCGCGCGCGCCGTCTGTCGCTATGGATGCTTCTGGTGGCTTAGTGGTGGCGTGGATTCGAGACATAGCACAAGACAACGGTCAAGAGATCGTCGTGCGCCGCTACGGTAACAATGGGGTGTCAAGGGCCTGCGCGGCGTCGATTCCAGTGGCGGACTGCCCTGATTGCTGCCTGGTGCCGACCGATGCAGGGGCGGATTTCGTGGAGCCCGTTGCTGTCGCATCGGATGCAGACGGTGATTTCGTCGTTGCGCGGCGGCAAATGAACGTCGGCGGAGAGGAAATTCCGATCAAGGCGCGGGTCTTCAATAGCGATGGGAGCCTGCGCTCGACGAGTCTAATAACAGTCACTCCCGGAGTAAAACCCAGCCGTCAGAACCGATCGCTCGATGTCGCGATGGACACAGATGGGGACTTTGTGGTCGTGTGGCACGACTACGACCCTTCCGCCACTCCCAACGTTAACGACGAGAACGTTAGCGGACGTGTATTTGCCCGACGCTTCGATAGCAGCGGTTCGCCGAAGCGGGGCGCATACGAAAATAGAAAGGGGGTCCTGGAGGTTGACATGAAGGATTCAATGCTTCCGTCCGTTGCGATGATGCCGTCGGGTACCTTTCTCGTCGCCTGGGACGGGCGAGCCGGAGACATACAAGATAGGGATCGCGTGAAGATCCAGAAATTCGGTGCGGACGGAATGCGGGAAGATCGTCTGACGCGGGTCGATAAATGCGCAAGCACAAGCAGAAGCTGCGATTTCACGTCCTTTACCGTGGCGGCCGACGCGCTAGGGCGATTCGCTATCATCTGGAACGTGGAGGACATGGTTAGGGGAATCGCGTCGGACGGTTTGGGGCAGCGTTTGCGCGGGACCAGAATCCTGGTTGGGTCTCAGGGTATCAACGAGTTAGCCAACAGGGTCAGAATTGCGATAGATGCCGACGGCGATCTGCTTGTTGCGTGGGCCGAACAACTCGGCACAGGTCCGGACGGGGATACATTCAAGGCCATCCGCGCGCAGCGCTACCTGGGTCGCGGATTGATCAACCTGAAAGTTGGACATGCGCTGCTGGACTCAGAGGCCCCTTCTGCGATCGCCGATGATCGCTTCGGCTATCGCGTCAAGGTAACCAATACCCCTATGCCGCAGGAACCCTCAGACCTGGATCAAACAATACTTCGCGCCATCGGCACGGCCACCGATGTGAAGGTCATCGCTGAAGTCCCGAAGGACGCACAGTTCCCATCCGGATTTGGGGCACAGTGGAACTGTCTGCCCTCGCCGCCACCTCCCGACCTGCCCGAAAAATTGATCTGCGAATATCTGAGTCCACTTCCCGCAGCCATGGAGACCACGGAGCTTCGCCTGGAGTACACGGCGCCTTCGGCTCCGCAGATGTTGAAGCATACCGTTCGTGTCGACGCTGCTCAGCGCGACCGTGAGCGAGCGAATAATCGATCGACCGTGCTGACGCAAGTCGTCTGCCCGTCCGATCTTCCAGACCGCGATCCTGCCGATGCGGGGCCGACGCTGGAATTCGCCAGCCCGGTGGCGAACCAACGCGAGGGCACAGCTGTTGGCTTGGCGGTGAAGGTGACGAATCCCTCGCCGGGTCGTGGCATCTGTTTCAAGCTGAATGGAACGGATAAGGGGAGCGCAGTGTTTGGCAGCGACTATGGATTTTTCCGCGTCCCGGACCCGCCGCGTGCGCCGGACCCGATGCTCGATTGCGCCAGTTCGAACCGGATGGGCGATCAAGTCTTCACGGTACCCCCAGGGGTCAGCGAAGCTACGGTTGCGTTGATCTGCCTTACGGATGACCAGAAGATCGAAAAGGCCAGGCAGGCAGTGTTCACGCTGTCTGATCGCTCCGACCAGTATCGGCTCGGGGCGCCTGAAACACGGACATTTACGCTGATCATTCGGGACCCGGGCAAGTGAGAGTTGAGCCTCGGGCGGCGAGCGTTCCCTCCCGCAATGGGCTTACGCGGGACTGCCTCAATGGTAGTCCCGCGCTGGGACCTATTGCCCTCCCCCGTTGTCACGGGGGAGGGAGGCGCTTGGGGAGGGTGTAGATGTGCTGCCCGGCACGATCGTCGGCGGCCACAGCATCGTGCGTTTGCTCGGTGTCGGCGGCATGGCTCGCGTGTATGAAGCGACCGAGCTTGCGCTGAATCGCGGCGTTGCGCTCAAGGTGGTGTCCAGCCGCAATGATCACAGCAGGGATACGGTTCCGCGCTTTAACCGCGAGGTGCTTTCTGCTGCCAAGCTGAATCACCGCTGCATCGTGCCGATCTACCAGTTCGGTCACGACGAACAGACTGAACTGCTGTAATACAGCATGCGCTTGCTTCCCGGCGGAGACCTGTGCCGGCGTATCGCGTCAGGCAAGCTGACTATCGCTGAAACGCTGCGGATTCTGCGCGAGTTGTCGCGGGCGTTCGCGCACGCCCACGCGCGCAACGTGGTGCATCGGGACGTCAAGCCGGCGAACGTTCTCTTCGACGACGAGGACTATCCAGTTCTCACCGACTTCGGCATCGCCAAGGCGCTCGATGCGGGGGCGGACCTGACCAAGCAGGGGCACGCGATCGGCACGGCTCTGTACATGAGTCCGGAACAGGCCTGCGGTGACCCGGTGGACGCGCGCACCGATCTGTATGGGCTCGGGGTGGTGCTGTTCGAAATGCTCACCGGTCGTCCGCCTTACGACGGCGATTCATCGAGGGAGATTCTCTACAAGCACATCGGGCAGCCGGTTCCACGCTTGCCGGCGCCGTTCGCAGGATTGCAGCCGCTGATCAGCACGCTGATGGCGAAGGATCGTGACGATCGTCCTCGCGATGCGGATGCGTTGATCGCCCTTATCGATCAGGTCTCCTTGAAGGACATTGGGTCCATCGATCTCGCGTCGGTCAGGGCGGAGCCGCGCCCGCCGGTAAGGCAGCCACCGCCGCAGGCCGCTGAAACGGTTCTGTCGGACGGCGACCCGACGCGGATCACCCCCCGTCCTGATGCGCCGGGTAAGATCCGTTCGGTTCGGCGTGCTGCCGTGATGGTTGGGAGCGTACTCATTGCCGTTGCTGCTGCCGGCGGCGGTTGGTGGTGGCTGCAACAGGATGAGGCGGCCAAGGGCAGCATCGTTCAGGCCGAGCCGATCCCGAAACAGCCGCCATCCGCGGGGCCGCCCGAGTCGACGAGCATTCCGGTCGACGGTGCGGAATCGGCTCTGCCATCCGCAGCTCAGACCGATGTCTCGACCCTCGCCCCGGTCGGCAAACCAACTCAAAATCCTTCAACGGAATCGGGCGCGATCATCAACCGCAATGAGGCAATTCCGAAGCAGCAGTTCAAGCGGCCAAGCTCGAAGTCAGCTCCCGCCCAGGAACCAACGGTTGCCGATCCTGAAACTCAGAGTCCGGCCGCCGAGGACGTGGCCGCGCCGGGTGCTCTTCCGGCCCCGGTTGCCGACCCAACCGATGGCCGGGCAATTTCAAACCCCGAAGCGGTTGGTCGATCGACGGAGCCCGCGCCCGCAGTGCCGATAGAACCACCCCAAACCACGCCCCCCGTGGCGGCGGACGTTGCGACGGGAAATGAGGGCGTCAAACCGCCCGTGGCGGAGGTTAAGGAACTCAAGAAGCCTTCTGCGGAAGTCGAAACGAAGGATGATGATGACGGCTTTATGGACTTGCTACGGAGCGGCGGCGGCTGAAGGGCAGCTCGCGGGGCGTCGTCCTACATCTGGAACGTCCAAAGCCGCTGATAGATCAGGTGCAGATAATCCTCGGCGTATCCCGGTTCCCCGTTGCGCGCGGACAGGCCGAAGCGCTGGAAACGAACCAGGAACACATTGTTCGGCGACTGCTGCGGGATGAGGGTGAAGGTGACGGAGTACACGTTCTGCTTCTCTTCGCGCCGTCCGAGTTCGAATTCGCCATATTCCACGGTGGTGCGGTTGATGAACGCGAACGCCACGGCGGAGAGTTTTTCGCTCTTGTAGATTTGCCCGAACGCGCCCACCAGCGGGCCGCCCTCGCGGAAAAAATTATCTTCCAGCAGCCCGGTTGCGAACAGGCCGGAATGGTCCTCGGACTGGCTCTGAAAACCCACCCGATAGCCCACGAACGGGCTGACCCCCAGCACTGTGCTGCCGGCGTAGGCCATCAGGTCGGTCCTCGCGAATGCGGTACTGATCGCGGCACGGTTGGCGCTACGCTCCAGGGAGAAATCCGCAAAAACGTTCCGCGGTCCGATCAGGCCTCTGGCGACGTACCGCGCCCCGGCCTGGAAACCGTAGCTCTCCCCCGAGTTGCGGCCGTTGCGGTCACTGTCGATCGAATACAAGCCGCCCAGCACGCCCACCCGCGGCGCAAGTCCCTGCTGGATGCTCGTCGCCTTCTGTTGTGCGGCGACCACCGCTGGAACGCCGACGAGGGCGACCGTGAGGAGTGGCGCTGCGATCGTGGTGACTCGGATCATTGAGGTCCCCTACAGTCCGCATCGGCGTGGTTCGGTTTCGTGCGGTTGCCACGAATTTAGCAACATCCGGGTTTTCGAACGATTGCGGCGTGCTCCGTTAGAGTACGGGGCCGGCGTTCGCGGACGCCCGCCGGGGGTGGCGAGCGCGAAGGAAACAAGTCAGCGACAGGCCACCATCACGAGACAAGACATTTCGACAGGGACGGAGGAGATGAAGCGCTGGTCTTTCTTGTTGTTGTGGGTCGCGTGCGCGTCGGCACTGGCCAAGGTCACGCCTCACGAGGCCGAAACCTTGCGCAACCGGCTGACGCCGATGGGCGCCGAGCGCGCGCGCAACGAGGCGGGGACCATTCCCGAGTGGCGCGGTGGGCAGACGGCGCCGCCGCCCTGCTACAGGCCAGGCGCTCGGTATTGCGACCCGTACGCTGACGACGCGCCGATCGCAACGATCACCGCAGTCAACGCGGATCAGTGGCGCGACCAGCTCTCAAGCGGACAGCTCGACATGTTGCTGCGCTATCCGAAGACCTACCGGATGAAGGTCTATCCCTCGCGTCGCAGCTTCGCCAATCCGGGCGCGATCTACGAGGCGACGTTCCGCAATGCGCAGTCTGCATCGCTGCGCGGGGCCGGCGAAATCCTGGCCGGTGCAGCGCGCGGCATTCCGTTTCCGATACCCGGCAGCGGCCCGGAGCCGATGTGGAATCATCGCCTGCGTTACCAGGGTCCCGGCTTCACGCGCCGCTTCGGCCAGGCCGCGGTGACGCCTTCGGGCGATCTGGTGCTGGCCAAGGTTCGCGAGGACGCGCACTACCCCTACGCGCTGGCCGATTCGATCGAGGATTTCGTCCCCATGCGCTGGCTACAGGTCGTCCTGGAGCCGGAGCGGCTGCACGGTTTAGGCACGCTGATCCACGAGACCCTGGACCCTGAAGAACAACCCAGGTCCGCGTGGCGCGATGTGCCGGAAAGCAGGCTGGTGGGCAAGGAGAGGAGCTTCGGTTACGACGGCGCGGCGATGCTGGGCGAGGAACTGCGCTTCGATGATCAGATCGACACCTGGCTCGGCGGGCTCGACCGCTACAACTGGCGCATCGCCGACAAGCGCGAGATGCTGGTCCCCTACAACTCGTACGCGCTGCACTCCGGTCGGGCCTCGCTGCGCGAGCTGGCGCGGCCGGTGCACATCGATCCGGACTATCCGCGCTACGAACTGCATCGGGTCTGGGTGGTGGAAGCCAATGTACGGCCGGGCGCGGTGCACCGCTACAAGCGGCGCACGTTCTATCTCGACGAGGATAGCTGGCAGATCCTGCTGGTCGATCTGTACGACAACGCGGATCGCCTGTGGCGCTGGCAGGAAGTGCATACGGTGATGGCCTACGATCGGGCCGTGCTGCTGCCGGTGTTCGAGACCATCCACGATCTGATCTCGGGCCGTTACTGGTTCCAGGGGCTGGACCGGGATGATCCGGAAGTGCTGGAGCAGACACTCGACGAAGATCATTTCACCCCGTCCAGCCTGCGCGCGCTGACGCCGTGACGGGGAATCTCTCCGTGCTGTTGTTTGCCGGTGCGCTGACCTCTGTCTGGACGCTTGACGCGCCTGCGGCCGGGCGCGCCTATCGCTGGGTCGATGCCGCGGGTCAGGTGCACTACTCGCAGCAGCGTCCCGCGTCCGGCCTGTACCAGGTCGTCGAACCCTCCACGCGTGCTTCAGCCGCCATCGGCGGGTCTGCCGCGTCCGACGCGCAGAAACGATTTCTCGAAAGCGCCGAGGCGGCCGACAAGCTTGCGGCCGAACAGGAGGCCAGGCGAAGGCAGGCCCTGGCCGAATCACGTACGGTGTGCGACAAGGCGCGAGCGCGACTGGTTTTCCTGGACGAGCGAACGGCTCGGCGGCTCGCGGTCGAGAATCCGGACGGAACGGCGGCGCGTATGGACGATGCAGAGTTTGAACGGCGGCGTACCGCGGTGCAGCAGCAGATTCAGGAACATTGCAGCTAGGGAATTCGTGGTAACCAGTGCAACTGGAAGCGTTCGCTCCGGCTTGCCTGATCTTGACCCGTCGTCGTTTGCGCGGCGGGATGCACTCCATACACCAGAGGACCTACCGATGCGATATACGCGTTTTGCCTGCGCCGTTGCGATGTTTGCGATGTCCGTCCCCGTCGTCGAGGCCGCCGATCTCGGATCGGTCGTGCTGCTCACCGGCTCCAATCGATTGATCACGCTGGACCTCGACACTCCGGGCGCCGCTCCGACGCGCGCTCCAAGGGTGCAGGGCCTGGCCGTCGGCGAGGAGGTGCTCGGCATCGATCACCGACCCGCCAACGGGCGGCTCTACGGCGTGACCAGCAGCGGGCGCGTCGTCGCGATCAAGCCCAGCAGCGGTCGCGTGCTGGGCTCGGTCCAGTTAACGGGGGCGACGCTCAGCGGAGCCGCCTTCGGCATCGACTTCAACCCGGTGCCGGACCGGCTGCGGCTGGTCACCGACGCCGGCCAGAACCTGCGCATCAATGTGGACAGCGGCGCGGCGACGGTCGATCTGCCCTTGAATCCGGGTTCTCCGACCGTTTCGGCTGCCGCCTACACCAATGCCGCGCCGGGGGCCTCGACCACCACGCTGTACGTACTCGATATCGCGAGCGATCGGCTGCTGATCCAGAACCCCCCGAACGACGGCACGCTGGTGCCGGTGGGATCGCTCGGCGTGAACGCGACCAAGGTCAATGGCTTCGACATTCGCGCCACCGACAATCTCGCCCTGGCGGCGCTGAAGGTGGACGGGCAGAACGGCCTGTACCAGATCAATCTGTCCACCGGTGCTGCAAGCCTGGTCAGCACGCTCGCCGACGTGCGCAATGTACGTGGCCTGTCGATCCCGACGCCGTTCACGGAAATCTACGCAGTGAGCAATCGCAACAAGCTCCTGCGGTTCCTGCCGCCGGCTTTCGTCAACGCCATGCCGGTGCCGCTGCTGCCGGCGCTGCCCGGTACTCGCGTGCGACGAATCATGGGATTGGGAGCCGGCGAGACCCTGGTCGGTGCGGACTTCCGCCCGGCCACCGGCGAGCTGGTTGGCCTGGGGTCCAGCGGGGTGGCGTATACGATCGATACGGCGACGGGGGCGGCCACATCGCCGATCACCCTGATCGCCGATGCCGCCGACAGCACCGATCGCAACGCCGATTACACGGCGCTCGATGGGGCCGAGTTCGGCGTCGATTTCAACCCCGTTCCGGATCGCCTCCGGACCGTCTCCGACACCAACAAGAACCTGCGCAGCAACGTCGATACGGGCGCCACGTTTTCCGACCTCGATCTGAAGTGGTTTGCCGCCACCGCCGCCGCTTACACCAACAGTTTCGGCGCGCCGGACCCGACGCGCACGACGCGGCTGTTCGGTATCGACTCGGTCAACGATCAGCTCTATCTGCAAAGTCCGCCGAACAACGGCACGCTGACGGCGGTGGGGGCGCTGGGGTTCGATGTGCTGGCGGTCAACGGGTTCGACATCGCGGGGCCGGATGACACCGCGACACCGGCCAATGTCGTGGCGCTTGCGGCCTTGACTCCGAACCCCGGCGTCTTGACGCCGATAGGCCAGCCCACTTTCCTGGGCACCGGACTTTTTCGAATCGACGTCGGTACCGGCGAGGCAAGGCTGATCGGCCCCATCGGCGATGGCCTGACCGTCAGCGCCCTCGCGCTCCCGATCACCACCACGACCCCGGCCTCGGACAGTCTCGTGTTTGCCCTGCTCGCCGACGGCCGCACCCTGATCTGCTTCGAGCGCGATACGCCGGAGGACGTGACGACCATCGGCACGATCGCTTCGGGCGACCTCTCCGCCACCGACCGCTTCATCGGCATAGACTTCCGTCCTTCCGATCGGCTGCTTTACGGCGTCACCAATGCCAACGAGGTCTTCACCCTCGATCTCACGACGGCCGCCGCGACCCTGGTCGCCACGCTGGCCGCGACCACCGATCCGGTGCTGGATCCCACGCCCGACTTTGCCGGCCTGGTCGGCAGCAATTTCGGCCTGGACTTCAACCCGGTGCCGGATCGGTTGCGCATCGTGTCCGATGGCGCGATGAACCTGCGCATCAATGTGGCCACCGGTGCCACCATCACCGACGGTGACATCAACACCGTGGCGGCCGCGCCGGTGGTCGTTGCCGGCGCGTACACCAACAACTTCCCCGGCGGCAGCACGCCGGGAAGTGGCGTCGCCGGGTCCACCCGACTGTACGTGCTCGAAGCCACGCAGAACCTGCTGGCCGTCCAGGACCCCCCCAACCTTGGGGTGCTGACGCCGGTTGGACCACTGGGCGTGGACGTACCCGCAAGCGGGGTGAGCTTCGACATCGCCGGCGGTGCCAACGGCCTCGCCTATGCCTCGTTCGACGGCGATGCGGACGGCAAGACGGAGCTGTACCGCATCAACCTGATGACCGGTGCGGCGACCCTGATCGGAGATCTGGGCGAGAGAGGTATCGCCAAGGTGACGGGTCTGTCGATCCGGCTGCGCTGAGCGTCTTCATCGTAACGGGGCAAAAAGGCCGGTGTCGCTTGTTCGGCGCCGGCCTTTCTTCTGCGCGATGGACGGAGAAGCTTGACGCATGAATCGAGTCGACCCCTCCTGCGACAACCTGATCATCGGATGCGGGGACGTCGGCCGGCGCGTGGCGCGGCGACTGCGTGAGCGTGGCGAGTCCGTGCACGCGGTCGTGCGGTCGACCGCGAGTCGAGATGCGCTGACCACCGGCGAGGGCATCGCCGCTTCATCGCTCGATCTCGATTCGGCGATGGCTCTGCCGCAAGCCGAACGGGTCTTCTGGTTTGCGCCGCCGCCGGACCGGGGGAATACCGATCCGCGCATTCGCAGCTGGCTCGATGGTCTGAGGCACCCGCCGCGGCGCATCGTCTACATCTCGACCTCGGGGGTGTATGGCGATTGCGAGGGTCGCTGGATCGACGAGACCGAGACGCTCAATCCTCGGACCGATCGCGGTCGCCGCAGGCTCGACGCGGAGTTCGCGCTGCGCCAGCACGCGGGCCGCAGTGCAGTCGTCATCCTGCGTGTGCCCGGAATTTACGGGCCGGGGCGTCTGCCGACGACGCGCCTGCGCAGCGGTCTGGCCGTGGTCCGCGAAGAGGAGTCGCCTTACACCAATCGCATTCACAGCGAGGATCTCGCCAGCGTGGCGCTGGCGGCGGTGGATCGTGGCACTCCCGGTCAGGCGTACAACGTGTCGGACGGGCATCCGACCACGATGAGTGATTATTTCCTGCGCTGTGCGCGCCTGCTTGGATGGCCGGAGCCGCCACGGGTGAGCCTGGCCGAGGCGCGCACCACGTTCACGCCGGCGCTGCTGTCGTTCCTCGACGAGTCCAAACGGCTGATCAACCGGCGCATGATCGAGGAGCTGGGCGTGACGCTGCGCTATCCGTCTCTCGACGAGGGCCTGGCCTCATGCGCTCCGTGATGCGTCGACCTGCCGGTAGAATCGGCTCGCCCTCGAGTCGGGCGACAACGGGAAAAAACTCATGAGCATGGTGCAGGAATTCAAGCAGTTCGCGATGCGCGGCAATGTGGTCGATCTGGCGGTGGGCGTCATCATCGGTGCGGCGTTCGGCAAGATCGTTTCGTCGTTGGTCGGCGACGTGGTGATGCCCTTGCTGGGCCTGTTGATCGGCGGGATCGATTTTTCCGACCTCGCCATCACGCTCAAGGCGGCCGAGGGCGACCAGCCGGCGAACCTGCTGAGCTACGGCAAGCTGATTCAGGTGACGTTCGATTTCGTCATCGTGGCTTTCGCGATTTTCATGGTGGTCAAGGGCATCAATTCGATGCGCAGGAAGGAGGCTGCCGCTCCGGCCGTCCCGCCGCCTCCGCCTCCGCCGACCGCGGAAGAAAAGCTGCTGATGGAAATTCGCGACCTATTGAAAAAATAGCGGGACTCGACAGGCTGTTATTCGGGTGGCGTTCAGCTAGACTCGCGCGGCGTCGTCGTCTTGAAGCGGGAGACTCTCTCCGGTCGTGAGGGGCGGCGCGAAAAATAATCGATCACACCGGGACTCTGGGGGTCACGTATGCCGGTCAAGATTGCCGTTCTCAAGGAAACCGCGCCGCGCGAAAAGCGCGTGGCGCTGGTCCCCGCCGTTGCCGACAAGCTCAACAAGCTTGGTGCCAGCCTGCACATGCAGACCGGTGCCGGTCTTGCGGTGAAGCTGGCGGATGCGGCCTACAAGAACGTGAGCTTCGCTGCCAACCCGCAGGGGCTGGTCAGCGATGCCGACATCGTGCTGGCAGTGCAGCCGCCTCCGGTGGACGTGATCGAGGCGATGAAGGAGGGCGCCATCCTCATCTCCTTCATCTACGCCCACAAGGAAGTTGCGCTGACCAAAAAACTGCGCGACAAGAAGATCACCTGCCTCGCGATGGAGCTGGTGCCGCGCATCACGCGCGCCCAGGCCATGGACGCACTGTCCAGTCAGGCGGCGCTGGCCGGCTATTACGCGGCCCTGCTCGGTGCCACGCAGCTCGCGCGGATCCTGCCGATGATGACCACCGCGGTCGGTTCGATCCGGCCGGCCAAGTGTCTCGTGATGGGTCTTGGTGTCGCGGGTCTTCAGGCGCTGGCCACGGCGCGCCGGCTCGGCGCGATGACCGAGGGCTACGACGTGCGCCCGGAGACCAAGGAGCAGGCCGAATCGCTCGGCGCGAAGTTCGTCGACACAGGCGTAGATGCTCGCGGCCAGGGCGGTTATGCCCGCGAACTGACCCCCGAGGAGAAAGACAAGATCGCCTCGGTCGTGACCAAGCATATCCAGGCCGCGGACATCATCATCACCACCGCCGCCATTCCGGGCCGGCCTTCGCCGAAGCTGATTTCCAAGGCCCAGGTCGATGGCATGAAGGCCGGCGCGGTGATCATCGATCTGGCCGCTGAAGGCGGCGGTAACTGTGAGTACACCCAGCCCGGCGAGACCATCCAGGTCGGCCAAGTCACCATTGCCGCGCCGCTCAACGTGCCGTCCCTGCTCGGCGAACACGCGAGCGAGCTGTACGCCAAGAACCAGTTCAATCTGATCGAGCTGTTCCTCAAGGAGCAGGCGATCAACATCGACTGGACCGATGAAGTCCTCGCCAAGTCCTGCCTCACGCATGCGGGCGAGATCAAGAACGAGATGGCGAAGAAAGCCGTCGAAGCGGCGTAAGGGAGAACGCAAACCATGGAAGCGCAGACTGCACTGACCGGCTTCATCGCCCTCTACATCTTCATGCTGGCCGCTTTCACCGGCTACGAGATCATCGGCCGCGTGCCGTCGATCCTGCACACGCCGCTGATGTCGGGTTCCAACTTCGTGCACGGCATTGTCGTGGTCGGCGCGATCTACGCCACGCTCAATGCCACCAGCGTGCTCGAACAGGCCATCGGCTTCTTCGGCGTGCTGCTCGGCGCCGGCAACGCGGCGGGTGGCTACGTGGTGACGGAACGCATGCTGGAGATGTTCAAGCCCAGCGACAAGAAAGCGGTCGAGAAAAAGTAGATCGGCTCGAGGCCCGAAAGGCCGGAGCCGACTTCGAGCGCCGTCGGGTCTTCTTTTGCTTGACCCGACCTACGGGGAACTGAGAAATGAACGCACAACTGATCATCGACGCGGCAAACATCACCGCGGCTTTCCTCTTCATCTACGGCCTCAAGCGCATGTCCTCGCCGGTGACGGCGCGCTCGGGCATCGTCGTCGCCGGTTACGGCATGCTGGTCGCGGTGTTGGCCAGCTTTCTCTACTACTTCGGGGTGACCGAGGCCGCAAAACCGCATCTGCTGGTCAACGCAGCGATCGCGTTCGTCGCACTCGGCCTGGGAGTGGGCTGGGCCTGGCGCAGCGGCAAGACGGTGGCAATGACCGCGATGCCGCAGATGGTCGCGCTCTACAACGGCATGGGCGGCGGCTCCGCCGCCGCCATCGCGGCGATGGTGCTGCTGGCCCCTGCCGTTGATGGCGGACACGGTGCCGGGTTCATGCATTATCTGGTGACGATCTTCGGCGGACTGATCGGTGCGGTGTCCCTGTCAGGCAGCCTGATTGCCTGGGCCAAGCTCGACGGCCGCATCAACAAGACCTGGCGCTTCACCGGACTGCAGGCGGTGAACGGGTCGGTGATGCTGATCACGCTCGGCATTGGCCTTTACATCGTCTTCGGGACCGGCGGTCATGCCCCGCCGATGGTCACGGTGGCCTTCTTTGTCGCCGCACTGACCTTCGGCGTGCTGATGACGATGCCCATTGGCGGCGCGGATATGCCGGTGGTGATCTCGCTGTATAACGCCTTCACCGGTCTGGCTGTCGGCATGGAAGGCTACGTGTTGCAGAACCCGGCGCTGATGATCGCCGGCATGGTGGTGGGCTCGGCCGGCACCCTGCTGACCCTGCTGATGGCCAAGGCCATGAATCGCAGCGTGTCCAACGTGATCTTCTCCAACTTCGGCGTCGCAGCCGGGGAAGGCGAAGCGATCACGGGCACCATGAAGTCGACCGAGGCTGGCGACGCTGGCGTGCAGATGCGTTATGCGCAGAAAGTCATTATCGCGCCGGGTTACGGACTGGCGGTGGCGCAGGCGCAGCACAAGTTGTTCGAGTTCGTGAAGCTCTTGCAGGCGCAGGATGTGGAGGTGAAGTTCGCCATCCACCCGGTCGCCGGCCGCATGCCCGGCCACATGAACGTGCTGCTGGCCGAAGCCGGTGTGCCCTACGACATCATCCACGACATGGAAGACATCAACGGCGAGTTCAAGGAAGCCGACGTCGCCATCGTGGTCGGCGCCAACGACACCGTGAACCCGGCCGCGCGCACCAACAAGTCCTCTCCGATCTACGGCATGCCGATCCTCAACGTGGACATGGCCAAGCAGGTCTACGTGGTCAAGCGTGGACAGGGCAAGGGCTATTCCGGTGTGGAGAACGAGCTGTTCTTCAAGGACAACTGCAATCTCGTCTATGGCGACGCGCAGAAAGTGATGGTGTCCATGATCCAGGCGGTCAAGTCATTGGAGGGTGGCGGGCACTAAGTCTGGTTCCGGCGGTGCAAGACCCCGCCGCGTGCGGGGTTTTGCATTGCGGGAACCCGCTTTTTTCTACCTGCCTGATTCGCCGGCCTTTGCTTCGTCGATGCGCGGGCGACCTGGCTGCATCACAATCGCCGGATGAGGACCATTCCCTGCGTTGTGTATCGCTGCGGCCGTCAGGCCGATATGTATCTGTACTTGCGCGCTGACCTCGAACCCATGGTCTTGCCGGAGCCGTTGATGAAGCGTGCTGGCCAACTCACCGAGGTGATGCGACTGAACCTCGATGCCGGACGGCACCTGGCTAGAGTCGACGTGAACAAGGTCATCGAGCAATTGGCCCTTGCGGGCTACTACCTCCAGCTTCCTCCCAACGGCCTGCTCGATCCACATCTGTATTTTGGTGACTAGAAAACTCCGGAGTCACGCGATGATCACGGTGCACCATCTCAACAACTCGCGCTCGCAGCGCGTGCTCTGGCTGCTCGAAGAACTGGGCGTGCCGTACGAGGTCAAGCGCTACGAGCGCGATGCCGGGACCATGCTTGCGCCGCCGGAGTTGAAGCGCGTGCATCCACTGGGCAAATCGCCGGTGATTGCCGATGGCGAGGTCACCGTCGCCGAGTCGGGCGCGATCAGCGATTACCTGGTTGAGCGTTACGGCGCGGGCCGACTCGTGCCTCCAACCGGCAGCACCGAGCACCTGCGCTACACCTACTGGATGCACTATGCCGAAGGCTCGCTGATGGGACTGCTGGTGATGAAGCTCATCCTGAGCAAGGTGCCGGCGAAAGTGCCCTTCCTGGTGCGGCCGGTAGCGCGGGCCATCGTCAGGGGCGTCGGCGATGCCTATCTCGATCCGACGCTGCAAACGCACCTGAGTTTTATCGAAAGCGAGTTGGGCCGCTCGATCTGGTTTGCCGGCGCCGAGCTCACGGCCGCTGACGTCCAGATGAGCTTCGCGCTGCAGGCTGTGTCGGCGCGGGTGGGTGGAGGCGCGCTCCCGCGGATCGCCGAATTCGTCAAACGCATCGAGGCGCGGCCAGCCTATAAGCGCGCACTTGAGAAAGGCGGCCCGTTCGCGCTGATGAGTTGAGCGTTGTCACTCAGCCCTCTGCGGCGAAGTCCTCGGGACGTTTGGACGTGATGCCGCGAAAGAAGGTCTGCATGCGCGCGAGGTCGGATGTGTAATCGTCGCTGGGATGGATGAGGGGGCCGGTGCCGATGACCTTGCGGCCGTAGTCGAGATAGACCGTGAGAATGGGCACCTTGGTTGCACTGGCGATCTGCCAGAAGCCGCTTTTCCAGATCGGGGCGCGTGCGCGCGTGCCTTCCGGCGCCACCGCGATGTAGATGCGCTCCTTCGCCGCAAAGATGTCGGTGGTCTGATCCACCACGCCGCGAGAACGATCGCGCGAGATCGGTACGCCGCCCAGCCAGATCAGGGTGCGGCGGAAAGGCCAGCGGAACAGGCTGTCCTTGGCGAACCAGTTGATGCGCACGCCGAGCGCGAGGATGGCGGCGACCGCGAAGAAACCATCCCAGTTGGAGGTATGCGGCGCAGCTGCGATCACCAGCCTGGGCTCCGGCGGAAAGTGCACCTCCAGGCGCCAGCCGAACAGGCGCAGCACCCCTCGACCCAGTGCCCGCGAGAACGGTGTCCCCCAGTCCGGCGCCATGCTGTCGCCCGTCATGCGCAGCCCCTGCTCTATGTTGTCGCGACTCGATTCTACGGGTCCGCCGATATGATGATTCAGACCGTAAGGCGCCGGCACGAAGCGGGACCTCAGGATGATCGGCGGCTGGTCGATGCCCAGCCCGTATAATCCCCGCCCCGATTGACTGATGCTTGAATCCACGCCGCGGATGTCCTCGCCCAAGCTTTTTCTCGTCACGCACGGTTGCCAGATGAACGAGTACGACTCGGCCAAGATGGCCGATGTGCTCGCGGTCTCGCACGGCTACGAGCGCACGCAGAACGCCGACGAGGCCGATCTGGTGCTGCTCAACACCTGCTCGGTGCGCGAAAAGGCCCAGGAAAAAGTGTTCTCCGCGCTCGGCCGCTGGAAGGAATGGAAGCAGGCGCGGCCGGATCGGATGATCGGCGTCGGCGGCTGCGTAGCCTCGCAGGAAGGCGAAGCGATCGCCAAACGTGCGCCCGTGGTGGACCTGGTGTTCGGCCCGCAGACCCTGCACCGCCTGCCGGAGTTGCTCGACCGTCGCCGGCAGACGCAGCGCACCGCGGTGGACGTGAGCTTTCCGGAAATCGAGAAGTTCGATCGCCTGCCGGAACCGCGTGCGGAAGGGCCGACGGCTTTCGTTTCGATCATGGAAGGCTGCTCCAAGTACTGCACCTTCTGCGTCGTGCCCTACACGCGCGGCACCGAGGTCAGCCGGCCGCTCGACGGCGTTCTCGTCGAGATCGCGTTGCTCGCGGAGCAGGGTGTGCGTGAGGTCACGCTGCTGGGGCAGAACGTCAACGCCTACCGCGGCCGCATGGGCGACACCTCCGAGACCTGCGATCTCGCGTTGCTGATCAACCACGTCGCGCGCATTCCGGGTATCGAACGCATCCGCTTCACCACCTCGCATCCCGCCGAGTTCACCGATGCGCTGGCGGACGTGTTTGCCGAGGAAGAAAAGCTTGCGGCTTATCTGCATCTGCCGGTGCAGTCGGGCTCCGATCGCATCCTTGGCGCGATGAAGCGCGGCTACACGCGTGCTGACTACCTGCGCAAGATCGGGCGCGTGCGCGCGGCGCGGCCGGGGCTGTCCCTGTCCACGGACTTCATCGTCGGCTTCCCCGGCGAAACGGATGCGGATTTCGGCCAGACGATGCGACTGATCGACGAGGCTCAATTCGACTGCGCGTACTCCTTCATGTACTCGCCGCGTCCCGGCACGCCGGCCGCCAATCTGCGTGACAACATCGACCCGGAACTCAAGCACCAGCGCTTGAGGCTCGTGCAGGACAGAATTCGCATCTTCGACGATGGGTTCCGGCAGGGCCTGGTCGGCAGCACCCAGCGCGTGCTGGTGGAGCGGCCGGCGCGGCGCGGAGAAGGCCTCATCGCCGGACGTATCTCGGCCAACCGCATGGTCAATTTCGAGGGTCCGACCGATGCGGTAGGGCAGTTCGTCACCGTGCACATCAACGAGGCGACGCCCAATGCCCTGCGCGGACGGTTGTTGACGTGACGTCCGATTCGCTCGATCTGGTGTTCGAACCGGACGACAGCGGTCGCATCGCCAATCTCGCAGGACCCTTCGACGCGCACCTGCGCCAGATCGAACTGCGCCTGGCTATCGAGGTGCGCAATCGCGGCAACCGCTTCCGCCTGGTCGGCAATGCCACCGACATGGCGCGCGGCGAATCGGTACTGAACACGCTGTTTGCGCAGACTGCCAGCGGCGCGATCACGCCGGAAGACGTACACCTCGCACTGATCGAGCACGGTGCCGATTCGCGCAGACGCGACGGCGGGGATTCACCTGCAAGCCAGGACGAGATCGTCGTGCGCACGCAGCGCGGCGTCGTGCGTGGGCGCGGTCCGGTGCAGAAGCAATACCTGCGCAACATCGCAACGCATGACCTGGCGTTCGGTGTCGGACCTGCCGGCACGGGCAAAACCTATCTCGCGGTTGCCAGCGCGGTGCAGGCGCTGGAGAAGGATCGCGTGCGTCGCATCGTCCTGACGCGGCCTGCGGTCGAGGCCGGCGAGAAACTCGGCTTTCTACCCGGCGACATGGCGCAGAAAGTCGATCCCTATCTGCGGCCTTTGTATGACGCGCTCTACGAGATGCTCGGCTTCGAGCGAGTTGCGCGTTTCATCGAGCGCTCGGTCATCGAGGTCGCGCCGCTGGCCTTCATGCGCGGCCGCACGCTCAACGAATCCTTCATCATCCTCGATGAGGCGCAGAACACCACGCTGGAACAGATGAAGATGTTCCTGACCCGGATCGGCTTCGGATCGGTCGCGGTCGTCACCGGCGACGTCACCCAGATCGATCTGCCGCGCCACGAGAAAAGCGGCCTCAAGCACGCCCTCAAGGTGCTCGAAGGTGTGCGCGGCGTGAGCTTCGCGCACTTCCGCAAAGAGGACGTGGTGCGCCACCCGCTGGTGCAGGCCATCGTCCACGCCTACGAGATTCACGAGGCGCAGCAGTCCGCGACATGAGCGAGATCCTCGTGCAGCGGCGCGTGCCGCCGGCCGGTGTTCCTTCTGCTTCGACCCTGCGCGGCTGGGCGCTTGCCACGCTCGGGGCCAACGCAGGTGATCTGACCATCCGCGTCGTCGACGAGGCGGAAAGCCACGAACTCAACCAGCGCTATCGAGGCAAGGACAAGTCCACCAACGTGCTGTCCTTTCCCTACGACGGCGACATGCTCGACATGCCGATGCTGGGCGACCTGGTGATCTGCGCGCCGGTGGTCAATCGCGAAGCCGAGGAACAACACAAGGACCCGCGCGCGCACTGGGCGCACATGGTGGTTCACGGCTGCCTGCACCTTCTGGGTTACGATCACATGGCCGATCAGGACGCCGAGAAGATGGAAAGCCGCGAACGCGAGATACTGGCGGGGTTTGGATTCGCTGATCCGTATCAATGAACGAAGAGCGCCCAGCCGGTTCCAACACGCCCGTCAGCCGCTGGTGGAAGCGGGTGTCACAGCGGCTCTCCGGAATCCCGCACACGCGCGAAAACCTGTTGGAGCTGCTGCGTACGGTCCGCGATACGCAGTTGCTCGATGCCGACGCCTACACCATGTTCGAAGGCATCCTCAGCACCTCCGAGACGCCGGTGCGCGACATCATGGTGCCGCGGGCGCAGATGGTGGTGATCGAGCGAGACTGGTCGCTGGAGCAGATCACCGAGGTGGTCATCGAGTCCGGCCACTCGCGCTTCCCGGTGATCGGCGATTCCCGCGACGAGATCGTCGGTGTCCTGCTGGCCAAGGATCTGCTGCGCTTTGGCGCCAACATGACGGCCACGTTCGACCTGGAACGCTGGCTGCGGCCGGTTCAGTTCGTGCCCGAGTCCAAGCGGGTCAATATGCTGCTCAAGGACTTCAAACGCGGCCGCAACCACATGGCCATCGTCGCCGACGAGTACGGCGGGGTGGCAGGACTGGTCACGATCGAGGACGTGCTGGAACAGATCGTCGGGCGCATCGACGACGAGTACGACGAGGCCGAGGGCGCACACATTCTCAAGCAGGACGAGCGGCGCTTTCTGGTTGCCGGGCTCACGCCGCTGGAGGAGTTCAACGCCTATTTCCAGGCCGAGTTTCCGACTCAGGAATTCGACACCATCGGCGGTCTGGTCACGCAGCGTTTCGGCCACATGCCCAAGCGCGGCGAGAGTCTGAGAATCGAGAAATTCAACTTCATCGTGCAGCGCGCCGACAGCCGGCGCGTGCAGATGTTGCAGGTCACGCTGGCGCCGGGTTGAGAGGGTGAGCGTCAATCTGCTGCGCCCGGCGTGAGGATTTCCGTGCCGCTGCAAGGCTTCGACCGGGTTCTCGCGCCCGTGCTCGGGGCGATCGCCACGCTGGGCTTCGCGCCTTTCGATTTCTGGCCCGCTTCCGTCATCGCTCTGGCGGGCCTGTTCCTGCTCTGTGCCGAGGCATCGTGGAAGCGTGCGGCGCTGCTGGGCTGGCTGTTTGGACTCGTGCATTTCGCGACGGGTGTTTACTGGGTCTTCATCAGCACCCACGTCTACGGTGGCGCGCCGCTGTGGCTGGGGTTGCTGCTCGCCGTCGTGCTGTTCGCATACATGGCGATCTACCCGGCGCTGGTCTGCGGGACGGCATCGCGGTTGGGTCTCTGGCGACACGCGGCCGGATGGCTCGCCCTGCCTGCGCTCTGGCTGGGGTCGGAACTGCTGCGCGGCTGGGTTTACAGCGGGTTTCCCTGGCTGTCGCTGGGAACCATCGCGCTCGACATGCCAGCGGAGCGCTACGCGCCGCTGATCGGGCTGCATGGTCTGTCGGCGATGTTTGCGCTGTCTGCCTACGCGCTGTTTCGCACGTTCGGTGCGAGCGGGTTCATGCGCCCGATTGCACTGGGGCTCTCGCTGTTTCCTCTGAGCGGGGCCGTGCTTCCGCCGGCGACCTACTGGACTCTGGATGCCGGCGAGCCGGTGTCGGTCGCCATCGTCCAGGGCAATGTCCCGCAGGACCAGAAGTGGGATCGCGGCATGGGTGACCAGGTGCTGGCGCGCTACCGCGAAATGACCCTGGCCGCGATGGGCGCGAAACTCATCGTTTGGCCGGAGGTAGTTCCGAACGAGCCGCTGGATCGGGTCGCGCCCTATCTCTCCGAGCTCGACCAGCAGGTTGAGGCAGCCAGTTCCACGCTCCTCGCAGGCGTGCTGATCCGGGAGCCGGGCGCGATCTACAACAGCATGCTTGCGCTGGGTGCGGCGAAAGGCCGCTACGACAAGCGCCACCTCGTGCCTTTCGGAGAATATTTTCCGATTCCGGATTGGCTGCGTCCGATCATGGATGTGCTCGGCACGCCCTATTCGGATTTCAGCTCGGGCGGCGTGAGGCGCGCGCCGATCGTTGTTTCAGGTCAGCAGATCGGCATCTCGATCTGTTTTGAGGACGTGTTCGGCAGCGAGTTCGCGCGCGAGTCGCGCGGCGCAACGATCCTCGTCAACGCGACCAATGATGCCTGGTTCGCAGGCTCTTCCGCGCCGTATCAACACCTGGAAATTTCGCGCTACCGCGCGCTCGAAAACGGTCGCTGGCTGGTCCGCGCGACCAACACCGGCATCTCCGCGCTGATCGGGCCGGATGGCGGGGTGCGCGCGCGCTCGGGAATGTTCACAACCGAGCTGATGCGTGGCGAAGTGATCCCGCGCACGGGCATCACTCCGTACGCGCGGCAGGGCGACGTGCCTCATTGGTGGATTGCGTTTGCGATCGTTCTTGCAGTCGTTGCGCAGCGCATTTTGGGCGTGAAGCGTCGCTGAACGAGGCGGTCAGCCACGAGTCAGACGCGCGCGAATACTTTTCGCGCTGCCGGCGCGTGCCGGCTCAGCTTGGAAAGCCCCCATGAAGCCCTTAATGATCCCTGCGGCCGTTGCGGCGTTCGCGTTCTGCCTGCCCGCTGCTGCCGAACCCGGGAACAATTTTCTCGACGGCTACTACGTATCCGGTACGTTCGAATCGCAGGTGCCGGCGCCGTTCGAGGAGGAGATCGACGGCGATGGTGGGGGCGTAAAGGGCGCTATCGAGCTGCTGCCGGACCTGTATCTCACAGGCGAGTACCAAAGTGTCGAGTTCGATGAACCCATCGACTCCGGGCTCAAGCTCAATCAGTTCCGCGTCGGTGGCGGATTCGGTCCTGGCGTCGGTCATGGGGGCGGGCTGTATGGGCGCGTGGAGTACGTCTCAATCGACGACGACGATGAAGACGACGAGGACGAGCAGGCCGGCATCGGCGGACAGGTTGGATTTGCTCTGCCCTTGTCAGAACTGCTGCGCCTGCATGCCGAAGTGGGGTATCTGAGCCTCGATGAACTCGAAGGCCCCGAGTTCGTTGGCGGCGTGACGGTGCGCCTGGCACGCAACCTCGGGCTGTTCGCCGACTACCGTTTTACCGAACTGGAATTCGACGATGGCGAAGAAATTTCTTTGGAGGATTTCCGGATCGGTGCACGCTTTTACTTCTAGCGCGCTCAGCCGGCAGTCAGATTCGGACTCAATACTCGCGTCGCCGGGTCTGTCCGGCGAAAAACGAAAGGAATCACCCCTGATGATGAAATCCAGACTCGTCGCCGCCACCCTGGCCGGCGCATTCACCCTTCCCGCGCTGGCGGCACCGACGAATAATTTTGCCGACGGTTATCTCGTTCCTGCTTCGGAGATCGATGTCGGTCCCGTCGACGACGACGGCGACGGGTTCGGGATCAAGGGCGGCTTCCGGATCACCGACCAGATCCTCCTGTCGGGCGAGTACCAAAGCGTGGATTACGACGACAGCGATGCCGAAATCGACCAGCTCCGTCTCGGTGCCGACTTCGGGCCGGGTGCGGGCGCCATCGGCAAGGGCCTGTATGGCCGGGCGCAGTACGTCAGCTTTGACGGCGGTGACGACGATCAAAACGGGGTGGGCGGGCATGTGGGTTACGGCCTGCCTCTGTCCGAGGAACTTCGCCTGCATGCCGAGGGCGGATACCTCCTGCTCGACGATCTCGATGGTCCGGAATTCCTGGTGGGCGCCAGTTACCGCTTCGCTCAGAACATCGGCGCGTTTGCCGATTACCGCATGAGCCTGCTCGACGTCGATGGCGGCGGCGATCTGGATGTCAGCGAACTGCGTGTCGGTGCGCGTTTCTATTTCTGAGTCGTCATCCCTGGCTGTCGGATTGGAGAAGGCGGGCCATCGGCCCGCCTTCTTCGTTGACGAGGATGCTGCCCCATGAGGCCACTCCACTGATTCAGTACGGATTCAGAGCCTCCCAGCAGAATGCGCCACCCCGAGCATTTGCCCCGGGGCAGTCATCCGGGAGATGTCCATGAACAAGTTTTTAGCGCCCGCCGGCGCGCTGCTGGTGCTGGCCTCGTCAACCGTTTTTGCCCTTGACCTGAAGCTGGGGGCCGACGCCAGCGTCGATATCGGCACTGCGCTCGATGCCTCCGCCAAGGCCAAGGTTGAGGCGGAGGCCCGCGCGAAGGCCGAGGCCGATGCGGCGGCTCAGGCAGCGGCTGCCGAGAAGGCTGCGCTCGAAGCCAGGGCTGCGGTGGGTGGCAAGCCTGCTGTGGGTGCAAGCGCCGACGCCACGGTGGGTGTCGATGTGGGTGTCGGTTCGACGGTGGACGCGGTCATCGGTGCGGGGGCCAAGACCGGTTCCGCTATCGGCGCTGGGGCCAAGGCCGCCGGTGGCGCCACGGTCGATGCGGCCAAGGCCGCGGGCAGTGCCACGGTCGGCGCCGGAAAGGCGGCCGGATCGAAGACGGTTGACGCGGCAAAGTCGGTGGGCAAGAAGTCCAAGGAAACCGGCAAGAGCCTGGTCGGCGGTACCAGGAAGCTGGTTGGCGGAGTGGTTGGCAGCGTTGACGGGGCTGGTTCCGCGACAGTGGACGCGGGTGCCAAAACAGCGGACTCCATTCCGTCGGAGGCTTCGGTTGGCGTTTCGGCCGGAGTGAAGGCCGGTACCGGCGCGAACGTCGGCGCCAACATCGAGGCCGGTGCCAGGTAGAACCGGGATTGTCGGTAGGTGACACAGGCCGGGCGTCGCCCGGCTTTTTTGTCGGGCCGCGGGTGGCGATGATGCGCCGTCAGGAAAAATTCAGGAAAAATTCAGGATTTCGTCAGGATTGCGCAGCGCCCCACCGGTAGTTTTCCGGACATGCCGTCAACGGGACGGCGATCTCTCCGGAGCCTTCCATGCCGCGCGATTCCACTATTCCCCTGATCAATTACCTGCTGGCCGTGTTGGGTGGGTGGCTCTTGCCGAGCCTGGCAAGCCGTCGCCCTTCAACACCCTCGCCACTGCGTCAGTCGCCGGACAGTCCCGAGTTTGCGGACCTCCGTGTGGAGCGACGCGGTTCCACCTGTCCGCCTGCACCGTTGAAATCGGTGCGGGTTCAGTCGTAGCAGATGTCGTATTACCCTGCCCGAAGCTCCTCGATGACGGTCGAGAGGCTGACGCCGTCCACGTCCAGATAAAGCTGGCGTTCGGTCACCGACACTGCGAGCTTGGTGCGCCGCTGCAAGCGCGGCGCGGTTTCACTGAGGAATCCGCGGCCAAAGGAATAGAGCGGGACTTCGGCCGCATTGTGGATCCGCTGCCCGGACCACTGGCCCAGAAGCTGCCCGGGATCCTTGTGCGTGTACACAGCGGCGCGACCGGCCAGCTTGCTGCCGCGATGCACCCGCTCCGCATCCGGCGCGCCCACTTCGATCCAGGCGGTGACGCGACCAGTGAGGTCGCGCACTCGGACGGCCGGTAGGTCGCCCGCGGCGATGCCCTCGGTCAGCTCGATTCCCTCGCCGTATTCGAGGCAGTAGGCGAGCACCCGCGCCAGCATGAACTCGGCGGTCTCCGAAGGTTGTCGCGCGATGCGCAGTTCGAAGTCCGCGTAGACGCCGCGATCCATGTCGGCGAGCTGGATGGCGAAGTTGTAGACGGTCGCGGTGAGGGCCATGGGGTGTCGGGATCGGAAGTGGCGTCCAGCCTATCCCAGCCCGGACCCGAAAGGCGTCAAGGGGCGCGATTCAGAACCGCCAGTCGAGCGACTCGATCCGGCTGCTCACGGCGTGATTCCGGTCGGCGCCGCTGGGATCGACGGGGGGCCGTCCGCCGCGACGGCCGGCTCTGCGGCAACCGGCGCCGCAGGGCCCGGCTTGGGCGCCGAGGAGAACAGACCGCGGTCCTTTGACACCGCCAGGCCCTTGTCCTGGACCAGAGCCTTGACCAGGGTCTTGGTCAGCGAGTCGAACGCGTCCTCGCGGTCGTCCTCGTCGAAGATGTCGCCCTTCTCGCGCGAGGTCATGCTGGCCTGGGTGCGGCCGGTGATCACGTCATCGAACGACACCGACATCAGGATCAGCTCTTCATTGGACGACACGCCGACTCGCGCCATCAGGGTCCGGTGTTGCGCCGCGGGTGCCAGGCTGGCCAGTTCCTTTTCGCCGATCACCTTGAGGTTGTAGCTCGCCATCAGGTTGGCAAACTCCACGTCCACGCCATACAGCGAGCTGTTGGCTGTCGCCGACTCCGGCTTTGCCACGATCAGGTAGTCGTAGTCGGCGAAGCTGAATCCGTTGGAATAAACCAGACGATGCGGGGCGGCGCAGGCGGACAGTGCCGCCGCGGCGATGGACAGCAGGACAAGTTTTTTCATGATAGGAATTCCGGGTTTTGTGTAGGGGATCGGAAGCGGATTTCAGTAGCGGTAGTGCAGGCCGAGGCGGATGACCGGCCAGAACTTCGCGTCGCCGGCGCCGTCTTCCAGCTCCTCGCGTTCGGCTTCGATGGCGGCACGGAAGGCGACGGCGGGTTCGCTGCCGCCGTTGACGTCGAACCCGTCGGTGACGGGATCGCAGCTGGAATCGTCGTCGGCGTCGCAGGCGAACCCCGAGGGCACGGCCAGGTTGACCTGGGGCGAGCCAGTGAAGATCACGCCGAGATCGAAGCTGGCGCCGAATCCGGTACCGGTTGCGGTACCGCCCCAGCCGAGGCCGAAGTAGGGCGCCGCGTTACCGAAGTGGATGCCGCCGACGAGGTTGCCGCTGGCGTTGTACCTGCGATCGTCGAGCCTGACGCTGTCGGATCCCGAAGCTTTCAAATCGAGTTCCGGCGCGCCGGTGTACAGTCCGCCCGAGAGGCGAAAGCCACCTCCGAAGGGTTTGTAGTCGAGCAGCAGACGTGCGGCCGAGAATTTCAGTTCGGCGTCATAGTCGATGCCCTCTTCCTCCCGCTGGCCACTCAGGGAGCCAAAGTCATAACCGACGCGGCCGTCGAGGTAGGGGTTGAAGGGATAGGCGTAATCCATGCCGATGCCATCGGTGCCGACACTCACTCCGAAGGATCCAAAGCGATTGCCTTCTCCGGCCTCGGCTGGCGACTGAACACCGGCGGTGGCGGCAAGGATGGCGAAGACACACAGCGTGCGACGATTCATTTGAGGCTCCCTCAGGCGACGTGGTCCGGTTCGGTGGAACCGGGTGGGTCGTGCCTGGTAGAGCCGCCGCAGCGAGACTTGCCCTTTCGGTCAAGGCTCGGTTTTCTGCGGGGAAGCACCCGGCGCGATGTGCTTCAACCTTGCGCCGTTGCCCTTCGTCAATCCTGACGGAATCCTGAATTCTTCCTGAATTTTTCCTGAAAGAGGTGCTGCAAGGCCGCCAGACCGGGACCGGAGCCTCACCAGATCTTGATGCGTACCTCGGGTGCGAGGTACAGCCGATCCGTTTGCTCGAGACCGAAGGCGGCATGGAATTCGTTCAGGTTGGTTACCACGCCGTTGCAGCGGTATTCGCTGGGCGAGTGCGGATCGGTCTTGAGGCGGTTGAGCAGGTTCTCCTCGCGATACAACCGCCGCCAGGCCTGCGACCAGCCCATGAAGAAGCGTTGCTCGCCGCTCAGCCCATCGATCACTTGAGCGGGCTGGTCTCCGAGTGACAGTTTCCAGGCACGATGCGCGATGGTCAGTCCGCCCAGATCGGCGATGTTCTCGCCCAGGGTGAATTTGCCGTTGACGGTATAGCCCTTGACCGGTTCGTAGCGGTCGTATTGCGCGGCGAGCCTTGTACCGAGCGCATCAAATTTGGCCCGGTCCTCAGCCTTCCACCACATGCGCAGGTTGCCGTCGCCGTCGTACTGGGAGCCCTTGTCGTCGAAGCCGTGGCTGATCTCGTGACCGATCACCGCGCCGATCGCGCCGTAGTTCACCGCATCGTCGGCCCTGGCGTCGAAGAAGGGCGGTTGCAGGATCGCCGCCGGAAAGACGATCTCGTTCATCTCCGGGTTGTAGTAGGCATTGACCGTCTGTGGGTTCATGAACCACTCCTCGCGATCAATCGGTCCCCCGAGCTTGGCCAGATCGCGCGCCACCTCGAACTCAAAGGCGCGGCGCATATTGCCCACCAGATCGCCCGGCCGGACTTCGAGCTTCGAGTAGTCGCGCCAGCGCGAGGGATAACCGATCTTGTAACGGAACTTGGCGAGCTTCTCCTGCGCCGCTTTCTTCGTATCGGCGCTCATCCATTCGAGTTGGTCGATGGCGCTGCCGTAGGCTCTGATCAGGTTTTGCACCAGCACGTCCATGCGTGCCTTATTGTCCGCCGGGAAATGACGTTCCACGTAGAGCTTGCCGACCGCGTCGCCCAGCGCGCCTTCGACCGCCTCGACGCCACGCTTCCAGCGCGGCCGGTTCTCAGCGATTCCATTGAGCACGGCGCCGTAGAACGCGAAGTTTTCATCGACCAGGGTCTTGCCCAGCAAGGGCGCGCGTGCGTCCAGGACCTGCCAGCGCAAGTAGGTCTTCCAGCTTTCCAGCGGCTCGCCGTCGATCAGCCTGCCGAGGCCCGTGACGTAGCTCGGCTGACTGACGATGACCGAGCCCAAAGCCCCAAGGCCCAGTTCGCCCAGGAACGCCGGCCATTCCAGCGCGCGCGCCAGTTCCGGCAATTTCGTCGTCGGATAGGGGTTGTAGCGCTTGACCGGATCGCGGAGTTCCACCTTGTCCCATTGCAGGGTCGCGATCCGTGTTTCGAGCGCGAGGATGGTTCTGGCGGCGGCGGCCGGCTCCGGCAGGCCGGCCAGGGTCATCATCCGTTCGATGTGCTTGAGCAGCGCCGCGCGAAAGCCGCGGAACTTGTCGTCGTCGATGAGATAAAAATCGCGGTTGGGCAAGGACAGCCCGGACTGACTGAAATCCGCCACGTAGCGCGTCGCATCGCGGGCGTCCTGGTGGATGTTGGGCAGCAGAGGAATGCTGACGCCGCTGTGTGCGAGCCGGGCCATCAATGTCGTCAGCGCCTTGCGCTCGGATAGCGCATCCACCGCTGCAAGCTCCGGCTGGATCGGAGCCAGGCCGAGGGTTTCGATGTGTGCCTCGTCCATGAACGCGGCGTAGAAATCGGCGATCTTGCGTGCCTCGCCGATGGCGGTGGCATTGGCCATCTGTTCCTCGATGATCCCGCGCACCTGCTTTTCCGCCGCGTCGCCCAGTTCGGTGAAAGCCCCGAAGTTGGATTTGTCCGCCGGGATCTGGGCGCGACTGAGCCAGTTGCCGTTGACCGCGCGGTACAGGTCGTCCTGCGGGCGAACCGCGGGATCGAAGTTGGCGCGTTCGATGCCTGCGCCCGCGGCCGCAGCCCTTTCAGGCGTCGCGCCGCTCGTGTTTGCGTCCTTTTGTTGCGCACCGCAGGCGCATAGGGTCAATGCCATTGCTGCGAAGGTGGGTCTGGGATTCACGAGAAGCTTCCTTCGTCAGGGGGGGCAGAGATGCAGGAGGACCGCGGCATGACGATCGAAGTTCATCGCGGCGCACACGATGCGAAGTACAGGGCGACGAAAATGCGCGGGTCAACCAGAACGTCGCGGGTCTTTTGCTGCTCGTCGAGCCAGCGCTCGACTCCGGATAGCGGCACCAGGTGAACAGCGATGTCCTCACCTTCGACGCCGCCGCCCGCGTGCATGCGATCAAGGCCTGAGACTTCCGTGAAAAAGCCTATCTCGTCGGTCATTCCCGCCGCCACCGGCCCGCTGCAAAGGATGCGTGCATGGCTACCGCGGAAGCCGGTTTCCTCCTCCAGTTCGCGCAGTGCCGAAGACTCCACCGACTCACCCTGGGTCTCGACACTGTCGGCAATGATGCCGGCCGGCAGCTCGATCACCCGCCGGCCCAGCGGGATGCGGAACTGCTCGACCAGCACCAGTTCGCGCGCCTCGGTCATGGCAATGATGAAACCGGCGCCGGTGGAACGCTGGCGGCGCACGTATTCCCAGTGCTGGTCGCGCAGGAGCTTCAGAAACTGGCCGTCGTGCAGCGTGAGGGGGGCGCTCAAATCGGACTCCGGAGTGTGGACTCGGCGTGATGATATGCGGGCGGGCGTTCGCGTCGGACTCCCGCAGAAGTGAAACGCTGCTTCGTGGGCGTCCCGCGGGCGCCTACAATCCGCCGATGAACACCGGACCCATGTTTCAGGAATGCAACCGCGCATCGTGATCCGCCGGCGGCAGCCCTGGCAGATGGCGCTGATCGCGCTGCTGTCGGCGCTGGGGCTGATCGCTGCCGGCTTCGCAATCTTCCGGCTGGGACAGTTCAGTGGCATGCATCTGCCGGTCGAAGCGCCGGTCGAGGGCGAGTCGCCCGAAGACCAGCGACGCCGCCAGGCGCGCGAACTGCGTGCCGCGCGCGAGGAACTGGCCACGTTCAAGCGTCTACAGACGTTCGATGCGCGCAGCAACGACATCGACGCGCAGGCCTGTCGCAACCTGCGTGAGTCGGTGGCCGACTGTGAGAGCGACGCCGCCCGGTTGCGCGAGGAACTGGCGTTCTATCGCACGATCGTCACCCCCGAAAAGGGAAAAGGCGGCGTGCGTGTCCAGGAACTCTCGTTGCGAGCCGGCGATGCGCCTGGCCTGTGGCGCTATGAGCTGCTGCTGGTGCGCTCGGTGCGCAACCAGTCGCATGCGCGCGGCAAGGTCGAGTTTCAGGTGGAAGGCGTATTGGCAGGGCAGCGAAAGACCCTCGATGTGGCGCCCGGAACCGAATCAGGGAGCGTGGCTCCCGGGTTCTCGTTCCGGTACTTCCAGGAGCTGGAAGGTGAGTTGCGCCTGCCCTCGGGATTACAGCCCGAGCGACTAAGGGTTACGCTTGTCGTGCAAGCCGACCGCGACCAGAAGGGTCCGGTCGTGGAAACCTTCGAGTGGTCCCGCCTGACGCGGGACGAGGCCAGGAGCCCGTCATGAGCATGTTTGGAAGAGACGACCGCAGTTCTTCACCCCGGCGCAGCAAAAGTGGCGAGATGGAAACCCTGATCGGCGCCCATACCGAGGTTCGCGGCGACGTGCTGTTTTCCGGTGGCCTGCATGTCGACGGCAAGATCAAGGGCAAGGTGCTGGCGACGGCGGGTGAGGAATCGTCGCTGTCGATCGCCGAGGGTGCCCTGGTTGAAGGCGACGTAAGCGTCTCCATTCTTGTAGTCAATGGCTCGGTGTCGGGTAACGTGCATACCAGCGAGAAGCTGACCCTGGCGTCCACGGCCCGAGTCAACGGCAACGTGTATTACAACGAGATCGAGGTTCAGAGCGGCGCCGAGGTCAACGGACAATTGGTGCACGACCCGCGCGGCGATCGGTTCCCGGCCAATTCGGGCGGCGAGCCGCGGACCGCCGAGGTGCGCGAATTACGCCTGCCGAAGGCGGTCTCCTGATGGTCCGCGTCACTGATCCGCACCACGGGTCGGATTTCTTTATTCAGAGGTGAGCGTCATGGAAGCAGAAGCGATCGTTATGGACACCCCTCTGGTCTTCACGGATTCGGCGGCGCGCAAGGTGCGTGAGTTGCTGGACGAGGAAGAGAATCCCAACCAGGTCCTGCGGGTTTTCATCACCGGCGGCGGCTGTTCGGGATTCCAGTACGGATTCAAGTTCGACGATGCGGCTGAGGAAGAGGACGTGATGGTCGAAAACGGCGGCGTACGCCTGGTGGTGGACGCCATGAGCCTGCAATATCTCAGCGGCGCCGAGATCGACTACAAAGAAAGCCTGGAGGGCGCGCAGTTTGTCATCCGCAATCCCAATGCCTCGACCACCTGCGGCTGCGGGTCGTCGTTCTCGGTTTGACCTCGGGTGTTGGTCGGTAGCTATCAGGGATTGGTGGACTGACCTGCAGGTTGTCGCGTCGGGAACACCTCCTCTGCAAGGCGTTGTAGTCCATTGCGGAAATACTCGAAACGATCCGCCAGGTGACGGAACACTTCACGCAGTCCGAAACGGCCGGCTTGCTGGCTGCCTGCCGCGGTCGCATAGTGGCTGCGACCCATGCGCCGGTAGTACTCCAGCGACACCGGGCGACGCTTGAACTCGCGCCGATACTGGACCCATGGCGCACACACGCCCGACAGGTAAAGCGCGTAATTGCCGATATGTGCGTCGACGAGAAATCGCCGGTCCGGATTGGCTGACGCGGCTTCCATGACCAGGTCGGCAATATATTCGTACCGCGCACCGTCGTCGGCTTGGAGGCGATAGACGCGCTCAGTACGGGCGAACAGGGCGAGCAGATTGGCAAGGTAGTGAATCACCTGCCGTTCACGCTGATCGCGGCGGCCGGGCAGGGCACGTCGTAGCATGACGTCAAAGAACAGTTGTGGAGAGACGTCTAGACACTGGGTCTGTCCGTCCATCAGTGCGTCATGCAGGTAACGCGATTCCAGAATCGATTCGAGCATGATCGGCTGTTCGTGCACGCGCCTGACTGCTTCGACCGGGTCAATGCCCTGAACCGGGAAATGCTCGAACAGGAACAGCAGATCCTGCTGCGAAAAAGTCATCGGACCTGCATGGGCGAAATCGGGTGATTGCATGACACGCCTCCTCGTTGCCTGAAGAAGGCTATGCAAGGTCCAGGCCCGATCAGATCCTGAATCGCGATAAAAATCCAGTTAGCACAGTCGCTTGGCGGCTGCTAACAAATGTCGGACGGAGACCGCCGCGAGCGAGCAGCGTGTCAGGCAAATGGCAAAGCCATGCTCAGGCAAGTCTGCACTCCATCCTCGACCGGTGTCGAGGATGGAGCGCCGCGCGAAAGCGGCGATGCGATCGACAAGCCGCTGGCAGCCGGGGGCTTTCTCTGGGCTTATTGGCGTTGCGCGATTTCGCGATCTACCGCAGTCCGGGCAGCCGCCCGCCGGCGCCAATCGGTCCGCGCAGGGGCGCGGTCAGCCGAGTGATCACGGTAAATCCTATGGGAGAATAGGTGGCAACAATGTTGCTCGCGATAGGGCCCGAAATCCGGAATACCGGGGCCAGCAGCGGATTCAGGAACACGCCGCCCGTGTTGAGCAGCCTATCGACCAGGAGCGGTCTTGGGCCGGCATCTGCCGCGGTCGAAGCACACAGAAGCAGGCCAGCGGCCATCCAGTACTTGCTTTTCATCTCGTTCTCCTCGATTCGGACCTGCCACGGGCGGCAGATATTGAACTGCTGTGGAGATCGTATGGTACAAGACTAATAATCGTCGCGCACTTGCCGCAGGCGCCACGCGGGCTGTCCCGGCCGACAAGCGGAGTTGCACGATCGAGAGCGTTGCCTCGGGCTCCTGAGAGGGTCAGGCAACGAGTTTCGACCCGTAACGTGCGGGTTGCGAACGACTTTCCGTAGCAGGAAGCAGCAGGGACGCGCTCCAGATCAGCAGCAGGGCGAAGGCGATGCTGAGGATCGTCGCTGCCATCACGATCCCTGGGTTGGGATTGTCGAGATGCGTGGCCACGATCGTCGGTGCTCCGGCGCCGAAATTGGCGAAATAGAACGTGCAGGGAAACAGCACGAACAGTCCAAGCAGCGGAACGGTTCCGGTCGAGCGACGCCGCAATTCGGCAGCGGCGACACTGAAGCAGATGACTTGCGCGGTCTCGAGGACGCCGATGACGAGCGGGTACTCGAAAATGCGGAAGACATGCGGGCCCCAGTATTCGTAGGCGCCGCCGTTGATGCCGATCATCTCGAAGACGCAGGAACAGAGGAACTCGATGCCGGCCCACTTGTACAAGCCGCCCCGGGTCATCAGACCCTTGCCGATTCGGTCGCAGATGAAGAGCGCGGTAGCGCCGTACAGGGTCACGTACCCGCTATAGACCCACAACGGTTGCGGGATTCCGAACGAGGTGAACGAGCTCCACATGCCTGGCGCGTAGAACCACAGCATGAAACCTTCGTCGTACAACGGCTCGAAGAGTCCGCCGAATGCCGATGCCAAAAGAATCAGCAGGAAGAACGGCGTCTTCTGCTTGATGCCCATGCGCGCCGCCACGATCATCATGACGGCCCATATCGCATAGCTCCCAAACACCATGATGGCTTGGGTGGTGAGATTCAGGGGGTGGTGAATCGGTGCGCTGAGCATGGGCTGGATTCTCCTCAGTGACGAATGCGCTTGGAAAGATCAGAGGGCTGGCGCAAGGTGGGAAAGGAATCCTGCGCTAACTGAACGGGGTAACCCAGCTGCTGGGCCACGTGAATCTGGTCAGAATAGACAATCTCGCGGGTTATCTTGCCATTTCGGTAGACGTGGTAGCTGATTCCCGTCGTCTGTACCGGAGTGCCATTCGTCGGCAGGCCGAAGAAGGCGGCGGTGTGCTTGGCGCTCCACTTCCACAGCACCAGGCCAGAGTTCTGATCGCCGAGATACTCGACGGCCTCCAGCAGGTGGATGCCCAGGCCATTGGAAGGGTCTTTGTTGGACAGGGCCCGGAAGGCGCGCGCGAGAGCCGCCTTGTCCTTGCGGATGAAGCGCTCATGCGGGGGATCTGAATACTCGAACTCCTCCGCATAGAAAGACAGAGCGTCTTCGGGACTGGACACGAACGATCTCAGCCAGGCGGCAGCAAAATGAATATTCAAGCCGGTCTCCTGCGGGTACGCGGTGGACGTTAATCCGCGCGCGCGCCACCGTCTTCCGAAAACCAATCCCGGTCGCTGTCAAATTCGTGCTGTCCGGCGCCCGTGCCATGTGATCGGGCGTGCGGGGGTCGTTCCGGTGGCTAGGCTCAGGTCATCTCCCGGTATTTTCTTGGCGTTATGCCGGCAAGAGCGCGAAACACCTGGGTGAAGTGAGACTGGCTGCAGAACCCCAGATCAATGGCGATGTCGACCAGGTTCATGCGGGTCTCGCGCAGCAGGGTCTTGGCTTTCTCGATGCGCTGCTGGCTCTGGTAGCGGTGCGGCGAGACGCCGGTTTCTGCACGGAAGCGACGCGCGAAGTGCGAGCGGCTGACGCCGGCTTCCTCGGCCAGTTCTTCCAGGCTCAAACCTTCTGCCAGGCTGGATTCGATCAGCGCGCGGGTACGCTCCACCGGGGCGCTGGGCCGCGGCGGCGCTTCCGTCCTGCGGGCCGAGTTGGAGCCGAAGCGCAGCAGATGCAGCACCATGGAATCGGTGACGCTGCGGATGAATTCTTCGCTCTTGGGGCCAGGATCGGCGGCCTCGCCGAGCATGGCGTCGATGCAGGCGCCGACGAAGGAGTCGCGGAAGGCAAACCGGAAATCCGGAGCTGCCAGGATCAGCGAGTGGCGCTTGGCCACCCCGAGAACCCGTTCGCTGGGGATATGAATGGTCTCGAAACTCACTTCGCCCGCCACCTGAAAGCGCGATTCGGTGCCTGACGGAATGAGAGTGAGCTGACCCGGCGCGGAATGCACCTCGCTGGGACCCGCCTCGCTGAGTGCGCGCACGTCGCAGTGTCCTTCGCGGTGGAAAGCGAGGACCAGATCATCATTGGCCTGCAACTCGAATCCGCGGATCCACGGCGTTTTCCAGGCGCAGACGTCCAGGTCCGCCATGGCGGTTGCGCGGTTGGCGCGCTGCGGATGCATGGGAATGGCGCTGCGAAAGGCATCGAGCGCCCGCAGTCCCGCCGGCTGACTCATCATTGAGTGGTACTCCTTCCAGTTTCTAGTAATCAACCGCAAACCGTAATCCGTACTTGCCCAAGACCCGTGTGACGGCGAGGAATTCGCCGGTCACACCTCTTGGGACCCACTCCTCTCAGGCAACGAGCGGAGGCAGCTTCACGAACCCGCGCCAGCGGTTGTAGCGCTGGTTATAGGCGTCGATCATCCCGTTGATGGTCTTGACCTGTTCCTCGGTCTTGACCGCGCTGGCGCTGTAATTGGCGAGTTGTGCGGTGATGATGAGGACATAGGACATGGCCTCGGTCATCTTCTTTTCTCGGCCGGAGTCCTTCACCACCTGCGCAACCATGCGCACCAGGACAGCAAACGCCACCACGCCGCCCACCGTCAGAATCGCCAAAATTCCAATTGATTCACCCATGTCGTCTCTCCTTGTAATTGGTTTATGAATCACAGCTCACTGCGTTGATACTTCCATTCCTTGCGAGCAGGACCACCGCTCTCATTCGCACGTCGTAGTGGTGGTGCCCCTGGCGCCACCACCGAGATTCAATCAGGTGCCGAGCGTCGCGACGCCCTGCGGCCAGGTCGGTTCCTCGGCAAACCAGTCGTCCCATCCCGCCGCCAGGTTCTGTTCGCGTGCAAGCTTGCGCTCGCCGGGGGTAGCGAACTCCATATCCCAGCGCTTGAGGGCGGGCTTGATGATGAAGTGCTCCCAGACCGGGGGAATCAGCGCTGCGAGGAAACACACGAACACGCTCGGCATCTCGATATTCTCCTTGTGCGGCACCAGCTTGTAGTACGGCGCATAGGGATTGAGATGGTGATCGGCGTGATTGGTCAGCTCGAAGCCGAGCACGCGCGTGGCAAAGCCCAGGTGATTCCAAACATGGCGCTTGCCGATGGGCGTTCCCGGCACGCGGGTCTGGCCGTAGTGCTGGAAGTAGCTGAAGGATTCGGTCCAGGCCTTGGCGATGAACATGGCCGAGACCACGCACAGCACGCCCACCCAGCCGGCCATCATGTACACGATGCTCTGGAACACGATCTGGATCGCGACGATCTTCCACACGCGGTGCTGCCAGTTCCAGCCTGACAGGCCACGCCTTTTCAGCATTTCGCTTTCGGCTCGCAGCGCATAGGAGATGGTTCCCCACACGGCGATGGGTGTGAACTTGTAGATCGACATGCCGCGCGGCGCGGTGCTCAAGTCTTCCGGCGTGGACACGTCGAGGTGGTGATAAACCACGTGCTCGATGTCGCGCATGCCGTCGAACAAGGTGAACTGCGCGTAGCGCCCGATGGTGCGGGTGAGCTGGTGCCGGGAATGGAACATCTCGTGTTGCGAGGCAATACCGGGCACCAGCGCGAGCCAGGCCGTGCTCAGCACGCCGCCGACGAGTTGCCAGGTCGTCAAATCTTCAACGCCCATGCGCCAGGCGAATGCCAGGAACAACACGATGGGACCCAGGCCCGCAAGCCATACCGGGATGGACGCCCACAGGAATGAGTCCATCTTGCGCACGCTGTAATCGCGTGGGAAGACGTAGTCGATGAAGGTGATAACGGGGAACAGGGCGAAGCCCAGCCAGACCCAGTCGCCGCCGAGCATGAAGCCGGCCAGACCGATGCCGAGCGTGATCGTTGCCGCGTAATATTTTAGGTAGTCCATGTGTGCTCTCCTGCCTGTCCCGATGTTGGTCCGCTATTGCCAGGGTGAAGTTAAACCGTGCGAAGCGCTCGCTTTCGCGCCGATTGATGAAGCCAAATTTGACAGATGCCTGAATGGTGATCGGGTAGGTTTCTCCCCGGCATGGAACGAACGCGACCGCGACGAGCGACGCGCGCTCCCATACTTCCCGAAACATGATTCCCAAGAACCGTTTCAACTTGCCGGCGCAGTGGCACCGGCCCCAATGGAGAGTTCAAATGAATACGAGCACCAAAGCCCGCGCCGCCGTGGTCCGCACCGCCAACACGCCGTGGGTGATCGAGGACGTGGAAGTGTCCGCGCCGCGCGAGGACGAGGTTCTCGTCCGCATGGTCGGCACCGGCATCTGCCACACCGACATCACCTGCCGCGATGGCCATTTCCCGGTGCCCATGCCCATCGTGCTCGGGCACGAGGGCGCGGGTGTGGTCGAGCGCGTCGGCGCCGCGGTGACCAAGGTCAAGGTCGGCGATCACGTGGTCCTGAGCTTCGACTCGTGCGGCGAGTGCCACAACTGCCACGAGCACCTGCCCTCGTATTGCTTCAGCTTTTACCCGCGCAACCTGGCCGGCAAGCGCGGTGACGGTTCGGCCACGCTCAGCGCCAAGGGCGAGCCGCTCAACGCCCTGTTCTTCGCGCAGTCCTCGTTCGCCACCTACGCGATTGCCCGCGAGCTCAACACCGTGGTGGTGGACAAGAGCCTGCCGCTGGACATCCTCGGCCCGCTCGGCTGCGGCATCCAGACCGGGGCTGGCGCGGCGGTGAATTCTCTGGGCATCAAGGCCGGTGAGTCGCTGGCGGTCTTCGGCGGCGGCGCGGTGGGCCTTTCCGCCCTGCTCGGCGCGCGTGCGGTAGGCGCCGGCACCGTGATCGTGGTGGAACCCAATCCCGGCCGTGGCCAGCTCGCGCTGGAACTCGGCGCCACCCATCACATCAACCCCAAAGAGACACCCGACGTGCTGGCCAAAATCAGGGAACTGTGCGGCGGCGTGAACTACGCGCTGGACACCACCGGCATCCCGGCCGTCATCGCCGCCGCGGTGGAGGCCCTGCTGCCCAATGGCATGCTCGGATTGCTCGGTGTACCGTCCTCGCCCGAGGCCACCGTGCCCGCCAACATGATGAGCATGCTGATGCGCGGGGTGGGCGTTAAGTACATCGTCGAGGGCGACGCCGATCCGCAGGAATTCATTCCGCGCATGGCAGGCTGGTACCAGGCCGGCAAGTTCCCCTTCGACCGGATGGTCAAGAAGTTTCCCTTCGAGCAGATCAACGAGGCCGCCGCGGCTTCGCTGAGCGGCGCGGTCATCAAGCCGGTGGTGGTTTTCTGATTCGCTGCGGGGTGCGAGCCTCAGCTCGCGCCCCGCAGCGGTAAGGCTGCTCGGGATCACGAGCCGGACTCCGCGAGTACGGCGGAGTTCGCAACCGCGCCGTTGCGCTTGGGTGCATCGGCGCCGGTCGCGGGGCTGGGATCGGCGAGGGCATCCATGTCACGCTCCCCCAGCGCGCTGTCGGAATCATCCTCGGCAGACGCCTCCGACAGCAGTTCGACCAGATTGCCCTTCATGCGCGACAGCAGGTCGTTGAGCACCATCTGCTCCTGCGTCGTGATGCCCGCCATGATCGCGCCGTTGTTCTCGCGCGCGACCAGCTTCATGTGGCCCAGCACTTCGCGCCCGCGTTCGGCAATGACCACACGCTTGGCGCGTCGGTCCTTGGGATCGACCACGCGCTCGACGAAGCCGCCTTTTTCCAGACGCTGGATCAACTCGCCGACCGCGGCACTACCCAGTTCGATCATGCTGGCCAGTTCGTTCTGGTTCAGCGGCTCTCCGTCGTGACGCGCGAGGTTGAACAACACCCACCACTGCGAGCGCGTGATGCCCAGGTGCCGCGACTGCTGGTCGTAGAACAGGCGGCGCAGGCGCGACACGTCGTGAATCAGATAGCCGGTGCGCAGGAAGCCGTCGAGGCGGCGCGGGCTGGCAGCTTTGAGGTGGTTGTCGGCCACTGGAATCAGACTCCCAGCAGACCGTGGATGACCTGTTCGGCGGCGACCGGCTTTTTGGTCGCGGTGCAGGACGGCGTGCCGCAGCGGGCAGCATCCATCGCGTCATCTGCGTGGTCGTCCTCATCCGCTTCAGCGGGCGCGGTGATCTCGTCCAGTGCGAACAGCGCGGCGCCCAGGGCACCGGCGATCTGCGGGTCGGGCGGGATGCACAACTTGATGCCGAGTGCCTCCTGGATGTGATGCACGGCGGCGACGTTCTTGGCCACCCCGCCGGTCATCACGCAGGGCTCGCGCTTGCCCACCCGCGCGACCAGACCGACGGTGCGGCTGGCAATGGCGGCGTGCACGGCGCCGAGCACCTCGTGCTTGCTCTTGCCTTCGGCCAACAGCGCGACGACCTCGGTTTCAGCGAAGGTCGCGCACATGTTGGAGATGCTCAGTTTCTCCTGCGCGGTCATCGCCATCGGCCCCATCTCTTCCAGCGGCACGTTGACCGCACGCGCCAGGGCTTCGAGAAACTTGCCGGTGCCGGCGGCGCAGCGATCATTCATCGCGAACTGTTGCACCAGGCCATTGGCATCCACCGCGATGACCTTGCTGTCTTGGCCGCCGATGTCGATGACCAGCCGCGCGTCCGGCACCAGATGCACCGCGCCGCGCGCATGGCAGGTGATCTCGGTGTAGGACTTGTCGGCGATGTCGAGCATGCGGCGGCCATAGCCGGTGCTGACCGCGCGGGCGATGTCCTTTTCGGTGATGCCGGCTTTTTCCAGCGCCTCGGCCATCGAGATCATGGCGCCGTCGTTGCTGACCGAGCCCTTGTGTGCGATGGCATATGAAACCATGCGGCCCGCCAGATCCAGGATCACGGTCTTGGACGTGGTGGAGCCGAAATCGATGCCCATCACGAACTTCGCTGTTCGGGATTTCATGGTCAGGTTCCGGGCGTGTACCAGTGGTACGTCCTTACGCAGCAATTCCGACGCGGCGACGACCATCAATGGCTTCCAGCATGGCTTCCACGCGGCTGTTGACGATTTCGTCCTTGTAGAACGACTCGTCGACCATGTCGCCTTCGATCATCGCCACCGGGATGCCGAGGCGCTTGGTCACCGCTTCGCCAATCAGCGACTGCGGGTTGGTGAACGCGCGGCAGGTGCGCGCGGCATGCAGCACCATGCCGTCGATCTCATATTTTTTGCACAGCTTGATGATCTCTTCGATCATCAGCGGCGCCGAGAGATTGATCGGGCAGACCAGATAATTGATGGCCATGCCTTCGAGCGGATCGTTGACGTCGATGCACTCGTGCTCGTGCCAGAAACCCATGTGCGTGTAGCGGCCGGCGACCATGTTGGCGCCGTAGCCGGCGAACTTGTTGGCGAGCCAGCCGATCTTGTTCCAGTTCATGATGCCGTCCCAGAACAGGCGGTACTTCTCCTGCGGCACCGAGCCCTCGCCAACGGCGATGCGCTCTTCGACTTCGGCCTTGACCTTCTCGAAGTATTCGACGATGTCGGGCCCGCCCTTGATGAAGTTCACCGGCGCCAGGCTCGTCGTCCAGTCGAAGAAGCTCGCCGGGCCGGGACGGGCCTTGCACAGGTCCATCGCCTCCATGCGCAGCTCACCGGCCTTCTTGGTGTAGGCCATGATCTCGCACAGTTTCTCGTAGTTGTATTTCTTGCCGGTCTGCACTTCGAGAAACTTGATGCACTCGCGCAACTGGCGAACCATGAAGGCGGTCGCTTCCTTGAACTCGCTGCCGCTCAGGTAACCCGCGTCCTTCTTGTTGCCCCAGACCCAGGGCACCGAGATGTTGAAGATCGGCACCTTCTTGCCAAACAGACGAAACAGCATCTCGTCCCACTGCTGGCCGGTGCTGCAATACGGGTAGGCGCTGATGAACATATCCGGCGCTGGAATGCGCTCGCCAAGCTGATTGGCGCCTAGCGCGTCGGCAAAGCTGGACCCGGAGCCTTCCGCGCCGCGCTTGGTCGCCAGCACGCCGCAGCCGATGTGGGTGCGCGCGTAGGAGCACAGTTCCTTCATGTAGCCGCGCTCTTCGGCAGCGGTCTGTGCGGAGTCCTCGCCGTTGCGCGCGGCGAGCAGGGCGGACCAGGCTTCGCCGTGAACCCACAGCACGTCGGCGGCCTGCATCAGCGGGTTGATGGCCACGCCCTCGTACCAGCACACCAGCTTGCCCTGGCGCTTGGCCTCGAACACCTCGGTCCAGTAGTCGTTGACCAGCTTGTTGTTGAGCGAGGAGGTCTTGAGGCGGTTGGCCTTCACGGGGGAGACATCGGTGAGCATGTTCATGCGGCAAGGCTCCTCGCCGAGGCGGCTTTCGCCTGGCGTTTGACCATCTCGAGAAAAGATTCTACGCGCGTTCTCATGCCTTCGAGGGCATTGGTTTCGTGCTCGGTTTCGATCAGCAGGTGGGGTACCCCGCGCTTCTCGAAACTCTCTTTTATTTCAGGGTAGTAGTACATGTGCGGCTCGCAGAACTTGGCCATCAGCACGATCATTCCCTGGGCTCTGGATTTCTCCATCGCTTCGAGCAGGTAGGTCTCCCAATCCGCGTTCTGATCGACCCGGGTCGGACAGGGCACCTTGAGGTTGCGCGCGAGGTACCACTGCGCCAGCGCGCTGAGCGGATCGCCGACCTCGTCCACGTCGGTCGAGATGTAGCGCGTGCCGTGGTAGAGGTCATCGTCCACCACCACGCCGCCGCAGCTTTCGATCAGGTCCAGGATGCCGAGCTTGGGCGCCTGGCAGAAGTGTCCGGACAGGTACACGCGCACGCCGCGCGGCGCCTTGTCGCGGCTCGCTTCGAGCTGGCCGACGAGGTCTTCGAGCAGCGCGTTGTGGGTGGCCTTGTCCATGACCATGCTGGACTTGACCGCCAACTGCATCTGACGGGCAGTGATGCGCGCGGTGCCGGCGCGACGCAGATCGTAGAGCCGCCGCAGCAGGCCGCGGTTGATATTGAACAGAGCGGTGCTGGCGCGGATCGCCGCGTCGCTGATCGGGTGCCCGATCATTTCTTCCAGGCCTTCCTTGAGCCCGGCGAAGGTTTCGCGCGCGCGGCCCAGGCTCCAGGGGTCGCTCATCGAGGAGATGAGCTGGTAGAAATGCACCCGCGTGTTCGGCAGCTTGGCGCGCACCACGTCGGCGGCGCCGAGCACCTGCACGCAGTGATCGCCGAACATGATCGCGTCGAGAAAGTCGTACTCGCCCTTGCAGCACTGGTCCACCACGCTGCGCGTGTAGCCGCAGTAGAAGGGTTGCAGCATGCTGTGGCCGACCGTGATCGGGTCCTGGCTCTCTTGCAGAATCACCGGCAGGCAGCCCGCGGCGTGCGCGAGTTCGCCAGGAAAGTGCATGGGGAAGGAGCCGACGACAGGGGTGCCGTGCGCCGCTTTCCAGGCCTGGGCGCTGGCCAGCGGATTTTCCGCGGCTTGCTCGAATGCGCTGAAAATGGCTTCGATGCTCATCTAATGGTTTCCTCGCTGGTTATCAGCGACCATACTAAAGTCACTTCATTAGTGTCAATGCCATGAAACCACGTTCCTCGGTTTAATTTTATTAAATATATGAAAATATTTGAAATTAATTTTTCATTTACAAATGAAGTAACTTCATTTGTAGCCTTTTACAGGCCCCATAAACCGTGAAACCGCGCACCCCCCGCAAGCTCGCGACGCGCCTGTCGTCCGACGACCGCAGCGCCGACATCCTCGCCGCTGCGCGCGCGGTGGTGTCGGAAAAGGGCTATGAAAACACGCTGTTATCGGACATCGCCAAGCGCGCCGGGGTGGTCGACGGCACCATCTACCGCTATTTCGAGAACAAGCGCGATCTGCTGATCAAGGTCGCCGAGGTCTGGTTTGGCGAGCAGCTCACGGTGGACTCGCATCTGGATTCCATCGCCGGTACCCAGAACAAGCTGCGCCACCTGGCCTGGCGCACGCTGGACATCATCCGCCGCGAACCGGTGCTCGCGCGTTTCATGCTCATGGAACTGCGCCCCGACCCGACCTACAAAAGCACGCCGTTCTTCGAGTTCAACAAGAAATTCACCCATGAGGTGCTCCAACTCTGCCGCGATGCAATCAAAAGCGGCGAGTTCCTCGATGACGTGTCGCCCAACATGCTGCGCGACCTGCTGCACGGCTGCATCGAGCATCGCACCTGGGCCTTCCTGCGCGGCGAGGGCGATTTCGACATCGACGAAGTGGCGGACAGCATCGCCAAGGTGATCTATCGCGGAATGCGTGCCGAGCGTCCGGCGGTGCGCGGGGACATCGACGAGGCGATCCGGCGTCTGGACGAGGTGGCGAAGCGGCTGGAAGCCAAACTCAACGGCGATTGAGGCAGTGCTATAGTCATCTGGAATCCATTAAATGAGAGTCTGGAATCATGAAAACCACAGTTGATATTCCGGACGAGGACTTGGCGTATGCCATGCAGGCGTCCAAGGCCAAGACCAAGCGCGAGGCCATCGTCACCGCCATTCAGGACTACAACCGGCGGGCACGGATGGCGGCGCTGATCCGTTACTCGGGCACTTCGGAAACGATGATGAGCCATGAGGAAATGAAGGCTCTGGAGCGCAAGCGGCAGGAAAAAATATTCGGTGCCGTGCCGGGATGATCCTGGTCGATACGTCGTGCTGGGTGCATCAAATCCGCAAGGATGGCGACGCCACCATTCGCGCCCGTGTGGACAGCCTGCTGGCCACCGGACAGGCGGCGTAGTGCGCCATGGTGCGGCTGGAACTGTGGAGCGGCGTGCGCAGCGACTACGACCGCAAGCTGCTGCGCGCCTATGAGGAAGTGCTTCCGGATCTTCCCGTCACCGCTGAAGTCTGGTCATCCGCGCAAGCGCTGGCGTCCCGGTGCCGGGCCGCCGGGGTGACGGCGCAGGCGACTGATCTTTTGATTGCCGCCTGCGCACAGCATCACGGCATCGGCGTCGAGACCGCGGATTCCGATTTCTCGCGAATCCTTGCGGTCTGATCTCAACCCGCCGAAATCCCGCCATTCACGCTGATCACCTGTCCGGTCACCCGCGCCGCTTCCGGGCTAGCCAGAAACACGATCATCGCGGCCAGGTCATCCGGCACGCATACGCCAAGACTGGCCATGCTCTCGACCTGGGCGAACAGCTTGGCGGAAAACCCGCCTTTCTGGACGTGCTGCGCGGTCGGCGTGCCGCCGATCAGCGAGGGTGTGAGGCAATTCACGCGCACGCCGAAGCGCTTGGCTTCCATCGCCAGCGTCCGCGAGAACACGCAGATGGCGGCCATCGCTGCGCCGAGGATCGTTTCCCCCGGCGTCGGCACCTTGGCCGCGTCGGATGCCACGTTCAGGATCACCCCGCCGCGACGTTCCTTCATCAGCGGCAGCACCAGTCGGCTCATGTGCATGGGCGCCAGGATCACCGCGAGCATGGTCGGCCCTATATCGGCTGGGTCCAGATTGATGAGCGGTTCCGGCGTGTAGCGGCTCATGTCCATCGTGCAATTGAGCAGGATGTCGATGGTTCCCAGGCCGGCCTTGGCCTGCTCGATCACCCGACGCGCCTGCTCCAGGTCGTTGGCGTCGCCTTGGAAGAACGACACCGCGGCGCAGGGAACGGCGGCCAGCACCGCCTGCCGCGCCTGCTCGCCGCGCTCGGCATTGCGGCCGACCAGGCCGATGGCGCGCACACCCACCTGGGCCAGGCGGATGGCGGTCGCCAGGCCCACACCGGACGTGCCACCGACGATCAGGGCGCCGCTATCAGCGAAGGAATAGACGGCTATTTTGGGGGCGTCGGACATGAACGGGTTATCCTCCTGAGGAAAGCGACGAGTACAACCAAAAGTCTGGCTAAAACGGCAAACAGTATTGTACCGTACCACTTGTAGCCCGACCCCTCGCAGTACCTCGCGCAGACTTCATCGCGACCTATCTGGAGCAAGCCATGCAAACGCAGGAAATGACGCATCACCAGAACTTCTACATCGGCGGCGAGTGGACCAAGCCCGCTTCTACCGGCCGCATCGACGTGATTGGTGCCAACACCGGCCTGTCCATCGGCAGCGTGCCGGACGGCACCGAGGCCGACATCGACCGCGCCGTGTCCGCCGCCCGCCGCGCGCTGGATGGTGGCTGGGCCGACAGCACGCCGGCCGAGCGCGCCGCGGTGATTGCCAAGTTCGCAGACGCGATGGAAAAGCGCGCCGAGCGTCTGACCCGCGCCGTGAGCGCGCAGAACGGCATGCCGCTGATGATTTCCCAGGGCTTCGAGGGCGGCTACGTGGTTGGCCTGCTGCGCTACTACTCGGCGCTGGCCGCCAACATGGTGGCCGAGGAGCGCCGCCCCTCCCCGCTGGGTTTCGACACTCTGGTGCGCAAGGTTCCGGTGGGCGTGGTCGGTGGCATCGTGCCCTGGAACTACCCGGTCGCACTGTCGATGATGAAGATCGCCCCGACGCTGGCCACGGGCTGCACCATCGTGCTCAAGCCCTCGCCGGGTACGGTGCTGGACTGCTACATCGTGGCCGAAGCCGCCGAGGAAGCGGGCATCCCCGCCGGCGTCATCAACTGGGTGCCGGGCGGACGTGACCTGGGCGCCTATCTGGTCTCGCACCCCGGCATCGACAAGGTCGCTTTCACCGGTTCCACCGCCGCGGGTCGCAAGATCGGCGAAGTCTGCGGCCGCCTGCTGCGCCCGTGCAGCCTGGAACTCGGCGGCAAGTCGGCCGGCATCATCCTCGACGACGCCAAGCTGGACGAGGTGATGGCGGGCATGCTGTTCGCCGGCTTCGGTAACAACGGCCAGACCTGCGCCCTGTCCACCCGCGTGCTGGCCCCGGCCAGCCGCTACGACGAGGTCGTCGATGCCTTCGCCGCCATGGCCAAGGGCCTCAAGGTCGGCAACTCGCTGGACCCGACCACCCAGATCGGCCCGCTGGCCTCGCAGGAACACCGCGCCCGCGTCGAGGGCTACATCGCAAAGGGCAAGACTGAAGGCCGCTTGGTCGCCGGTGGCGGGCGTCCATCGGGCGTTGGCGACGGCTGGTTCGTGGAGCCGACCATCTTCGCCGACGTGTCCAACAAGGCCACCATCGCGCAGGAAGAAATCTTCGGGCCGGTTTTGTCGATCATCAAGTACCGCGACGAGGACGAGGCCGTGAAGATCGCCAATGACTCGGACTTCGGCCTCGGCGGCACGGTTTGGTCCTCGGACAGCAAGCGCGCGCAGGCCATCGCCCGCCGCGTGAAGACCGGCACCATCGGCGTCAACGGTTACATGATCGACATGGCCTCGCCCTTCGGCGGCATCAAGGCCAGCGGCCTGGGACGTGAGCTGGGTCCGGAGTCGCTCGCCGCCTACCAGCAGCTTCAGTCGATCTACCTGCCGGCGGGCTGATTTTTTCGCCGATCGCAGCGGTACTGCGTCAAGACGCCCGCCATCGCCGATAACGGTGATGGCGGGTTTCTCGTTTCTGGTGCCATGAAACGGTTTTCGTTATTGAGGGGGTCAAAAAAATGCCCTTGCAAACGCACCCCACATCGGAGCCACGTAGGCTCACCCATCGAATTTTCGGACTGGCTTATTGATCCGGCGACAATCGAGTTGAACTCGATGATGCAAACGCAGGTCGGCGTGGCCGGATCAATAACCCAACATGGCTCTGTGTTATTGAGGCGGCCAGCGCCAACCTCGTAGATCGATGAGACCTCTGTCCGCGCGTGCGTTTTCAAGTGAATAGTGGCCGCCTCAATAACAATCCGGACTTCACAAATGGCACCGATCAGCAACCGTTACACCCGGCTCGTCGGCATCGAGCATCCGATCGTGCAGGAAGGACTGGGTCCGTTCCGCACTTCGAAGCTCGCTGCTGCGGTCTCCACGGCGGGTGGACTCGGCACCGTGAGCATGCCGGGCATGCCGGTGGACATCGCTGCGGGTGCGCGTACTTTTCGCGAGCACATCGAGGAATGCGCCTCGCTCACCGACAAGCCCTTCGCGGTGAACATCCCGGTCGGCGTCGATGCCCATGGCCAGGTGCTGCCGTTCACCGACACCTACATCCGCACCGTGCTGGACATGCGCAAGACCGACGTCCAGCTCGCGCGCCAGCTCAGGGTCCTGACCACCTCGGCCGGATTTCCCGGCTCGTATGTGGGCCTGATCAAGGACGCGGGAATGATTCATCAGCACAAGGTCGGCGCCACGCGGCAGGCGATCAAGGCCGCGCGGGCCGGCGTGGATGTGATCATCGCTGCCGGGTTCGAGATGGGCGGACACGCACCTGCCTCAAGGATGCACAGTTTCGTGTTGACGCCCAGCATCACTGAAGCGGTCGAGGTGCCGGTGCTGCTTACCGGCGGCGCGCGCGATGGTCGCACGCTCGCCGCGGCGCTTGCGATGGGCGCCGAAGGCGTGGCCATGGGCACGCGCTTCATCCTCAGCCATGACAACGTGGACTGGCACCCGGCCTATCTGCAGGCCTTGCTCGATGCCGAAGAAGGCGACGACCTGGCCTTCGACGGCGTCTACGGACCCTGCCGCGGATTGAGGAATGCGGCATCCATTCAACTGCTGAATGACACCGCGATTCCGCACGACGACGAGGCTGCGCTCACGCGCCGGAAAATCGAGTCCATGCAGCGTGCGCAAAGCGAGGGCGACGTGGAGAACAGTCTGGTGATGACCGGACAGGTGGCCTCCGCGATTCACGATCTGATTCGCGTGGCCGAATTCATTCCGGCGATGGCCGTCGAGGCCGCCGACGTCATTCGGCGACTGGGCAAGCTCACGCACTAAGATTCGCTGTACACACAACGTTAAGGAGGAAGTCGCGATGCATCTCGCATATCTGGAGCAACTGAGGCCGCTGGATATTTCAACGCCGCGCCGGACATTTCTGAAGGCCGGCACCGCAGCGATTCTGGGTGGTGCATTGCCGTCGCTGGCGCTCGCGGCCGACAAGTTGGCCAGCCCCAAGGGCTTCAAGGGCAGCGGCCGCATGGGCATGTCGTCCGGCGAGGACTGGATCGACACCTTCTTCAACGGCGGCGCCGAGGAAATCGTCCACTACTACGCCGACGACTTCGTGTTCGAAGACGTGACGCTGTTCCAGTCCATCGACAACAAGGACGACCTTTACCGGGCCTTCCTGCCGTTCAACAACGCCGGTCCCGACTCGCCGGCGGGGGTGCACCAGTTCGACATCGTGCGCTACGACGGCGGCTTTGCCGGCGACCGCAAGCACCTGGCGCGCAGGGATCGTCCCGAGGGTTATACAGCCGAGGAATGGGCGAAGTGGAGTGGCACTTCGCTCATGGGCATCGACCTCGACTACGACGAATGGGCGGTCATGAACTGGGTATGGAAAGCCAAGCACAACCTCGATGATTTTCTCGGCGTGCCGAACGCCAAGGGCAAGACCACGTTCTGCCACGGCATCACCTTCCACTGTTACAAGAACCGCAAGGTGGTGCGCGATTTCACGCACTGGAATTTTCGCGACGTGGCGATCCAGCTGGGCGGTTTGCCGCCGCCGGTAAAATTCTGGTTGAAGCCGGAGGAGCCCGCAAAATGAATCTGCAATGGTGCCAGTACTGGATAGGTCTGTTCGCTTCCAAGCCCGAAGAACTCATCGGCCTGTATTCGCCCGAGTTCCTGTTCGAGGACATCAACATGGGCATCCGGATCGAGAACGATCTGGCGGCCATGAAGACCTTCCAGGCCGGATTTGTCGTGGCCAATCCTGCCGAGAGCTACAACCGGTTCAAGGTCTTCGACTACGTCGGAGACAAGAGACTCGGTTCTTTCCAGTGGACCTGGGAGGCTAGGCACGCGGGCGACTTCTTCAATGTTCCCGCCGCGGGGAAAATCACGAAGACCAAGGGCGTCACCGTGATGGGCTGGGACGAGAACGGAAAGATCACGCTGGAACGCAGCATCTGGGATGCCTGGGTCGTGCTCGAACAACTCGGCGCGGTACCGAAGCGATGAGCTACGACCCGCTGGTTCCCGCCATCACGCAAAACCCCTATCCGCACTACGCCGTCCTGCGCGAGCAGGAGCCGGTGAAATGGCTGCCATCCATGTCGGCCTTTGCGGTCGCTCGCTACGACGACATCCTCACCGTCTTGCAGAACGCGGATATCTATTCGTCCTCCAAGTTCTGGCCCGCGCTGCTGGGTGAATACGACCCGGTGCCGGAAGTCGCGCCGATGATTTCGCTCGACCCGCCGGGCCACGTGCGCATCCGCAAGCTCGCGAACTTCGCGTTCGTGCCCAAGCGCATCGCGACGTTCCCGCCCAAGATCAAATCGATCGCGAACGCGCTGGTCGATGACATCGTGCGCGAGCACGGCGCCTCCGGCACCTTCGACTTCGTCTGGAAATTCTCCGCGCTGTTCCCGGTGACGGTTGTCGCCGATGTGCTCGGCGTGGACGTGAAGCGTCGCTCGGAATTCAAGCACTGGGTGGACGACGTGCTCAGTGCCGGCAACCGCGCTGCCTACGGGCCCGAGCGCCTCGCTGAGATTGCCAGGAGTTCGAAAGACCTGCGCAGCTACTTCGAGGATCTTTACGAGCAGCGCAAGGCCGAGCCGAAAGACGATCTCGTCAGCGGCTTCATCCAGGCCGAGATCGAGGGCGATCGCCTGACCAAGGCGGAAGTGCTGAACCTCGCGATCCTGCTGTTGATTGGCGGTGTCGAGACCACCACCAACCTGCTTGGCATCACCCTGGTGCTGCTGCGCTCGCGGCCCGAGGTGGTGGCCAAGGTTCGCGCCGACTACGCGCTGATTCCGAAGCTGATCGAGGAAGTGCTGCGCTTCGATACGCCGGTGCAGATCCTCTTCCGGCACACGCTCAAGGACACCGTGCTGAACGGCGTGAAGATTCCGGAAGGCTCGCTGGTGCTGCCGCTGCTCGGTTCCGCGAATCGCGACGTCACGCAGTTCGAACGTCCGGATGTGTTCGACGTGGATCGCATACCCGGACAGACCATGTCCTTCGGCAATGGCGCGCATTACTGCCTCGGTACCTTTCTGTCGAAGATGGAGGCGCGCATTGCGATCGAGGTCTTGTTCGATCGCTTCGAGGAACTGCGTGCCGAGGACGGCGAAGTGAAATGGATGGACTCCTACTTCGCCCGCGGTCCGAAGACGCTGCCCACTTCGTTCAAGGCCACACCGCGAAGTGAGCCGCCACTTCGCGGGGACCCCGGCCAGGCCAGCGCCAATGGCTGAGCTGCACAAGGTCGGTCTGCGCTCGCAGCTCTCCGAGACCCAGCACCTCGCGGCGAAAGCCGGGACGCAGGACATCGCGGTGTTCCTGGTCGAAGGCAAGCTGATCGCGACCGCGGGCAAGTGTCCGCACGCCGGGGGTCCGCTGCATAAGGGCAAGGTCTGCGCGGGCAAGCTGAGCTGTCCCTGGCACGGCTGGACCTACGACCTCGCGACCGGCGAGTGCGACGAGTCGGATGACGTGAGCCTCACGCGCTACGAAGTGCGCGTGGAGGGCGACGACATCCTGGTCGTCATTTAAAGCAGGGCCATAACGAGAGCCTGTTCGCCAGCCTGCGCGAAATCGTCGGTGATGAGGGTCTCGTCGCAGGCCAAACGCTGCGCTTCCGCTATCCCGGCTACTTCCGAGCCGCATCGGGTTGAACGGGTCGACCGGTTCAACCGGACCGCGACGGTGCAGGCCGGCGTGATATTGCAAACCCTGCAGGAGCAGTTGAAATCCTTCGACCTCTCGTTCGAACTGATCGACAACCGCTTCTACAAGGTCAACACCGGAAACGGGCGACACAACGCACCCCTGGGCGCCGACCATCCCTATTACGCGATCATCGAGGCGCAGGGCTCGGACCAGGAGCGCGACGCCGCGCTGTTCGAATCTGCGATGACGCGGGCGGGCGAAAGGAATTTGTACGAGGACGCCATGCTGGCCATTTCCGAACGCCAGCGCGACGACATCTGGGCCGTACGCGAAGACCTGCAATTCATCGTGCGCGACTTCCAGCCGTTCTATGCCTTCGACGTGAGCCTGCCGGTGGGCGAGATAGCGGACTACATGATTCGCGTGCGGCAGCGCCTGCACGGTCATTGGCCGGAAGGCGCCATCGCGCTTCTGGGTCATGTCGGCGACGGCAATCTGCCTATCGCCATCGGTGCCGGCACGGACCGGGACCGCGAGATCGTCGAAGCCTGCGTATACGAGCCGCTGGCGCCGTTCGCCGGATCGGTCTCGGCGGAGCACGGCATCGGCCTGGAGAAGCGTGCCTATCTGGGCATCAGTCGCAGTGAGGCCGAGATCGGTTTGATGTTGGGGTTGAAGAATCTGCTGGACCCCGTGGGTATTCTCAACCCCGGCAAGATCTTCGAGACGAGCGGGCAGGTCGGCGCGGCGTGAGCCGCGAGCTGGACAAGCGCATCATCCACGGGGCCGCTGCAAGATTCACACGCACCCGATGTGCCCCTTCGATTTCCGACCAAGGAGAACCCATGACCGACTTCGCAGAACTCAAGAAGAAACAGCGCGCCACCTGGGCGCTTGGCGAGTACGACCGCATTGCCGATGGCCTGACGATTTCGACGGATCAAACGCTGCGCGCCGCAAAAATTCGGCCGGGCGAGCGTGTACTCGACCTTGCGACCGGCACGGGAATCACAGCGATTGCGGCGCGCGAGCGCGGCGCCAGGGTGACGGGTGTTGACCTCACACCGGAGCTCCTCGCGGTTGCGCAAAAAAAGGCCGAAGACGAAGGCTTCAATGACATCGATTTTCGGGAAGGCGACGCAGAGGCACTCCCTTTCGCGGACGCGAGCTTCGATGTCGTGCTGTCCACCTGCGGTCACATGTTTGCGCCGGACCAGCCCAGGGTCGCGGCAGAACTCGCGCGTGTTACGCGGCCGGGTGGGCGCGTCGTGTTCCTCGCGTGGACTCCCGAAGGCGGTCTGGGCGGCTGGTTTCGCATCACCAACAAGCATGTCCCGCCGCCCGCCGGGGTCGCGAGTCCTTTCAACTGGGGCGATCCCGACAAGGTGCGACAACTCCTCGGAAGCGCGTTTCCTGATCCCACGTTCACATGTGGAGACTGCCCGCAGTTCGGCGCTTCGCCCGAAGATGTCTGGAATCTGTTCTCGACGCGCTACGGTCCGACCGTCCGGGCCGCCGCCAGCTTGCAGGGTGACGCGCTGGCGACGTTTCGCGATGAGCTGCTCGCGTTCCTCGGCGGCTACCGCGCCGCCGACGGAAAAGTGCGGTGGGGCCGCGAATACCTCATCACTCGCGCGGATCGCTCGTGAATGAGTGATCGTCGGTGGGTTGGAGCGCGGCGAAACCCAGCGTCGCTCCCAGGTCGCCGGATATTACTGGGATTCACTTCGTTCATCCCGGCCTACGAGGCTGCACAGGATCGATAGCATGAGCGCCGTTCTGCGAGAGGTTGCACTCGACGACAAGTACACCGCCGAACACGGCACGGTGATGATTTCCGGCGTGCAGGCCCTGGTGCGTCTGCCGATGATGCAGCGCGAGCTGGATCGTCACGCCGGGCTCAACACCGCTGGCTACATCTCTGGCTATCGCGGCTCGCCCATCGGCACTTACGACCAGGAATTGTGGCGCGCCGCCGAGCATCTGAAAGCGCACGACATCCACTTTCAGCCCGGTCTCAACGAAGACCTCGCGGCCACCGCGATCTGGGGTTCGCAGACCTTGGCGCATGTGCCCGATCCGACGGTCGATGGCGTGTTCTGCATCTGGTACGGCAAGGGGCCGGGCGTGGATCGCAGTGGCGATGCCGCGCGTCACGGCAATATCGCCGGCACGCATCCGAATGGTGGCGTGCTGATGGTGGCGGGCGACGATCACGCCGGAAAATCATCCACGGTTGCGCACCAGAGCGAGACCGCGTTCATGCACTGGGGCATGCCGGTGTTCGCCTGCTCCAGCGCGGCAGACGTGCTGGACCTTGGTCTGCTGGGTTTTGCGCTGTCGCGTTACTGCGGGCTGTGGGTCGGCATGACCACGACCAACGAGGTGCTCGAACAGACCATGACGGTGTCGCTCGATCCGCTGCATCGCGAGATCGAGCAACCGGAGAAAGGCGAGCTGCCGCCCGAGGGTATCCACAACATCGCGACGCATATCGATCGCGAGCGTTCCGGGATCGTCTTCAAGCGTTACCGCTGGCCGCTGGTGGAGCGCTTCATCGACGCGAACCCGGTCAACCGTGTGCTGATCGAGGCGGCGCAGCGCAGGCTCGGCATTGTCACGGCGGGCAAGGCGGTGCAGGACGTGTTGCAGGCGCTGGACCTGCTGGGCCTGGGCCGGCAGCAGGCCGCAGACCTGGGCGTCTCGGTCTACAAGCTCGGCTGCGTGTTTCCGGTTTCTCGCAGGGGTCTGAGCGAGTTCGCGTGCGAGCAGACCGAACTGCTGTTCGTCGAAGAGAAGGAAGCGGTCACCGAGAACCAGGCCAGGTCCATCCTGTACGGCGGCGTGAACATGCCGCGCATCATCGGCAAGCTCGATGAGCAGGGTCAGCCGATGCTGCCCTCCGACGTGCAGATCAAGCCCATCGAGCTGGCGCTGGTCATCGCGGCACGCCTGGAAAAGCTGGGCATCGCGTTGCCGGAAACGGTGCAGGAATGCGTGCGCCGGCTGAGCCGGCAACTCGCCGCCGCGAGTGGCGTGACGGCCAGCGACATCGTGCGCTCGCCGTACTTCTGTTCCGGCTGCCCGCACAATTCCAGCATGCCCAAGCCGGATGGCTCCTATGTCGGCGGCGGCATCGGCTGTCACTCGATGGCGATGTACAGCGACGAGCGCGTGCTGGCCAACACGCAGATGGGCGGCGAGGGCGCGCACTGGTACACGCTCGCGAAGTTCACGCGCATGCCGCACCTGTTCCAGAACATGGGCGACGGCACCTACTACCACAGCGGTTCGCTCGCGATCCGCGGCGCCGTCGCGGCGAGGGTCAACATCACCTTCCGGATTCTGTTCAACGATGCGGTCGCGATGACCGGCGGACAGCCGGTGGACGGACCGATTTCCGTCGGCGCGATCTCGAACCAGGTGATGGCCGAGGGTGCGATGCGCTGCATCGTGGTCAGCGACCGTCCGGAACTCTACGGGCCGGAAAGCGGGCTCGCGCCCGGCGTGCGCGTGGAGCACCGCAGCGAGTACGACAGAGTGCAGCGTGAACTGCGCGAGATCGAAGGCGTGACGGTGGTGATCTACGAACAGACCTGTGCCGCGGAAAAGCGCCGTCGCCGCAAGCGCGGAAAATTTCCCGATCCGGCTAAGCGTCTGTTCATCAATCCGGAAGTCTGTGAAGGCTGCGGCGACTGCTCCGCGCAATCCAACTGCGTGAGCCTGTGGCCGCGCGAAACCGAGCTGGGCCGCAAGCGCCAGATCGACCAGTCGGCCTGCAACAAGGACTACAGTTGCCAGAAAGGCTTCTGCCCCAGCTTCATCACCGTCGAAGGCGGCGATGTCGCCAAGCCGGAGAAAGTGGAGCTTGATGCGGACAGCCTGGCCTTACCGGAACCGGAAATCGCGGCGCTCGGCGACAGCAGCTACAACCTGATGGTGTCCGGCATCGGGGGTACCGGCGTGGTGACGGTGGGTGCGTTGATCACGATGGCCGCGCACCTCGAAGGCAAGGCCTGCTCGGTGTTCGACATGACGGGCCTGTCTCAGAAGAACGGCGCGGTGTACAGCCATCTTCGCGTCGCAGCGACGACCGACAAGCTCGGCGCGCAGCGTGTCGGCTGTGGCGAGGCCGATGTCGCCCTGGCCTTCGACGCGGTGGCCGGGCTCTCGAAGGAGCCGGCGGTGACGCTCCATTGCGGGCGAACGCGTGCGGTCGTCAACACGAGAGTCACGCCGACGCCGGCATTCGCGCGCAATCCCGATCTCAAGATCGACGGCAGTCTGCTGGTTCACCGCCTGCGCACCGCGGTGGGAGAGAAGAATCTGCACACGGTGGATGCGACCGGGCTTGCGCTCGCCCTGCTCGGCGACACGATCGGCGCCAACCTGTTCCTGCTGGGCTATGCCTCGCAGCTTGGGTTATTGCCGGTCTCGCCCGAGGCGATTCACCGCGCCATCGCGATCAACGCCGTATCGGTCAAGTTCAACCAGAATGCGTTCCGACTGGGCCGCCTGATGGCGACGGACCCGCAGCGCATCGAGAAGGCGGTGGCGAACAGCCAGGCGGTGAAGATTTTTCAGCCGCTGACTGACCTCGATGAAATCATCGCGCACCGCGTGAAGCTGCTGACCGACTACCAGAACGCTGCACATGCAGCGCGCTACCGCCGCCTCGTCGAGGAAGTTCGCGCGGTCGAATCACGCATGAAGCCGGGCAGCGATGAATTGACGAAAGCGGTGGCGCGCAACTTCGCAAAGCTGATGGCCTACAAGGACGAGTACGAGGTCGCGCGCCTGCACAGCCTTCCGAGCGTCAGGCAGGAGCTGAAGGCGACGTTCGCAGGCGATGTGAAGCTCAAGTACAACCTCGCGCCGCCGCTGTTTTCGCGACGCGACCCGACCACCGGACATTTGATCAAGCGCGAGTTTGGGGCATGGGTGGGAACCGCGTTTGCGTTCCTCGCGCGATTCAAGTTCCTGCGCGGGACGAAGCTCGATCTGTTCGGCTACAGCGCCGAGCGTCGAATGGAACGTGGGCTGATCGAGCAATACGAATCGCAGATGCGCCAACTGCTGACGACACTCGACCATCACCACTTCGCGACGGCGGTGGCCCTGGCCTCGCTGCCCGCGCAGATCCGTGGCTTCGGCCACATCAAGGAAGCGAGCGTGGAAAAGGCTCGGGCGCTGCGGGAGAAGTTGCTTACCCGTGCAAATCGATCAGGAGGTCTCCGTGTGCAGGAACATCAAGACGCTGTTCAACTTCGAGCCGCCGGCGACGGACGCTGAGATCCGCGCGTCGTCCGTGCAGTTCGTGCGCAAGCTCAGCGGCTTCAATACACCCTCGAAGATCAACGAGGCGGCGTTCAACCGCGCGGTGGAGCAGGTCAACGAAGCGGCACGAACCCTGATCCATTCCCTGGTGACTCTGGCGCCTCCGCGAGACCGCGAAACCGAGCGGGCCCGGGCCATCGCGGAGTCGGCGAAACGATTCGCCCATCCATGAGCCCATCCATCGTGGACATCTGCAAGCCCAGGACGAACGCATGAACGACACGACGACAGAAGTGACGACGGTGGCCCTGCTCGCGCGGCGCCAGGGCATGAGCACCGAACTCTTCTCGCGCTACTGGCGCGACGTGCATGGCGTGCTCGCGGTGCGCATACCGGGGTTCTGGTCCTACACGCAGTACCACGTCGAGCCCGGCTCGCCGATACCGACAGACCCGGCCACTTTCCGTATGGACGGGTTCGCCGAAGTGATCTTCCGCAACGAGGCCGACCGCGCGGGTCTTGCCAACAGCCAGGTGACGACGTTGATCCTGCGTGACGAACCCAATGTTTTCAGTCGGACCCTGCTCTACAGCCTGGAGGCTGGCGCCAGCCGCACGCTGTTTGCGCTGACCGATGAGGGAACACCTGAGCTTGAGTACGTCGAGCCCGAGGCGGACTACGTGCTGCTTGCACGGTCGCCGGTCAGCGTAACGGCCAGAGACGCGGCGTCGGCGCTCGATGCGCTGGCGTCCCGGCTGATGGAATCGCCGGGACTGCTGGCGCTGCGCAGGCATCTGCTTGCCTCCGGCGATCCCTTGCTGTGGAACACCGTACCCGGCGTCGACAACGCCGAGGCCGGTGCGCGCCATAGCGCGGTGATCCAGGTGCGGTGGAAGGATCGCGAAGCGGCGCTGGCCGCGGTCGATCGCAGGACCGATTCGCGCATCGGCGCGTTCACCGGTGTGCAGGCCTATCGCGTCACCTCGCGCTGCGCGATGATGGTTCAGGGGCGCCCCACGCACCTTGGATTGCGGGGGCTGGACGTGCTGCGCACGATCGAAGCCGCGGGTGCTGAGAACCAGAAGCAGGCGGAGGTTTTGCGTTGCCTGTTCGGGGTATCTTCAGACGTTTGGGCGCGCTGACTCCAACGCCGACGCCATCGCCAGATCCGCCGCCGTCTCCGCGCCGACACTGATGAATTGTGCGTAACTGGCGTCTCCGAGCCCGCAAGGAATGAGGTTCTTTCTTGCGCGCTCGGAGGTCTCTTGGTGCCATTACTCCGGCGTGGCGGCGGTCGCCGCGGGTTCGTAAGCGTCGCCCCACTACCGTCTTGACGTCGGCACCGTGAAACTTACGTCTGTGTCCGAGCGTGCGCTGGCGAATCAGTCATATCCCAGAAGCTGCCCTTCCAGTGCGTGATCGCGCCGTGGT
>JBQTIX010000021.1:0-17795 GCA_052387695.1 Panacagrimonas sp. | reverse complement strand
GCGCTTCGGGTGACACATTGAGGTTGGCACTATCGGTCCGCGCCAGATAGATCTGGTAGCCGATGCCCGGTGTCAGCGGCGCCGGAAGCTGGGCGGAGATGAAGCTGCTGGTGGCGCCGGGGTTGAGCGTCAGCCGGGTGCCGTTGATGGATACATAGAGACGCGCCCCGGTCCCACAGCCTCCCCCATTGAATTCGGCACCGGAGATGAACAGGGTGGTCCCGTCCACGGTGACGTTGTCGATGAAGCTGCCGGCCAGCGCCGACGCCGCCGGCCATGCGAACAAACTGGTGGCGGCCGCGGCGAGTGCGGTTCGGTGCAGAGCAGGGAAGCGGGGGGGGGGACATGAGGGACCTCGGTGGGTGGCGTTGCACGAGCGGTGAGTGAAGGCGGACGGGCCGGGGATTGACCCCGACGAGCCGACTCTTTCACGTTTTCAAGCCGAAATCCCGAGCAAACTCCGAGCAATTTCGGCGGACGGTCGGGAGGACCGGGGAGCACGAAAACACCAGGCGCGCGCGCTCAGACGAGATCCGGCGGCGAAACCGGAAATGCCAGGTGCTGATTTTTATGCCCGAGGTTGTATGCAGCTGGCATTCATCTGCCGAGGCGGGAGGCTCTGATCGAACGCTGGCAGCACGCGACCGGGTTGTAAGGTCGGATTAAGCCGGCGCTGTTGTTTCTGCGGGCGGAGCCGACGAGCGCCTTCAACCGGAGACCCGTCGGATCCGCTTCACTTGATCCGACCTACACGTCGCCGTAAACCGCAGTGATCGGATAGCGCCTCTCGCGACCGAACGCGCGGCGCGTGACCTTGGGCCCTGGTGGCGCCTGGCGACGCTTGTACTCCGAGCGGCGCACCAGGGCGGCGACGCGCTTGACGGTGGCTTCGTCGAAGCCCATCGCCACGATCTCGGGGATCGAGCGGCTGTCTTCAACATAGGCTTCGAGAATCGGATCGAGCACGTCGTAGGGCGGCAGCGAATCCGAATCCTTCTGGTCGGGTCGCAGCTCGGCCGAAGGGGGCCGCACGATCACGCGCTCGGGGATCACCGGTTTCCCGGCGGGCGAGATCGTGTTGCGGTAGACGGCCAGTCGATACACCAGCGTTTTGTACACGTCCTTGATCGGTGCGAAACCGCCACACATGTCGCCGTAGAGCGTCGCGTAACCCACCGCCATCTCGGACTTGTTGCCGGTGGTCAGCACCACGTGGCCGAACTTGTTGGACAGTGCCATCAGCAGCACGCCGCGCGAGCGTGATTGCATGTTCTCTTCGGTGATGTCGGCTGCTCGATCGCTGAAGATCCCGGCCAGTGTTGCGTTGAGGGCCTCGAACGTCGGCTCGATCGGCAGCACGGAGTAGCGGATGCCCAGGGCTTCGGCCTCGACTCTCGCATCGTCATTGGACATGTCGAGCGTGTAGCGCGAGGGCAGCGAGACGCCCCAGACGCGATCCGGACCCAGCGCGTCGGCGGCGATGGCGGCGATGAGGGCCGAATCGATGCCGCCGGACAGGCCGATCAGTGCGCCGGGGAAACCGTTGCGATTGACGTAGTCGCGAACGGATTGCACCAGGCCGCGATAGACCACGGCCTCGATGCTCGCGGGCTCCCGCACAGGGCCGTGCACCCCGCGCTTGTCGAACTCGACGAGGTACAGGTCCTCCTCGAAGGCCGGTGCGCGAAAGGCGATGTCGCCATTGCAGTTGATGGCCATCGAGTCGCCATCGAACAGCAGATCGTCCTGGCCGCCGACCATGTTGACGTACAGGATCGGCAGGCCGGTTTCCGCCACCCGCTTGCTCAGGATGGCTGTGCGCTCCTCCGACTTGCCCAGCGCGAACGGCGAGGCGTTGATGTTGATCAGCAGCCTTGCGCCCTGGTCGCGACTCTCGTCGGCGGGTTGCGGTTCCCAGATGTCTTCGCAGATGCACAGGCCGACGGGAATGCCGTTGATGTCGAACACGCAGGCGCTCTGGCCGGCGAGGAAGTGGCGCTTCTCGTCGAACACGCCGTAGTTGGGCAGGTGGCGCTTGCGATACCGTCGCACGAGCTGTCCGTCGCGGAAGATCGTGGCAGCGTTGTACAGCCCTTCTTCGGCGTATTCGGGGTGGCCGACGATCACATGGATGCCATGCACCTCCCGGCGGATACGGTCCAGACCGGCTTCCACGGCTGGCGGCAGGCCCGAACGCAACAGCAGATCGTCCGGCGGATAGCCAAGCAGGGCCAGCTCCGGAAACGCGATCAGGTCGGCCCAGAGTTCGTCGCGTGCGCGACGCGCGGCTGCGATCATCTTGTCGACGTTGCCGGCGACGTCGCCGACCCAGAAATTGAGTTGGGCGGCGACGACGCGAAGACCGGCCGACACGGTGCGATTACTCGCGGGCATTCTGGCGCGCCAGCCGACCCTTCCAGGCCAGCAGAGGACCATCGCTCGTGACGAGCGTGGCGTCGGAAACCAGCGCGGCGCCGGCGATGAAGTGATCGAAAGGATCGGGGTGGTAAGGCATCAGCTCGTGCGCGCGAATGGCGAGCTCGCCGTCCACCGGAACCTCCCCGATTCCTTCGGCAAGGACCATCCTGCGCCACTCCCGGACGGTCGAGCGGAGCCTTACCTTGCCGCGTTCAATCAAGCGCGAAACCTCCCAGAACGAGACCGCCGACACCAGCAGGGAGCGGTCGGCGGCAGCTTGCTCGGCGAGGCGGAGACTGCGGCGGCCCAGATTCTCCGTCGGGCCGACGAACCAGATCAGGGCCTGCGTATCCAGCAATACCGGGCTCATGGCGATCGGGTTCTGCCGCGCCGCGCGGCAGGATAGGCGCGGGTCTGCTCGTGCACTGCAAGCAGCGCTTCGATCCGGTCGAATTTGGCAACCGGGTCGACCACGTCGTAGAGCGGTGCTTCGATGTCCCCGAGGATTTCGATGGTATGCGCCAAGGACCCGGCTCGAGGTATCCGCGCGTCGTCGACCGGCACCAACCGCGCCACCGGCTTGCCACGCTTGGTGATCGTCACCGACCTGCCGGTGGCCGCCACCTCGTCCATCAGCTTGAGGCAGGTGGCTTTGAACTCGCCTGCGGGCAGAGAAATATCGTTCATCGCGAGCCTCGCTCGTGACCATGAAACTGGTCACGAGTATAGCCTGCTCTATTCTGGCCTTCTAGTGTAGTGCTGCGCTCTTCGAGGACATTATTCGCGAGCGGATTTTTGTGTCTGGCAAGGCGCGACGACGAGTCATAGTGGACCTATGGCGAGGAGGAGCAACGCAGCCAGGCACAAAAAGATGCCGCGAATAAGTTCGAGCAAGAGTGCAGCACTACACTAGCCGAGCAACGCCTTCATCGCCGCGCCCAGATCGGCGGGCGAGCGGACGGTCTTCACGCCTGCGGCTTCCAGCGCCTTGAACTTCTCGTCGGCCGTGCCCTTGCCACCGGCGATGATGGCGCCCGCATGGCCCATGCGCTTTCCGGCCGGAGCGGTGACACCGGCGATGTAAGCGACCACGGGCTTCCTGACGTTGGCCTTGATGTACTCGGCCGCTTCTTCCTCCGAACTGCCGCCAATCTCGCCGACCATGATGATGCCGGCCGTGGCAGGATCGGCCTCGAACAGCTTGATCACGTCGATGAAGCCCATGCCGCGCACCGGGTCGCCACCGATGCCGACGCAGGTGCTCTGGCCGAGTCCGTTCTGCGTGGTCTGGTGTACGGTCTCGTAGGTCAGCGTGCCGCTGCGTGAGACGATGCCGATGCTGCCGGGCTTGTGGATGTGGCCGGGCATGATGCCGATCTTGCACTCGCCCGGCGTGATGACGCCGGGGCAGTTGGGTCCGATCAGCACGGTGTCGGGATAGTCCGAACGCAGCGCGGCCTTGACCCGGATCATGTCGTTGACGGGAATGCCTTCCGTGATGCAGACCACAACCTTGATGCCGGCGTCCGCGGCTTCGAGGATCGCATCCGCCGCTCCGGGAGCCGGCACATAAATCATCGTCGCTTCCGCGCCGGTGGCCGCTACCGCGTCATGCGCCGTGCTGAAGACTGGAAGATTCAGGTGCTTGCCGCCGCCCTTGCCCGGGGATACGCCGCCGACCATCTTGGTGCCGTAGGCGATGGCCTGTTCCGAATGGAAGGTGCCCTGCTTGCCGGTGAAGCCCTGGCAGATGACCTTGGTGTTCTTGTCGATGAGGATAGACATGTCTTACTTTCCCTGAGCCAGTCGGACGACGGTCTGGGCCGCCTCGGTGAGGTCGGACACCGGCGTGATCGCCAGACCCGAATCGCGCAGCAGTTGCTGGCCTTTCTCCATATTGGTGCCTTGCAGTCGCGCCACCACCGGCAGCTTGAGGCCGGTCTGCTTGCAGGCCGCGATGATGCCCTCGGCGATCAGATCGCAGCGCACGATGCCGCCGAAGATATTGATGAAGATGGCTTTGACTTCCGGGCTGGCGGTGATCAGCTTGAAGGCTTCGGTCACCTTTTCCGCCGTGGTACCGCCGCCGACGTCGAGGAAGTTGGCGGGTTGGCCGCCGTGCAGCTTCACGATGTCCATCGTCGCCATCGCCAGGCCGGCGCCGTTGACCATGCAGCCGATGTTGCCTTCCAGCGTCACGTAGTTCAGATCGAACTTGGCGGCGGCGCGTTCCCGCTCGTCTTCCTGCGAAGGATCGCGCTGGTGGGCGATTTCCTTCTGCCGGAACAGGGCGTTGTCGTCGAAGTTGAGCTTGCCATCGAGCGTGAACATATTGCCCTCGGCGGTCACGATCAGCGGGTTGATCTCCACCATGCTCGCGTCGCACTCGGTGAGGATGCGATACAGGCCAAGCATGATCTTGGTGAACTGGTCGGTCTGCTCCTTGTTCAGGCCCATGAAGAAGCCCAGTTCGCGCGCCTGGTAGGGCTGCATGCCGGCAGCCGGATTGACGTAGATGTGCTTGATCTTCTCGGGCGTGTGCTCGGCCACTTCCTCGATGTCCATGCCGCCGGCGGCGGAAGCCATGAACACGATGCGCTCGCGCGTCCGATCCACCAGGCCGGAGACGTACAGCTCGCGGGCGATGTTGGAAGGCTTCTCGACCCAGACCGAGTTGATCGGCAGGCCGGCGGCGCCAGTCTGTTTGGTGACCAGCTTCTTGCCGAGCATGCCCTTGGCGGCTTCTTCCACCGCGTCCCCGCCGCTGACCAGCTTGACGCCGCCGGCCTTGCCGCGCCCACCGGCATGGACCTGGGCTTTCACCACGACTTTCTCGGTGCCGAGTTGCTTGGCGGCGGCGCGTGCGGCTTCCGGGCTTTCGGCGAGGATGCCTTCCGGCACCGGGATTCCGTAGCGCGCGAAGAGTGCCTTCGCCTGGTATTCGTGAAGATTCATGCTGATCCCTGAGTTTTGCCTGTCTGTCTGAATAGGTATCGGTACGAGGTCGGTCCGAGGACGCGACGTGTTTCAAGCCTCGGATGGCCCCTTCGACCACTTCGGGGCGCGATTCTCACCTAGTCGATGCCGCACCGCAAAAAATCCCCGTCATCGTTTCGGATGACCGCGCGCGCCCAGGGCATGCGCGACCGCGCCGGCTGTGAGAAAGTTGCGCGTGCGACCCCTCGCGCACACCCTGTTCCGATCATCCACGCGACTCACCCAAGGATCTCGCCCGTCCATGTTCGTCCGACTTCTGCTCCTTGCGGCCGCGATCTGGCTCGGCTGGAAAATCTGGAAAGGCTGGCAACAGGCCGCCCGCGTCACTCAGGAAGCTGAGCGGCAGCGTGACCTGGAACGCTTCGAGCCCACGGTTCGTTGCGCCCGCTGCGGCGTACACCTGCCGGCCTCGGCGGTTTCCGCGAGCGGCCTATGCGGGAACTGCGGGCAATGAGCCTTGCGCCGGCCTGGCGCATCGTCCCGACGCGAACGATCCGGTGACGCTCGACACCACCGCGCCGGAAGACTGGCGCATCCTGCGATTGCTGTCGTTATACCGGCTGCTGCTGGTGTTCGGGTTGCTGGTGTTGCATGAAACCGGGCAGATGCCGCAAGCCATGACGGCGGTGGAACCGGGCTGGTTCCGCTGGGCCTGCTATGGCAATGCACTGGGCGCCCTGGCGCTGCACTGGCGGGTGCAGGGGCATTCGCCGGGGGCGACAGCGCTGGCGCACCTGAGTTTCGGGCTGGACCTGCTGGTGATCGGCACCCTGGTCTATGTCAGCGGCGGCGTCGACGAAGGTCTCGGCACCCTGCTGCTGATCCCTGCCGTCGCCTGCGCCCTGGTTCTGACCACCCGGATGGCCGTGCTGCAGGCGGCAATGGGGACGCTGGGCATGTTCGGCGAGGAGCTTCTGCGCCAGTACGACCATCCGGCGCTCGATGCCCACAGCTTCACGTCCACCGGCGTGCTCGGTCTGATCCTGTTCGGCACCTCGGTGGCCGCCAACACGGTGGCGCAGCGTGCGCGCAAGAGCGAGGCCCTGGCGCTGCGCATGGGCAGCGATTTCGACAACCTGTCGCGGCTCAACGAGATCATCCTGGAGTCGATGCAGACCGGCGTGCTGGTGCTCGACGGGCAGTTGCGCATCGGCAATCTCAACGCAGCCGCGCGCGAAATCCTGCACACCACCAACCAGGCCGATGGCCGCTTGCTGGAACTGGAATCCGCGCCGCTGGCAGAACATTTGCAGGACTGGCTGATGTCGGGCGAGCACGATGAATCACCGATTCCCCTGGGGCCCGGCATGGCCGAGGTGGTGGTGCGCATATCCAGGCTGGGCGAGACCGATCAGTCGCCGATCATGGTGCTGCTGGACGACGCCTCGCGCGTTCACGAACAGGCGCAGCAGATCAAGCTCGCGGCGCTCGGCCGGCTATCGGCGAGCATCGCCCACGAGATTCGCAACCCGCTGTCGGCGATCAGCCACGCCGGGCAGCTGCTGTACGAGGCGCCCGAGATCAGCCCCGACAACCGCCGGCTGTTGTCGATGATCCACCGGCACAGCGATCGCATCGACAAGATCGTCGGCGATGTCCTGGCCCTGTCGCGGCGCGAGCCGGCCGAGCCGATGTCGATCCCGCTGGCGCCGTGGCTGGAGGACACCATCGCGTTGTACGCCGAAGGTCACCGCCAGCAGCGTCGCAACGTGGAACTGGGCCATGTGCCGGCGCGGGCGCGAGTGCGCTTCGATCCGCGCCACCTGCAGCAGCTCATGTTCAATCTTTGGGACAACGCCTTCCGGCACGGCGCGACAGAAGGCCGGACGGTACAGGTCAGCGTGGTGGCCGGTATCGAGCGCAACGGGCGTCCGTGGCTGGACGTAGCCGATAATGGTCCCGGCATTCCACAGGATCTGGTCGATAACGTGTTCGAACCTTTCTTCACCACCGCGCACGGCGGCACCGGACTGGGGCTTTACCTGGCGCGCGAAATGTGCGAATTCAACCAGGCACGCATGAGCTACCAGCAACGTCCCGTCGGCGCCTGTTTTCGAGTCAGCTTCGCGCCCGGGAGTGCATCGTGAGCGGGAAAGGATCTGGTCAACGGTGTGCATTGGAACCTTTCTTCACCACCGCGCATGGCGGCCCCGGACTGGGGCTTTACCTGGCGCACGAAATGTGCGAATTCAACCAGGCACGCATGAGCTACCAGCAACGTCCCGTCGGCGCCTGTTTTCGAGTCAGCTTCACACCCGGGAGTGCATCGTGAGCGGGAAAGGATCTGGTCAACGGCGTGCATTGGAGCCTTTCTTCGCCACCGCGCATGGCGGCACCGGACTGGGGCTTTACCTGGCGCGCGAAATGTGCGAATTCAACCAGGCACGCATGAGCTACCAGCAACGCTCCGTCGGCGCCTGTTTTCGAGTCAGCTTCGCGCCCGGGAGTGCGCCATCATGAACAAGACCTCCGCAGGATCGGCGACACCCCCGCGCACGGCGAGCGGCGGTGCGTCACGTTCCACTCAGGCCCTCATCGTCGATGACGAGGCCGATATCCGCGAACTGCTGGAGATCACGCTCTCGCGCATGGGTATCCGCTGCTGTGCGGCGGCCACCGTCGGCGAGGCCAAGTCCTGGCTGGCCGAGCGCACGTTCGACTTCTGCATCACCGACATGCGCCTGCCCGACGGCAGCGGCATCGACCTTGTGCGCTTCGTGCAGCAACACCACAGCCATCTGCCGATTGCCGTGATCACGGCCTATGGCAATGCCCAGGCCGCGGTCGAGAGTCTCAAGGCCGGCGCCTTCGACTTCGTGTCCAAGCCGGTGGACCTGGGCGTGTTGCGCAAGCTGGTCGAGACCGGTCTGCGCCTGGGCAGTTCGAAGGCGGAAGCCAGGGAGGACGAGGAGGACGATGATGGCGGACTGCTGGGCCAGCACGAGTCCATCCTCAAGCTGCGCCAACTGGTCGATCGTCTCGCGCGCAGCCAGGCGCCGGTACACATCAACGGCGAGTCCGGCACCGGCAAGGAACTGGTGGCGCGCCTGATCCACACCAAGTCGCCGCGCGCCACCGGCGCCTTCGTGCCCGTCAACTGCGGGGCGATCCCGTCCGAACTGATGGAGAGCGAGTTCTTCGGACATCTGAAAGGTTCGTTCACGGGCGCGGTGCGCGACAAGACTGGGCTGTTCCAGGCGGCCGAGGGCGGCACCCTGTTTCTCGACGAGATTGCTGACCTGCCCCTGCACATGCAGGTCAAGTTGCTGCGCGCGATCCAGGAGCGCGCGATCCGGCCGGTCGGTGCCGAGGCGGAGATCAACGTCAACGTGCGGCTGATCTCGGCCACGCACAAGAACCTGTCCGAACTGGTCGCACGCGGCGCGTTCCGCCAGGACCTGTATTACCGGGTCAACGTGATCGAGGTGCGCACCCCGCCGCTGCGCGGCCGCGCGGCCGACATCCCGCTGCTGGCCGAACACATGCTGGTGCGCCTGTCCAGGACCGCCGGTATGCCCAAGGCCCCGAAGCTCGACGACAGCGCCCTGCGCCAGCTCTACAACTACGAATTCCCCGGCAACGTGCGCGAGCTGGAGAACATCCTCGAACGCGCGCTGACGCTCTGCGACGGCGTTGCAATCACGGCCGACGACTTGCAGCTTCGCGTCACGGCGCCGCTGCCCGACAGCAGCATCAAGCCCGCTGCCGCCGCAGGCGCCGGTCCCGCGTTCGCCGCCGGCCTCGACGACCGCGTCGAGGAGATGGAGCGCCAGGCGATCCGCGAGGCGCTCGAAAAAACCCGCTACAACAAGACCAAGGCGGCCGCCCTGCTGGGGCTGACCTTCCGCCAATTGCGGTACAAGGTGAAGAAGCTCAACCTGGAATAGCTTGCCCCGATGCGCTCGCTCCGATTGCTATCAAGGTGGCCCGAAAATGCCCTGGCAAGCGCTCGCGTCGTTTGCGATGCGCGCCCCCACCAACCGAATTTTCGGGCCACCTTAATAAATGATGATCAGTGGATAATTAACCCGGCCCACGGAGCGGCGATCAAAGCTGGAAGCGGATATTTATGGGCCGGATTAATAATCTGGGTGCTGTTGGTCGCCGCGTGCAAGCCGGTGGCGGAGAGCCCGCAGCCCGCACCCGCCGCTGCGCAGACCGAACAGCGCTCCGCGCAGACCCGGCTCGACGCGCTGATCGCCGAGGAATGGCAGCGCACGCTGCGCACCTCCCCGATCCTGGCGACGTACCTGGGCGACCCGCGCTACAACGATCGCTGGGACGACATGTCTTTTGAGCAGCGCGAGGCCGCCAACAAGGCCGACCAGGGAGCGCTCGAACAGCTTGCCGGCATCCCGCGCGCCGAGCTTGCTCCCGCGCGGCAGACCGACTACGACCTGTTCCATCTGCGGCTCGAAGACCGCATCGAGGAATTTGCGCTGGGTGTCTTCCTCATGCCCGTCAACCAGCTCGAGGGCGTGCAACTGCTGAGTCAGATCGCCGGATTCGCGCCGTTTGCCACGGTCAAGGACTACGAAAACTGGCTGACACGCTTGCAGTCACTCGGTGCCCTGATCGACCAGAACGTTCAGCTCATGCAGCGCGGCATGGCCGCCGGGCGCATGCGACCGCGGCTGGTGATCCAGCGCGTGCTGCCGCAGGTCGAGGCGCAGCTGGTGACCCGGGCCGCGGACAGTCCTTTCTTCAAACCCTTCCAGGCGTATCCGGATGCCGTTCCTCCGGGTATGCGGGCACAACTGACCGTTGCTGCCGAATCGGCCGTGCTTGACAGCGTGGTGCCCGCCTACGCGCGGCTCAAGACCTTTCTCGAATGGGAATATCTGCCGGCCTGTCCCGAATCGCCCAGCGTTTCGCAGCAACCCGACGGCGTGCGTCTCTACGCCTCGCGCGTACGCCGACACACCACCACCACGCTGACGCCCGCCCAGATCCACGAGATCGGCCTGCGCGAGGTGGCGCGCATCAGGGAGCAGATGGCCACGGTCATGAAGAAAGCGGACTGGCGACGCAGCCCGGCGAGCTTCTTCGAGTTCCTGCGCAGCGATCCGGGCTTCCGCTATAGCGACGGTGCACAACTGCTGGACGCTTATCGCGTGATCGCCAAGCGCATCGACCCCGAGTTGCCGCGCCTGTTCGGGAAACTGCCGCGCATGCCCTACGGTGTGAAACAGGTGCCCGACATCGCAGCACCCTCAGCGCCGGCGGCCTACTACTACCCGCCGGCAGCGGACCGCTCCCGTGCCGGTAATTTCCACGCCAATTTATCGCAGCCAGAGACGCGCAACACCTGGGAGATGGAAGCCCTGACCGCGCACGAGGCGGTGCCGGGACATCATCTGCAGATCGCGCTGGCGCAAGAGCTGGAGGGACTGCCCGACTTCCGCCGCTATGCACTGGACTACACCGCCTTCGTCGAAGGCTGGGGCCTGTATGCCGAATCGCTCGGCGGAGAGCTGGGCCTGTACGCGGATCCCTACTCGAAGTTTGGCCAGCTCAGCTTCGAGATGTGGCGCGCGGCGCGCCTGGTCGTCGATACCGGCATCCATGCCAAGGGCTGGAGCCGGGCCAAGGCGATCGATTACTTCAAGGTCAACGCGCCCAAGTCGATCACCGACATCGAGGTCGAGGTCGATCGCTATATCGCCGATCCCGGCCAGGCCCTGGCCTACAAGATCGGCGAGTTGCGCATCCAGGCGCTGCGCAAGCGCGCCGCTGAAAAGCTCGGCCAGGGTTTCGATCTGCGCGCCTTCCACGATCTGGTGCTGGGCAGCGGGCCGCTGCCGCTGGATCTGCTGGAAGCGCAGGTCGACGCCTGGATCGCCGCGCAGGCGGCGGTTCCGAAATAGGGAACCGGCGGACTCGAAGCCAGCCGACCGTCTTGCCCCCGACTCCGGCGGGCTGCGCCAACGGCGGGTCGGACAACGGCGCTGGTCCCGGGTCTGCCCTCGGCTCGAAGGGTCGGGCAGCCCGCTACACTGTCTGCTGTTTCTCATCCGTCCGCGCGCTGCCGTGACCGTCGAAGTCGCCGTCCCCTTCCCGCTGCCCACACGCTCGCCCGCCGAGCGCGCGCGCATCGAGTCCAACAAGCTGGCCAAGCGCCTGCGCCGCGAAGTCGGCCGCGCCATCCAGGACTACCACCTCATCGAGGACGGTGACCGCGTGATGGTGTGCCTGTCCGGCGGCAAGGACAGCTACACCCTGCTGGATCTGCTGATGCAGTTGCAGGCGCGGGCGCCGGTGCGCTTTGAACTGCACGCAGTCAATCTCGACCAGAAGCAGCCCGATTTTCCGGCGCATGTGTTGCCGGAATACCTGAAGTCGAAGGGCGTTGCGTACACGATCCTGGAGCAGGACACCTACTCGGTGGTCAAGCGCAACATCCCCGAGGGCAAGACGATGTGCTCGCTGTGCTCGCGGCTTCGGCGCGGCGCGCTGTACACCTTTGCGCACGAGCAGGGCTACAACAAGATGGCGCTGGGCCATCATCGCGACGACATCCTCGCCACATTCTTTCTCAACCTTTTTTTCGGCGGCAAGCTGTCCGCCATGCCGCCCAAGCTGCTGTCCGACGACGCTCGCAACATCGTGATCCGCCCGCTCGCCTACTGCCGGGAATCCGACATCGCCGTCTACGCAACGCAGAAGGCCTTCCCGATCATCCCTTGCAATCTCTGCGGCTCGCAGGAAAACCTGCAACGCAAACAGGTGCGCCGGATGATGGATGCCTGGGAGCGCGAGCATCCCGGCCGCAGCGAGATCATCTTCAAGGCCCTCACGAATGTCGCGCCCAGCCAGTTGGCGGATCGCGAGCTGTTCGACTTCGCGCACCTGGGCGGATCCAGCGGCAACGCGCGTGACTGGCTGATGCCCGCGGACGAGGCCACGGCGTCACCGTGATGGCCGGCCGCTACTTGCTGTTTTCCAGCAACCCTCCTCCGCGCACCAGGCTGGTGGCACGCGCCACCAGGGCAAAGAACCCGAGCGTGCCGGTGAGCACGGCGGTCGCCAGTTCCACCGTATCGCCCGCGCTGTAGGCGGCCCAGGCGCCGATCAGCAGCAGCACGATCAGCAGCGGCACGCGCAGCGACTGCCAGATGCCGCGACTGGCTTGGCGCGACCACTCGGCAAAGGTCTCGGGCGGCTCGGCGGCGACGACAAAGCGCGCCAATGTTTCGGTCACCAGGGTCGGGTACGGCCGCATCGCCACCAGGCCCTTCCAGATCAGCAGGTCGATCACACCGGGTTCGCAGGGATTGAGGAAACGGCCGTGCGCCAGATGCCAGAGCGTGAGCCGCTCGTGGGTGGAGCAGTTCAGCCAAAGTCGCTGCAAGTGGGCGCGCGCCTGGGTCAGCAGGGCGTAACGGACGTCCACCGCGGACACCAGCCAGCCCTGGTCGAGCTGCTTGAGCAGCAGCCGGCGGTAAGACTTGAACCGCGACCACTGTGGCGGACATTCGGCCTCGATCTCCCGGCGCAGGTCCTCGCGCCCGGCGCCGGTCGGCCCTTGCAGGGTGCCGGCGGTGACGGCGAAACGCTTGCGGAATCCGCTGAGCGCGTCGCACCAGCGCACCCGCTCCTGTTCGTTGAGCGGCGACAGCGTGGCGTCGGGATACGCGCTCGGGGTCACCAGCCGGTACAGCGGATCGACCATCGTGACCAGGTACAGACGCGCACCGGCGCTGCGTTGTGCGCGTTCGATCAGTTCCAGCACCGCGAGCCGACGCTGCGGATCGAGCACCGCGACGTCGAAGCCGCGCAGCAGCCAGTTGCCGGCCCAGGGCGTCACCGGGTCCAGCGTGTCGGCGGCCAGATCGATCTCGCCGGCCAGCCTCACCCGCGGCAGGCGTTTCAGCAGGGCGGCGCGCTGCTGCGCCGGCTCCGGCGCACCGGTCAGCATGAAGTGTCGCGGCAGGTGGGCACTGCCGGACCGGCCGCTGCCGATGGGCGAGGGCGGCCGCAGCAGCCGGATCCCGAGCAGGCGCCGGGTGACCAGCAGCAGCAGGCCGACGTAGGTCGTTCCACCGAGCAGGAGCAGTCCCAGGATCAGCACCGTCCACTCCAGCGCGCGGTCTTCATCGCCCGGCGTCTGCGGCCGGGTCAGCAGGAGCGGCTGCCGTGCAGACGGCAAGGCAAGGGCGAGGCGCACGCCGGCCACGCCGTCTGCATCCGGAATCTTCAGACTCAGCACGTCGCCGCTGCGGTCGAAGGTCCATCGCTGGGCGTCGTCGTAGGGCGCTTGCATCAGCCGCGCCAGGTAGCCGATGTCGGGGTCGAGCAGGGCCAGGCGATGCCAGAGGAACCGGATCGGTTCCCGCTCCGGGTGAACAGGCGTCGCGGCGTCTGTACGCGCCGTAAATTCCGGCCACAAGGCTAGCTCCCAGCCGTGCTGCGAGATCCGGAATCCGGGCGGTGCGCCATCCGTGGCGATGGTGCGGGCGCTGGGGAAACGCTGGCGCCGTTCGTTGGGGTCGCGCACGTAGCGCACCAGGTCCTGCTGGATGGTCTGTTCGCGGCGCTTGAAGTCGGCGGCTGCGCTGACCAGTCCGGCGTGGGCATCGGCCTCGATCTGCAAGTCGAGCGTACGGACGTAGAACCCGGCCATCGGGATCACATACAACTGCACCGCCAGCGCGGTGATGCACAGGGCATACAGGATTTTGGTCGAGCGGATCGAGTCCGGTTGCCATCCGTCGGGCAGACACAGGCGTACGGGCGAGTCGACCAGCCAGGAGTCGGCGCCGCCGTCGGGAGTCGTTTCCGCACCTCGAACACCCCAGGCACCGGTGCTCAGCAGGGCGTGGCACAGAATCGCGATCGCGCCCCACAGCGCGCAGGCTCCCTGCGCCAGGCCGAGCAGCAGCACGGCCAAGGCCAGATCGCACAGGATCACCAGGACGAACCGCCAATGGACCACCCATCCGCGATGAAGCGCCGGACGCAGCACGGCGGACGCCGAAGCGAAGATCGACACCGCGGACAGCAGCAGTCCGATCGACAGGATGGCACCGTCGCTGGTCAGGAACAGTGCCGCCTGGGCGGTCATCGACGTACCCAGCAGCAGGAGGAGAAAGGGGTAGGCGCGACGCAGGCGCCACTGCGGCCAGGACCATGCCAGGTGCCGCCGGCCCGGCATCATCAGGACGCCGACCACCAGTCCGGCGGCGAGCACGGCGGCGACGTAGGTCGCCAGGGTGGTGAGACCGGTGCGCAGGATCAGATCGCCGCGCTGCTCGTCCGGCAGCAGAACGGCCACGCCCCAGGGCGCGTAGTCGAGCGGACGGTAATGCAGGCGGTGCGCGCGTCCGCGATACGAAATATCGTAGTCGCCGCCCCGACGCGCGGCGATCGCGTGCAACAGGGTCGATGGACGCTCCGATTCCGTGTAGAAATTCTCCACCAGGCTGCGCGAGTCGTTGCTGTGAAAGATCACCGTGCCGGTGGCCTCGTCGAAGATGGCGAAGCGATAGCCCATCGGGTGCACCGGCGCGGTCAGAGGAAACATCGCGGTGTCGGTCGCGATCACGCCGTCCAGGGTGGTGCCTGCGGCGTCGGAGTGCCAGGGAATGGACACCTGCAACAGCTTGTCGCCACGCAGGCGATTGAACAGGCGCTGCGCCACATAGCCGCCATCCGGTGACGGGTTCGCCTTGGACACGCCGGCGCCGAAACGGCCGGCGTGCATCGAGGGACGGGTCCAGGCCTCGCCGGCTGCGTGCACCGAGAAATAGGCGCGGGCGCTGACGTCGGATGTCGGCTGCGGACGCTGGACGCAGTCGAACCAGGTCAGGTTGGACCGCCGGATGACACCGTCGGCATCGAGCTTGAGCAGGGTCTTGATCGCCGGCATGGCTGCCGATGGGTCCTCCGGCAGCATCTGCACGTACTGTCGCCTGACCGATGGGCGCCGCGAGGGGCTGTCCTTGTCGTCGCAGCCTTGCATGCGATAGCCCGAACCACCCGCCGTTGGTGCAGGATCGGGGCCTTTGCTGCGGTACAGCGGCGCGTAGCGGTCCAGCGCCGCCAGCACGCCCAGCAACTCGCCCTCGATCTCGTCGTCGAGCGCTTCGGCATACCGTTTTGCCCCCGCGTCAGCCCAATCGGACAGCGCGTGCCCGGCGATCAGGGACAGCCCCGCCAGACTCAGGAGGGCAGGCAGAAACATCCACGACGCCAGCACCACCCGCTCGTGGGTCGGCGTGATGGCGTCGTGCGGCTCGATGAAAATCAGCCGCAGCAGGGGTGCCAGTGCAAATCCGCCGACGCTGAGCAGCAACAGATACCAGTTGAACTCCGGGCCGAGGTCCGCGGTGGCTGCGGAAAACGCAGACTCGCGTTTGAAACCGACGATGTACAGCGCCTGGTTGGCAGGTGCTGCCGCCCCCACTGCGACCGTCCCCAGCGCGAACTGGGGGCGGTACGGCGCCATGAAGGCGCGGTAGGTTCGATCGCCCAGGCCGACCCGGGTCGTGACCTCGGCGCCCGGCGCACGCCCGGCGCGTGCCGTGCGCAGACTGTCAGGCAGTGGCGCAGCGGCCTTGTCGCCCGCACCGGCACGGTCGGTCTTCCACAACTCGCGTTGGGCTTCGATCAGAAGATCGCTCAGGCCGGCCAGTTCCTGCGGGTCCAGAATCTCCTGGTGCACGGTCGACGAGCCCTTGCGTGCATGGCGGTCGGCCGCCAGTGCCAGCACCTCGCCGGAGTCGGCAAGGATCGCCACCTGGTCGAACTCGGCCAGGGGCTCGCCGGGGTCGAGCAGGTCGGACAGCGGCAATCGGAAGCTCAATCCGCCTGCGTTACAGCGGGTGGCGCGCAGGATCGGGGCCGACTCCTTCAGGTCGATGATGAACTGGGCCGGCGTGCCGCTGGACTCGCAGGGAGTCTGGTCCTTCTTCTGGACCAGCCCCGGAATGGCCAGTGGCACCTCGGTGCCGGACACCGCGAGAAACAGCGAATCGATCGTCGCCAGGGTGTTGTCGATGCGTGTGGTCAGTTCGCCCAGGGCGCGGAACGAGCGCTCGTTCTGGTAACGCTGCTGTTGCGTGAGGACCCCGAAGTAGTAAATCGCCAGGGCCAGGGCGACGATGCTGAGATTGACCACCAGTGCGCGCAACAGGTTGATGCCGCCGCCCCAGGCCCGTCGCGGGCTGGCAGGTTTGTCCTCGGTCGCTGCGGCCATGGCCCCTCCCTCGCCGGCACCCCGTATTCGTGCCGCGTCCGCGGCGACTGTGCGCGCACGATGCGATCTTGCCAAGGGATTGCGGTGTGATCGCCGAGACCCCGATCACACCCGATTCCGGTCCGCGGCGGGGCGCAACGGTCGCGGTCAGGCGAAGTGCAGAGCTTGTGAAATTGTCTGCTGCGCTCGGCATCTCGCGTTTCGGCGGTGCTCCGTCGGCCTTGGCCCGGCCGAGTCCTCAACCTCATGTATTGACGGATTCTCTGCGCAGGTCTGAATTCAGGGGGAGGTCGGGTGTAGGTCGGCTCAAGGCCACGGCTTTTCGTGGCCGGAACCGACAGGCGCCGGTCGTCGCGAGCGCGCGCAGCGTCGGTTCCGCCTTCGGCTTGAACCGATCTATGAGCCGGATCGAACCGGTGCGGACCTTCCTTAAGGAAACCCTGCACAGGTTCCAATCTCCCGCTCATGGCGAGTAGCGCCGCGCAGCGTCGCGTATCGTGTAGCGCGACATTTGAATTGCCACGCAGTGACGTTTGATTTGCGACGGCAATATACGGGGTCGTGGACGTGATTATTTGTGGCGGTCACGATGACACCGTAGACCAGGCCGGTGGGTCGGGTGGTAGATCGAACGGGAGGGAAGCCTGGGGCCTCACAGGGTTGGGCCAGCCGCCACGCCAGTTGCCAATCACCAGTTCGTGTCGGTCGGCTGCCTTGTCCGCTCCACCTACGGTGTAGGTGATCGGCACCGACCGCATCTCAAGTCCGTCAAAAACCTCCCGCATCCTGGGATGGTCGTTGACGCTGATGATCATGGTGCCGTCGATCGACCTGGCCAGCTCGGCCAAGCGGACGTACTCCTCGATCGCGAACGCCACGCCGTAGCCCTCGGTCTCCCAGTACGGTGGGTCGCAGTAAAACAGGCTGTGCGGCCGGTCGTACCTCACCACGCAGTCATCCCAGGGCAGATGCTCCACCAGGGTCTCGGCCAGGCGCAGATGCGCGTCGGACAGATCCTCCTCGATACGCATCAGATTGAACCGTGGCCCGGACGTCGTGGCGGACCCGAAGGTCTGGCCTTCCACTTTTCCGCCGAAGGTCAGCTTCTGCAGATAGAAGAACCGCGCTGCGCGCTGGATATCGGTGAGCGTCTCGGGGACGCTGAGCTGCTGCCAGCGGAAGA
>JBQTIX010000020.1:0-20622 GCA_052387695.1 Panacagrimonas sp. | reverse complement strand
CTTGATCGCAAGACACCGGATCAGGTCTACTTCCAACCACTGCCTCTGGCCCTGGCAGCTTAAAACCCCGCAGAACATCCACTTATAAATTCAGGCCCGCTGTACAGACAAACGGGGCCAGCTCTCCGGCCGCGAAGCCCTGCTGCAGATGACCCTGGCCTTCGTCGTAGACGTAGCCACAGCCCGGGCACTGATAGCGCGGCGCAACACCCCCATGCGCGGCCACGACATGGCCCTGCTTGCAACTCGCCGCACCGTCGCCCGGATCGACCACGGGCGCCGAGGCCGGCCGGTGATAGCGGCGCATCAAGGCCTCGCGCTTGCGCGGATCGACGTTCATGCGCGTAAGGTCGTGCCCGTGCACGGCAAGCACGCGCGGATACATGATCGCGCGCCACAGCGGCGGAAGCAGCGCGATGCCGAACATTCCCGGGTAGCCGGTGGGCATGCTCGGCAGGTTCTCGAAGCTGCGCAGCGACTGGTAGCGCCGCGTCGGCCAGGCGTGGTGGTCGGAGTGGCGCTGCACGTTCCAGAAGATGATGTTCGAGGCCACGTGGTCGGTGTTCCAGGAATGCTCCGGCCGGACGCGGGCATAACGGCCGTCCGGCAGCTTCTCGCGCAGCAGGCCGTAGTGCTCGATGTAGTCCGCGAGCGCGAGGAACAGGTAGGCGATGAACGCAACGGCCAGCAAATAAGGCACGACCACCCAGCCCCAGATCGCGAAGATGATCGCGTAGGTCACCGCGGAGATCAGCGCTGGCTGGATGAACTCGTTCTGCAGCGTCCACGGACTCTTGCCCTTGCGCGCGAGCCGCTCTTTCTCCAGCCGCCAAGGCCGAAACAGCGTGCTGTGCGGCAACTGGCGGCGGAACATGTAGTCCCAGAAATTCTCGCCGAAGCGCGCGCTGCCGGAGTCCTCCGGCATCGCCACATCGCGATGATGCCCGCGGTTGTGATCGATCATGTATTGGCCGTAGAAGCCGGTGGCGAGACTGATCTTGGACAGCCAGCGCTCGAGCTCGGTCTTCTTGTGGCCCAACTCGTGGGCGGTGGCGACGGCGAAGCCGTTCATGAGACCGCATGACCAGGTCACGCCGATGTAGGCGAGCACGGAAAGCTGCTGCGTGCCCGCCGCCCAGGCGCCAGCGAACAGCGTGAGGTAATGGCAAGGCACCGTGGCGTAGATGACGTAGCGGTACCAGCGATCTTCTTCGAGTTTCGGGACCAGGGCTTCCGGCGGGTTGCGCGTGTCGCGGCCGATCAGGCCGTCGAAATCCAGGATGGGGAATACGATGTAGGTGAGCACGATCACCAGCCAGTACCAGACCTCGTGCCCGGTGGTCACCGCGAGCGCGATGCTCAGGATTGGCGACAAAATCCAGAACGGTACGAGCAGGTAGGCGTAGCGCTTGGGGTCGCGGTAGGTGGCCCGGGCGGACGACAGGGACAGGGCTTCGGACGGGGTGCTCATGGGTTCTCCTCCATTGCCGATCTTGGTCGGCAGCCTTTGAGACCCACCGCCACGACCACGTGGATTCTCTGCAATTTAAACTTCATTTGGCTCGCGTGTACACCTTTATCAAACAAGCTCCCGTGTAGGAGGAGCTCTGCCCCGACGGCGCTCGCAATACACCCCCAATCCCGGCTTCAAAGCGCTGTCGGGGCTGATCCCCCTCGTACAGTTTTCTCCGCGATAATGGCGTGTTCCGCGCTGAAATCTTCCATCAAACAAGGATCACGCGACACCCTGGCCTGAGAGGGTGGATGCGCTTCGCTTATCCACCCTACGCGGCGCCGGCCGGTCGCATGGGTGGATATGCGAAGCGCATCCACCGGGCACGCTCGACGACGCACCGCATTGGGTTGGTCCGAACCGATCAGGACAACCGCGTTGCAGAAAGCCGCCGGATGCTGCCGTCGCCATCGCCGGAGATGTAAACAGCGCCATCCGATCCCACCGCGATGCCGGCGAAGGGATGTAGCGGGCCAGGGATCAGGTTCGGGACGCCGGGTAGCTGGCGCGGGACGATGCTGGGTGCGGCGCCGACCGGCAGCGCATTAGCCAATTGCCGTGTGCTGCCGTCGGTCAGCGAGACTTCATGCAGCGACTTTGTACCGCGATCGAGCACATACAGCCTGTCTTCATGAACCGCGAGACCGTGAGGCTCGACCAGTCCGTCCAGCACGCTGGTGATTTCGCCGTTGCGGAGTTCCACGACTCGTCCGCCGCGACCCTCGGCGACGAAGCAGCGGCCGTCGGCGGTGCAGGCGATGCCAGTCGGAAAGCGCAGGCGGCTGGTCAGCGAGCATGCCGAGCCCTCGGCACTGACTTCGACGACTCTTCCGCGGCCGGCTTCGCACACGCGGATGCGGCCGTCGCGCAGGAGCGCCAAGCCCATCGGCTGGTCCAGGTCGGATTGCAGGTAGCTCGCCTCGCCTCCTGACCGGTAGCAGGCCAAGCCCCCGCCGCTGTTGGTGACGAAGACGGTTCCGTCTGCACCTAGCGCGATGCCGCGAATGTAGCCGGGGAACCCGTGCATGAGGAGATTCGCGGGTTGGCGGATTTCACCCTTGCGATTCACCACCGCGAGGGTCATGCCGTCGGCGACATACAGTTCTCCCGCGGCGTCCACCGCAATGTCGAAGGGTCCGACCAGACCGGCCGCGATCAGCGTGCGCGAGCCGCCATCCGGAATAATCTCGGCGATGCCGCCGTCGGTGAAATGCGAGACGAACAGTCTGCCCTCGGGGGTGAAAGCGAGGTTGTCGATGCCCGGCCGCAGGCTCGCAAGCCGTCTGCGCGCGCCGCTGACGACATCGATCCAGGTGACCTGACCGGAGCCGGCCTCGGTGACCACCAGCCCGCCGCTGCGCGCGTCGAACTTGACCGCAGTGGGCGTTGCGAGACCCGTGGCCACGCATTCGGGCGCACCGCCGTCGGTCGACACGCGCCAGACCTCGCCGTTGGCAACCAACGGGAAGTACAGCTTGCCGTCGGCGCCCATGCTCAACGCGTTCGGCAGCACGAGATTGTCGGCAATCACGCGCGGAGCGCGGCCGTCGGGGTATAGCTCCAGCACACGACCACCGACGCGGAATTCGTCGACGAAGATGCGATCGCCGTGGACGGTGATGCCATTTGCCGTGGGCAGGCCGTCGTTGAGTACGCGCACCTGGCCGTCGGTTGTGCGCACGCTGACCCGGTCGCTCATGACCTCGGTCGCGTAGAGATTGCCGTGGCTGTCGAAAGCCAGATCGTCCGGCGCCACGATGTCGCCGCCAACCGGCGATACCGTGGTGATCCCGCCGCTGCGCGTGTCGATGGCGCTGATCTGGCTGCCGAAAGCCTGCGCCACGTAGAGCCGGCCGTCCGGTCCGAAGCGCATGCCGTTGGCGCCGTACAGCGCGCTCGGCGGCACCACGGTGGCTAGCGACCATCCTGCGGCGACTGTGATGTCCGGTGTGGGGTAGCGGCTGGGGCTCATGCGCGGCTCCGGTAGGATTTTCGATTCAGCGTTCGAGTCCGAGCTGCACGCGCTCGCGTTCCAGCATGCGGCGGTAGAGCGCGGTGAGATCCGCGCGCAGTTGCCCGCGGACTGCGGCGGGTGTTTCGGTGTCGGCGCACAGGGTCTGGTCGAGGTCGGCAATCAAGCCTTGCAGCGAATGACTGCGCGCGGCGAGTGCGGCCGTTCGCGGATCGGTGTACAGGCCGGCGATGGCGGCGGACTCATCGCTCCCGTTCATCCTTCCGAGCAGATCGCGATAGCGTTCTCGCTGCGATCCGGCACTCGCGCCCAGCGCGGTTTCGAGCAGCGCCTTCGCCGTCGCCTCAAGGTCGGCGACGTCGTCGGCCAGGCTCCAGCTCGTGCGATCCCACGAGCGTTCCAGCCGCCGCAGTGCATATAGCGCGGCCTTGAGCTGGCGCTCGGCGGCTCCAGCCGGCACCACGGGCAAAACCGATTCCTCGAGTCCGAGACGGATGCCACGCAGCAGTTCACCGGGGCCGGGCCTAAGCATCGATGCGTTCCCAGGATTCCTGTTCGATCCACTGCATGCAGCGAGCAAGGCAGGCATTGACCGTGGACGCACGGTCGGCGTGACGCAGGTTGCGCGTGCGTCCGTTCGCGAAGTTGGCCGCGGCAGCCAGCGAAATCGTCGCGAATTTCATTTCGCTGAAGATGCGGTAGTAGACGACATCACGCCAGCGCGGCTGCCAGTCGCCGTATGCGGCGTAGAGCGAGAGGAACGCGCGCAATTCGACGAACTTTTTCGGGCTCCACATGGGCCGATAAATCCAGCCGATGTCTTCTAGCGGGTCACCGAAATGCGCCATTTCCCAGTCGAGCAGCGCCGTGATGCGGCCCCCCTCGTACAGAAAATTTCCCGGCCGCAGATCGCCGTGCACGAGGCTGATGCGCCGCGGCGTCGGCAGGTGTTCGTGCAGCCAGGCGAACAGCCAGGCCATGACGGGTAGCGGTTCCATCCGTTGCTCCTCGAACCGGCGCTGCCAGTGGTCGATCTGGGTGCGCGCCGTCGTCAGCGGATCGGCAGCGACATGCGCCGTGTCGAAGCCGACGGCCTTCAGATCCACGCTGTGAAGGCGGGCTGCGACTTCGGCGAGATCGATCGTCAGCGCGCGCGAATCCGAGTCCGCCGGCGCCGCCAGGAACTCGACGACGTTGGCCTTGCCAGGCATCCGTTCGAGCACCAGGCTCGGCGCGCCGATGATGAGGCCATCGGGATCGAGCGCGATGGCAGCCGGCGAGCGCACGCCACTGCCGCCGAGCCGGCGCAGCACTTCGTATTCCCAGTTCAAGTCCGATTCCACATGGCCACCGCCAACGGCGCTGAGCATCACGCAGGGCAGCGTGGTCTCGACGCCCTTGCGGCGATGGTGAACATCGAACGAAAAAGCTTTGCGCGCATTGCCGCCGAACAGCGGCAGCACCGGACCCACGCAGAGGGCACCTGCATCGGGCATCGCCGCAGTCAGCAAGTGGGCGATGCGTTCCGGCAGTGCCTCGGCATCGAGCACCCTCATCGCGTGCCGGCAGAGACTCGCAAGACTTCGCCGGTAATCATGTCCGAGGCCGCCTCTAACAGGAAGGCGATGGCTTCGGCTTCGTCGTCCACCGTCGCCAGCTTGCCGAGCGCGGTGGCGTCGATGTGGCGCTGCACATAGGCCGCACCGAAGGTTTCCTTGACCTTGTCGCTGCGCACCAGGCCGGGCGCGACGCAGTTGACGCGGATGCCCTGACGCCCGCACAGCAGGCTCAGGGTCTGCGTCAGCGCCACGACCGCGGCCTTGGCAGGGTTGTAGGCCACGTCACCGAGATCGTGCCGGTTGGCGAACGCGGCGAGCGAGGCGATGTTGACGATCTTGCCGTAGCCCTGCGCAGCGAAATGCGGCTCGGCCGCCTTGCACATCAGGAACGCGGACTCGGTGTTGAGCGCGTAGGTGCGGCGAAAATATTCGTGGCCGATCTGTTGCAGCGGACGATCCATCGAGTCCGCCTCGATATCCACCATTCCGCCGGCGATGTTGGCGATGCCGTGCAGCGCGCCGAAGCGTTCGAGACAGGCCTTGACCACAGCCTGAGTCGCCGGCTCGCTGGTGAGGTCGGCGCGGACGACGGCGAGCCGCTCGGCGTGTGTGGCATTGCGCTCGACCAGATGATCGAGGCGACGCTGGCTGATGTCCGTCCCGAGAACCTGGGCTCCGGCGCGCAGCAGGCGTGCGACGGTGGCGCCGCCGATGCCGCCGGCGGCGCCGGAGACAATGTAGGTACGATTCGCTGAGTTCATAGGGCGACGTTCAGACGTTTGACCGCGGATTGAACCGTGGCGGACGCTTTTCCTTCAGCGCATCGAGACCTTCACGCGCTTCCGGGCCGGTGAAGCCGAGAATCCCGAACGCGAGCGAGGCTTCGAATGCGGGCCATGCGGTCTGCAGCCACAAGTTGAGGGCGTGCTTGGTCCAGCGGATCGCCGAGGGTCCGCCCGCGGCGAGTTTGCTGGCGACCTCGAGCGCCTTGGCGGCGACTTGATCGTTGTCGACACAGAGACTGACCAGACCGATTCGCTCGGCCTCTTCTCCGGTCAAGGGGTCGTTGGTCATCAGGTAGTACTTGGCCTTGGCCATGCCGCACAGCAGGGGCCAGATCAGCACCGCATGGTCGTCCGCGGCGATGCCGAGCGTCGTATGCCCGTCGAGCAGCTTGGCGGTCCGACCCGCGATGGAGATGTCGGCCAGCAAGGCGACGGCCAGACCGCCACCGGCGGCCGGACCGTTGATGCCGGAGACGATCGGCTTGCTGCACTGGATCATGTTGTGAACCAGGTGCCGGGCATCCTTCCACATCTGACAGCGGAAGTCGTAATCGGCAATGATCCGTTCGACCATTTCGAAATCGCCCCCGGCAGAAAAGGCGCGACCCTCTCCGGTGATGACGACGGCGCTGACACTGGTGTCCGCGTCGATCAGCGGCCAGATCGCGCCGAGGTCGCGATGCAGTTCGAAGTCGAGCGCATTCATCGCGCCGCGATGGATCGTGACTCGCAGAACCCCGGGCGCGGGACGGTCGAGCTTCAGGCTGGCATAGTCGGGATAGCTCATCGGCGGGTCCGTGAGCCACACCCAGGCGCGGCGAATCGTCCGGGGTTCACACCCGCTCCTCGAGTTCAGGCGCAGAAGCCAAGGCCTGTCTGCCGATTCCGGACAAGCTGAAGCCGGCGAAATCGCTGTCGGCGACTTTCTCCAGTTCGTCGAAGTACGCGCCTGCGCCGCCAAAGTAGAACAGCACGCTATGCGGCTTGCCCGGAATGTTGGCGCCCATGTACCAGGATCTCAGCGCCGCTGCGTCACGCAGGAGCGTCGCGTCGACCAGCTGTTGCATCAGCTTTGCCCAGGCCTCCACGGCTTCCGGAGTTGCCTCGATCCTGTCGTATCCACCGTCGCGCGTGCGCGCAATCGCGCGTCCGATGAAGCTCACCGCGCCCTCCACGACCGGCGGGACATTGGCGAACGGCGCCTGCGGGCCGGTGACGATGAACATGTTCGGAAAGCCGTCGATGGCGATGCCGAGATGGGTGCGCGGACCGGCCTCCCATTTCTGCTTGACGGTCTGCCCGCCTTTGCCGCGCACGTCGAGATTCATCAGCGGGCCGGTGACCGCGTCGAACCCCATCGCGAAGATGATGATGTCGAGCTCGTGATGGTCGGCTCCGACGCGGATGCCCGTGGGCGTCACTTCGTCGATCGGGTTCTTGCTCACGTCGACCAGCGAAACATTCGGCCGATTGAAGGCCTCGTAGTAGAAGTTCCCGAGCGGGGGCCGCTTCAGCGCGATGGGATATTTCGGGCAGAGCTTTTCGGCGATGTCGGGGTCCTTGACGATCGCGCGAATCTTGTTGCGCACGAAGTCGGCCGCAGCGGTGTTGGTGCGCTCGTCGGTCAACATGTCGGCGAAGGTCTCAAAGATGAAACGAAAGCCGCCGGCTTCCCATCCCGCCTCGAACACCAGTTGCCGCTGCGCGTCCGTCACGTCGTCGTAGGTGCGGGTCGCGCTGTCCATCGGGAAGGCGAAGACCTGCTTGCGAACCTGTGCCCAGATCGCCTCGTAGTTGGCCTTGATGCCCTGGCGCTGCCATTCGTCGAGCGCGTGATTGCGCCCCGGCATCACGTAGTTCGGCGTCCGTTGAAAATACGAAACGTGGCCGGCGGTCTGGGCGACGATCGGCAGGATCTGAACGGCGGTGGATCCCGCGCCGACGATTCCCACACGCTTGCCGGTGAAGTCCACCGGTTCCTTGGGCCAGCGGCATGACAGGTACCGCTGTCCCTTGAAACTTTCGAGGCCTTTGAAAGGTGGCTCATAGGGCACCGCGAACCAGCCGATCGCGCTGACGAAATAGGTACAGGTGAAGCGCTCGCCCTGCTCCGTCGTGAGGGTCCAGCGGTTCCTCGCCTCATCGTAGACGGCGGACTTCATGCGCGTGTCGCACTGGATGTCCTTGCGCATGTCGAACCGCTCCACGACATGCCGGAGGTAGCCCGACACGTGTTCCCAGGACGGCATTCTTTCGGGCCAGTCCCAGTCGTTCTGCAATTCCTTGGAGAAGGAGTAGCAGTAGGCCCAGGCTTCGGAGTCTGTTCGTGCGCCGGGGTAGCGATTCCAGTACCAGGTGCCACCAACATCGGACCCGGCTTCCAGGACCCGCGCGCTGAGCCCGAGTTGCCGGAGTTCATGCAGCGCCCTGATTCCGCCGAAGCCGGCGCCGACGACGATTGCATCGAAGTCGCCAGCCCCCTCGTTGTGCCTTGCAGATTTTGATCCGTTCTGTGATGACATTGCGTCTCCTCGCTTGCCTTCGCTGCAACAGAGTCTCGAATCCGTGTTCGGAGAAACGACTCCGGACGATCGACGATTTGCGACCCACTCTTCACTTGCTCCTGCACGGTTGGAGCATCGTTCATGTCTTCAACGGCGTCCATCGGTTCGCGCACCTCCCGGAAAATCCCTCCGCATGAAGAGAGATCTGTGGAGGGGCAGACTCGACCCTTGGGTGCCCGCACTTTTCAGGGATCAATAGTCGAGGATGATCTTGCGCGAAGCGGCCAGGTCGCGCCTGGACTTGATCCTGATGTCCTGCGCGATCGCCGCTTCGATGCGGCCACCCACCAGCGGGATGTTGCAGCTGATGGTCCAGCTCTGCACATTGACGCCCTTGCCGTCTTCCTCGACCAGTCGCATGTCCGCGCCGACCTTGATCGGCGCGTTCCTGATCTCGATGTCGAGCCGTCCGGTGCGCGTGCCGAGATCCCAGGAATCCTGCTGCGTCATCCTGACCGTGTCGCCCATGATCTTCTTCAGCACCTCCGGCAGCGGCGCATCGGACTTCATCACCAGCCGGTACTGCACGCTGAACCGCGCATCGGTCTGCCGGTGATCGAGCAACTCGCACTCGATCGCCTCAAGCGCCTGGTACTTGCGATCGAAGAACGTGCGATCGGTATACATCTTCAACACCGTCGCCGCGGGCTGGTCGAAAACGTGACGCTCCTCAAACTTCATGCCGACGATCTCCGAACGTGGCAGACGACGCTGCACCTGCCTGGGGCACAGGATGCCACTCAAATCATCCGGCAGCAGCCACGCGCCGCATACGGGTGATATCGTCCGCGTCTCGTCCGCAACGCTCCAACCCCTATCCGCATGAAGGGCATCATCCTTGCCGGTGGCTCAGGCACCCGCCTCTATCCGCTCACCAACGTCGTCTCCAAGCAACTGCTGCCGGTGTACGACAAGCCGATGATTTTCTATCCGCTCAGCACCCTGATGCTGGCCGGCATCCGCGACATCCTCATCATCTCCACGCCGCGCGACACGCCGCAGTTCGAAGCCCTGCTCGGTGACGGCTCACGCTGGGGAATTTCGCTGACCTATGCCATGCAGCCCTCGCCTGACGGCCTGGCGCAGGCCTTCCTGATCGGCGAGCGCTTCATCGACGGCACAGCCTGCGCGCTGGTGCTCGGCGACAATCTTTTCTTCGGCCACGATCTGTCGGAGCGCCTGCAACGCGCAGCGCAGAGTCGGGGTGGCGCGACCATCTTCTCCTATCCCGTCCAGGATCCCTCGCGGTACGGCGTGGTCGAGTTCGACCCGCAGGGACGTCCCGTCGCCATCGTCGAAAAGCCTTCCCAGCCCAAGAGCCGCTATGCCGTCACCGGGCTGTATTTCTACGACTCCGACGTGGTCGAGATTGCGCGCGCAGTGAAACCCTCGGCGCGAGGCGAGTACGAGATCACCGACATCAACGCCCACTACCTCGCCGCCGAACGCCTGACCGTCGAGAAGCTCGGCCGTGGCGACGCCTGGCTCGACACCGGCACCCACGAATCCCTGCTCGAAGCCGCGCAGTTCGTGCACACGCTCGAAAAGCGGCAGGGCCTCAAGCTGTGCTGTCCGGAGGAAATCGCCTGGCGTCAGGGCTGGATCGACGATGCGCGGTTCGAGGCCCTGGCCACGGCCCTGGTCAAGAGCGGCTACGGCGATTACCTGCTGGGCCTGCTGCGCGATCCGGTGTTTTGAGCCCGTCCGACGAGCCAGCCATGGAGCCCGCCGCCCCGGTCGCCCGCACCAACAGCAATCTGACCCAGCTCGCCACCGGACCGGCCTATCGCGGTGCCGTGGAAAAAGTGGATATGGTCGCGATCCGCGGCTGGTGTCTGTGCGCCGCCGACCCCGCGGCCGCGGTCACGCTCGACGTCGAGTGTGAAGGCATCCGGCTCGGACAGGTCCGCACCTACGCGCTGCGCAAGGAACTCAGCGAGCGCCTCGGCGCACCGGCCCACGCCGGTCTGATTTTTCACTGGACCGAGGCATCCACGGCCGCGCGGGAGGCGCTGATCGAACAGCTCTCGCAAGGCTCCGATCCGTCCGTCCCCCTTTCGCTGCGGCTGCCGATCGCCGACTCCGGTCCGGCACTGGAACTGGACACGACCTGGGCGGGCAAGAACGGCCTGCCGACCCGCGCCGACCTGCTCAAGCATCTCAAGTCGATCACCGCCCGCCCGCGGCAGACCCCTATCGCGCAGCGCGAGTCACTGCTGCGCTGCTTGCCGGCGCCCAGAACGCCGAGCTTGAGCCCGCGGGTGCGTGCGCTGGCGTTCTACCTGCCTCAGTTCCACGCGATTCCGGAAAATGACGAGTGGTGGGGTGCCGGGTTCACCGAGTGGACCAACGTCTCCACCGCCAAACCCCTGTTCGAAGGCCACGATCAGCCGCGCATCCCGGCCGACCTGGGCTACTACGATCTGCGAACGCCCGGCGTGATCGAGCAGCAGATCGATCTTGCGCGCGGCCACGGCCTCGCCGGATTCTGCTTTCACCATTACTGGTTCTCGGGCCGCCGGCTGCTGGAAAAGCCGCTCCAGCGCTTCCTCGAAATCGATCACGACTTCGGCTTCTGCCTGTGCTGGGCCAACGAGCCCTGGTCGCGCCGCTGGGACGGGTCCGAGAAAGAAGTGCTGGTGCCGCAGGTGCACAGCCTGGAGAGCGACATCGCGTTCATCCACGACGTGTTGCCCCTGCTCAAGGACCGGCGCTACATCCGTGTCGGCGGCAAGCCGATCCTGATCGTGTACCGCGTCGGGCTGTTGTCCGATCCCGCTCGCGTGTTCGAGCGCTGGCGGGAAATCTGCGTGGAGCACGGGCTGCCGGGCCTGCACGTGTGCATGGCGGAAACCTTCGATACCGCCGATGTCTTTGAACAGGGTTGCGACAGCGCGGTGCAATTTCCGCCGCACAGGAATGTGGCCGTACCCCTGAAACCGGGATCGGAGTTGCTGACCGGACTCGACCCCGATTTCGACGGGAAGATCTACGACTACGCCGAAATCGTCGCCAACGAAATTGCCGCGGCGGAGCCGGAGTACCCGCGATACCGCTCGGTGATGGCGGGCTGGGACAACACCAGTCGGCGTGGTCCCCACGCCCACATTTTTACCCGGTTCACGCCCGAACTGATGGAGTTGTGGCTGGAGCACGCCTGCGCACGGACCGAGAAATGTATTGCTCAGGAGGATGAGCGCCTGCTGTTCATCAATGCCTGGAACGAGTGGGGTGAGGGCACCTATCTGGAGCCGGACCGGCGTCATGGCCGCGCGCTGCTCCAGGTCGTGCGCGACGTGCTGCACTCGACCACCTCGACTGCGACCACGGTGGCGCTGTTGCGGAAAACGCTGGAAACGGACATCGGTGCGCTGGCCGCGGTCAACCGGCTGGCCGGTCGGATCGAGTGTCTGGAGCGGGCGATGCACCACACCCTGGCGGTGACGCGCAGGAGCCTGGCCAAGGGCACGTACAGCGCGCTGGGCACGGTCGAACCCCTGGGGCTCAACCCGCTTCGCTCGGGGGGCGTCGCGGCCCTGGACCGGCTCGGCGCCGAACGTCATCGGCGCCACCGCGTGTTGCGTCGGGGCGATTATTTTCATTGTTCGGGCTGGGGGCTTCCGCAGGACCGCACCTTGAGCGCGACCAGTGTCTGCTTCCTGAAAATCAAGCCGGTCGATGAATCCCGGAGCTGTCACTACGGCTACATCTCGCTGCGCTTCGAGCGGGACGACACCACCACCGAAGCCGCGGTCAAGCCGCCCAGGACTGTTCCGCGCAAGCGGCCGTGGTCCGGCTTCGTGTTCACCGCCAATACCGCGCCCCTGTCGCCGGGCCACTACACGCTGTCCCTGCTGTTTCCGGCCGCCGGATCGGACATCGGCTGCGCGATCGAAACTCCTCTCCACGGCGTGATAGAGATTGTGGAATGAGCGCCGCGCCGCAGTGCTCGGTGGTGGTGCCGATCTACCGGCACGCCGCGTATCTGGGCGAATGCCTGGAATCGGTCTTCGCCCAGACCTGGCCGGACGTCGAGTTGATCCTGATCGACGACGCATCGCCGGACGCCAGCTTTTCGATCGCCCAGCGGCTCAGCGCAAGCCCGCGCTACGTCGATCGCTTCCGTCGCATCGTGTGCGAGCAGAACGCCGTCACGGGGGGCGCGCATCACTCGCTCAATCGCGGCATCGGCCTGGCCACCGGGGACATCATCTTCCTGCTCAATTCCGACGATCGTTACCACCCCTGTCGGCTCGCGAGCATGGTCGAACACATGCAGGCGCAGTCCAGCCGCTTTGCGTTTTCCGCCGTCAATCCGGTCTGCGGGCCGGGCGGTCGGGTGCATGAGGGCTTGACGCATATCATCAACTACCTCGACTACGCCTCGCCCGGACTGCCGTCGCTGTCGTTCGCATTCCTGCGGTACAACTGCGCGCTGAGCACCGGCAATTTCGCGATCCGCCGCGACCTGCTCGACCAGGTGGGGCCGTTTGTCGATCTCAAGCTGGCCCACGACTGGGACTTTGCGCTGCGGGTGATCCCGTTCGAGGAACCTTTGTACGTTCCCGAGCCGCTGTACGACTACCGCATCCACCCCGACAACAGCTTCGCCGCCCTTGCCGATCGTGCCCACGTCGAGACCCAGTCCTGCCTGTCCCGCTACTTCCAGACCGTCGCCCGCGGCCCGGTGGACAACGCGCTGGCACCGAGCCCGTTCAACTGGCCCCAGGTGTTCGAGCACTATCTGAAACTGTGGGGATACGAGCCGATGTGGCAGCGGGTGTCGTCCGGTCATGTCGCCGCGAGCAGGACCGTGTCCTCCGCCGACAAACGCGTCCGGCCGGCCGGAACCCGCGGACACACGGGTCCAGCGTGATCGACTGGGACAGCGACACTCCCGCCGCCGCACGCGCCATCCGTTCGCGCCGCGCCACGTTCAAAATCCTGCTCAAGACCCGCGACGATCCGTACTTCCTGGACCGGTGGATTCAGCACCATGCGCGCATCGTGGGGCTCGATAACCTGATCGTGTTCGACAATGGCTCGACCGACCCCGCGGTTGCGGAGATCCTGGATCGATACGCGCCGGACCTGCTGGTGATCCGCTTCACCGGGCTGCACAACCGCGTCCACCACGTCAACCGCTTCCCCAAGCTGTACCGGGCGCTGATCACGAGCTGTCGCTACTTCGCGTTTCTGGACACCGACGAGTTCCTGTCCCTGATCCGTGGACATCAGCACTACAGCAGTCCCCTGATCGTCGATTATCTCGATCACTTCCCCGCTGCCACCACGTTTCCGACCACCTGGCTCTGGTGCGTGCCACGCTTCGCCGATGTCTTTCCCCTGTTGGGAAGTCCTGAGCATCTCGCCAATTGGGTCAGGTGGGGCAAGCCGATCCTGTCCACCGCCCTGCCGCTGCGGGGCTTCCTCAATCACAACGTGCAACTCCCCGCACACTACTTCTCCAACACGATTCCTGCCGGTCTCTTCACCCTGCATCTGGCGCACCTGTCGGCGCAGCAGCGGGTGTCGGTCAATGTCCGCAAGCTGATCGCGCGCGGCTTCTGTTCGGCAGGAGAACCGATCGACCAGATCGTCCGACGCAATCTCGCCGAGGTGACGGACAGCAATGTCCGGCTGTATGTCTCCGAGATCAAGCGTCTGCACAACACACCCGAACCGGACGCCGCCGCGGCGGTGGTTCTGGGGAAAGGGCAGATCCATCTTCGCCCCGATGGCAGCGTGCAGTTTTTTGGCGAGGCCGAGCGCTTCCGCCTGATGGAATTCCTGCTGTCCGACGGCGCGTACTTCAAGACCGCACTCGGTCATGGATGAGGCCCGCGACGCGTCCTCGGCAGGTGCCGGTTCCGAGGCGTCCGAGGCCGTTCCCAACCGGCCGCACATGGAAGCGGCGGGCATCGCCCGACTCGACGCGCTCATGCGCGGCACCCAGACGGTTCTCGAATACGGCAGTGGCGGCAGCACCATGATGGCGGGCCAACTCGGGATCCCGCTGATCATCTCGACCGAGTCGGACCGACTCTGGTGTCAAAAGCTGCGCCGGCAGTTCTGCCCCACGTTTCTAGGCTCGCTGCTGGTGTCTCTCCACGCGGACCTGGGTCCGACCCAGTCCTGGGGTCATCCGGCGGGCGATGCCAAGGCCCGGCTGTGGCCGCTCTATCCGACCGTCGGCTGGCGCTTCGTCCAACGCATCGGCCGGCAACCCGACCTGATCCTGATCGACGGCCGCTTTCGCAGCGCCTGCCTGCTGCTCAGCCTGTCCTGTGGTGAACCGGGCACCCCGATCCTGTTCGACGATTATGTCGGGCGGGACTACCGCAGCATCGTCGAACGATTTGCCCGGCCGATCGCGTTTCACGGTCGGATGGCGGAGTTCGTGATCCCCCAACCGCTCGAATTCCCGCACTCCGCCCTGGCCCTGGCCCTCGCCGAAACCCTGATGGATCCCAACTGAGAGCGTGAGAATAAATCTACTGCGCTCGGCATTTCGCGTCGCTGCGCTGCTCGAAATCCTCACGTACTTCTATGTACGCTGCGGTTTCTGCGCTGCTCGCGACGCGAACTGCCTTCGCTCGCGACGATTTCTTCTCACACTCTGACCCGAGCCCCCTCCGATGAGAACCCCCCGCGAATTCGGCCCCCAGCGCATTCTTGTCACCGGCGGTGCCGGCTTCATCGGCTCGCACCTGTGCGCGCGGCTGATCGAGCAGGGGCACGAGGTGCTGTGTGTCGACAATTTCTACACCGGTACGCGCGAGAACCTGCAGGATCTGCTGACCCATCCGCGCTTCGAGCTGATGCGTCACGACGTGACCTTCCCGCTGTTCATCGAGGTGGACCAGATCTACAACCTCGCCTGCCCTGCGAGCCCGATCCACTACCAGTTCGACCCGGTGCAGACCACCAAGACCAGCGTGCATGGCGCGATCAACATGCTGGGTCTGGCCAAGCGCCTGAAGGCGCGCATCCTGCAGGCCTCCACCAGCGAGGTCTACGGCGATCCGACCATCCACCCGCAACCCGAGGAGTACTGGGGCAACGTCAACCCGATCGGCTTCCGCTCCTGCTACGACGAGGGCAAGCGCTGCGCGGAGACGCTGTTCTTCGACTACCACCGCCAGCACCGGCTGGAGATCAAGGTCGCGCGCATCTTCAACACCTATGGGCCGAACATGCATCCCAACGACGGCCGGGTGGTGTCGAACTTCATCATGCAGGCCCTGCTCGGCCGCCCGATCACGATCTTCGGAGAGGGTCAGCAGACCCGTTCGTTCTGCTACGTGGATGATCTGGTCGATGGCCTGATGCGGCTGATGAACTCACCCGACGAGGTGACCGGTCCGATCAACCTGGGCAACCCGGGCGAATTCACCATCCGGCAACTGGCGGAACTGGTGATCGAGCTGACCGGGTCCAGGTCCACCCTGGACTTCAAACCGCTGCCGCCGGACGATCCCAAGCAGCGCCAGCCCGACATCACGCGCGCGCGCAGCGTCCTCGGCTGGGAACCGAAAGTGCCGCTGCGTGAGGGCCTGGAACGCGCCATTCCCTATTTCGAATCGGTGCTGCGGCAACCCGCGCGGACGACCGGCGCGTAGCAACGGCCGGGCCGCGCCACTGCGGTCACAAAAGCATCACATTGCGACCGTAGCCTCTCGCGGACTGGACCGACCTTTCCTCCGCGACGCCCGCGCCGCGAGCCTTACCTCTCCGTGCCCTACTCCTCGCTGTCGCCGCCCCTGCCGGCTGCCGCCCGCATGACGGTGTCCTCGACTCCGCTCCATGCCGGATGCGGCGGAGCGGCGCGCGCGCCCTTCCGGTTCAACCCGACCTTCAACCCGAACGGATCACGTCCATGAGACCGACTCGCTACTCGCTGCCCGTGAATCTCCTGCTCGCGGATTTCGTTCCGCAGCCGACCCCGACGACTGCTCCGCCGTCGGATCTGACCGTCCCGCCTTCCAAACCCTGTCCGCGTCCGGTAGCGCGCGTGATCCGGCTCATCGAGAACCGGCTTTCACCCCGCCGGCAGGATGCGGGCGCCAGCGTATGAGACGTCTCTTCACCCGGTTCGCAAGTCTCACGCTGCTCGCCACATCCGTCGCTGCCGCGCAGGACCCTGCGACGCCAAGCACCAAGCCCGACCAGGCCCTGGACCGAGCCATTGCCAAGGGCGAGTTGCGCGCCCAGCAGGGCGCGCAGGCACAGGCCCGGGTCGATCAGGTCTACGACCAGATCCGCTCGGCGACCGACGAATACAAGGGCGTGCAGAAGCAGATCGAGGGCCTCAAGGTCTACATGGACCAGTTACGCGCCCAGCTCGGCAACCAGAACGCCGAACTGGCGCAGATCAAGACTTCGATCGACAACGTCACCGTGCTGGACCGACAGATCGTGCCGCTGCTGCTGCGCATGATCGACGCGATGGACCAGCTGGTCGCGCTCGATGCGCCATTTCTGAAGAAGGAACGCGTCGCCCGGGTGGAGCGCCTGCGCGCCACCCTGCCGCGCTCCGATGTGAGCGTGGCGGAGAAATTCCGCAACGTGATGGCGGCGTATTCCATCGAGGTCAATTACGGCAACACCATCGAGGCTTACCGCGGCGCGCTGGAGGACCAGCGCGAGGTGGACATGCTGCGCGTGGGTCGCGTGGCGCTGTTGTACCGGACGCTCGACGGCAAGGAGCGTGCGGTCTGGAACAAGGCTTCCGGCAAGTGGGTGCAGCTGGATCAGGGAGAGGACAGCTACGTGCTCAAGGCCATCCGCATCGCGCGCGAACAGACCGCGCCGGATTTGATTCATCTGCCTATCGCGACGGCCGAGGTGGTGCAGTGAAGCGTTACATGATGAGCAGGTCGGTTGCAGGCCGGTTCAAGCCGAAGGCGGAACCGACATCGCCCTCGCCGAGCGCTTGTCGGCTCCGCCCGCGAAAAGCACGCGGGCTTGAGCCGACCTACGGGCTCCTGCGGGTTGTGCTGATCGCTTTGACGGGCCTGCTGGCGACTTCGCTTGCCATCGCCCAAGCGCCTGCCACCGCTTCCATCGACGACCTTCTGAAACTGGTCGAACAGGGCATCGCCCGCGACCAGCAGGAACAGCGCGCCCGCCTCGCCGAATTCGAGCGCGACGCCGAAGGCCAGGCCAGGCGCCTCGCCGACTCCCGTGCCGAACTCAAGCGCCTGGAGCTTGAGAGTGCGGGGATGGAAAAGCGCTACGCCGACAACGAAGTGCTGCTGACCGACGAGGAGACACGCCTCAACGAGCGCATGGGCTCGCTGCGCGAACTGTTCGGCGCATTGCAACAGACCACGGGCGAGTTCAAGGGCGTGGTGCTGGCCTCCGCGGTCAGCTCGCAGTATCCCGGCCGTGAGGTCTTCCTCGACCAGCTCATCGCCAAGGCCGGGTCGAGCAGCACGTTTCCATCGATCGAGGAGATCGAGAAGCTCTGGTTCGAGATGCAGCGCGAGATCACCGCGGCCGGCAAGGTGCAGAAGTACCCGGCGACGATCGTGAACGCGGCGGGTCAGCCACAGGAAGCGCAGATCACGCGCGTCGGCACGTTCAACATGATCGCCGGCAGGCACTTCCTGATCACCGACACCGAGACCGGCAACCTGGTCGAGCTGGCGAGCCAACCGCACGGCGCTCCGCTGGATTCCGCAGCACGCTTCGAGAAGGCGGCGACGGGCGGCACTGAATGGCTGTGGCTGGACCCCTCGCGCGGCGTGCTGCTGACCCTCCATGGCTCGCGGCCCGGCACGGTGGAGCGCCTGCAGCAGGGCGGCGTGGTCGGCTACGTGATCATGGCGGTCGGCCTGATGGGCGCGATCGCCGCGATCTACCAGTTCTTCTATCTCAGCGTGGTCGGCACGCGCGTGCGGCGGCAGCTCGCCAACCTGCACAAGCCGTCCATCGACAACCCGCTGGGCCGTGTGCTCGGCACCTTCCGCGGCGACATGGCCAAGGCCGACGAGGATGCCGAGGTGGTCGAGCTGCGCCTGTCCGAGGCGGTGATGAAGGAGATCCCGCCGCTGGAACGCTTCCAGTCGCTGCTGAAACTGGTCGTCGCGGCCGGTCCGCTGCTGGGTCTGGTCGGCACCGTCGTCGGCATGATCATCACCTTCCAGGCGATCACCGAAGCCGGGTCGAGCGATCCCAAGCTCATGGCCTCCGGCATCTCGCACGCGATGGTCGCCACCGGTCTGGGCCTGGGCATCGCCATCCCGCTGCTGTTCATGAACGCGGTGCTGGTGTCGCGTTCCAAGCGCATCGTGCAGGCGCTGGACGAGCAGAGCGCGGGCCTGCTGGCGGAACGGCTGGAGAGCATGAGTCGCGGCGGCGCGGTGCCGGCCTGACAAGATGCTGATCGAGATCTACACCCTGATCGCGGTCACCCTGCGCGACATCGTCGACGCGGGTGGCCCGGTGGTTTACGGCATCCTGCTGGCCTGCTTCATCCTGTGGGCGCTGATCTTCGAGCGGATGATCTTCTTCCGTTTCCTGCTGCCGCGTCAGGCGCGCGAGCTGCTTGAACAATGGCATCGGCGACCGGACAAGCACATCTGGCGCAGCCGCAAGATCCGCGAGGCGATGATCTCGCGGCTCAACGCGGAGATGAACGCCAACATGCCGATGCTGCGCGTGCTGGTGCCGATGTCGCCGCTGCTGGGACTGCTCGGCACCATCGTCGGCATGCTCGAAGTGTTCGACTCGATGGCTGCGCGCGGCTCCACCGACGCCCGCACCCTGGCGAGCGGCGTGTCGCAGGCCATGGTCTGCACCATGGCCGGGCTGATGGTCAGCATCACCGGGCTGTTCCCCGTCTACTACTTCAAGTCGCGCGCGCGCTCGGAAACCGAGCTGCTGGCCGACAAGTTCACGTACTGATTTTTTTGCCACGGATTACACGGATGAACGCGGATAAAACAAAACCAATTGCTGTCGCTGTTGATCCGCGTCCATCCGCGTAATCCGCGGCCAATCACTTTTTTTGGCTCCCCGCACATGCGCTTCCGCCGTCACGCCACCGAATCCGACGAGACCGGCATCGACCTCGCGCCGATGCTCGACTTCGTCATGAACCTGCTGATCTTCTTCATCATCACCGCCGCGGTGGTGAAGGAATCCGGCGTCGAGGTCAACCGCCCGGACGCCGCCACCGCGTCCAACCAGGACAAGGCCAACATCATGGTGGCCATCGACAGCGCCGGCGACATCTGGATCAACCGGCGCCGCGTCGACGTGGACTCGGTGCGCGCCAACATCGAGCGCCTGCGCGCGGAAAATCCCAAGGGCTCTCTAGTGGTGCAGGCCGACGAGGTGGCACAAGCCAAGACCATCATGGCGGTGATGGACGCCGCGCGCGCGGCCGGCGTGTACGAGATTGCACTCGCGGCGCAGCTTCGTTGACGGCATGCTGCTCGAACGCGCCCGCTTTCCGATTGCCCTGATCGCCGCGGTCGCGTTCACCGCGGCGCTGTTCGTGCTGATGCAGGGTCTGATCGTCACCGGGAAGAGCACCATCGAGGATCAGCTCGGCAGCTTTGCGCCGCGCTTCATCCGCATCAAGCGCGGCGAAGACGTCAAGACGGTGGAACGCAAGGCCGAGCGTCCACCGGCTCCGGATCGTCCCCCTGCCCCGCCTTCCGCCCCGCAGGCGCAGACCACGCAGGCGGTGACGCAGGCGCTGTCGATCGGCGACGTCAACGTCGATGTGGATCTGTCGGTCAGCTCCGGCCTCGACGGCGGCACCGGAACCGACGGCGAATACCTCCCCATCGTCAAGGTCGCGCCGATCTACCCGCCGCGCGCGATGCAGCGCGGGATCGAAGGCTGGGTGCTGGTGGAGTTCACCGTCAGCGCCTCCGGCACGGTGCGCGATGCGGCCGCGGTGGACGCCGACCCACGGGGCGTGTTCGAGGACGCGGCGATCGATGCCGCGACGAAGTTTCGCTACAAGCCGCGAGTGGTCGGCGGAAAGGCGGTGGACGTGAGCGGCGTGCAGAACGTGATCCGCTTCGAGCTGGAGAAATAGACGTGCGAGTGCAGGAAATGGATGGAGACGACTGTCGCGGGGGGGGGCGGCCGCCCCCCCGCCCCCCCCCCCCCGGGGCGGGCGGGGGGGGGTGGTCCCTTCGTGGCGGGCTGGGGGGCCGGGTCCCCTCCCCGGCCCCACCGCTCTCGCCGCCCTGGCCCCCCCCCCCCC
>JBQTIX010000019.1:0-12815 GCA_052387695.1 Panacagrimonas sp. | reverse complement strand
AGCCATTTCGAGACAGATTTTTCGCTCTGTTGAGGCGAATAGTGGTTCTATTCAACGAAACGGAGCGGAAAATATGGCCGAAATGGCGCAGCCGCAGCGCACGAGTTTCTACCGCCCAGGCTCCTAGTTCAGCACCTGCCCCAGAAACTGCCGCAGCCGCTCGCTGGACGGCGCGGAGAAGAAGGCTTCCGGCACGTCCTGGTAGACGATTTCGCCCTGATCCATGAACACGATGCGCGAGGCCACCGCGCGGGCAAAGCCCATCTCGTGCGTGACCACGCACATGGTCATACCCTCCGCGGCAAGCTGCTTCATCACGTCGAGCACCTCGCCGACCATCTCCGGGTCGAGCGCGCTGGTGGGCTCGTCGAACAGCATCACGTCGGGCTGCATGCACAGTGCGCGAGCGATGGCGACACGCTGCTGCTGACCGCCGGACAATTGCGCCGGCCGGCAATGCGCCTTGTCGGCGAGTCCCACCTTGTCGAGCACGCTCAGCGCCCGCTCGCGCACCTCGGCGGGCGGCTGGCGCAGCACCTTGAGCGGTGCCAGCATCAGGTTCTCCAATGCCGTCATGTGCGGAAACAGGTTGAACTGCTGGAACACCATGCCGACGTGCGTGCGCAGTCGGTTGAGGTTGGTCCCGCGGGCGTGCACGGAGATGCCTTCGATCCTCACCTCGCCGGCACTGATCACTTCCATGCCGTTGATCGCCCGCAGCAAGGTGGACTTGCCGCAGCCGCTGGGACCGACGATGCAGACCACTTCCTGCGGTCGCACCTCGAGCGACACCTGGGTCAGTGCCTGTGTTCCATTGGGATAGCGTTTATCGATGGCACGGACTTCGATCAGCGGCTCCCCTCCCCCGCGCGCGGGCGAGGGGCCGGGGGTGGGGGCGTAGTCAGTCATGCGCCATTCTCCGCTCCAGTTTTCGCACGGCCCACGACAGCAGACCGGTCAGCACCAGGTACAGCCCGGCCACGCAAAACCAGACCTCGAAGGGACTGAACGTGGAGCTGACCACCTCGCGTCCGGCCTTGGTCAGGTCCGTCAGCGCCATCACCGAAACCAGAGACGAATCCTTGATGAGATTGATGAACTGCCCAGCCAGCGAAGGCAGGGTCTTTCGCAGCGCCTGCGGCAGAACGATGTAGCGCATCGCCTGCGCGGCGCTCATGCCGAGCGAGCGCGCCGCCTCGGTCTGCCCGCGCGGAACGGACTCGATGCCGCCGCGCACGATCTCGGCGACGTAGGCGCCGGTGAACACCGCCAGCGCGGCGACACCCGCGGCGAACGCGGAAAGCGAGAGCACGGTGCCTAGAAAGAAATAGAAGATGAAGATCTGCACCAGCAGCGGCGTGCCGCGAACCAATTCCACGTACACCGTCGCGAGATCGTGAACCGCCACGTTTTTCGATACGCGCCCGAGCCCGGCCAGCAGGCCCAGCACCAGCGCAAAAACCAGCGAGACCAGCGAAATCTTGAGCGTCAGCCACAGACCGATCGCGAGCGGGCCGGCCGACCAACCGGCCTTGCGGCCGAGCGTGTTGTTGGCGAACACGATGTCGCCATCCGACACTTCGATCCGGTCGATCCCTTGCACGACGCTGGGCTCGCCACCGAGCAGCGGCACCAGCGTGACCGTTCCGTTGGCGGCGCCGATCGAAACCGTGCCGTCGAACGGCGCGGTGATTTCCTCGCCGCCGGTCACCACGAGGTACTGCGGCACCCTGTCCCAACGCCACTGGTAGTCGATGCTGCGGGTCGCACCGTACAGCGCGAGACCGAGGACAACCAGGACGATGCCCGCGACCAGATGGCCGCCGAAGCTCGAGGGCCGGGTCATCGCGCGGCGCCCTCAGCCATCGAGATTCTTCATCCAGGCCGTGCCCTCGAACCAGCGCTTGTAGAGCACGTCGTAAGTCCCGTCGTTGCGGATTGCGTCGAGAAAATTGTCGAGCCAGTTGAGAAAATCCGGATCGCCCTTGCGGATGGCCCAGCCCAGATTCTCCCTGGTGAACGGCTCCGACAGGTGTGTCACCGAATCCGGGTAGCGCAAGGCGTAGATGGCGTTGAACGGGAAGTCGTAGATGAAGGCATCGGCGCGGCCGTTGCGGACCTCCAGCGAAGCGTCGGCCTCGCTTTCGAACTGCTTGAGCTGCGCGCGTGGAAAGGTGCGCCGCGCCGCGATGTCGCCGGATGTACCGAGCTTGGCCGTCACGATGAATTGCGGATCGTCGAGCTGCCGGTACCCGGTGATCTTCCCCTGGTGCTTCCTGGCCAGCAGCGCGGTCTGGCCGACCACGATGTAAGGCCGGGTGAAATTGACCTGGAGATTGCGCTCCGGCGTGATGGTCATGCCACCCATCAACAGATCGAACTTATCGGTCAGCAGGGCCGGGATGATGCCGTCCCACTGCGTATTGACGAAGCGCACCTTGACCTTGAGCACGGACGCCATCTTGCGCGCGAGGTCGATGTCGAAACCGATCAGATTGCTGTTGCGGTCCAGCATCTCGAAGGGCATGTAGCCCGCTTCGAGGCCCACGCGCAGCTCGCCGCGCCTGAGGATCTGGTTGAGCGTGGATTTTTCCCACAGCGATGGGTCCGAGGCGCGGACAAGACCGGCCCAGAGCAACAGCGGAAGGGTCAGGAAGCTTCGGCGATGCACGTGTCGTATCGGTGTGTGTTCGTCGCAAGCCTAGCATCGGCCGCGATGCGGCCTACACTGGCCCCATGCAGAGGCACCAGGCCGAACTCGACTGGATCGACGCGCAGCTTCCGGCGATGCGCGCGGAACTCGTGCAGCTCGCGATCATCAACTCGGGCAGTTTCAACGTGGCCGGGGTCGAGGCAGTGTCGCATCGCCTGTTGGCGCTGTTTGCGCCGCTGGGGGCGCAGGCCGAATTCATCGAGGTCACCGCGCACCGGTCAACGGCCGATGACGGGACCCTGCGCGAACGGCCGCTGTCCCGCGCCTTGCGCCTGCGCAAGCGGCCGGATGCGCCCTTGCAGGTATTTCTGTGCGGTCACATGGACACCGTGTTCGGCGCCGATTCGCCGTTTCAAACGGTGCGCGAGACCGGATCCGACCGGCTCAACGGTCCGGGCGTCGCCGATCTCAAGGGCGGGCATCTGGTCATGTGGGCCGCGTTGTCGGCATTGGAGCGCTCGCCTCATCGCGACCGAGTCGGATGGGAGCTGCTGTTCAATCCGGACGAGGAAATCGGGTCGATCTCGTCGGCGCCGCTGCTGGCCGAAGCGGCGGCCCGCAATCACTTGGGATTGGTCTACGAGCCGGCGTTCGCGGACGGCCACCTCGCGGGCGCGCGCAAGGGCAGCGGCAATTTCGACCTGATCGTGCAGGGGCGTGCCGCACATGCCGGTCGCGACTTCGGCGCGGGGCGCAATGCGCTCGTCGCCTGCGCGGAGTTTGTCGCCGGGCTGTACACGCTCAACGACGCCCGCGAAGGCCTGACCCTCAACCCCGGCTATGTTCACGGCGGCGGCAGCGTGAACATCGTCCCCGAGCGTTGCGTGATGAAGTTCAACGTGCGTACGCAAACCACTGAAGACGAGAGCTGGCTGCATGAACAGCTCGACCGCCTGCTTGCACGCGCCAATGAGCGGGAGGGCTTTCGTTTCGAGTTGCGCGGAGGTTTCACGCGGCCGCCCAAGCCTTTCGATGTGCGCAACGCAAGGCTCGCAGCGATGATCGCGGAGTGCGGCCGCGGTTTGGGACTCGACCTGGCCTTCAAATCCACCGGCGGGTGTTGCGACGGCAATAACCTGCACGCGCTCGGCCTGCCCAATATCGATAACCTGGGTGTGGTCGGCGGCGAGATTCACTCCGACCGCGAGTGGATGCGGGTGTCCAGCCTCGCCGAACGTGGGAAGCTGTCGGCGCTGTTGCTGCTGAGACTGACAGCCGGGGACATTACCTGGGAACCATGAACCTCATCCGCCCCATCCGGATCGACGATCTCGACGCGCTGATCGACATGGCGCAGAGCGCGGGCGCGGGCTTCACCTCCTTGCCGCCGGTCCCCGATTTCCTGCGCGAGAAGATCGAACTCTCCCTGCGATCCTTCGCCGCCGAGGTCTCGATCGCCGGCCACGAGCGATATCTGTTTGTCCTCGAAGACCACGAAACCGGCCACATCGGCGGGTGCTGCGCCATCGAAGCCGCTTGCGGTCTCGACGAGCCGTTCTACAACTACCGGCTCGGTTTGCAGGTCTTCGCCTCCGCCAAGTTCGAGGTCTACAGGCGCGTGCCGACCTTGTATCTGACCAACGACTACACCGGCAGCTCGGTGCTGTGTTCGCTCTACCTGCGTCCGGAATTTCGCAGCGGCGGAACCGGCCGTCTGCTGTCGAAATGCCGCTTCCTGTTCATGGCGGCGTTCCCGCAGCGCTTCGCCTCGAAGGTGATTGCGGAGATGCGCGGCGTCTCGGACGAGAATGGCCGCTCGCCCTTCTGGGAGGGACTGGGCCGGCATTTCTTCTCGATCGATTACGCGCAAGCCGAGCACATCGTCGGCATCGGCAACAAGAGCTTCATCGCCGAACTGATGCCGCGGCACCCGATCTACTCGGTCCTGCTGCCCCCCGAAGCGCAGAAAGTGATGGGGCACGTGCACGCGCAGACTGCGCCGGCGCTGCACCTGCTGGAAAAAGAGGGATTCCGTCACCAGGGCTACGTGGACATCTTCGACGGCGGCCCCACCGTGGAAGCACCGCTGGCCGACATCCGTTCGATCCGTCAGTCGCAGCTTCTGGAAGCGCGCATCATGGATCGCGCCGCGTCGTCCGGCCTGGCCCCGTACCTGATCGCTAATATGCGGCTGGATGGTTTCTGCTGCGTGATGGCGCCGCTATCGCCCTCGCGCGATCATGTGGTCGTCGATCCATCCACCGCTGCGGCACTTAACATTGTGCCCGGAGACCCCGTCCGAATCGTGACCTCATGAGCGACAACGAGCACACCGGAAAGCACTTCATCGCAGGCGCCTGGGTGGAAGGCGTGGGGGAGCCCTTTGCCAGCATCGAACCGACCCAGGGCGACGAGATCTGGGCGGGGTCCTCTGCCGGCCAGGCCGATATCGACCAGGCGATGGATGCGGCCTTCGACGCCGCAGAGGCCTGGGCCGATGCGCCGTTCGCGGAGCGCGAGGCCGTGGTGCGCCGCTTCGCCGCATTGCTCGAATCGAACAAGGAACGGCTCGCCGCCACGCTGGCGCACGAGACCGGCAAGCCGCTGTGGGAATCGCGGCTGGAAGTGGCGACCACCATCGCCAAGATCGACATTTCCGTCCGCGCCTACCATCTGCGCACGGGCGTCGCGGAGTCCGAATCCGGCGGTGTGGCAACCCAGGTCTGGCACCGACCGCATGGCGTGGTCGCGGTGTTGGGCCCCTTCAATTTCCCCGCCCATCTCCCCAACGGGCACATCGTGCCGGCACTGCTGGCCGGCAACTGCGTGCTGTTCAAACCCAGCGAGCAGACGCCGCTGGTGGCGGAGGAGATGGTGCGACTGTGGGAGCAGGCCGGGATTCCGAAGGGCGTGCTGCAACTCCTGCAAGGCGAGCGCGAAACCGGCGAATTGATCGCCAATCTCAAGGAACTCGACGGGCTCTACTTCACCGGCTCGGCGCGCACGGGCGAGATCCTGTCACGCCTTTTTGCGCCGACGCCGGGCAAGATCCTCGCACTCGAGATGGGCGGCAATAACGCGCTGGTCGTCGGCAGCCGGTTTGGCGACCCGCGCGCGGTGGTTCACGACATTCTCCAGTCCGCCTACCTCTCGGCGGGCCAGCGCTGCACCTGCGCGCGACGCCTGCTGGTGCCTGCGGGCACCCAGGGTGACACGCTGGTCGCGGCCTTGATTGCTGCAATCCCGAAACTGCGGGTCGGCGCCTGGGACAGCCAGCCCGAACCCTTCATGGGTCCGCTGATCTCGGTCAAGGCCGCGGATGGTCTGCTGTCCGCGCAGACGCGGCTGATGGCCCTGGGCGCGCGGGCGCTGATCGAAGCCAAGCGCCTCAAGCTCGGCCGCGCCTTCCTCTCGCCGGGACTGCTCGACTGCACCCAGGTCAACCGCATGCCGGATGAAGAGCATTTCGGCCCCTTGCTCAAGCTGATCCGCTACGAGAGTTTCCAGGATGCGATCGACCGCGCCAACGACACGCGCTTCGGCCTGAGCGCGAGCCTGCTGTCCGAAGACGACGCGGAGTGGAACCGCTTCCGCTTGCGCATCCGCGCCGGCATCGTCAATCGCAACCGTCCGACCACGGGCGCTTCGAGCGCGGCGCCGTTCGGCGGCATCGGCGCGTCGGGCAATCACCGGCCGAGTGCCTTCTACGCGGCGGATTACTGTGCCTACCCGGTGGCGACGATGACGGCGGCCAAATGCGAGTTGCCAGCGAACCTGGCGCCTGGAATCGAGGTATAGGGCGCGCCCAGATGCGCACCCAGGTATGGGCCTCACGGCCAGTCGCGTGACAGCAGCGCGTGCAGCAGGTTGTCCTGGAAATTGAGATTGCCGGTCAGCATGCTGTGTTCGGCGCAGAGGAAGAACGCACCGGCGATCGGGAAATCCACGTGCGGATGACGCGGCGTCGCGGGGTCGAGATTGTCGCGGGCCAGCAGCGAGGCCTTGGTCACCACGCCGTCTCCGGGCTCCAGCATGAGCTTGCGATAGTCGATGCCTGGCCTGCGATCGCTGACCGCTTCCGGCTGCAGTCGCACGACCGAATCGTCCTCGACTTCTTCGACCAGCAGGCGCGCCGGCGTCGGCAGGCAGTCGCCGCCGAACAGGATCAGCCGCGTCTCCATTTCCGGAGCTTCTCGCGTCAGCGACCAGACGAAGCGCCGGGCGCGTTCGAGACGCTTGCCGAAATAGCGCTCGAAGCCTGCGAGGTCCACGGGGCTGTCGGGATCGGCGCTCATGCGTCGGCGAACGTCCGGCGCAAAGATGGACCACTCGAAGCGCCGCCAGATGTCGATCTCGAACAGGTCGCGCAGCAGCTCGCTGCCGTCCGGCTTCACCAGCCATGAATTGAGCGGATGGGGGAACAGCTCGTACATGCTGGGCATGGTGGCCAGCACTTCCGGCGACACGCGCGACAGGCCGATGCGCCGGCCGTTCAGAAAACCTTCGAGCGACCCCACCGAACCCAGATTCGGCGTGCCCAGCAGGATGGCGCGGCGTACCTTGCGGCTGCCTTCGAGATTGGGCGCGAGTTCATTGCCGTCGAGCACGTCCGTGCTGCCGTAGCGCAGGTAATAGCGCGTCACCAGGCCGCCCATGCTGTGGGCGATGATGTCGACCTTCAGCCCGGGATCCTGGCAGTCGCGCCGGATCGTCTCGATCAGCTCGTCGAGCCGGGCGGCGGTGACCACGTTGTCCTGCCGCCAGTCGTAAGCGAACACGTAGTAGCGGCGCCGTTGGCGCTCGCAGCCCTGGCCGGCCCGCGCGCGCATGAACCCGCCGTCGCGCTTCAGGGTTTTCAGGATCTCGCCGTAGTAGTCCTGGCCGAGCACGCCCTCGAACAGGCCGTCCGGCTCCAGTTCGTCCGGCAGCACCTCGAGCGTCTGCGGATCAAAACGCAAGGCCAGTTGCGAGTGGGCTCCCAGCAACAGGTTGGACAGCGTCCCCGGCCACACCGACTCGGCGGTGCGCGCATTGCGCAGGCGCGAACCCAGGATGCCGGGGATGACGATCGTCGGCGGTTGCGCCGGATCGTCCGCCTGCGAGCCGTAGAGATGCGCGAGGTCCGGACCCATCACACCGCAGCCGGAGAGCACGCCGCTCGCGGCAAGCATCAGCGCAGCTTTTCGGAGGGATGAGCACCTCGTCCGCATCAACTCATCTCGTCCTCGATAAAGCGAACCCTGCGCTCCCAGATCGCCAGCACGATGCAGCCTTCGTCGCTGCGCACGTGGTGCTCGGTGCCGGGCGGATGAATCAGCAGGCTGCCGACGGGATGATGGCCGCGCTCGTCGATCTGGCTGCCGGACAGGATCAGGATGTGCTCGTGGCCTTCGTGCACATGCACAGGGGCCTGCGCGCCGGGCTGGTAGCGCAGCAGCATCGCGGCCGGGCCGTTGTCGGGCGTCTCATAAATCGGAACGCAGTCGATGCCGGCATGAAAGGGCTTCCACTGCTGTGTTTCCGCGAGGGCCGTCACGTCCGCCAGACCCCTCATTGCAATCGCATTCATCCGCAGCCATCGATCCAGATTCGTCAGATCGCGAGACTAACCTTTCCGCTGGCAGCGGGACCATTCTTGCCCACCGCCACCCGGCGAAAACCGAGGCGTGCCGCAGCCTTATTCGTTGCCCAGCAGCGTCCGTCGGTACAACGCGCCAAACTCCTTCGCCGCCGCCGCATCGAAATGCGCCTTGCGATAGCGCACGGTGAGGAACATGCGGTCTTCCATCGAGGCCGCGCCCACCGAGACACCCGCGGGCATTGGCGCCGGCGGCGTGAAGTACAGATCGGTGATCTTGCCGGCCTCGCCCATGTTCGGCGAGGCGGCGAGCCGTCCCAGATTCGACAGCACGGTGGTCTCCATCAACTGGTCGCCGAACAGGGGGAACAGTTCCTTCAAACGGGCCTTGAGAATCGCGGGAAAGAGCTTCGGCACTTCCAGCAGGTCGATCAGCACGCCAGCCGCGCCGGCGTCCTTGAATTCCGTGGTTTGCCGGCACACGGCCTGGGTCGTCGCCGCGAAATCGGTCTGTTCGTCCACGGGCAAGGACACCGAGACATAAGACGAGAAGTTGCTCACCACCTCGAACCACCAAGCCTCGGGCCGCAGGTTCACCGGCATCATCATCGCGGTGCGGCCGGTCTTGCCGCCGTTGGCTGCATTCCACTCCTTGATGGTCAGCGCAAGGCCGGCGAGCAGCATGTCGTTGACGGTCGCCGGCTTCACGCGACGCGCCATGAACTGCTTGGTCTCCCTGGACGAGAAGGCCAGCAGCTGGAAGCCGTAGCCCGGCAATTCGTCCGGATTCTTCACGTTCACGCCCTTGCCCTTGATGCGGGTCGGCGAGTTGCGCGCCTTGTCCAGGTGTTCGATCAGCAGTTTGATGCGCTCGATACGCTGCGTGATCGTCTTCGAACCGACCAGTTTCTTGAGGTCACGCACGCTCAGCGGATCGAGATCGGGCACCGGGTCCGGATCGCCGGCGTAGTGGCGCACGATGGACTGGATGATGCGAAATGTGGACAGCCCATCGCCCATCGTGTGGTTGACGTTGAGCATCAGCCAGTCGCCCTTGGGGTGGTGCACGAGATACACCATGAAGCAGGGCGAGACCGACAACGGCACCTGGACACTTTGCAGGCGCGAACGGGCCTCGGCGACGTCGGCGTCCTTGTGCGCCTCGTACACCGTCAGCGGCAGGTGGTCGATCTGATCCGGAATCTCCCAGAAATATCGCATCGCACTTTCGCCGTAGGGCTTGATGCGGGCCCGCGCGATGGGGTGTTTCCCGGTGGCGTAGCGGATCGAGTCCCGCAGTTTCGCCTCATCGATCCGGCCGCCGACGCGAACCTCGACCTGCACGCTCCAGGTATCCGGGCGCCGGTCCATATTCAGAAAAGCGCTTTCCAGGTGATTGAATTCTGCGGTCTGCATGATCCCCTCCTTTTTCGTTGTGCGTGAAGCGTACTCCGCTCACCCTTGTCCAGAGGAATGGCCGTTCGGCCGGGCCCTCGCGTAGGCTTGCCAGCCCGTTCGTTCGCCATGGAGTGGACCGTGATTGGAAAGGTGACCGTATTCGTCAGTGGTGCCAGCGCAGGCTTCGGTGAAGCCATCGCCCGAAGATTTGCACGCGACGGTGCGCGCCTCGTCATCTCGGGACGGAGGATCGAACGTCTGGAAAAACTCGCGACGGAACTGGGCGTGCCGACGCTGTGCCTGCCGCTGGACGTGCGCGATCGCAGCGCCGTCGAATCCGCCATCGCGAATCTCCCGACGGACTTCGCGGCGATCGATCTGCTGGTCAACAACGCCGGCCTTGCGCTGGGTATTGCGCCGGCGCACCAGGCCTCACTCGATCAGTGGGAGCAGATGGTCGATACCAATGTGAAGGGACTCATGTACGTGACGCGCGCGATCCTTCCGGGCATGGTCGAGCGCGGTCGCGGGCACGTCATCAACATCGGCTCCACCGCCGAGGAATGGCCCTACCCCGGCGCCAACGTCTATGGCGCGACCAAGGCCTTCGTGCGGCAGTTCTCGCTCAACCTGCGGGCCGATCTCTACACCACGCCGATCCGCGTGACCGACGTGGCGCCGGGCCTGACTGGCGGCACCGAGTTCTCCAACGTGCGCTTCAGCGGCGACGACGCGCGCGCCTCCAAGGTCTACGAAGGCACGCAACCGCTGCGACCCGAGGACGTGGCCGAAACCGTGCACTGGGTCGCGATGCTGCCGCCGCACGTCAACGTCAACACGATCTCGCTGACGCCGGTGTGCCAGGGGTTTGGGCCGGTTGCGGTGCACCGGAAACCCGCGAATCAGGAACCGTAGCCTGCAATCCATGGTTTACCGGGCACAACGAGGTTCTCCACCCACGATGGCCTGTGTAGTGGGTCAGTTTGAAAGTCGTTCCCACCGTTCATCCCGAGTAGCGCCGGCCCGTTCGTCCCGAGTAGCCGCGCAGCGGGCGTATCGAGGGAGCGCCGGTGCCTCGATACGCACTGCGCTCCGCGCAGAGGCTACTCGGCACGAACGGAATTCAAACTGACCCACTACCATGGCCTGAGCATGCGAGCCTGAGCAGCGCTTAGCGCGTAGGATGCGGTGAGCTTGCGAACCGCATCATTCGAGGTTCATTTCAAGAACCACCGTCCCGGCCGCCCAAGCCGGATCGCAAAGTCCGTGGCGGACGTAACGGTGAATACTGGAATGCGGCCAATCCGGTAGTGCATCAGTTTGAATTCCAGAACCCCGTTCGGCCCGAGTAGCGCCGGCCCGTTCGTCCCGAGTAGCCGCGCAGCGGGCGTACCGAGGGAAGCGTCGCGTATCGGGCACGCCCGGCACCCCGATACGCAGCATTGCTGCGCAATCAGCGCCGCTGTCGCGGCGCTACCACTCGGTGCGAACGGATTTCATACTGATGCACTACCGCCAATCCACTGTCCTTTCCACCAACCCGTGTTTCACCGGATTGATGTGTATGTAGTCGACATGCGCCGCGTAGTCCCGCTCGTCGCGAATCACATACTCCCAGAATCGACGCTGCCAGATTCCGCGTTCCCGGCGACGCATGCGGCTCTCTCGACGATGCTCGCCCGCCTCAATACCCCGCGAGAACGCCGCCTTGAACCGCGACCACCGGTGTGAATAGTCAGCATCGCCTTCGGGCAAGGTCCAGAGGCAATGCAAGTGATCGGGCAAAACGACGATGGCGTCGATCGAAAACGGATGAAGCGTCAGCGTCCTGCGAAAGCTTTGCCGAAGCAGATCGATTCGATCAACCAGCAGACTCGAACGCCGCTTGGCCAATGCCACCGTGAAGAAGTAGCAAGCCCCCGCAACGCGCGGACGTCGGTAGTTGGTCTTCCAGGTAGTCTGCCACGAGCGATGCGGTTCGCTGGCTCACCGCGTCCTACGGGCTAGTGAACTCCACGCTGGTTCCTCCGCCGACAAATGGCGCGGGGCTAGAGCGTTTTTGAATTAATTACCGACATACTCTGAGGATGCAAAGTCATTGGCGCACTCGATGGGGGTGAAGGCATCGAGCAGGGTACCGATGTGCGTCCAGAGTGCTTCGACGGTTCGTTTAGCGGCTTTTCGGAGCAGGGCTTTGAGCTTGGCGAAGAGCTTTTCAATCGGATTGAGATCCGGCGAATACGGCGGCAAGTAACGGATCTGGGCGCCGACCGCTTCGATGGCCTCTCGGACTCCGGTGACCTTGTGGCTGCTCAGATTGTCAGCGATGACCGGATCGCCCGGTTGCAGCGTCGGGCAGAGAAAATCCTGCACATAGGCCAGAAAGATCGCCCCGTCCATGGGGCCGTCAATGACCAAAGGGGCGGTGACCCGGTCATGACGCAACCCCGCAATGAAGGTCGTGGTCTTGCGGTGTCCGTAGGGGGTGTAGGCGACGCAGCGCTGTCCGCGTAGCGCCCGTCCGTAGCGCCGGGTCATGTTGGTGGCGGCGCCGGTTTCGTCCAGAAAGACCAGCCGGGCAGGTACCAGGCTGGCCTGCTGAGCCTTCCATTCAGTCCGGGCCTCTTGCACGTCCGGCCGCTCTTGCTCGCTGGCGTGCAGGGTTTTTTTTAAACGTCAGACCCCACCGATTCAGTTGGTGCCACAGCGCCGGCACTTTCAAGGCTTTGCCCTGTGCCGCCAGCCGCTCGGACAACTCCTGAAGAGTCACGTCCGGTTCGGCGTTGATCCACTCGCTGATCGTGCTCTCCATCCCGCCGATCACCGACTGCCGATAGCCCCCAACACGACGGCTGTTCCGCTGATTCTCCCTCACCAGACGATCCCGTACGCCGTAAACAAAATGACGGCTCACTTCCAGTCGTCGGGCAATCCGACTTGCGGGCTCTCCCCGACCCAACGCCGCCAACACTCGCTCCCGAAACTCTTGCGGATAGGGTCGCATCGCTATTCCTCATCCGTCGCCTGAGAAATATCTATCACATGTCTGTATTTAAATCGACCTGATTAGCAACGACCCTCAGCCAGACTCTTTTATAATGGGGAGATGAGGCGGCTGAGGGGGAATGTGGATGGCGATGAATCGGGTGCAATTTCAGCGCGGGCTATCGTTGGTGGAGTTTCAGC
>JBQTIX010000018.1:0-11409 GCA_052387695.1 Panacagrimonas sp. | reverse complement strand
GTTTATCCTCGGGTGGATGCCCTCCGCTTAACCACCCTCCGCCGACGCCGGTTTGTCGGGTGGATAAGGGGAGCGCATCCACCGTTTTCCGCCCATCCAATCAAAACTGTTTGCGGGCCGCATCTATAGGGCAGTCGCGGTCCTCCGCCGCGAATAAAGCAGCGATAGCCCGAAGGGAGTCTGGGCGACTCCGCTCAAAAATTTCGCGGCGCATGGCCGGTTTGTTTGCCCAAATCCGTTTGGAACATATCCGGGCCTTTCGCCTGGCCGCGGCAGGTTCTGCCGCATCCATCATTTCGGGAGAGGTGCCATGTCCAGACGTACTCGCCGCACACTGCAAAAACCCGCCACACCGCAAGCTCAAGATTCTCAAACCGCGACAAGCTGGGTGCGTAATGCCTTTGTTCTCGCCATCGCGGCCGGCGCTCTGGCGCCTTGCTCCGCGCCGGCCGCCACCATCGCGGTCAGCGCGAACTGCTCGCTGGCCGATGCCATCACCAGCGCCAACCTCAACTCCGCCACCGGCGGATGCAGCGCCGGCAGCGGTGCCGACACACTCACGCTGCCAGCGGCCGCAGACCTCGTGCTGACCGAAGAGCTGCCCAAGCTCATCAGCGACATCACCCTCGAGGGCAACGGCGCGACGGTGCGGCGCGACCCGACAGCACCGCCGTTCCGGATTTTCTCGATCGGTGAAGTGGTCAACGAATTACTCCTCCCCACCGTCACGATCCGCAACACCACCGTCAGCGGCGGCAGTGCGATCTCGACCGGCAGTTCGGCCATCCCCGGATACGGCGGCGGCCTCCTGGTCTTTGGCGGGCATGTCACGGTGACCGGCTGCCGCGTGACCGCTAATCGCGGTGACTTCGGGGGTGGACTTTCGTCCGGCCTCAATGGAAACAATTTTGCCACCCTGGACATAGTCAACAGCGTCGTTTCCGGCAATCAGGCCGGTACCGGTGGCGGCGTCAATGGCAACACCTTCACGACGATCACCGGCAGCACCCTTTCCGGCAACACGGCGCTGGTCGGCGGCGGGGTCGCGCGCGTCGCGTCGATCAGCGACAGCGTCATCTCCGGGAATCGCGCGATCCGCGGTGGCGGGCTGTCCGTGAAGGGGACCATGACCGTCACCAACAGCACCATTTCGGGAAATACGGCCGCGACTTTCGAAACCAACCCGGGCATCGGAGGCGGCGTCCACATCGACAACGACGATCTGATCCGGGGCACCTTGAACCTGATCGACAGCACCGTCAGCGGCAACACCGCGGCGGTCGGCGGCGGTCTGTATTTCGGCGATCAGAGCGTCGGCGGCAACCTGTCGCGCAGCATCGTCGCGGGAAATACCGACGAAGGGAACGGAGCCGATGAGATCGCCGTCAACAGCCTCTTCGATGTCCAATTTACCGGCGGGTCAAACCTGTTCGGCCACTCCGGAACGACCCGCGATCAAGCATTCAAATATTTCACGCCGGGCCCATCGGACATCGTCGCCACCAGCGACGGCACGCAGCCCACCGCACTGTCCGCCATCCTCAGCCCCCTCGCCAACAACGGTGGCCCGACGGAGACCCACGCGCTACCGGCGAACAGTCCGGCGATCGATGCCGCGGGCGCGACCTGTTCCTCCGCCGATCAGCGTGGCGCCACGCGGCCACAGGGCGCGGCCTGCGACATCGGCGCGTTCGAGCGGGTCACCGTCATCGAGCCTGCCGCAGGCGTCATCCGGTTTTCCGTGGGCATCGCTGGGTCATACCCGGTCAGCGAGTCGGACAGATTCGCGCGCGTCACGTTGACCCGCAGCGGCGGCAGCGACGGCGCCGCCAGCGTCTGGATCAAGACCTTCGACGGCGGCCCGTTTAGAAACGGTCAATTTGCGGTCGCGGGTGCCGACTACACCCTGATCTCGCAGGTCGTGAGCTGGGACGATGGCGATGCTGCCGACAAGACGGTGCTGATTCCCATCACCGACGACCCGATCAACGAAGGGACCGAGTTGTTCACCGCGGCGCTATCAAACGCCATCGGAGCGAGCTTCGGTACGGGCTTGGGAGCGACGTTCGCGACGGTTCCGATTTCCGACAACGGCGACACCGGGTCGCGGGACCTCACGCCCGATCGGTTTAGATTCACGGATCTCACGGGTGTGTCGAAAAATAATTCCATCATCAGCAACTTCATTACGGTGACGGGCCTTGGCGCCGGCGAACGCGCGCCGCTGGCGGTCACAGGAAGCGCGACGGGCTACTTCCTCAACGGAGTCCTTTTCCTCCCATTTCAAAGAACCACCGTGAAAAATGGGGACCGCGTCGCCCTTCAGATGACCAGCAGTTCCCATGGCAACAGAACGCGCAGCACTTCCCTCAACATCAACGGCGTGAGAGACACGTGGTCGATCAGGACAAAGAGACGATAAGCGGTTTGCTTGTCGGTGTAGGCCGGTTCAAGCCCGCGGCTTCATGGCGTTTGGCTACCAGGGAGTGACTAAATGCCACTCCCTGGTAGCCAAACGCGGAACCGACATCGCCCTCCGCAAAAGAAACATGCCTCGTCCCAACCCTCGCACGTCGGATCCGCCCGCATGAAGCCGCGGGCTTGATCCGACCTTCATCCGACCTGCTCCCGACCTGCTCCCCTCCACGGATCAATCCCAGGTCCGACAGACTGCTAGGCTTGCTCGCCCTCCGTAACGAGTCTGCCTCATGCTAAGCCGCCTCTCACGCTCGATACTGACCTTCGCCGGTCTGGTGCTTGCGGCCTGCGCGCCGACGCCACCGTCCCAACCTGCGCCACCGCCACCGGAGACGGCCGTGATGCCCGCTTCCCGCGTCACCGACATGGCCGTCTTTGCGGCTTTCATCGCCACGCGGCCGACGCCGGATCGGTTCTCGGCGAAGTACCCGGACGTGGCCCTGATCCTGCCCGGAACGATCACGACCAAGGAGTTACGGATGGACAACAGCCGCTACTTCGCGATTCTCGACGCGGACGGGCGTATCACCGGCGGGAAGTTCCAGTGAAGCTGAGGTTCCACACGCTGGACGTGTTCACCGACATTGCCTTCGGCGGCAACCCGCTGGCGGTGGTTCTCGACGCGGACGATCTGAACACCGCGCAGATGCAGCGCATCGCGCGCGAGTTCAATTTGTCCGAGACGGTGTTCGTGCAGCGTCCGACGCTCCCGCAGGCGCTGGTCAGGCTGCGCATTTTCACGCCAACCACCGAACTGCCCTTTGCCGGCCATCCCACGGTGGGGGCAGCCAGCCTGCTGGCGGAACTCGGGCTGGCGCCGGAGGGTGCGGACGTTCGATTCGTGCTCGAAGAAGCCATTGGACCGGTCCCGGTTCGCGTGCGAAGAGTGGCGGAGCAGTCGATCCATGCGGAGCTGACAGCGGCCGTCGCGCCATCCAGACGACCGGCGCTCACTTCGATCGATGTGATCGCGCAAATGCTCGGACTCGCACCGGGCGACATTGGAAGTGCCGGCGAAGAACCACGCACGGGCGACTGCGGGCTGCCATTTCTGCTGATTCCACTGCGCGTACCCGAATTGCTCGCCGCGCTGGATCCGGATTTCTCGGTCTGGAAATCACACGGCAACCCAGGTGATCCAGACAAGTTTTACGTCTACGCCCGGGGCTACGAAGGTGAAATCCGTGCGCGCATGTTCGCGCCCGGCGTCGGCGTTGCCGAAGACCCCGCTACCGGCTCCGCTGCGGCCGCGCTTGCCGGGGTGCTGGCCATCGAACATTCGGCGCCGGACGCGCAACTGGACTGGACGCTGCACCAGGGCGCAGAAATGGGCCGGCCGAGCCTGATCCGGATGTCCGCCGACAAACGCGAAGGCGTCGTCACCGCCGTCCGCGTCGGCGGGCACGCGGTGCAGATCACCCGGGGAGAAATTCGTGCGAGCTGAAATCCTGATGGTCTGTGTACTCGCCCCGATGCTGCTTGTCGGCTGCGTGCCGCGCCTGTACCAGCGTGAGACGCTGAGGCTGGATCACGGCGAAATCGAACGATTCGATATCCGCTACGCCGACTTCGAGGGCTGCCTGCTGCGCCGGGCAGTGCCGGTGGCGTACAAGCTGAAGCGCCCGTCCTACACCCTGACCCTCGACATCCACTTCGGCCAGGACGACCGGGCGCCCGGCATCGACCTGGGTTTGAGCGGCGGCGAAAGCCTGAGCGCGAGCTTTTCGGGCCTGGCCCCCGAGCCGATCGCGACGATCGAGGGTGGCAAAGCTCATTACCGGGTGGAAGCAGGTTCCATCCGCGGCGCCTCGTTTGCGGTGCAGGTGCTGATGTCCGGCCGGCCGGCGGGGGAAGAGATCATCCTGGTCCAGCGCAAACACTGCCGTGCGCTGGCTCTCGATCATGATCGATGAAGATGGGGTCGTTAATCTTACTGTGTCGTTAAATCAATATACTGTGATCACTTCTTCGAGTTGGAGATGAAGTGTGATGGGAGCAGGAGATCGGTTTGAATCGTATTTGGAGCATCTGGCGCAGGGATTGGGTCACGCGGATCGGCATGGCGGACTGAAGGGCTACTGCACGGGCCTGATGCTGCCACTGGCGCGCAAGAGCATCGAGCCGCTTGCGGCGGGAGTGGATCCTCTGCATGTGAGCGCCCGTCATCAGTCGCTACATCACTTTGTCGCCAAGGCGGACTGGTCGGACGAGGAGATGCTGCGACGGGTGGGTGAATGGGTGATGCCGAGGATGGGTCTGGAGAATGGGCGCTACTGGATCATCGACGACACGGGCTTCCCCAAGAAGGGGCATCACTCGGTGGGTGTGGCCCGGCAGTATTGCGGAGTGCTGGGCAAGCAGGACAATTGCCAAGTGGCTGTGAGCGTATCGCTGGCCAGCGATACGGCGAGTCTGCCGGTGACTTGGCAACTGTACCTGCCGCAAGCCTGGGCCGATGATCCCGAGCGACGGCGCAAGGCCGGGGTTCCGGACTCGATCGTCTTTGCAACCAAAACGCAGATTGCCTTGCAGCACCTGCAGAGGCTTCTGTCGCAGGCAGTGGCGCCCGACTGCGTGCTGGCCGATGCGGGCTACGGGGTCGATACCGCGTTTCGTCAGCAGCTGAGCGACATGGGGCTGACGTACACGGTGGGCATCACATCGGCCATCAGCGTTTGGCCGCCTGATGTTGAGCCCTTGCCGCCGCTGGCGTACTCGGGCCGTGGCCGGGTGCCGGTGCAACCGCGCCGAACGCCCCAACGACAACCGCTTACGGTGAAGGCACTCGCGCAGGCGTTACCGGCACGCAGCTTCCGCACGGTGCGCTGGCGCGAAGGGAGCAACCAGACGCTGAGCAGCCGTTTCGCTGCGGTCCGGGTGCGCCATGGCGGCGGCAATGTCGGACGTGCGCGGCTGTGGCCACCGCAGTGGCTGCTGATCGAATGGCCCAAGGGGCAAGCCGAACCCGAGAAGTACTACTTGTCGACGCTGCCGGAGAGGGCCACTCTGACGGAGTTGGTGCAGATGGCGCATCGGCGCTGGCGCATCGAGCGGGACTACCAGGAACTCAAGCAGGAGTTTGGCCTGGATCACTACGAAGGACGCGGCTGGCGAGGCTTTCACCATCACGCCAGCCTGAGCGTTGCCGCATACGGATTCCTCGTCGCCGAACGCCTCGCTGGCTCCAAAAAAAACACCGCTCGACGCCAAGCATCTGCCGTACCCGACGATTACATCCCGCGCGGTCGGCCGCAGGGCGCAGCGCCACGTGCCGGACTCAATCCCAACCCTGCGCCATCAACTCAGCGCGCGCCTCATCGCTCTGATGCCAAGATGCCCCTGCTGCGGAAAACCTAAACCAAAACTGCGCTTGTGACACAGTAAGACTAAGGAAGGTCTGCACAGGTTTAATCCGGCTGTAGGTCGGTTCAAGCCGAAGGCGGAACCGACGCTGCGCGTCCTCGACGAAGGGCACCCGTCGGATCCGCCCGCGAAAAGCACGCGGGCTTGACCCGACCTACCGATGAATTCAGACCCGCGCAGAGAATCCTTAAAGAGCGCACTCACCCTGACCGCCAGCCCAGGCTTTGCGCTTTGCGTAGGTCGCGGCAGCACACGCAAACCCCTGTGGCATAATCCGCGGCCATTTTTTGACCGCCTCGAACGTGTGCCCATGAGCCTGCTTGATTTCCTCGTCAGCCCCGCCCACGCCCAAGCTGCCGCGGCCGCGCCGAACCCGCTTTTCCAGTTTGCGCCGCTGGTCATTCTGATCGTCATCTTTTACTTCATGCTGATCCGTCCGCAAATGAAGCGGACCAAGGAGCATCGGCAGATGCTGAACAGCCTGGCAAAGGGCGACGAGGCCGTGACCAGCGGCGGCGTCGCGGGCCGGGTCATCAACCTGGGCGAAAACTACATCACCCTTGAAGTGGCCGAAGGCGTGGCCATCAAGGTGCAGAAGTCGGCGGTGACCTCGGTGCTGCCGAAGGGAACGCTCAAGGCCGTTTGATGATTTTGATTTCGTAAGGAAGGGGCTATGCCCCGACCTGCGCGGTCCCCAGTCGGGGCATAGCCCCTCCTACCAAGGCGAACGCTCCAACCTCCCATGCGTCCGTACGCAACCTGGAAATACATCGCGCTGCTGCTGGCGCTGCTGCTGAGCGGCCTCTACGCCGCGCCCAACCTGTTCGGTGAGCAGCCGGCGGTGCAGATCTCGCGCGAGTCGGGTGATCCGCTGCCGTCCGACTTTGCCGGCCGGGTCGATGGCGTGATCAAGACCGCCGCGATCACGCCGGAAGCCAGCGGCGTCGAGGAAGGCCAGTGGGTGCTTCGCTTCGGCAACGAAGAGGATCAGCTCAAGGCCAATGACGCTCTGAAGAAGGCGCTCGGCAACGAGTACGTCGTCGCGCTCAATCTCGCCAAGCAGACGCCGCAGTGGCTGCGCAGTTTCGGGGCGCGGCCCATGGCCTTGGGTCTGGACCTTCGCGGCGGCGTGCATTTCCTGCTCGAAGTCGACGTCGAAGAGGTTCGCAAGAAGGCGATCGAAAACTACGTCACCGAGATTCCGGCGCGCCTGCGCAAGGAGAACGTGCGGTATAGCGGACGGCGCCAGGACGGCGGTGACGTCGTGCTCGATTTTTCCGACGCGGAAAAACTGGAGGCGGCGCGCCAGCTCATCACGGGCGAATATCGCGAGCTGGAAGGGGTGGTCAATCCGGAGGCGCCGCTGAGCCTGCGCGCGCGGATCACCGCGGCCGAGGCCAAGCGCATCCAGGACTTCGCGGTGCAGCAGAACCTGATCACCCTGCGCAATCGTGTGAACCAGCTCGGCGTGGCAGAACCGGTCGTTCAGCGTCAGGGCAGCAATCGCATCGTGGTGCAGTTGCCGGGCGTCCAGGACACGACCCGAGTCAAAGACCTGCTCGGCGCGACCGCAACCCTGGAGTACCGCGCGGTCACCGAGGACGACGCGGACGCCGCCGCGGCGAGCGGCATCGCCCCGGTCGGGACCGAGCTGTTCTACACCCGCGAAGGCCGTCGCCCGGTGCTGCTGAAGAAGGAGATCATCGCCAGCGGTGCACAACTGGTGGACGCGCAGCCGACGGTGGACGAGAACAACCAGCCCGCGGTCAGCGTGACTCTGGACGGTGGTGGCGCCAAGAAGATGTTCGAGTTCACCAGCAAGAACGTCGGCAAGCCGATGGCGGTGCTGTTCCGCGAGCGACTGGTGGTGACGACTTACAACGCCAAGGGCGAGCCGATTCGCGAGCACCGCGATGTGCAGGAAGTGATCTCCATCGCCAGCATCCGCGGCGTGTTCGGCAAGCGCTTCCAGACCACCGGGCTGGAGAGCAAGGAGGCGCGCGATCTCTCAACCCTGCTCAAGGCCGGTGCGCTGGCGGCGCCGGTGGACATCGTCGAGGAGCGCACGGTAGGACCCAGCCTCGGCGCGGACAACATCCGCCAGGGCTTCCAGGCGGCCTTGCTGGGCCTGGCGCTGGTTGCTGCGTTCATGGTGTTCTACTACCGCGTATTCGGCGTGTTCGCGATCCTCGCGCTGAGCCTGAACCTAGTGATCCTGATCGCCGGCCTGTCGATCCTGCAAGCAACGCTCACCATGCCCGGCATCGCCGGCATCGTGCTGACAATGGGGATCGCGGTGGATGCCAACGTGCTGATCTACGAGCGCATCCGCGAGGAGTTGCGCAACGGCACCCGGCCGCACCAGGCGATCGAGGCGGGCTACGACCGCGCCTTTCTCACCATCGCGGATGCCAACGTCACGACGCTGGTCGCAACCGTGGTGCTGTTCGCGCTCGGCAGCGGTCCGGTGAAGGGCTTTGCCGTCACCCTGACCCTGGGCATTCTGGCCTCGCAGTTCACCGCGATCGTCGGATCGCGCGCGCTGGCGCATCTGGTCTTTGCGCGGCGCGCACGCATGACTGACTTGCCGATCTGGTAGACGCCCCCACCCCGACCCTCCCCCGCCACCTACCCCGCGAAGTAAAAAACTACTTCGCGGGGACCCCGGCGGGGGAGGGGGAAAATACGACGATGAGATTCTTCTCCAACGTTCCAAACATCAACTTCATGGCCCAGCGCAAGACGGGCCTGATCGTGTCCTCGCTGCTGACCGTCGCGGTGATGCTGCTGCTGATTTTTCGCGGCCTCAATTTCGGCATCGATTTCACCGGCGGCGTGCTGGTGGAAGTGCACTACCCAGAGACCGTCGAGCTGGACCGGGTTCGAGAGGCGCTCGGCAAGGGCGGTTACGAGCGCGCGATCGTGCAGTACTTCGGCACTTCGCAAGACGTGCTGATCCGGCTGCCACCCGCGGCGGATTCCAGTTCCGCCAACGTCAGCACCGCGATTCTCGACTCGCTGGGCAGCGAGACAGCGGGGATCGAACTGCGGCGCATCGAGTTCGTCGGGCCGCAGGTCGGTGAGGAGCTGACCGAGAAAGGCGGCCTGGCAATGTTGTTCGCCTTCCTCGGCATCATGGCCTACATCGCGTTCCGGTTTGAATGGAAATTCTCGGTGGGCTGCGTCGCCGCGCTGGTCCACGACGTGCTCATGACTCTGGGTTTCCTGTCCGTGTTCCAGGTCGAGTTCGACCTCACCACCCTGGGCGGCATCCTCGCCCTGATCGGCTACTCCAACAACGAGACCGTGGTCATCTACGATCGCGTGCGCGAAAACCTGATCAACCAGCGTCGCTCGGGCATCCACGAGGTGGTCAACCTGTCGATCAACCAGACGCTGCTGCGTTCGATCATCACGCACTTGACCACCTTGCTCGTACTCACGGCGCTGTTTTTCGTCGGCGGCGCCAGCGTGCACAGCTTTGCGGTGGCACTGATGGTGGGTGTGATCGTCGCCACGTACTCCTCGATCTACATCTCGACCGGCCTGGCAATCCTGCTGGGCATCAAGCGCGAAGACCTGCTGCCGCCGAAGGAAGAACTGGTCGACGAGATGCCTTGACCACTCCCGTGTTCTCCAGGCTCTCGGTCGAGCCGGTGGCGGGGTAGGCCCCCTTCCAACAAACAAGGACGACCGGCCTCCGAGGCTGCAGAACCGTCCGCAGAGTCAGTTGTTCCCCGTCCCCGGGCGCCGTGACGGCGGCGCTGCTCGCACAGCCTGGCCAGGACCGACTTCGATCCGGAGCGTCGCTGCCCGCGCCTGTTCACGTCGCTGCCGGTGTCGCGGCGCATGCTCGCGGCAAGTATTGCCATCGATGAGTCTTGCCCGTGCGTCTGACGAGCAAAGGCCACATCACCATTCCACAGGTGTTGCGCGAGCGTTACGGTTTGCTGCCCGATACCGAAGTGAGCTTCGAAGTCGCAAGCGACGGCGTCCGGATTCGCCCGGCCGGCGCGGAGCGGATGAAACGGCTGCGCGCGGCTATCGCCAAATCGCGCGGCAGCGCCACCGCGGGGCTGGGCACCGACGCCATCATGCGGCTGGCCCGCGGCGAGGACTGACATGGTGTTGGTGGATGCCAATGTCCTCATCGACATCTTCAGTATCTCAGGTCGTATGCCGGGTTGAGGAACGAAACCCGGCGTCGCCCGGATACGAACAGCGCTGGGTTGATGCAGCCAACCCAGCCTACGCGCTGTCCGCAGAGCGGTAGTTGTCACGAGTTCAGCTTTGCGATCGATCGCCCAATTCCGCCGCCGTAGCTTGACCTCGCCTTGGCGAGGTCAAGCTACGCGAATGCCCGCCCATCAGTCGTCGTTGCGGATCGTGCCGATGCCCTGGCCATCGGCAATCGTGGCGTTGGCGGGTCCGCTCAGATTCACCCGGTAGGTTTCGTTGGGTTCGCGGGTGGAATCGCCCTTCACCGTCACACCCAGCGTCCGCGAGGTTACGCCCGGAGCGAAGCTCAGCGTGCCGCTGCGAGGGGTGTAATCCCCGGGCGCCACAGCGGTGCCATTGGCGGTCGCGAAATTCACGGTGACGGTCTGGCTCGAAGCCGCGCTCAGGCTCACAGTGAAGGTCGCGATCTTGGTCGTGCGCGCGCGGCCTTCGGTCACGCTCACGTCGTTGATGCGCAGGCTGGGCAAGGCCGGTGGCGCATCGTCGTTGCTGATGGTGCCGATGCCGCTGCCGTCCGCGATAGTGGCCCCGACCGGGTTGGACAGATTGAGCAGGAAGGTCTCGTCGGGCTCCACGGTTCGGTCGCCACGTACCGCGATGCTGACGACTTTCGTGGTTTCGCCCGCGACGAAGTTCACGGTGCCGCCCAGGGCGTTGTAGTCGCTGCCCGCGACGGCGCTCCCGTCGGCCGTCTGGTACCTCACCGACACCGGACCCGATGCCGCCGCCGACAACCGGACCATGAAGCGGAAGGTGGTGGCGCCCTCGTTGCCTTCGGCACCGGCGACATCCGTGACACTGATCGACGGCGCGGCGCCGGGCTCGTCATTGTCGAGGATCGTCAGCACGGCCGTGCCCGGCGATCCCAGACTCGCACCGCTGGCAGCGCTGAGCGCCAGATTCACCGTCTCGTTGGGCTCGTCCACCGCGTCGTTGCTGATAAGCACGCTCACGCTCTTGTTGGCGATGTCGCCGTTCGTCCAGGTCACGGTCTGGCTGACGGCGGTGTAATCGCTACCTGCCGTCGCGCTGCCATTACTGGTCGCGATCCTCACGCTCGCCGGCCCCACGCCGGTACCGATGCGCGAAAGCGTAATGGCGGCGCTGGGTCCGGACTCGTTCACTGTGTACGCGGCAGAGCTGAACTGAACCGTGTCGTTATGTGTGCCTTGAAAAGGCACGGTTGATCCGTCGGTGAAAGCCCGACCCGGGAAAGCTCCACCCGGAAGCACAGGGAGCGACTCAGGAGGTAACGAATGGGTTGAAGCACTGCCTGAAAAGGCCTCGTTAGGAGGCCAGCGGGTCATGCGGGCCGCAACGTGAGTGAAC
>JBQTIX010000017.1:0-89851 GCA_052387695.1 Panacagrimonas sp. | reverse complement strand
AATCCGTTCGCACCGAGTAGCGCCATTGCGCAGCAATGCCGCGTATCGAGGTGCCGGGCGTGCCCTCGATACGCGACGCTTCGCGGCGCTACTCGGGCCGAACGGGGTTCTGGAATTCAAACTGATGCACTACCGGGTAGGCAGTCTTCTTCTGCCCGCGACCGCACTGCATGCCGTGCGAGAAAACGTGAAACCGTTGACCCGCCCCACACACATGCGCCCCCCAAAGCGGGATATGGGCAAGCGCTACGACGCCAACAACTTCCGGTGCGTCTGAATTGACAACAGCGCCGGCTGGAAACGGCTCGCGTGCTGTGAACGCCGCGTCGGTTCCGCCTTCGGCTTGAACCGACCTGCAACGGACCTACGAGCCGGACCGAACCTGTGCAGACCTTCCGATGGCCGGGTCGTCCTCGGCGGAGAGGAGGATGATCACGCTTCGCTCCAGGCGCTGCCGCAAGCGGGTCAAGACAGCCAGGCCGTTCGCATCCGGCAGGTGGTAGTCGAGCAACACGAGGTCGAGCCGGTCCTGGTCCGCGAGCTGCGATGGTGGAGCCACCGTTTTCTCTCCGGGGCAGCGCCGGAATACCGGCGCCGGAATCCGCAGCAACCTCCGTCAAGGCTCCGACACGCAGGTCGGCTCAAGGCCACGGGCTTTTCTTGGCCGGAGCCGACGCTGCGCGCCCTCGACGAAGGGTGCCCGTCGGTTCCGCCCGCATGAAGCCGCGGGCTTGAACCGACCTACGCCTTCATCCGCTGGGCCTGGACCGGGGCACAGGCCTTGCAGCCGAGGCTTCCAATCCCGCCTCACGGACCCGTCGCATGGCCAGCGCAGAAGCTGCCGATTCATCCGCTCCGCCACCCGCCGTCAAGCCCGCGAAGGGCAGGAGCGGGTTCGGCTTGATCGCTGCCGCCGTGGTGCTCTCCACCGCTGCTTCGGGCGGTGTGTCTTTCTACATATCGCGTCACGCCGCGGCCTCGCAGGACGAGGAAGATAAAGGCGAGCACGAGGGTGAAAGCAAGGACAGCGAGCCAGTCAACGTGCCCGCGCCGGCCCTCTATCTGCCGCTCGACCCGTCCTTCGTGGTGAACGTCGAGGACCCGGGCATGCCGCGCTTCCTGCAAGCCGAAATCCAGGTCATGAGCCGCGATGCCGCGGGGCTGGAAACCGTCAAGGCGCAGCTTCCGCGCATCCGTAACAGCATCCTGATGCTGCTCGGCCAGCAGAAACCGGCCGATCTGGGGACGCGCGCCGGGAAGGAAAAACTCCAGTCCGCGGTGCTCGCAGAGGTGCGACAGGTGATGCAGATCGAGACCGGCAAGCCGGTGATCGACGCGGTCTATTTCACCAGCTTCGTGATGCAATGAGCACCTCCGAGCTGTTGTCGCAGGACGAGATCGATGCGCTGCTCCACGGCGTGGACAGCGGCGCGGTCGATACCGAGCCGCCGCCAGCCGCGCCGGGCGAGGCGCGAACCTTCGATTTCGCCACGCAGGACCGCATCGTCCGCGGTCGCATGCCGACCCTGGAGATGGTCAACGAGCGCTTCGCGCGCCTGTTCCGCATCGGCCTGTTCAACATGCTGCGCCGCCAGCCGGAGTTGACCGTGGTCGGCATCGAGATGGTGAAGTTTGGCGAGTACACGCATTCGCTGTTCGTGCCGACCAGCCTGAACCTGGTGCGGGTCAAGCCGCTGCGCGGCACGGCGCTGTTCATCTTCGAGCCGCGCCTGGTGTTCTCGGTGGTGGAGAATTTCTTCGGTGGCGACGGCAAGCTCCAGACCAAGATCGAGGGTCGCGAATTCACGCCGACCGAAACGCGCGTGATCCAGTTGATGGTGCGCCAGGTGTTTGCCGACATGATCGAGGCCTGGAGCCCGGTGATGCCGATGGAATTCGAGTACCTGAATTCCGAAGTCAACCCGCACTTCGCCAACATCGTCTCGCCGAGCGAGATCGTGTGCGTGTCGAAGTTCCTGATCGAACTCGAGGGCGGCGGCGGGCACCTGCACGTGACCTATCCCTATTCGATGATCGAGCCGATCCGCGAGCTGCTCGACGCCGGCCTGCAGTCCGACCGCATGGACAAGGACGAGCGCTGGGCCAGCTCGATGCGCGAGCAGTTGCAGCAGGCCGAAGTCGAGATCGAAACCGAGCTGACCCACGCCACCATTTCACTGCGCGACCTGATGCGTCTCAGGGCGGGCGACATCATCCCGGTGAACATGCCGCGGACGGTCGACCTCTGTGTCGAGGGCGTGCCCGTTTACCGCGGCCAGTTCGGTGTGGCCAACGGTCGCAATGCGGTGCGCATCAGCGATGTCATCCGCCGTCCGCCCTCGTCCAACCGTCACCCCGCCCACGCGATCACCGACCTGCAAGCCTCATGAACGCCACCTCCCGTCTCATCTCCGCCGGCAGTCCGTCGCAACCGGCCACTGCCGCCCAGTTCGAACAGTTCGGTGCCGGGTCGGCGCCGACCAGCGCCAACGATGTCAGCCTCGACGTGATTCTCGACGTGGCGGTCACGCTGTCGATGGAGGTCGGCCGTGCGCGCATCCCGATCCGCAACCTGTTGCAGCTCAACCAGGGCTCGGTGGTGGAACTGGAACGCGCTGCCGGCGAGCCGCTGGATGTCTATGCCAACGGCACCCTGATCGCACATGGCGAAGTGGTCGTCGTCAACGAGCGTTTCGGCGTGCGCCTGACGGACGTGGTCAGCCCGGCCGAGCGGATCAAGAAGCTGCGGTGATCCTGTAGGAGGGGCTCTGCCCCGACTGGCGCTATGAACAAGGACGGTGGTCGATTCTGCGAGCGCCAGTCGGGGCAGAGCCCCTCCTACAGTGAGGGCCAAAAATATGGACACCGGTAGCACCATGTTGCAAATGATCCTGAGCCTCGCCGCCGTCGTCGCGATGATTCTCGGCCTGGCCTGGATGACGCGCCGGATGCAGAACCTGCGAGGCGCGCAGGGCGGCGAATTGCGCGTGCGGGCCTCCCTCGCCGTGGGAATCAAGGAGCGCGTGGTGATCGTCGAGGCCGCGGGCCAACAGTTCCTGATCGGTGTGGCCCCAGGCCAGGTGAGCATTCTCAAATCCCTGGGGCCGGTCGCCACCATCGAAGCCGAACCGGGCGAAGCGGCGGTCGCGCCGCCATCCGGGTTACGGGAGTCGTTTGCCTATCAGCTCAGGCAGTTGCTCGGCCGATGAACCGCTTCGGCCTGATCGCAATCGGCCTGCTGTTGGTGGCCGGCCCGGGCCTCGCCCAGACCACCGGCCTGCCCGCGCTTACGGTGACGCCGGGCGCCAACGGCGGTTCCAGCTACAGCCTCAGCATCCAGGTGCTGATGCTGATGACGCTGATCACCCTGCTGCCCTCGATCCTGCTGATGATGACGGCGTTCACCCGCATCATCATCGTGCTGGGCCTGCTGCGACAGGCGCTGGGCACCGGCCAGACGCCGTCCAATCCGGTGTTGATCGGCCTGGCGCTGTTCATGACCCTGTTCGTGATGCAGCCGGTGGTCGATCGCATCTACACCGACGCGGTGACCCCGTATCTCGACGGCAAGATGGAAGCGAAACTCGCGCTGGAGACGGCCGCCACGCCGATCCGCGAATTCATGCTCAGGCAGACGCGCGATTCCGACCTGATGACCTTCGCCAGGATTTCGAAGAGCGGGCCGTTCAACTCGCCGGAGGACATTCCGTTCACGGTGCTGGTCGCAGCTTTCGTCACCAGCGAGTTGTCCACCGCGTTCCAGATCGGTTTTCTGCTGTTCATCCCGTTCATCGTGATCGACCTGGTGATCTCCAGCGTGCTGATGTCGATGGGCATGATGATGCTCTCGCCGATGCTCGTGTCCGCGCCGTTCAAGCTGATGCTGTTCGTGATGGTCGATGGCTGGGCGCTGCTGATGGCTTCGCTTGCGGGGAGTTTTACGACATGACTCCCGAGATGGTTCTGAGCCAGTCCAACGATGCGCTGAAACTCGCGCTGATGCTCGGCGCGCCGTTGCTGCTGACCTCGCTGGTCGTGGGTCTGGTGATCGGCCTGTTCCAGGCCGCGACCCAGATCAACGAGATGACCCTGAGCTTCATCCCCAAGGTCGTGGCCATGGCCGCGGTGATGGTCGCCGCCGGTCCCTGGATGCTGGGCATGCTGGTGGATTACACGCGCCGCCTGATCGAGAGCATTCCCAGCCTGGTCGGGTAGCGCCGTCGCCCACCGCACACTACGTTACAAATTCGCACAAAAAGACACGTTCGAAGGCCGTTCCTCGTGCTTGAATTTGGGTGCGGCCTGCACGGTCGCCGGCACTCGGCCCATGCCCCTCTTGCGACCAAAATTTGGGACCTGATTCCGATGTCGCCCATGAATCGCGATATAGAACCAGTGAGGAGAAGATCATCATGAAACGCAAACCCGTATTTCTGGCCGCAGGAGCCCGCGCACTCGCGAGGCTCGCGCTGGCCGCATCGCTGGTCACTGGTCTGGCGGCGCCTACCGCCGCCTGGGCGCAGTGCACCTTGTGCGACACCAACCTGATCGTGAACCCTGGCGCGGACGCCAACACCGGCACGCCGGCGAGTTGGACTGTCGTCACCGGCGTCACCTTCGCCCAGCCGTACAACGCCGGCGGAGGTTTCCCGACCAGCGCCCAGGGCGCGCCCGGTGGCGGGGCCAATTTCTTTCGCGGCGGCGGGACCGCCGTCTCCACCATCAATCAGACGATCGATCTCAGTGCAGACGCCGCGGGCATCGATACCGGCACTGTGGATTTCAATCTGTCCGGTTATCTGGGTGGCTTCGGGAGTCAGAACGACCGTTCCCAGCTCAATGTGCAGTTCCGGGATGGCTCGAACACGGTTCTGGGGAGCGCCACCATCGGACCGGTGACCAACGCGCAGCGAGGTAACGCGACCAAGATGCTGTTCCGATTCACTGTCGGCGATGTGCCGGTTGGAACCCGGAATGCGGTGGTCACGCTGATGGCAACCCGAGCGGCTGGCTCCGTCAACGACGGGTATTCCGACAGCCTGAGCCTGAGCCTCATGGAACCTGCGGCCTGCTTCTCTCCGACCGGCACCGGCCCGATCCTCTGGCTGGCCGGCGACGACAACGGCAACGACCTGACCGGCAACGGCCACACCGGCGTACTGGGCAGCGAGGTCAGCTTTGCCACGGGCAAGGTCGCATCGGCCTTCAGCTTCACCGGTGCTGGGGGTGCCAACGCCAACACGCCGCCGCCGGAGTTCGCCAATGAAGTCGCAACGCCCGACACGGCCGATCTGAACTTGACCAGCACGCTGACGTTCGAGGGCTGGGTGAAGCCGACCGGGGCCAGCCTGTTCGGGCGGATCTTCGACAAGCAGCTCGCGGGCGGCGAGGGCAACAAGGGTTACGTGTTCGACTTCCCGTTCAACAACGGCTTGGTTCGGGTCATTCTCGGCGGCACGACCTTGAATGCGGTCACGCCGATTCCGATCAACGTGTTCTCGCACGTTGCGGCGACCTGGGACGGCGCCACCGTCAAGCTCTACGTCAACGGCGTGCTCGACGCCCAGGTGGCCCGTGCGGCGCCGATCGATCCCAGCGTGCGGCGACTGGCCATCGGTACCGGCACCAGCAACAGCGCCAATTCGCGCTTCACCGGCCTGATCGATGAGATGAAGATCTACGACCGCGCCCTGAGCGATGCGGAGATCCAGGGCATCGTGGCGGCCGGCTCCAGCGGTAGCTGCAAGGCGATGCCGGACCTGGGCATCATCAAGACCGCGTCTTCGCCGGCCCGGCCCGGCACGACCATCACGTACACGCTCACCGTGGAGAACTTCGGTCCGGGCGACAGCACCGGCTACACCGTGACGGACGAGGTGCCGGACTCCATCACCAACGTGGCCAGCAGCACACCGGGATGCACCGTGATGGGCAATACGGTGACCTGCGTCGGTAGACCGCTGGCCGAGGGCGAGACGGACACGATCACCATCACCGGCACCACGCCGACCGATGCGCCGACGTCCGTATCCAACTCGGTCTCGCTGGTGGGCAACGAGCCCGATCCCAACCCGGACAACAGTTCCTCGACCTCGACCAGCTCGGTGGACTACGGACCGGGGCTGTGCCGCGGAACGCCGATCGGCTTGCTCGGCAAGGCCCTGACCTTCGGCACCGCCAACGGCCCGACCACGCCCTGCGTGACCGCGACCAACACCGTGTACAACCTCAACCAGCCCCTCGGCGATCCGCCCAGCCTGCTGAGCCCGCTGGCCAGCAGCGTCAAGGCCACGGTGATCACCGGCACCTCGACCCGTAACTTCGGCGTGGCCGCAGCCAAGGCCAACATCGCCAAGGCGGATATCGTCGCGGTCGCCCTGGTTACGGTGTCGGCTCTCGGCGTGGAAAGCGAGGCGACGTCGCAGGCGGTCAGCGGCTGCGCGGTGGTCTCCAAGATCGGCAAGTCCAAGATCGCCAGCCTGAAGGTCAATGGCCTGACCGTGGTGGTCGGTAGCGCGCCGCTGTCGGTGCCGCTGCTCATCGGTGGGCTGTACCTCAACCAGACGGTGATTTCCGGCAACACCGTGACCCAGCGCGCGCTATTCCTGGATCTCCCCGGGACCTTGCTCGACGTGGTGGTGGGCGAGACCACCGCGGGCCTGGGTTGCTGATCGCAGCTTGATTCGGGCGGCGCGAGCCGCGCGTTTGACGAAGCAGGAAGCTGCCCCACCCGATGGTGGGGCAGTTTTTTTGTGTGAGCCTTCGGTGCGGTGCCTGTCGGCTCCGCCCGCGAAAAGCGCGCGGGCTTGAGCCGACCTACACCCGACCGCCGATCGTAGGTCGGTTCAAGCCCGCGGCTTCATGCGGGCGGAACCGACGTGCGGCCTCGGCTGACCTCACCCCGGCCTAACTTGGGAACAGGGCTTGCTTCAGCGAGCCCATGATCGAGATCGACGCCGATTCGCTGCTCGCCTGGTTGCAGACCGGCCTGCTGGTCATGGCGCGGGTGGCGTCCTTGCTGATGCTGGCGCCGGTGTTCGGCGAGCGCGGCATTCCGCCCACCGTGCGCCTGATGCTGGTGCTCCCGCTCACGCTCCTGATCGTGCCGATGGTGCCCGCCGCGCAGCCGCTCCCGCTGTTCAGCGCGATCTGGGTCGCCGCGATGGCGCAGCAGGTGCTGATTGGCATCGCGATGGGCCTGAGCCTGCGTCTGATCTTCGAGGCCTTCGCGCTCGCGGGTGAACTGATCGCCAACAGCATGGGCCTCGGCTTTGCCCAGCTCGCAGACCCGGTGCGTGGTGTCAACGCGCCGATCGTCGGCCAGTTTCTGGTGGTGGTGGCGAGCCTGCTGTTCGTCGCCACCGGCGCGTACCTGACGGTGATCGACGCTTTGGTGGACAGCTTCCGCAACCGCGCGGTCTCGGACACGGTGCTCGATCTCGCCAGCCTGCGGCTGATGATCGACTGGGCCGGCAGCCTGTTTGCGGGTGGTGTGCAGCTCGCCCTGCCGGTACTCGCATCGATGATCGCGGTGAACCTCGCGATCGGCGTGCTCGGTCGTTCGGCGCCCACCATCAACCTGATGGCGGTCGGCTTCCCGCTGACCCTGACGCTGGGTCTGCTGATGTTGCAGTGGCTGATGCCGAGCCTGGCCTCGGTGCTGTCCGGCTGGCTCGACGGCGCCTGGCCGGTCATGTCGTCCCTCCCGTCGAAGCCCTGACATGTCGCAGACCAGCCAGGACAAGACCGAACGCGCGACACCGAAGCGCGAGCGCGACGCGCGGCAAAAAGGCCAGGTCGTCCGTTCGCGCGAACTGACCACGGCGGTGCTGATCGCGGGCGGCGCGGCAGTGCTAATCGGGCAGGGCGGGGCGATGGTGGCCGAGGCCACCGGGCTGATGCGCAATGCCCTGAGCATCGACCCCGCGCTGCTCGCCGGCAGTTCGGATCTGCCCGGCCGTTTCGGCGCGCTGCTCAGGGCCGGGCTGATGATCGCATTGCCGCTGCTGGCGCTGGGGTTTCTCGGCGCCCTGCTTGGGCCGCTGCTGCTCGGCGGCTGGAACTTCAGCGCACAGGCAATGCTGCCGCAGTTCTCGCGGGTCAATCCTGCGGCAGGTCTGGGCCGCATCTTTTCGAGCCAGGCGCTGGTGGACCTGGGGCTCGGCCTGCTCAAGGTGATCGTGCTCGGCGGCATCGGCGCGACGGTGCTGTGGAGCGCACGGCCGGAGCTGATGGGGCTCGCGGCCATGGACGCGGGGCCCGCGATGGCAGCGGCCGGGCACACGCTGCTGCGCGTATTCGGCTGGATATCGCTGGGCCTGGGTTTGATCGCTGCGCTCGACGTGCCCTGGCAGCTCTTCCGGCATCACAAGCAACTGCGGATGACCAAGCAGGAAATCCGCGACGAGTACAAGCAGTCCGAAGGCCGGCCCGAGGTGAAGGCGCGGATCCGCCAGGCGCAGGAGGCCATCGCGAGGCGTCGGATGATGCAGCAGGTGCCGAGCGCGGACGTGATCGTGACCAACCCGACTCATTACGCGGTCGCGCTCAAATATTCCGCCGGCAAGATGCGTGCGCCGAGAGTCGTCGCCAAGGGCGCGGAACTGATCGCCGGTCACATCCGCGAACTCGCGCGCGAACACCGCATCCCCATCGTGTCCGCGCCGCCGCTGGCGCGTGCGCTGTATCGATCGGTGGAACTGGAGCAGGAGATCCCCGCGCCCTTGTTCCAGGCCGTCGCGCTGGTGCTCACCTATGTCTACCAGTTGCGCAACTGGCGCGGCGGCACGCCCCGACCGCAGCTGCCGCAGGTTGGCGATGTCCCGGGCGGAGAGCCTGACCCGATGGCTCGCTAGCGCACAGATGCCTTCACGCGCCGGTGCTATGAAGCGCGTCGCGAAGCAACGGAATCATCGGGCGATGTGCCGTCAGGCATCCATCCGCAAGATCCCGGCGTATGTAGAGCGCTCCATCCACTCCGCTATAAACAGGCAAGAACTTATTTATGAAAAAACTGTTACTGACCTCGATGGCCGCAAGCCTTTCGCTCGGCTTGTCAGCCGTCCAGGCATCGAGCCATCGCGAAGCTCCCTTCATCACCGAAACTCCGAAAGTCGACGGTAGCGACTTCTACGCCTTCCGCTCCTACGAGCCAGGCCGCGCGGCGTACGTGACTTTCCTGGCCAACTATCTGCCCCTGCAGGACCCCTACGGCGGTCCCAACTATTTCAAGCTGGACCGCGACGCGCTGTACGAAATCCATGTCAGCAACGACGGCGATGCCGAGGAAGAACTGACCTTCCAGTTCCGCTTCCGTGACAACAACAAGGACATCACGCTCCAGGTCGGCGCGCCCGGCGCGCAGCAGACGGTGTCGATTCCCCTGGCCATCGCCGGCCAAGTCGGCAATGCAGCCGGCACCGGGGCGCTCAACACGGTAGAGCGTTACACCGTTTCGGTGATCCGCGGCGCGCGTCGCAGCGGCACACCGGAGCCCATCGCCAACCTCGAAACGGGCGCGACCACCTTCCGCAAACCGGTGGACAACATTGGCAACAAGACCATTCCGGATTACCCGCGATACGCCAATACCCACATCTACGACATCAGCATCCCGGGCTGCGCCACGGCCGGTCGCGTGTTTGCCGGTCAGCGCAAGGAGGGCTTCGTCGTCAACCTCGGCGAGACCTTCGACCTCATCAACTTCAACCCCCTGGGGCCGGTGGATGGCGAGGACAACACGCTCGAAGACAAGAACATCACGACGCTCGCGCTGGAAGTTCCCATCGCCTGTCTGACGGCGGGCAACGAGCCGGTGATCGGAGCCTGGACCACGGCGAGTCTGCCCAGGGTCCGGATTCTGGCCGAGAGGCCCGAGCAGGTCAGGGCGGCGCGTGACGTGCGCGACTTCGTGCAGGTCTCGCGTCTGGGCATGCCGCTGGTCAACGAAGTGGTCATCGGTCTCAAGGACAAGGATCTGTTCAACCGTTCCGAACCCAAGGACGACGGTCAGTTCGCCACCTATGTGACGCACCCGACCCTGCCCGAGCTGATCGAGATCCTGTTTGCGGGCCCGCTCCAGTTGACCGATGTGGCGCCCAACAACTTCCCACGCACGGACCTGGTGGCGGCGTTCCTGACCGGTATCCCTACGCTCAACCAGCCCGCAAACGTGGCGGCTTCCGAAATGGTGCGGCTCAACACCGGCATCGCGCCGACGGCTAGAGGCGCGCAGCTGAGTCTCGGCGTGCTCGCCGGCGACAACGCCGGATTCCCCAACGGCCGTCGTCCTGGCGATGACGTGGTGGACGCGGAGATTCGTGTCGCGATGGGCGCGCTCTGCCACGCCCTGCCGGGCGCGTTCTGCACTCCTGCGGATGCTCCGGTCGGCAATGCGCCGCTCACCGACGGTGCGGAGGTCAGTGCAAGCGACTTCGATCAGGGGTTTCCTTACCTGCTGACGCCGCTCGCCGGCTCGCCCAGCGACGACTGATCGTCGGGTAGACCAGACCGTAGCCTGAAAAATCCCCCGCAGCGTCGGGGGATTTTTTTGCCCTGTGACGACGAGTCGCGGGTACACCGTAGGTCGGCTCGAGCCCGCCGCGCGTTGTCGGCTCCGCCCGCAGACAACGGCGGGCGGAGCCGACCTACGGCATCAACTTCAGATCGAACGCCCGCTCGATCAGCCAGCCCAGTCCGATCAGCGTGATTGCGGCCGAGGCCGGCAGCAACACGGCGCGACGGTAGAGCACCGAGTGACGGCCCAGGTAAGCCAGCGGCACCACCGCCGCGACCAGCGCCAGTTGCGCTGCCTCGACCCCCAGGTTGAAGGCGAGCAGGGCGATCACCCGGGATGCGGCCGGCAGACCCAGTTCAATCAGCGCGCCGGCGATGGCGGCGCCGTGAATCAGACCGAACACAGCGGCCAGGCCAATCAGGCCGCGGTGCACCATCGGCACCAGGTTGTTGAGCCCGGCGAACACCACGGTCGCGGCGACCAGGGACTCGACCAGTCGCGAAGGCAGGCTGAGCACGCCCATCGCCGCAATGGTGAGGGTGATCGCATGTGCGATCGTGAAGGCCGTGACCAGCGCGGCGGTGGGCCACAGCGCGGAGCGCAGGTCCGGCGCGGCCTTCCATCCGCCGGCCTCGCGACGCAGGACCGCGGGCAGGAACAGCGCGGCGAGGAACAGCAGGTGATCCCAGCCGGTCCAGACGTGCCACACGCCTTCGCGGAAATACTGCGTGAACACCGGGCCGGACGCGGTGGCGGATCGGTCGAAGTCCTGTTCGCGCCGGTCTGGCGCGAACACGGCCGTCCGCGGCGGGCCGCCCTGCGCAAGACTCAGCAGGCCGCGGTGCTGGGCATCGAACTCGAACATCAGCTCGTAGCGGATACGCAGCGTCTCCGGTTCCGCCGCGCAGGTCGCGGCCAGCCCGAGCGCGGCGTAGGCACCGTCGCTGTGCTCGGAGATTTCCAGGGTGGTCAGCGACAGCGGGCAGTCGCCGCCGCCGAGTTGCAGACGGGGGCGGACGTAGTCCTCGATTGCCGGCCGCGCGCGCCGCACCTCGCCCCAGGTGATCTGCGCATCGCCGTCGGCGTCGAGCTGCAGCGCGTCGTCGAGATCGCGCAGGGCCAGGTCCAGGCGGCCGGAAATCTGCGTGCCCGACGACTCCAGGTAGAGAAACGCATCGCTCGATTTGTGCGCCAGGGCCAGGGTCGGCCAGGCGAACAGCAGAAGCAGGCCCAGGTGCTTCATGGCTGCACTCCGGCCAGCGCATCGAGTCGGGCCAGGACGGCGGCGATGCGTGCGTCTTCCAGGCGGGTCGCCTGCATCCAGGTGCGCAGCTCGGCGACCGCTTCGGGACGGCGTGCGGCGAGGGCGGACTCTGCCAGCACCAGGGCATCGAGCGGCTCGCGCTGCGCCTGCCAGTTGCCCTGAGCGAGCGGCAGCGCGCGTGCGGGATCGGCCAGCAGCAGCGCGAGCATCGCTTCCTCGCGCAGGTGCGAGGACGGACCGCGCAGGCGTTCTTCGGAGAAGCGCTGTTCCAGTTTCCTGATGATCGAGCGCGAACGTGGCTGCCCTTGCCCGGCCTGCGCCCGGCGCAGCAGGATGCCATCGACCGGCGGGTAGGGCTGGAGCAGGGTTTCGACCTCGGCGCCACGCTGCTTGCGCAACAGGAAATCCGCCAGCGCGATGACCGGGTAGAGGTTGCGCCCCGCGGCCAGCGGCAGGGCCGCGCGATACAGCCGTTCCGCCTCAGCGTCCTGGCCCAGGCGCTCGGCGGTCTCGGCCGCAACTGTCATCGCCCAGCTGCGTTCTTCCTCGGAGGCATCGGGAAAGCCCGGGATGAGTTTATTCAAGGCATCCAGCGCAGCCTGGGCGGAGCCGTTGATGGATCGCGCGGCGGATACGCAGGTCGCAGCCGCCAGCTGCGGGCTGCGCACCAGCAGGGTGCTGCAATCGATCAGCGCTTCGGCGGGCCGGCCCTGCACCATGCTCAGCACGGCGCGGATCAGCAGCGCCTCTGCGTTCAGCGCCTCGCGATCGAGCACGGTGTCGAGTTCGCGGCGGGCCTCGTCGAAGGCATGCCGGCGCTGTGCCAGGATCGCGCGCAGCAGCAGGATTTCCGTGGGCTTGTTGGCGATGTCCGCCCAGGGCGCGAGCGCCGCCTCGGCATGGCCGAACCAGCGCGGATCGCCCGAGGCGCGACCCAGCGCGATGGCGCGACGTACGTAGGCCGCGGCACGGCGCGGATCGCGCGGGTTCCGCTCCAGCTCGGCCCGCAGGCCGCGCACTTCGCCGAGCGTGCCGCGATCGACCGACCGGCGTTCGAGGATCAGCGAATCATCGGCGGGGACGTAGGCGGGGACCGCCTGGATTGCAGCGAAGGCCGGTACGCAGGCGAGGAGCAGCATCGCGAGCGCGGGCCAGCAGCGAGCAGAAGTCATTCGAGAGGGGGTCACCAAAAACGCGGCGGAAGCATAAGGCCAAGCGGGTCGCGGGCATGGCCCGCTCCTACACAATCCGATGCTTGTAGGAGCGGGCCATGCCCGGGACAGACCTGTCCAGCGTTTCCCGTACCATTCGCGCCCTTCCGGAATTCGAGTCCTCCCTTGCCAGCACGTTCCTCGCATCGCCGCAAGCCTCTGCCCGAGGGCCTGTTCGGCGCGCAGATCGTCGATGTGGCGGACGATGGCCGCGGGGTGGCGCGGATCGAGGGCAAGGTGGTTTTCATCGCGGGGGGGCTGGTGGGCGAGCAGGTGCGGTTTCGCTATACGCGCAAACACCGTGATGCGGATGAGGGCGAGACAGTCGAGGTGGAGCTGGCATCGCCGGATCGCGTCACCCCGCCCTGCGCGCATTTTGGACTCTGTGGCGGTTGCACGCTCCAGCATCTGGCGCCCGCCGCGCAGATTGCGCTCAAGCAGAAACAGTTGATCGAGACCCTGCGCCGGGTCGGTCGCGTGGAGCCGGACGAGATCGCTCCGCCGATCACCGGTCCCAGCATCGGCTACCGCCGTCGCGCGCGGCTGGGAGTGAAATGGGTGGAGAAACGCAGCTCGGTGCTGGTGGGCTTTCGCGAGCGGTCCAGTCCGTTTCTCGCCGTGCTGGAATCCTGCGCGGTGCTCGATCCACGGGTCGGCCAGAAGCTGCGCGTGCTCGGCGAGTGCATCGCGAGCCTGGGCATCCGCAACCAGATTCCGCAGATCGAAGTGGCCTGCGCCGATCCGGTTGCGCTGGTGCTGCGCGTCCTTCAGAAGCCGGCGCAGAAGGATCGTGAGCGGCTGGAGCAGCTTGCGCGCGACGAGGACTTCGACCTGTATTTACAGTCGGGCGGACCGTCCACGATCCTGCCCTTGCAGCCCTCGCCGCGGACGCTGGATTACTCGCCCGACGGATCGGCGGACCGCTTGCAGTTCCAGCCCACGGATTTCATCCAGATCAATGCCGCGGTGAGCCAGCAGGCGGTGCGTCAGGCGCTGGACTGGATGCGTCTGAGGTCGGGAGAGCGGGTGCTGGAGTTGTTCTGCGGGCTCGGCAATTTTTCGGTTCCGCTGGCGCGCGCCGGGGCGCGGGTCACCGCCGTGGAAGGCGAGACCGCGTTGGTCGAACGTGCGCGCGCCAACGCGCAGCGGTTGGGTCTGGACATCGGCTTTCATGCTTCCGACCTGTTCAAGCCGCTAGCGGATGCGCCGTGGCTGCTCAAACCCTTCGACGCCGTGCTGCTGGATCCGCCGCGCGCCGGCGCGGAGGCGATGATCCCGGTGATCGCGGCACGCAAACCTTCGCGCATCGTCTACGTGTCCTGCCATCCGGCGACCCTGGCGCGCGATGCGGGCCGGCTGGTCAACGAGTTCGGTTACCGACTGAAGCGTGCAGGCGTGATGGACATGTTTCCGCACACGGCGCACGTCGAGTCGATGGCCTTGTTCGTGACAGACTAGCTCCGGTCGAAGGGAACGGACATGGCACTCGAAATCGAACGCAAATTCCTGCTCGCGCACCAGGGCTGGCGGATGGAGGTCGCGCGCAGCGTGGCGTTCCGGCAGGGGTATCTGTCGGGCGGCGACGGCCGCGCCTCGGTGCGGGTGCGACTGGAAGGCGAACAGGCACGGCTGAACATCAAGGCGGCGGTGCTGGGGCGCGCGCGTGCCGAATACGAGTACGACATTGCGCCTGCGGACGCCATCGAGATGCTGGAGACGCTGTGCGTCGGGCGCGTCGACAAGGCCCGCCATTATGTCGAGCGCGAGGGCTTCACCTGGGAGATCGACGAATTCCACGGCGACAACCAGGGGCTGGTGGTGGCGGAGATCGAGCTGGAAGGCGAGAACCAGGAGTTCCCGCGACCGGACTGGCTGGGGCGCGAGGTGACCGACGAGCGCCGCTATTACAACCACAGCCTTGCGCTGCATCCCTATCGAAGCTGGTAGATCGAAGATCGATGCACATCGAGATCGACCTCGGCTGTCAGCAGTTGGTGCTCTGGGGTGAGGGCCACCGCCTGCGCGAGTTCGAGATTTCCACCGGCGCCAACGGCTGCGGCGAAATCAACGGCTCCGGCTGCACGCCACGCGGCCGTCATCGGATTCGCGCCAAAATCGGCGGCGGGCAGCCGCCGGGAGCGGTGCTGGTGCGGCGGCGGCCGACCGGGGAAATCTGGACGCCGGCGTTGCACGTACAGTGTCCGCGGCGCGACTGGATTCTCACACGCATCCTGTGGCTGTCGGGAATCGAGCCGGGCCGCAACCGGCTGGGTTGCGTGGATACCTTCCGGCGCTATATCTATCTGCACGGCACGCCCCCGACGACGCGTCTGGGCATGCCGGGTTCCAAGGGATGCATCCGCCTGGGCAACGCCGACATCGTCGACTTGTACGATCGGGTACCGGTGGGGATCGAGGTCGAGTTGCACGAATAGCGAAAAACGTTTGACGAGGAGGCGTATGGCTGCGGGCAGGGACGCGGGGCTGATCGGTCCGTTGATGATCGATGTCGGCGGGCTGGAGCTGACGGCGGAGGACGGCGAGGTGCTGCGGCATCCGCTGGTCGGCGGCGTGATCCTGTTCACCCGCAACTATCGCGACCCGGAGCAGTTGCGGGCGCTGTGCGGCAGCGTCCTCGCGCTCAAGAAGCCGCGCCTGCTGGTGGCGGTGGACCATGAGGGCGGGCGCGTGCAGCGTTTCCGCGTCGGCTTCTCGCGCATCCCGGCGATGGGCGCGCTGGGCAAGCTGATGGAAGAGACCCGGGCGGGTGCGCTGGAAGATGCGCAGGCGCACGGCTACACCATCGGCTCGGAGCTTGGCGCCTGCGGCATCGACCTGTGTTTCGCCCCGGTCCTGGATCGCGACATCGGCGTGTCCGGCGTGATCGGCGATCGTGCGTTTGCCAGCGACATCGACACCATCGTCGAACTCGCACAGGCGTTTCGCCTGGGCCTGAACCGCGCCGGCATGGCCGCGACCGGCAAGCATTTTCCCGGACACGGCGCGGTGGCCGCGGACTCGCACCACGAGCTGCCGGTCGACCGGCGTCCGCTGGACCAGATCGAGCGCACCGAGCTGGCGCCGTTCCGCGCCCTGATCGAATCCGGCATCGAGTCGCTGATGATGGCGCACGTGCGCTACACCGCCTTCGACCAGACGCCGGCCTCGCTGTCGCGCAAGTGGATTGCAGGAGTGTTGCGGCGCCGCCTGCGTTTTCGCGGCGCGGTGTTCTGCGACGATCTGTCGATGAACGGCGCGGCGGTGGTCGGCTCGATGGAAGACCGCGCGCGGATGGCGCTGGCGGCGGGTTGCGACATGCTGCCGGTTTGCAACGATCGTCCCGCCAGCGTGGCCTTGATCGACGCACTGCACGATCTGCGGCCCAGTCTGGCGCGCAGTCGTCGTCTGGAGCGGCTGTACCGGATACCGAGCGAATGACCCCCCGGCTGGAGGATGCGCTCGCGGTTCGCGCGCAGGCGGATTGCCTGCACGATGCCGATTCGGTGCAGGCCGCGTTCGGCCGCATGGCCGCCGTAGTGGCGACCGACTACGCGCAGTTGAATCCGCTGGTGCTGTGCGTGATGAACGGCGGCGTGTATCCCACCGCCGAACTGACGCGGCGCCTGACGCTGCCCTTCGAACAGGACTACCTGCACGCCACGCGCTATCGCGGCGCCACCGAGGGCGGCGGGCTGGTGTGGAAACGGCAGCCGGACGCGCAGCAGATCGCGCAGCGACACGTCCTGGTGATCGACGACATCCTCGACGAGGGTCACACCCTGGTCGCGATCCGTCGCGCGCTGTCCGAGTTCCGGCCGGCCAGCCTGCGGGTCGCGGTGCTGGCGGAGAAGCGGCACGGTCGCCGCGCCCCCGGTGCGTTCGCCGAGTACGTCGGCCTCAGCGTCGAGGACCGCTACGTGTTCGGCTGTGGCATGGACTACAAGGAATACTGGCGGCAACTTCCGGCCATCTACGCGGTGAGGTCCACGTGAGTCGAATCGCAGTCATCGGCGGCACCGGCATGAATCCCTGGCCCGGCCTGATCATCGACGCCCGCCGCGAGGTGGATACGCCGTTCGGGTCACCCTCGTCGCTGCTGATGTTCGGCCGGGTCGAGGGGACCGCGGTCGTGTTTCTCGTCCGGCACGGCGAGGGTCACCGGATTCCGCCGCACAGGATCAACTACCGCGCGAATCTGACGGCGCTGAAGAAGGTGGGTGTCAGCGAGGTGATTGCGATCGCCGCGGTCGGCGGCATCGCGCCCTGGTTCGCGCCGGGCGAGGTCGCGGTGCCGGACGATCTGATCGATTACACCTGGGGCCGCGAGCACACCTTTTCCGACGGCTCGCGTGGCAGCGAACTGCGCCACGTCGAGTTTGGGCAACCCTACACGCCGAGCCTGCGCCAGCGTCTCCTGCAAGCCGCGATCGACGCCGGGGTCACCGTCCGCGATGGCGGCGTGATGGGCATCACCCAGGGCCCGCGACTGGAGACGCCGGCCGAAGTGCGACGCCTCACGCGCGACGGCTGCGACATGATCGGCATGACCGGCATGCCCGAGGCCGCGCTCGCCGCCGAACTCGGCATGACCTACGCCAGCCTCGCGGTCTCCGTGAACTGGGCTGCGGGCATCGGCAGCGGCGGTATTCACGACGAGATTCATCGCTCCATCGATATCGGCATGACCAAGGTGAGGGCCATACTCACCGAAGTGCTGATCGCCGTTTAGGGAGGATCTGCACAGGTTCGGTCCGGCGCGTAGGTCGGTTCGAGCCGAAGACGGAACCGACGCTGCGCGCTCGACGAAGCCCTGCGCCTGTCGGCTCCGGCCACGAAAAGCCCTGGCCGGAGCCGACCTGCACCCGACCTGCCCTTGAATTCAGAACTGTGCAGAGAATTCTTAAGGAGATACCCGATGAATCCTAACCCCGTGACCCCGCTGCACAAGACCGATGCCGAGTGGAAGAGCCTGCTCACGCCGGCGCAATACCGCGTGCTGCGCTCCGAGGGCACCGAGGTCTGCGGCACCCATCCGTTCAACCACGAGAAGCAGCCCGGCACCTTCGTCTGCGCGGGATGTTGGATGCCGCTGTTCGAGTCCGACACCAAGTTCGAGAGCGGCACCGGCTGGCCGAGCTTCTGGGAGCCGATTCCCGGCCGGCTGGAGACCAAGGTCGATCACCACATCGGCTATGCACGCACCGAATATCACTGCGCACGCTGCGGCGGCCACCAGGGGCACGTGTTCGAGGACGGTCCGCGTCCGACCGGGTTGCGCTACTGCAATAACGGCGAGGCGCTGCGCTTCGTGCCGCAGGGAAGTGTGCTGCCGGCCTGGAGGGACTGAGCGAAGGGGGGCGGTTTCGCGGATGCGGAACCGGACGACCCGCAGGAATGAAGCCACCCCGCGACTTGCGCAGGGATCGGAGCGCTCGGGGCTCCCTGAGGGCCATCGAGGAAGCGCAGGGAGCCGGCCGTGATTCCCGCGATGGAGTCCGACGGCGCCGCGCCGCGAGATTCAGACCCCGAGCAGGTCCACTTCAAACAGCAGCGTTGCGTTCGGTGGAATCACGCCACCCGCACCGCGCGGGCCGTAACCGAGATCGGCGGGAATGATCAGCCGGCGCGTGCCACCCACCTTCATGCCCTGAACGCCCTCGTCCCAGCCCTGGATCACCTGGCTTGCGCCGAGCGCAAAGCGGAACGGCTGGCCGCGCGTCTTGCTGGAATCGAACTGCGTACCGGCCTTGCCGTCCACATACAGCCAGCCGGTGTAATGCACGCTCACGCGCTGCCCGGCCCGGGCTTCGGCGCCGCTACCGGTCTGGGTGTCTTCGTACTGCAAGCCTGATGCGGTGGTGATCATTCCTTGCCTTCCGGGGGGATGTGATTCTGGCGGGGCTCGAAGGCTACCGCAGGGCAGGGGATCGAGGCACGGCCGCGGAGCGCGGAGGACGGAGCAAGGCCGCTCCGGCTGCGGCAAGATAAGCGTCCCGGAAGCGCGCCGCGTCCCGCCTCAAGCGCTTGTGTTTCAAAGCCTCAGACGATCCCGCACCATGAGCCTCTCCCTACGCGATCAACTTCTTCAGGCCGGACTGCTGAACCTCAACAAGGCCAAGCAGGCTGGCAAGGAACAGCACCAGCAGCGCCGCGAGCAGGCCAAGCGCCCGCCGTCTGCACCCGATCCCAGGGCGCTGGCCGAACAGCGCGCCGCCGAGGCCAAGGCTGCGCGCGACCTGGAGCTGAATCGGGCGCTTCAGGAGAAGCAGGAGCAGAAGGCGCGCCGGGCGCAGATCAAGCAACTGGTCGAGCAACACCGTGTGGCCAAACCGGCGGACGGTGAGGAGTTGTACAACTTCATCGACGGCAGGAAGATCCGCCGCATTCCGGTGGATCGGCCGATGCGCGAGAAGCTGGTCAGCGGGCAGCTTGCGATCGTCCGCAGCGAGGGCCGCTACGAGATCGTCCCGTCCGATACCGCGGACCGAGTCCGCGAGCGCGATCCGCACGCCGTGGTGTCACACAACACCGCCAAGCCGGCGGTGGATGAGAACGATCCGTACAAGGATCATGTGGTGCCGGACGACCTGATGTGGTGAGCGGCGAATCGGCGGGTGCAGGTCGGTTGTAGGTCGGTTCAAGCCGGAGGCGGAACCGACACTGCGCGCACTCGACGAAGGGCGCAGGTCGACTCCGCCCGCGAAAAGCATGCGGGCTTGAGCCGACCTATGCCCACCTACAACCAACCTACTCGATAGCGGACGTCGCTTCGGCGGCCTTCTTCTCGGCAGGCGATGAATCGTTGGTGACAGTCCCCGCCTCGGCCGGGTCCGCCGGGACCGGAACGTCGCTCGCCACGGGCGGCAGGGAAGGCGGAAGTGGAAAACGCGTCTCCACCTGCTGGAAGCGTCCGGCGCTGATGGGAGTCGAGAAGCCCAGCACGGGTGTCGGGGCAGGCGCCACGACCACGGCCGGCGGGGCGGTGACCGCCTCAGGGGTATTCACCCGGTACTCCGGGGGAACGGGCACCTCAACGGTATCGACGAGGCTCTGGTCGATCGGCGATTCGATCTGCACTACCGCTTGCTGGGTCGACGCCTGGGCTTCGGCCACGATTGCAGGTTCAGCGGCGGGGGTTTCGGCCCTGCTTTGAACCGGCTCGGAAACCGCTTCCACGACCGTCCCGGCCCCGATGGTCGAGTATTCCATCGGCCAATCCGAAGCAGCCGACGAGGACTCGGTTTCAAGCGACGGATCGGACGCAGGGTCGGCTTCCGGGCTGGCGAGGTCCGCGGGCGCTGCCGCAACCCCGGCCGTCGCGGCACGTCCCAGCGCGGCGGCAAGATCCGCAGGCAGGGAGTCGCGAGACGGCGCGCGGGCGCCGGCGCCGGGCGCCTCTTCCGGCCTGTTCTCCGGCGTCTGACCCTCCGATTCCTCGCGTGCACCTTCTTCGCGTTCGCGACCTTCGCCACGCCCGCGCCCGCGACGTCCGCGCCGACCGCGGGAGGATCTGCCGCCGCTGCCCTCGGAACGTTCGCCGACAGGTGCAGGACCGACTCCTTCCGCGCCGGCGGGCCCGGTGTCCATCGAGAGCTCCGATGCCGCTTCCAGGCTCGGCTCGCGTGGCTTCTGCGGCGCCGGCTGCTGTGACCGGCCGCTGCCCTGCTGAGGCGCCTTGGGCGCCTGCGGCGGACGTTCGAGCTGCGGCGGCCGCTCTTCGCGGCGCTGAGCCTGGGGCTGCGGCTGCTTGGGCGGGCGATTGGCATCACGGCCGCCCTCGCGTCGCGATGGGGATGCCTGCTGCGGCTGCCCGTCACGGCGATTCTCACCCGCGCGATCCTTGCTGCCCGAACGGTCGGAAACCCGCGGCTCTTCGCGTCGACCGGGATCGCGTCGCGAGGAGTCCTTGCCGTTGTCTCGACGCGAATCCTGGCTGCTGCGTTCCTCGCGACGGCCGTCCTTCTTGTCCGGCTTGGCCGGCTTGACTGCCACCGGCTTTTCCACCTTGGGCGCGCGCGGCCGCGGCATGAAGCCGAACAGCCATAGCAGGCGTGCCCAGAATCCTTCCGGCAGCACCTGCATCAGCGCCGCCGGCGTGAGAACGGCGACCGGCGCGGGCGCCGGCTCGACGATGGGTGCGGGCGTGGACGGGATGATCTGCTCGACCGCCGGTTTGGGCGTGGGTTTGGCCGGCGACTTGGTGTCGGCCATCTCCTCGTGCGCCTCGGCGTCGAAGTTCTGCGCCAGCAGGTGGCTGACGGCGCTGTTGTTGTCCTGCGCCAGATGATCGCCGCGGACCCGGCGGATTTCGTAGTTGGGCGTGTGCATCGAGGGGTTGGGCACCAGCGTGATCGACACGCGGTTGCGGCTCTCGATCTCGCGCACCTGGGCGCGCTTCTCGTTGAGCAGGAAGGTGCCGACGTCCACCGGCAACTGTGCGATCACGCGCCCGGTACGGTCCTTCATCGCCTCTTCCTCGATCAGGCGCAGGATCGACAGCGACAGCGATTCCACCGAACGGATCTGGCCGCTGCCGTCGCAGCGCGGGCAGGCGATCTGGGTGTGCTCGCCCAGGGACGGGCGCAGGCGCTGGCGCGACATTTCCATCAGGCCGAAGCGCGACAGGCGCCCGAACTGGATGCGCGCGCGGTCGCTGTCGCAGGCTTCTTCGAGCCGCTTTTCGACTTCCTTCTGGTTGCGCGTGCTGTTCATGTCGATGAAATCGATCACGATCAGGCCGCCCAGGTCGCGCAGCCGCAACTGGCGCGCGATCTCGTCCGCGGCTTCGAGGTTGGTATTGAGCGCGGTCTCCTCGATACCGCCGCCGCCGGTGGCTTTGGCGGAGTTGATGTCGATGGAGGTCAGCGCCTCGGTGCGGTCGATCACGATCGCGCCGCCGGAAGGCAGGCGGATCTGGCGTTCGTGCGCGAGTTCGATCTGGCTCTCGATCTGGAAGCGCGAGAACAGCGGGGTTTCGTCCTTGTACAGCTTGAGCCGGCTCAGGTGCTGCGGCATCACTGCGCCGAGATGGGCACGCGCGGTCTCGTAGATCTCCGGGTTGTCGATCATCACCTCGCCGATGTCCGGGCGCAGGTAGTCGCGCAGCGCGCGCAGGATGATATTGTTTTCCTGGTAGATCAGGAAGGGGGCGGACTTTTCGCCGGCGGCCTTCTCGATCGCGGTCCAGATCTCGATCAGGTAGTTGGCGTCCCATTGCAGCTCTTCGGCGGTGCGCCCGACGCCGTTGGAACGCACGATCACGCCCATGTTGTCGGGCAGGTCCATCGCCTCCAGCGCGGCCTTGGCTTCCTCGCGCTCGTCGCCCTCGGCCCGGCGCGACACGCCGCCGGCCTTCGGATTGTTGGGCATCAGAACCAGATAACGGCCGGCGAGCGAGACGTAGGTCGTCAGGGCCGCGCCCTTGTTGCCGCGCTCCTCCTTCTCGACCTGGACGATCACTTCCATGCCTTCGCGGACCAGGTCCTTGATCGGACCCGAGCCGTTCACGTAGTTGCGCGCGATCTCCTTGATCGGCAGGAAGCCGTGGCGCTCGCCGCCATACTCGACGAAGCAGGCCTCGAGCGAGGGCTCGACCCGCGTGATGCGTCCCTTGTAGAGATTGCCTTTCTTCTGTTCTCGTGACGCCAGTTCTATATCGAGGTCATGCAGCTTCTGGCCATCGACGATGGCCACTCTCAGCTCCTCGGGCTGGGTTGCGTTGATGAGGATACGTTTCATGCTTGCGGTCTCGGTTAAAGCTCGACCGCCCGGCAGGGGATGAACGTGCCCGCGCTTCTTTTTGCGCGCGTTTTCGTTTTTGCCCGAAGCCTGGCGGGAGCGCAGGGTTTCGGTGGCCGTCGCGCGCGCACCGCTCTTTGGTGCGTCGCCCAACGTTTCGACCCCACCGCGAAGCGGTTAAGCTGGTTGCGATCGCGGGGAGGCCAGAAGCCATCGTGGTGTATTCCAATCACGTCCAGCGAACCGCACATGCGGCTGCCGGGTGACGAACTCCGGGAGCGAATTGTCGTTAAGCCTTCGGAGTTGAATCATTTTGCCACAGACTGTTGTTGCCGTGCGGCATGTCAAGGCCGGCCCACGCGAAGAGGGCCAGCGGATCGACAATTTTCTTCTGCGCCAGTTGCCCGGCGTGCCCAAGTCGCATGTGTACCGCCTGCTGCGATCCGGCCAGGTGAGGATCAACGGGGGACGCGCCAAGCCGGAGCGCAAACTGGCCGACGGCGACGACGTGCGCATCCCGCCGGTCCGCATCGCCGAGAAGGGCGAGACGGTGCGTCCGCCGGACGAGGTGCTGAATCGCTTGCGCGAGGCGGTGATCCACGAGGACGAGCATTACCTCGCGCTGGACAAGCCCGCCGGCTATGCCTCGCACGGCGGCAGCGGGCTGACGTTCGGCGTGATCGAGGCGATACGCGCCTGGGGCAAGTACGAGTTCGTCGAGCTGTGTCACCGGCTGGACCGCGACACCAGTGGCATCCTGCTGCTGGCCAAGTCGCGCCCGGCGCTGCTGCGCGCGCAGCGGGCATTCAAGGAAGGGACGACGGAGAAGCGCTATTTCGCGCTGCTGGTCGGCCGCTGGCGAGGGGAGGATCGCGATGTCGATGCCGCCCTGGTCAAGAACACCCTGGCCTCGGGTGAGCGCTACACCGACGTGGACGAGGAGGACGGCAAGCCTTCGCACTCGCGCTTCTCGCCGCAGGCGCGCTATCGCGACGCCACCCTGTGCGAGGTGCAGATCTTCTCAGGCCGCACCCACCAGATCCGCGTGCACGCGCTGGCGCTGGGCCATTCCGTGGCCGGCGATCGCAAGTACGGCGAGCGCGATCACGACAAGCTGATCCGCGACCAGGGGCTCAAGCGCATGTTCCTGCATTCGCACCTGCTTCGATTGCAGGCCGAGGGCGCATTTCCGAAGCTGATCCTGAGCGCAGCGATGCCGGACGAGCTGCGCGATGTACTCGGCCGGCTGCCGACGGTGCGCTGACCAAAGCACCGGCGCACGGGTCTGGCCCAAGCCGGAAGCCTTACTTCGCCAGCCCCTGTGTCTGCTCGGCGAGGCGCGCCGCATGGCGTCCCGGCGAGCCGGTGCGACGGCACAGCGCGCAATAGAACGCCGGCACCATGAACAAGGTCAGCACGGTGGAAAACGCGACACCGAAGGCAATGACCACGCCGAGAATCTGCCTCGCCTCGTAGCCGGCGCCACTGGCGAACATCAGCGGGATGGCGCCGGCGATGGTCGCGATCGAAGTCATCAGGATCGGGCGCAGGCGCACGCGCGCCGCATCGATCAGCGCCTCGTCGAACGCAAACCCCTGGTCGCGACGCTGGTTGGCGAACTCGACGATCAGGATGCCGTTCTTCGCTGCCAGCCCCACCAGCATCACGATGCCGATCTGCGAATAGATGTTGAGCGTCATGCCCAGCGCCCACAGCGCGGCGAGCGCACCGAACACCGCCAGCGGCACGGTGCTGAGAATCACGACCGGATGGATGAAGCTCTCGAACTGCGCGGCCAGCACCAGGTACACGATCACCAGGGCCATGGCGAAGGTGAAATACAGCGCCTGGCTGGATTCGCGGAACTCGCGCGACTCGCCCTTGTAGCCGATGCGCGCGAGCCCGCCCGATTCCTCACGCACGATGCGCTCGATCGCGCTCAGGCCTTCGCCCAGGGTGAACCCCGTCGCCAGATTGGCTGAAATCGTGATCGAGCGAAGGCGGTCGGTGCGGTTGTAGGTGGCGGCGGCGGCGCGCTCGCGGGTGTGGACGAGATTGGACAGCGGGATGAGTTCGCCGGACAGCGCGCGCACGTTGACCTGGGACAAGGTCGAAGGGTCGGCGCGATCCGCCGCGGGTGCTTGCAGGATCACCTCGTACTCCTCGCCACGATCCTGGTAGCGGGTCACGCGGCGCTCGCCGAAGATCGACTCGATGGCGCCGGCCACGTCCGCGATCTGCACGCCGAGATCGCCGGCGCGGCCGACGTCGATGTCGAGCTGGATCTGCGGCTTGGTCTCCTTGTAGTCCGAATCCAGCCGCGTCAGGCCCGGCACTTCCTTGCCGACGCGCGCGAGCACGCGGTCGCGCCACCGTGCCAGTTCCTCGTAACTCGGACCGCCCATCACCACCTGCACGGCCTGTCCGCCGCGGCCGCCGAAGCCGGGTCGCTGGGTGACGATCACCCGCGCGCCGCCGATCGGTGCCAGCTCGCGGGACACGTCCTCGACGATCTGCGACGAATGCCGTTCGCGCTGCTCCCAGGGTGTCAGGCTCACCGCGAGCGCACCGCTGTTGACCTGGTCTGCGCCGCCGAACCCGGGCAGCCGAAACAGCACGCGCGCGATCTCGCCGTCCCCCAGCCGCGCCACCAGGGGCTTTTCCGCCTGTTCCAGGATGCCGGCGGTGTAGCCGAAACTGGCGCCTTCCGGCGCGGATACGCTGACGATGAACTGGCCGCGATCCTCCACCGGCGTGAACTCCTTCGGGATGGCCGCGAACAGGGCCACGACGCCGCCCAAAATGACCAGCAGCATCACCCACGACACCAGCGGCCGGCGGGTGAAGCGGCCGAGCATGCGGCCGTAACCGGTCTCGATCCGGGCGAACATGCGATCGAAGCGCGCGAAAAAACCTTTGTCGGAATGAGGCTGGCGCCGCAGCAACCATACCGACAGCACCGGCGACAGCGTCAGCGCGATCACGCCCGAGAAGCCCACCGCCGCCGCCAGCGCCAGCGCGAACTCGCTGAACAGCCGCCCGACATTGCCGCCGAGAAACGCCAGCGGCGTGAACACCGCCATCAGCACCGCGGTGGTCGCGATGATCGCCATGCCCACTTCGCGCGCACCGCGAAACGCTGCCAGCAGCGGGGGCTCGTTCATCTCCAGCCGGCGGTGAATGTTCTCGACCATCACGATGGCGTCGTCCACCACCAGACCGATGGCCAGCACCAGGGCCAGCAGGGTCAGGATGTTGATCGAAAATCCAAAGGCGTACAGAAAGATGAACGACGCCAGCAGCGAGATCGGCACCGTCACCGCAGGAATCAGCGTCGCGCGTGCGCTGCCGAGGAACACGTAGATCACCAGGATCACGAACAAGGCGGCGTAGACCAGGGTCAGCTGCACCTCGTGCAGCGCCGCCTCGATGAACTCCGAGGTATCGAAGTTGATCTCCAGCGTCATGCCTTCCGGCAGTTCGGGTCGAAGCTGATCCGCGAGCGTGCGGGTGGCGCGCGCCACCTCCAGGGTGTTGGCGTTCGACGTCTTGGTGATACCCACGCCGAGCGTCTCGCGTCCGTTGGCGCGGAACGCGGTGCGCGGATTCTCGGCGCCCAGTTCGACCTTCGCGACGTCCTTGACCCGCACCGGAAAGCCCTCGGTGCCGCGCGCGATCACCATGTCGGCAAAAGCTTCCGGGGTAGTGAACGCGCGCTCCGTGCGCAGCGTGAAATCGCGATCGACGGACTCGATCAGCCCCGCCGGCCGCTCCACGTTCTGCTGCGTGATCGCCTGCTCCACGTCGGCTGCGGTCAGACCGCGCGCGGTCAGACGCTGCCGGTCCAGCCAGATGCGCATGGCGTAACGCTGATCGCCGCCGAGGCTGACCCGCGACACGCCGTCGATCGTGGCGAAGCGATCGACCAGATAACGTTCGGTGTAGTCGGTGAGTTGCAGGCGGTTGAGCCGGTCTGAGGACAGCACGAAGAACATGATCGGCGAGGCGTCCGCGTCGGCCTTGGTGATCTCCGGCGGGTCGGCCTGGTCCGGCAGATTGCGCAAGGTGCGCGAGACACGGTCGCGCACGTCGTTGGCGGCATCGTCGATATTGCGCGCGAGTTCGAACTCCACCGAGATGCTGGAGCGTCCGTCACGCGAGGACGAGGTCAGGGTCTTGATGCCCTCGATGCCGGCGATCTGGTCTTCGAGGATCTGCGTGATCTGGGTCTCGATCACCGCGGCGGACGCGCCGACATAGCTGGTGCTCACCGACACGATCGGCGGATCGATGTCCGGATACTCACGGATGGGTGCCGAAATCAGCGCGAACACGCCGAACACCACCAGCAGGGCATTGAGCACCGTGGCCAGCACCGGGCGCTTTACCGAAAGATCAGATAGCCACACGTGCGGCGGTTTCCATGACTGAATGGCGATTATGCGCGGACCCCGCCCAGTCGCTGTCAGTTCCTCTAGGCTAAGTTCCGATTTACGTCTTCACCGCGCCGAATGTCCTGCATTGTCTGCCCCGCCTGCCGCCTGCCCCTGGATCGACTGACCCGGGTCTGGACCTGCGCGCGTGGCCACAGCTTCGATGTCGCCCGTGAAGGTTACGTGAACCTGCTGCTGGCCCAGCACCGCAACAGCCGCGAGCCGGGAGACAAGCCGGACATGGTTCGCGCTCGACGCGAATTCCTGCACGCCGGTCATTACGCGCCGCTGCGCGAGGCGGTTCTGGATCTCCTCGGCCCTCTTGGATTGGGCACCCTGGTTGATATCGGTTGCGGTGAGGGGTACTACACCTCGGCGTTTCCTTCCATCGCCGCCGAGGTCATCGGGCTCGATATCTCCAGGGCGGCGGTCCAGCTTGCGGCGAAGCGCTTCAGCGGTTCCATCACCTGGCTGGTGGGCAGCGGCGCTGTGCTGCCGGTGGCCGATGCCTCGGTCGATCTGGTCAGCAGCCTGTTCTGCCCCCTGCACGTCCGGGAGATGCAGCGCGTACTCAAACCGGGAGCGCATGTGCTGCTGGTGACGCCTGCCGCGGATCATCTGTGGAGTCTGCGGGAGGGGCTCTTCAAGGAAGTGCGCGCGCACGAGCCGGACAAGTTTCTGGCCGGTTTCGAGACGGATTTTGAACTGTGCGGGCGACAACGACTGCGCGTTCCGCTGAGCCTGACGCAGTCGGGCCTGAAGCAGTTGCTGCTGATGACGCCCTATGGGTGGAAGGCCCGGCCGGAACGGCGTGCGGCCCTGGAGTTGCACGAGTCCTTCGTCACGCAGGCGGCGTTCGACCTGATGCTGTTCAGGCGAACCGACGCCGCGCCGGCCCGTAGGGTGGATAAGCGAAGCGCATCCACCACTCCAGGCTGAGCTGGCCGTCCGTTCAGTCATAGGTCCCGCGCAGCGTCAGCAGGAAATTGCGCGGCTCGCCGTGGAAATTGCCACCGAAACCCAGGGTGCTCTTGCTCAGGAAATACTCGCGGTCGAACACATTGTTGAGATTCAGCGTCGTCGACCAACGCGGATTGAATTGCCAGCCGATGTGCGCATCGATCACCGCATAGCCGCGCTGCACAACCTTGAGGGCGGGGCCGCTGGCCGCCGGGTCCAGCGCCTGAATCCCGCCACCCAGACTCAGAGGCGTCCACCCCGCTGCCTGGGGTTGCCAGGTACTCCACAGCTTGAACAGGTGCTTCGGCACACGGATGTTGAAAGGCTCGCCGGGGAAATCGCTGTCGCTGCCCTCGTAGGAATTGCGGTTGTAGGCGTAGCCCATCGACACCTTCCAGCCGGCTCGCAGGGTTCCGGCGATATCCAGCTCGACACCCTCACTCAGCACGCGCTGGTTGCTGCCCAAGTCGTAGCAGCAGAACGGAAACCGGCCTTGTTCAAAACGGACGAGGCGCCGGAAGCCTTCTTCCTCGATGCGATACAGCGCCAGCGAGGCATTCAGCTCACCGTCCGACGAAAGATATTTCAGACCCGTCTCGTAATGGCTGCCGACGGTGGGCGCCAGGATGCGGCCGCGCTCGTCCGCAAAACCGCTGTTGGAGTGGTAGACCTCGGCCCAGCTGGAATACGCATTCCAGCGCGGGTTGAGGGCGTAGCTCAGCCCCAGGTACGAGGGGGCATCGCGATGATCCCGCATCGCATTGATCTCCAGCGCGATCCAGCGATAGACGCCGATGAGTTTCAGCGGAGCCCAGGGACTGAGCGTCAGCGACACCGTGCCGCTGGATCGCTTCGTCAGAAAGTGCCCACGCTGGGTTTCGTCGAGTCCGATGATCCGGGGTTCCGGATAGGCCCCGGGATCGAAGTTGAACAAGTCCACCGGCACGTATTCGGTGAGATCCGTGAGGTAGTTGGCGTAGCGATAGTCATCCCTGGCCTGGTCGAGGTGCAGGCCCAGCTTTTGTTCGAGCCCGAACATCTCGAAGCGGCCGCCGAGCTTGAAATCGGCCAGCCGCTGGGTGGTCCGAAGGTTCCGCACGATCGGAGACCCAAACACGAAGCCGGAGCTGACTCCGCCGTCCGCTTCCAGAGGTCCAAACAGGGGCAGGAATTTTTCGTCCCGGTCTTCGAGTACCTAGTCCAGAGCCAGCCTCGCGCTCCAGTTCTCGCCCAGGCCCTGCTCCAGGTTGGCGAACAGATTGCGCGTGATCCGCCCCTGTTTCTCCCAGGGGAAAATGAATGAGGTGCTGCGCAGCAAGGGCAGCGGCTTGCCGGATTCGTAAGCGGGCAGCCCGGCAGAACCCCAGGGCGTGCCGTCCTGATCCGAATAATTGAGTCCCAGGCCCAGCAGGCTTCTCGGTCCCAGATCGGCTTCCAGGATGCCGTAGAACGAGGAGCGGCTCAGGCGGCCGTTGTCGTAGAAATAGTCCTTGTCCACGGTCGACACGACGCTGCGTCCGCGCACCCGGCCGTCCTGGCTGAGCGGGCTGCTTGCGTCCAGCATGGTGCGGTACTCGTTCCAGGAGCCGGCCTGGACCTGGGTGATGAGCTGCGCGTGGTCCAGCGGCCGCTTGCGCACCAGGTTCAGCGTGCCGGCGGGCGAGACGTAGCCATAGCCCAAACCATCGGCGCCGCGCAGCAATTCGATACGGTCGTAGGCGCTAAGATCGGCGTGAAGCTGGTGTTGAAAATAGGAAATCGGTGCGCCGCCATCGATCTGGACATCCTCGATGGGATGGCCGCGCACGTACGCGGAAGCCAGTTCGTCGGGCAAGGCCTCGACGGCGACGCCGGGAAGCCGGATCAGCGCCTCCGACAACTCGACGGTGGCCTGGTCCTGCATTTGCTGCTGCGTCAGCACGCCGATGGTGCGAGGGGTCTGGTTCAGCGGCTCGGGAGCGGGGCTGCCGACGCCGGCACCGCGGCTGGTGTAGCTGCCGGAATTTTCCGTGGCAAACACGTCGCGGCTGCCGTTGGCGCCGGTGGCCGCAATCTGCTGCGTGCCGCCCACACGTACCGGGCCCATCGCGCGTAACCCTTCGTTTTTCCGAGCGCGTTCGATCGTGATGGTGTTTTCCGCGGTGTAGCGGAAGCTCAGGCCGGCGCCTTCGAGCAGGTGGGTCAGCGCGGCCTGCAACGAGTAGTCGCCGCTCAGTGGCCGGCTGGTATGGCCTCGCGTGATGTCGGCGGTATACAAAAGCTGCACGCCGACCTGATTCGCCAGTTCCACCAGTGCGGCTTGCAGATCCTGCGCGGGAAGTTCGAGACGGTAGCTGTGCGCCTTCGCCGCCAGCGAGAGGCCCAGCAGCAGGGCGGCGATCGGGCGCCGGAGCATGGGCATCAATAGGTCGCCCGCAGCGTCAGCAGGAGGCTGCGCGGTTCACCGTAGAGATTGGCGCTCAAGTTGTTGGGATCGAAGGTCGTGTAGTAGGTGCGGTCGAAAATGTTGCGCACGTGCAGGCTCGCGTTCCAGCGGGAGTCGAAGTGCCAGCCGACGAGCGCGTCCGCCACGGCGTAACTGCCCTGCGAGCGTTCGAGGTTTTCCGTCTCGCTGATGTCGATATCGCTGTAGCTCGCGCGACTCTGCGCGCGCAGGCCGCCGCCGAGCCGCAGGCGCTGCCAGGTTTCGCTCCGTGGCTGCCAGACGCTCCAGAGCTTGAACAGATGCCGCGGCGTCGTGCTGTCGAAACGTTCGCCGGGGTCGGCGCTGTCGCTGCCTGACAGGCGATTGCGGCCGTAGTTGTAGCTTGCGATCAGTTGCCAGCCCGGGCGCAGGGCGCCGCTCAACTCGGCGTCGAGTCCCTCGCTGATGCGGCGCTCGTTGCTGCCGTTGTCGTAGCAGCAGTCGGCGAACGGCTCGCCGCTCACCTGTCGAACGAAGTCCCTCTGCTCGATGCGGTAGAGCGCGAGCAGCCCGTTGAGCCCGCCATCCGTCGAGGTGAATTTCAGGCCGGTCTCGTAGCTGCTGCTGATGACAGGATCCACCCGGCCGCCCTTGGCCGTCCGCGATCCCTGGTTTTCGTACACGTCCGCCCAACTGGCATAGAGGCTCCAGCGCGCGTCCACGGCATAGCTCAAGCCCAGGTAGGACGGCGCATCGTAATGCCGGTTGCCGGCGGAGAAACCGGGCACTTCGAGCACGTCCCAGCGCCAGGCTCCGGTCAGTTGCAGCGGCTCCCAGGGGCTCAGGGTCAGTGCGACGCTGCCGTTGTACAGACGCAGCCGGAAATCGCGATCCGGGAACTCGTCCGGAGGGATCGCCGGCCGGGGATGGTCAGCCGGATCGAAGTCGAAGACATCGAGCGGCGTCCGCCCAGGGTCACCCAGGGCCGCATAGTCGTGTCCCCGGACACGCAGGCTGCTGAAGCTCAGGATCAGTTGCTGCTCCAGGCCGGAGAGCGAGAAGCGCCTTCGCACCTTCAGGTCCGCCGTGGTGTTCTGCCGCTGGTAGGCAAGGATGGCGTTGACCAGGTCGACGCCCTGGCCCGTCTGGGGATCGACGCGACCCTCGACGAAACTTGCGAGCGAGGTCTGGTCGTTGTTCTCGCGGCCCAGCACCAGGCCCGCGCTCCAGTCCGGACCCAGCGCCTGGTCCAGGGTCATGTAGGTATTGCGCCGATAATCGACGGCGCCATGCCAGGGCAGCAGGAACGACGTGCTGCGCGGCAGGCCGATCTGCGCTCCGCTCGAAAAGGCCGGCACGGAAATGCCCGCGAACGGTGTCGCCTCCTGACGCGAATACTGGGTGCCGAGCGCGAGCAGGGTGGAGCTGCCGAGATCGGCCTCGATCACGCCGTAGTAGGCCTGCCGCTGCAGTTCCTCACGGTCGCGGAACGACCGCTGGTCCGTGCCGAAGGCCACCGCACGTCCGCGCAGCCGACCATCCCAGCCGAGCGGGGCCGTGACATCCACCATGCCGCGATAGTCGTCCCAGGAACCGGCCTGCGTCTCGACGATCAGTTGCCGATGATTCAGCGGCCGCTTGCGCACGAAATTGAAGATGCCGCCGGGCGAGGAGAAACCGTTGCCGAATCCATCGCCCCCGCGCAGCAGCTCGACCCGGTCGTAGGCCGACAGGTCGCCCTGAATGCGCACAATGCCGAACTCGTCGTTGGACACCGCGCCGCCATCGTACTGGTAGTGCGTGACCGCATGACCGCGAACCACCGGCAGGATTTCGTGCCCGGACAGATCGACCGAAGTCACGCCCGGCAGCAGGCGGATGGCGTCCACCACATCGACGATGGCCAGGTCGCGAATCTGGGTCTGGCCGACCACGCTGACCGCGCGCGGAATCCGCCGCAGCTCCTGCGCAACGGGGCCGCCCAGCGCCGCGCCGAGTGCCGCATAGCTGCCGCTGTTCTCGGTGGCCAACAGGTCCGTGCTGCCGTTGGCCCCCTTGGCCGCGATGCGCTGTGTTGCGCCGACGCAAACCGGACCGAGCGAACGCAGCCCTTGCTCTTCATGCACCCGTTCGATCGTGATGGTGTCGGGCGCCGTGTAGCGAAAGCTCAGGCCGGTGTCTTCGAGCAGGCGCGCCAGCGCGGTTTCAGGCGTGTAGCGACCGCGCAGCATGCGGCTCTCGAGGCCGCGCGTGACGTCGGACGAATACAGGAGCTGCACCCCGGTCGTCGCAGCCATTTCGACCAGTGCGGATTGAAGATCCTGCGGCGGAATGTCGAGTGCGAAGTCCTGCGCCTGCGTGCCGAGGGCGAGCCCCAGGAGGAGCGCTGCTGCTGCCACGCGGGACCGAGGCATCAGAGGCGCGCGTCCAACGACGAGGCTGGCCATAGGCGTGTTCCGGCGCTGGCAGTGCCAGCATCCTAGCCCCGCAATACGGCTCAGGCCAGCTTCTTGTGCCTCGCCCTTCGGTTCACGCCCGGCTCGGAGCCGGTGCGACGGCGGAAGTCGTCTTCGTACTCGCGATAGTTGCCTTCGAGGTACACGATCTCGCCGCTGTCTTCGAATGCGAGGATATGCGTGGCGACGCGATCCAGGAACCATCGGTCATGCGAGATGACCAGGGCGCACCCGGAGAAATCGAGCAGGGCTTCTTCCAGCGCGCGCAGGGTTTCCACGTCCAGATCGTTGGTCGGTTCGTCGAACAGCAACACGTTGCCGCCGGACAGCAGCATCTTGGCCAGGTGCAGGCGGTTGCGTTCGCCGCCGGACAGATCCTTCACGCGCTTCTGCTGCGAGTCGCCCTTGAAGTTGAAGCGGCCGATGTAGGCGCGTGCGGGCATCTCGAAATTGCCGATGCGCACGAGATCGCTGCCGCCGGAAATTTCCTGGAAGACCGTCAGCTCGCCGTTGAGCGCGTCGCGACTCTGATCGACGTAGCCGAGCTTCACCGTCTCGCCGATGCGGATGCTGCCCTCGTCGGGCTTCTCCTGATCCAGCAGCATGCGGAACAGGGTGGTCTTGCCGCGGCCGTTGGCGCCGACGATGCCGACGATGGCGCCCTTGGGTACAGTGAAGTTCAGACCCTTGTAGAGCCAGCGGCCGTCGTACTGCTTGCCGACATTGTTGACCTCGATCACCACGTCGCCCAGGCGCGGACCGGCCGGGATGTACAGCTCGCGGGTTTCGGCGCGTTTCTGGAATTCCTGGCTCGCCATTTCCTCGTAGGCCTTGAGGCGCGACTTCGACTTGGACTGCCGGCCCTTGGGATTTTTGCGCACCCACTCCAGCTCTTCCTTCATCGCCTTGGAGTGCGCGTCCTCGGATTTCTGCTCCGCTTCCAGGCGATTGCCCTTCTGCTCCAGCCAGGACGAGTAATTGCCCTGCCAGGGAATGCCGTGCCCGCGATCCAGTTCCAGAATCCAGCCGGCGACGTTGTCGAGGAAGTAGCGATCATGCGTGACCGCGATGATCGTACCGGGAAAATCCTTGAGGAATTTTTCCAGCCAGGCGACCGACTCGGCGTCGAGATGGTTGGTCGGTTCGTCGAGCAGAATCATGTCCGGCTTGCTCAGCAGCAGCCGGCACAGCGCGACTCTACGGCGCTCGCCGCCCGAAAGGCGCGTGACTTCTGCGTCCCAGGGTGGCAGGTTCAAGGCCTCGCCGGCCTTGTCCAGCACCACGTCGATGTTCTCGCCGCCACCGGTCGCCAGCTTGGCTTCCAGGTCGGCCTGTTTGGCGGCGAGCTTGTCGAAATCCGCATTTTCCTCGGCATAGGCGGCGTAGACCGCATCCAGTTCGGCCTGCACGTCGGTGATGTCGGACAGGGCCTCCATCACGTTTTCGCGGACGTTCTTGGCCGGGTCGAGCTTGGGCTCCTGCGGCAGGTACCCGACCTTGAGCCCCGGCTGCGGACGCGCCTCGCCGATGAATTCCTTGTCGATGCCCGCCATGATCTTGAGCAGGGTCGATTTGCCCGCGCCGTTGTAGCCGAGCACCCCGATCTTGGCCCCGGGGAAGAAGGACAGGGAGATGTTGCGAAGGATTTCCTTCTTCGGGGGCACGATCTTGCCCACCTTGTTCATCGTGTAGACGTACTGGGCCATGACGGCGACTCGATACCGGCGCGAAAAATGGGCGCGCATTATCCACCGGCTGCGACACAATGGCGCGGCACACCGATCTTTTTTGGGGATCCCCGGAGCGCCGAGCCATGAGCCTGTGTCCGCATTTCGTGCTGCTTGCGACGTATAACCAGTGGATGAACGACAAGGTCTGCGAGGCCGTCGCCAGGTTGAGCGAGCAGGAACGGGCGGCGGACCGCGGGGCCTTCTTCGGCTCGATCATGGGCACGCTCAACCACCTGGTGGGCGCGGACACGATCTGGCTGCATCGGTTTCGTGCGCATCCGACGCGTCATCCGGCGCTCGACAGCGTCCTGGAGTGGCCGGTACCGACCCTGCTCAATCAGGTTCTGTTTCCGGATTTCGCTGCGCTGCGCGAGCATCGAGTTCGCATCGATCAGGTGATCGTCGGTTGGACGAAGTCCTTCACCGATGCCGACATGGACCATGTTCTGTCCTATCGCAACATGAAGGGCGTGCCTGCGCAGCGTCTGTTCTCCAGCCTGGTGCTTCACTTCTTCAACCACCAGACCCACCACCGTGGGCAAGTAACGACCTTGCTGACGCAGGCCGGGCAGGATGCGGGAGTCACCGATCTGCTGATGCTGGTCCCGGACCAGGCCGGGCGTTCCTGAGCCAGGCGCCGGAACGATGAACGCGCAGCGGCTCGGCTGGCTGCTTCCGATGATGGCGCTGACGCTGCCAGTCGGCGCAACGGTCTACCGTTGCGATGTGGCGGGCAAGCCGGTCTACACCGACAAGCCCTGCACCGCGGGCGCCGCGCCGCACGCGATGCCGTCGATCGGCACAATGCCGGCGGTCGACGCGGATGCGAGTCTTGGCAAGGCTTACGACCAGCGTGAGGAGGAGAGCCGCCAGTCGCGCGAACAGGCCGACGCGGCCTGGCTCAAGTTGCATGAGGCGCGCAAGGCCGAGGACGCGCGCCTGAACGCGGCGATTGCAGAGGGCAGGGTGGTCAAGGACATGTCCCCGGATCAGGTGCGGCGGGTGCTGGGTAGTCCGGACGAGCTTGAACGCAGGCCGGGCGGTATCGAGGAATGGAGCTACGGCAGCGGCAAGGCGCGGCAGGTCGTGGTGATCGAGGGCGGTCGCGTCGTCAGGATTTCCGGCAAGAAGAAGTAGACTCGCGGCGATACGGGAGCCGGCCGCCACCTGAGGCGGACGGCGCTTGAAAAATGTCTGATCGTCCCACCGCGTTCTTCGTCGGTTCAAACGGAACGAAAACCCAGAGTCATCCATGCCCCTTTACGAATACAGTTGCGGCGCCTGCAGCGCCGTGTCGGAAATCAACCATCGCATGACGGACCCTGCGCCAACGGACTGTCCGGTCTGCGGCGCGCCCAAGCTGAGCAAGCAGATTTCTGCGGCAAGTTTCCGGCTCAAGGGGGCGGGATGGTACGAGACCGACTTCAAGTCCGATGGCAAGAGAAATCTTGCCGGCGACAGCGATGGCGAATCTAAACCAGACTCCAAAGCCGACGCAAAGGCGGATGCGAAGCCCGAGACCAAGTCCGACGCCAAACCAGAAACCAAGACGGAAACCAAAACCGAAACCAAGTCGAAGCCCGCGGCGGCGAGCACCAGCAGCCCGCCCCCTCCCGCGGCTAGCGTGTGAACGATCCGCTGCAGACTCTTCGCTCCTGTCGGAGCGGAGGGTCTGCAGCGAATTCGTGCTGCGCGCCGATGCTACTTGTTGCGGATCGCGCCAGCGGCTCCCGGTATCGCCCCCGCCGCCCGCTCCGCCCGCTCCGCCCGGATCGCCCGCTCCTGCTCCGGCGTGGCCACCGCGAAGCCTCCGGTAGGTCCCTTGCGAATGCAGAACAGCGACTGCCGACGCAGGACGTTGTAGCGGCGTAGGGTGGATAAGCGAAGCGCATCCACCGGGCCGACTTGCAGGAGCGGGTCAAGCCCGCGTGCTGTTAGCGGGCGGACCCGACGGGGGCCCTTCGTCGGGCGCGCGCATCAGGCTTCCATCACCTTGATCAGGAGCCGGTCCAGCAGGTCGCTCAGGGCGGGTAGCTGGTCGTTGAGCGTGTGGCCTGAACGCAGGAGGTGCAGCTCGGCCCGGTGCGTCGTCGCAAAACGCAGGGCGCGCTCGACCGGGACGATGTCGTCGTCCCAGCCGTGGACCACCGAGCAGAGGGCGGGGATTCCGGCGGGTTCTTCATCCCAGCCGGGGAAGTACAGCGCCGGCGCCATCAGGAACAGGGCGTCGGGTTTCAGGCTCGCGCAGGCCATCGCCGACACGTAGCCGCCCATGCTCGATCCCACCAGCACCAGGCGCCGGGCCGTCGGGGCCAGCCGGACCAGCGAGGCCACCCGCTCGTGCGGGTCCAGCGTGTGCCTATAATCCGGACTGATGGCCTCGAACCCGCGCGCCCTCGCCACCTCGGCAAGCCGCGTGATCTTGGTGCCCCAGGGACCGCTCTCCTTGCCGTGAGCGAAACAGACCAGCCGATCGGAAGACACGGGAACCTCCACGAGAACCAGGGCGATGGTATCCGCACGACGCAAGGACAGGCAGGCCGCGGCTCAGGAACCCCTGGAGGTTCAGGTCACGCTTGCGTTCCGCTTCGGCGACGAGCCGGCCGACCGGGTGGTGATGATCGACCATCGCAGCATCCCGATGGTGGGCACCGTGTTCGACAGCCGCGACGCGATCGCGCGCAACTTCACGAAGCTGCTTCTGAAGGCCGGGCTGACCCAGCCCAAGGTCCTGCGAGAGCTGGTGCCGGTGCTCAAGATTCTGCAACGGCGCGCGCGCAAGTCGTGAGAAGCCTGTCGTGAGATACCTGCTGATTCTCAATGGCGCCGTGTTCGCAATGGCGGCGACCATCGGGACGGTCCTGTGCGTGGTGTGCCTGATGTACGGCGTCAACCTGGACACCACGCCGAGCGTGATGCGCGAAATGCCCGCGCTGATGGCGGCGACAGCGACGTTCTGCGCGCTGGCGGTGGTCACCGGCATCGGTTTCTGGGGACTGTTGCGCACACGCCCCTGGCGCTGGGCCGGTGAGGCGGGGGCCGCGATCGGTGTGGCCGCCTCCTCCATCTATCTGTACGGGCTGTTCACGGTATGAGCACAGACCCTCTGCGGCCCCTGGAACCGCCGCGTCAGTGGGACTGGACCGCGCTGGCTCCGATCGCGGCAGGCCTGTTCGCGCTGCTGATCGTGGAAGGATGGCTGGGCGCCCTGTTCGCCGGTCTGCCGGGCGTGATCTGGCTGGCCACCGGCCTTGCGCTGCTGTGTCTGCCGGGAGATCGGCGGGTGACCAGCTACATGGCGCTCGGCGGCGTGCTGGGGGCGCTGTTCGTGCTGCCGGTGATGTTCGTGACCGGCTTTCTCGACGGGCTGATTTTTGCGGCGCTCGCCACCGGCTGCTTCGTCGCCGCCGGGCGCGCCAGCCTGTTCAACGAATTCGCTTCCGCCGGCGTGCCGGAGCCGGACCGCGACCTGCAAAACCAGGTCAAGGTGGGCTTCGACGAAGCGATCATGGGCTACTTCCTGATCGTTGCGCGCATCCCGGTTGGCGAGCGTGCGCGGCGCATGTGCGACGAGGCGCTGGGGCTGGAGGCGGTGCTCAAGCAGCGCGGCTGGCTGGACAAGCCCGAGGGCATGCACGGCAGGCCCGAAGCGCCAAAATTGATCCAGGCGCAGACCGGCCGGATGTATGGGTTCGACTTCGAACGCCTCAGTTTCGACAGCGAGTTTGCGCCCGACCCCGAGCTTCCAGGCGCCGCGCTATGGGCGGGGCATCAACCCAATCTGCGCACCAATGCCTGGGTGCTGCGGCACCCCGGTCCGCCGCGGCCGTGGCTGATGTGCATCCATGGCTATCGCATGGGTGACCCCTGGGTCGACTTCGGTCTGTTCCGGCCCGGCCTGCTGCATCGCAAGTTCGGGCTGAACCTGATCATGCCGACCCTGCCGCTGCACGGTCCGCGCAAGATCGGCCGGCTCTCGGGCGATCAATATCTCGACGGCGATCTGCTCGACCTGCTGTTCGCACAGACCCAGGCGCTGTGGGATCTGCGGCGCTGGGTCGCGTGGCTGCGCGCCTCGGAGGAGGCACGCGAGATCGGCCTGTACGGCTTCAGCCTCGGCGGCTACAACACCGGCCTGCTCAGCGGCTACGCGGCTGACCTGGACTTTGGCGTGGCGGTGATTCCCGTGATCGATTTCGCCGAGACGCTGTGGCGCGTGATGCCGCCGCTGCACCGCCTGTATTTTGAATCGCAGGGCCTGAGCCTGGCGCGTTATCGCGAACTGCTGAGGCCGGTATCGCCGCTGGCGCGGCCGACGAAACTCGCCCGCGACCGCCGCTTCGTCGTGGCGGCGAGTGCCGATCGCATCGTGCCCGTCGCCCAGCCCCTCCTGCTGGCCAACCACTGGGACGTGCCGGTCAACTGGTATCAGGGCTCGCACATGAGCGTGGGCCGCGAGTTCGAGCCGCGTGCCGCGCTGGAACAGGCGATGCTCAACGCCAGCTGGGGCCGGGCCGGACCGGGTCTGGCGGGGGCGGGCGAGGTTGAGGGCGCTTGAGGTAGATCGTCCCGATGGGTGGATGTGCTTGGCTTATCCACCCTACGAAGGACGGTAGGGTGGATAAGCGAAGCGCATCCACCAGGGCCGACGCGAGCTTGTTTCCCGATCGCGATGCGACACCGCGCCGAATGCCCAACACGGCCTTGTCGGCCCGCTACACTGTCGTATTCATCCTCGCGTTCTTGTGCCTGCGACATGTCGACCGGCGGCCCCCTGGACCTGTTCGATCTGCTTCCCTTCGACGAGGCGGCTGAGCGCCGGCCGCCGGCCGAGCCCGGCCCTCCGCACGAGCAACGCATCGTCCCGCGGCCCTGGCTGCGGCTGTACACCCATCGCATCTCGACCTGGTTTCGCGGCCGGCCGGAGCGTCGCCCGATCGGCGCCGCGCGGCTGACGTTCGAGTACGCTGGGCATCGGCTGGCACCGGCCGCATCGCGCGCCCGCCGCGGCGTCGGGCCGGACGCCGAGCCGTTTCGCAACCGCTCGGCCGAACTCGACGCGCTGGAACGCCTGTCCGAACTGCACGTGACCGACGCCACCGAGGTCGAAGGCGTCTATTTCGCTTCCGATCCGGTGCTCAAGGCCGGAGACTTCGTTCTGGAACGCGGCCGCGGCGTGCTGGCCACGCCGGATCACTGGCTGCACCTGCTGCCACGACTCTCGGCCGCCGGGTTCCGGCTGGAGTTCTCGCCGGAATTCCCGGTGGAACTGTTGTCGGCGCCGAACGACTGGCGCGCCGAGATCACGCCGCGTTCGCAAGGCAAGTGGTTCGACCTGGGTCTGGCGCTTGACGTGGACGGCGCTCGCATCGAGTTGTTGCCGATTCTGCGCAGCCTGCTCGCCGATCCGAATTTCCCGCGTGAACCGGCGCCCAACGAACCGTCCGATGCGGTCTGGCTGGCGCCGCTCGACAGCCGCCGACATGTGCCACTGCCGCTGGAGCGGCTGCGTCGCATGCTCGGCGTGCTCGAGTCCTGGATCCGTTCGCAGCCGGTCGGGGATCGGCTGCGGGTCAAGCGCGCGCAGGCCGATCTGCTCGACGACTTCGAGGCTATTCCCGAGCTGAGCTGGCGCGGCCGCGAGCGGCTCGCCGCGGAGCGCGGACGATTGCACGACCTGGCCCACGGCGCACGCCGTTCACGCGAGCCCGCGCCCGGCTTCAGGGCCGAGTTGCGGGCCTACCAGAAGGAGGGTCTGGCCTGGCTCGGGTTTCTCGGCGAAGCCGGTCTGGGTGGCGTGCTCGCCGACGACATGGGCCTGGGCAAGACGGTGCAGGTACTCGCCCACATCTGGACGGAACGCGTGGAGGGCCGGCTCGACAAGCCGGTGCTGGTGGTGGCGCCGACGACCCTGGTCGCCAACTGGCGCGACGAGACCCACCGGTTTGCGCCGGAGCTGCGCGTGCTGATTCTGCATGGGCCGGACCGGGAGGCGCGCTTCGCGCGGATCGCCGACTGCGACATCGCCATCAGCACCTATCCCCTGTTGGCGCGCGATCGCAATGAACTGCGCAAGCATGCCTTCGGCCTGCTGGTGCTGGACGAATCGCAGACCATCAAGAACGCGCGAACCCTCGCCGCCCGCGCGGTGCGCGAACTCAAGGCCGATCGCCGCCTGGCGATGACCGGCACGCCGCTGGAAAACCATCTGGGCGAGCTGTGGGCGCAGTTCGATGCGGTCGAGCCCGGCCTGCTCGGCGACGAGGCGCAGTTCAACCGGCTGGTGCGTCAGCCGATCGAGGAGGACGCCGATGCCACCGCGCTGGCGCGGCTGAATCGCCGCGTGGCGCCGCTGATGCTGCGCCGGCGCAAGGAGGACGTGCTGCACGATCTGCCGCCGAAGACTGAGATCGTGCAGGCGGTGCAGCTGGAACCCGCGCAGGCCGATCTGTACGAGGCGATCCGCTTGGCCCAGCATCAACGCGTTCGCGAAGCGGTGCGGCACAACGGCGGCGCGCAGTCCGGCATCGTGGTGCTCGACGCGCTGCTGCGCCTGCGTCAGGTGTGCTGCGATCCGCGGCTGGTGAAGCTCGAAGGCGTGGATCGCGACGCGCCTTCGGCCAAGCTGGAACGGCTGCTGGAACTGGTCGATGGCCTGCTGCTGGCGAATCGTCGCGTGCTGGTGTTCTCGCAGTTCACCGAGATGCTGGAACTGATCCGCGCGCAGTTGGCCGAGCGCGGTATCGCGCACCTGCTGCTGACGGGCCAGACCCAGGATCGCGCCGAGGTCGTCGCGCGTTTCCAGAACCTGCAAGCGCCGGTGTTCCTCATCAGCCTCAAAGCCGGCGGTGTGGGCCTGAACCTCACCGCCGCGGACACCGTGATCCACTACGACCCGTGGTGGAATCCCGCAGCCGAGGACCAGGCCACCGACCGCGCGCACCGCATCGGCCAGAGCAAGCCGGTGTTCGTCTACAAGCTGATCTGCGCCGGCACCGTCGAGGAGCGCATCCGCGCGCTACAGGCGCGGAAAGCCGAGCTGGCGCGCGCGGTGCTGGAAGGTGGTACCAGCGCGACGCTGCGCTTCGACGATTCGGATATCGACGAACTGTTCGCGCCGCTGGGGCGGTGATCCATGATTCTTCGCGCCGGCGACGACCCAGGTCCCGACCTTGAGCGAGCGCTCCCGCCATGTTCCGCATAGGCCTCTTGGTCGTCGCGGGCAGGTCAGCTTCGGCCCGAATCGTCGAGCTATTCGCCGGCAAGGCCAGCCCAAGACCGTAGCATCCCCGCGCGCCTTTCGCGGGCGGAGCCGACGTACGCAGGTGGGAGACCGGCCGGTAATCCCTTCTTGGCCCGGGAGGGTGGATGCGCTTCGCTTATCCACCCTACAGGCCGGCGCGGCGTAGGGTGGATAAGCGAAGTGCATCCACCGGGCCGACTGCGGCAGGCGGCCGAGATGGCGTAAGTGAAGGAAGGGCGAGTCTGGAGGGGGCAGGAAGCCCCCTCCCGCAGGCCCTTGAACACCGAATTTGATGAATCGCGGTCAGCCGTACGCGCCGAGCAGGCTCAACACCCGCTTCTCGGCCCAGCAATCCAGGCGCCAGTTCTCGATGAAGCCGCAATGTCCGCCGCGGTCCGGCGCGTCGAACGACACCACTGATCCATGTGGCGCCAGGCCCGCGAAATCCTTTTCCGGAATCACGCTGTCGTCGCGTGCAGTGATGACGGCGATGGGTGAGGGCGCGCGCGCCAGCATCTCGGGTGTCAGCGTGTACTCGGCGAGGTATTCATCCAGGCTGGCGTATCCGGTCTGGTCGGCGACGAATTGGCGCGTCACGTCCGTGAAGCGTTTCATGTCGCGATAGACCTGGAAATCGTAATGCGGCCAGGCCTTGCGTTTAGCTTCGAGTGTCTTGTGCCAGCGCTTCAGAAAGTACCATCGGAACAGAGCGGGGCCGTCGTCTATCCCGCGCAGGGTCGCGCCCGGGTCGATGGCGGGCGAGACCGCCACGGTCAGGCGCGGCACGATGCCGAGGGCGGGGCCACGCAAGGCGATGCGCAACGCGAAGTTGCCGCCCAGCGAGTAGCCGATCACGTAAAGCGGCACGGTCGCGTCGAGCTTGAGAATCTCGGCGCACGCACCGAGCACCTCGGCCATGCGCGCGGAATGGAACATCTCAAGGTTGAGATGGTGAGTGCCGGCGTGGTCGCGCAGGTTCAGGCGGAAGATGTTGTAGCCCTGGGTGAACAGCGCGCAGGCCATCGAGTAGAGATAACTCGAATCGTGGCAGCCCTCCCAGCCGTGAATCAGCACCACCAGACCGCGCGCGGTGCCCGCCGGATGTGCCGTATGCATTCCGGTGAGGCGCACGTCGTCGCCGCAGTCCAGCGTGTGAAATTGCGAACGCGCGTTGAGGTCCAGTCCGCGCCGGCGCCAGATGCGATGAGCCGGTCGCATGCTCGCGAGCGTTGCTTGCACGCCGGGATGACCCAGACCGAAGCCCGGCCGGAAATCCGTGACCGACACGAGGGATCCATCCATGTCGCCAATCAAGGCGCGGCGAGGCTGCGCAGCAGGTTTTCGTAGATCCGCGACAGCGGCATCAGGTCGGCCACGCGCACGTGCTCGTCGATCTTGTGAATGCTGTCGTTGATGGGGCCAATCTCGACGACTTCGGCGCCCCAGGGCGCGATGAAGCGTGCGTCCGAGGTTCCACCGCCGGTGAACAGCTCGGGCTGATGGATGCCCGTGACCCCGGCGATGGCAGCGCGCGCCGCCTCGATCAGTCGCCCCGACCGCGTCAGGAACGGTTCGCCCGTATGCCACCAGTCGGCCTCGTATTGTGGGCACCAGCGATCCAGCATCGCGTGCACGCGGGACTTGAGGCTCTCGGCGTCCGACTCCGTGCAGTAGCGGAAGTTGAAGACCACTTCGGCTTCGCCCGGGATCACGTTGTTGGCACCGGTCCCGGCATGGAGGTTGGACACCTGGAACGAGGTGGGCGGGAAGTACGCATTGCCCTCGTCCCAGCGGGTCGCGATCAATTCCGCAAGAGCCGGCACCAGCCGGTGCACCGGGTTGTCGCCCTTGTGCGGATAGGCCACGTGGCCCTGGCGGCCGATCACGCGCAGGTTGCAGCCCAGCGAGCCGCGGCGGCCGACGACGATGCGATCGCCCAGCACCAGGTTGGAAGAGGCCTCGCCGACGATGGCGAAATCGGGAACGAGGCCGCGCGCTTTCAGCACCTCGACGACGTGCCGCGTGCCATGCCGCGCCATGCCTTCCTCGTCGCTGGTGATCAGGAAGGCAAGGGTGCCCGGATGGTCCTCGCCCGAGGCCAGCAGACGCTCGACGGCACAGACCATCGCCGCCAGGCCGGACTTCATGTCGGCCGCGCCGCGGCCGTAAAGCACGCCGTCGCGAACCGCGGGCTCGAACGGCGGGCTGCGCCATTGATCGAGCGGGCCGGTGGGAACGATGTCGGTATGGCCCGCGAGGAGGCTGAGCGGACGCGCGCTGCCGCGCGTGGCCCAGAGATTGGTGACCCCCTCCGAGTTGAGGTATTCGATCCGGAATCCCAGCGGCCGAAGGCGCGCCGCGATCAGCTCGCAGCAACCGGCGTCGTCGGGCGTGCTGGAACGCCGTTCGATCAGCGCCCGGGCCAGCTCCAGGACCGCGTTGGGGTCACGACTCACGTCACAGATCGCGCAGCAGCTCGTTGATGCCCACCTTGGCTCGCGTCTTCTCGTCCACACGCTTGACGATCACCGCGCAGGCCAGGTTGTAGCGGCCGCCGTCCTTGGGCAGCGAACCGGCGACGACGACGCTGTAGGGGGGCACTTTGCCGTAAGTGATCTCGCCGCTCTCGCGATCGTAGATCGGCGTGCTCTGGCCGATGAACACACCCATCGACAGCACCGAGCCCTTTTCGATCACCACGCCTTCGACCACTTCCGAGCGCGCGCCGATGAAGCAGTCGTCTTCGATGATGGTCGGGTTGGCTTGCAACGGTTCCAGCACGCCGCCGATGCCGACGCCGCCGGACAGGTGCACGTTGGCGCCGATCTGCGCACAGGAGCCCACGGTGGCCCAGGTATCCACCATCGTGCCGCTGCCGACGTGGGCGCCGATGTTGACGTAGCTCGGCATGAGGATCGCACCCGGGGCGATGTACGCGCCCTTGCGCACCGTCGCCGGCGGCACGACGCGGACGTTCTGCCGGGCGAAGTCTGCGGCCGTCCAGCCGTCGAACTTGAGCGGCACCTTGTCGTAGCCGCCGAGCTGGCCCATGGCGATCGGAACGTTGTCGTGCAGGCGGAAGTACAGCAGCACGGCCTTCTTGAGCCACTGATTGACGCGCCAGCCTTCGGCGCCGGGTTCGGCCACTCGTGCCGCGCCGCTGTCGAGCAGACCGATCGTTTCCGTCACTGCATCGCGCAGCTTCGGGTCGTTGCGGTCCAGCGAGGTGCGGGTTTCCCAGGCGGCTTCGATGAGGGTCTGAAGATCAGTCATGGTCGATCAAGTGGGTGGCGGTGCTGCGTCGCTAATCGTGCCGGTTCGACGCGTTGTCAGGGAAAATCTGCTCGGGCCCAATCCGTTTCGTAGGTCGGTTGTAGGTCGGTTGTAGGTCGGTTCAAGCCCGCGGCTTCATGCGGGCGGAACCGACGTGCGGCCCGTCGGCGTCTGTCGGGTCCGACCGCGAAAAGCGCGCGGTCTTGACCCGACCTACATGCCCATCGGCGCGCAGGGTCGCCTTAGAGCTCGCTCTTGTCCAGCGTGCGCATCAGCACCTCGCGAAGTTCTTCGAGCGTGTCTTCGTTGGTGATGGGCTGGCGCTGGAGATCGGTGATGAAGAACACGTCCTCGGCGCGTTCGCCGATGGTTGCGATCTTGGCGCCGTCGAGCCGGATGCCGTGCTGGTTGAACACGCGTCCGATCATCGACAGCAGGCCGGGCTGGTCGGCGGTGACGAGTTCGAGGATGGTGCGACCGCGCGCGCCGTCCTGGCCGAAGTGCACGGTCGTCGGCGTGTTGAAATGCTTGAGGCGTTGCGGCACGCGACGGTTGACGTCGATCACCGACACGTCCGGGTCGCGCAGCACCTCGCGCAGTTGTGCGGCGATCTCGTCGAGCCGATGCTGCATCGAGATCGGCGTGTCGTCGCCTTCCATCACCACGTAGGAGTCGAGCACGTAGCCGTCGGCGGTGGTTTGGATGCGCGCATCGAGGATGGTCAGACCCAGGCGCGCCAGCACGCCGGTGGAGATGGCAAAGAGGTGATCGCGATCGCGCATGTACACGAAGACCGTGTTGGCGCCGGGGCCCAGGCCGTCCACCAGGACCAGGGGCAGGTCGCTTTCCGTCACTGCCTGGATGGCCGGCAGATGCCAGGCCAGTTCGCTCGCATAGTGGCGCAGGAAATATTCGTTGCCGAAGCGCGACCAGACCTGCTCGGCCGATGACACGGGAATCCCGGCAGCGGTGAGCAGACCGCAGGCGGCCTCCTTGGCCTCGGCCACCATCTCGTCCTGCAGCAAGGGATTTTCCGGTCCGCGCTGAAGCGCGCGCAGGGTGGAGCGATACAGCTCCAGCAGCAAGGATTCGCGCCAGGAATTCCACAGCGCCGGATTGGTGGCGCGGATGTCGGCGACGGTCAGCAGGAACAGATAATCGAGCCGCACGTGATCGCCCACCTTGCGGGTGAATTCGGCGATCACCTGCGGATCGGTGATGTCGGCGCGCTGCGCGGTGAGCGACATCATCAGGTGGTTCTTCACCAGCCAGGCGACGAGTTCGGCGTCCGCGTGCGAGAAGCCGTGTTCGAGGCAGAAGGTCTCCGCCTCGACGCTGCCGATGTCGGAGTGATCGCCGCCGCGGCCCTTGGCCATGTCGTGGAAGAAGCCGGCCAGGTACAACACCTCCGGCTTCGGCAGTTTCCGGAACAGGTCGGTGCAGAACGGCATTTCGTGGGCAAAGCGCGGCATCGCGAAGCGCCGCAGGTTGCGCACCACGTAGAGGGTGTGTTCGTCCACCGTCAGGGTGTGGAACAGGTCGTACTGCATCAGGCCCACGACCTTGCCGAAGGCCGGCAGATAGCGACCGAGCACGCCGTAGCGATTCATCCGGCGCAGGTTGCGGGTGAGCCCGCGGCCGTCGCGGAACATCTGGATGAAGATCGAGCGTGCGCGGACGTCTTCGCGCACGCCGGCGGTCATCAGGCGCGAGTCGCGCAACAGCAGGCGCACGGTCTGCGCACGGACGCCTTCCAGACCGGCGTTCTGCTGCATCAGCAGGAACAGTTCCAGCAGCGCGCAAGGGCTGTCGCGAAACACCGAATCGTCGCGCGCCTCCATGAAGCCGTTGCGGATCTGGAAGCGCGGGTTGAGCACCTTGATCGCGGCATCCGGCAGCGGATGGAGGATCGCCTCCTCGAACAGCTGCAACAGCATGTCGTTGAGGCAGCTCAGCGACTTGATGGTGCGGTAGTAGAGCTGCATGAACTGCTCGACCGCGTGGTTGGGCGGATCGCCCTCCGAGTTCACGTATCCGAACAGGCCGGCGATGGTGACCTGATGGTCAAACAGCAGCCGGTCTTCGCGCCGGCCGGTGATCATGTGCAAGGCGAAGCGCACGCGCCACAGGAAATCCTGGCCGGCGAACAGTTCGTCGCATTCCTGCTTGGTCAGAAAGCCGTGATCGCGCAACTCGCCCAGGGTGCGCGCGCCGAAATGCCGCTTGGCGACCCAGCCGATGGTGTGGATGTCGCGCAGGCCGCCGGGCGACTCCTTGACGTTGGGTTCGAGCTTGTAGCCGGTGTCGTCATACTTGCGGTAGCGGGTCGCCTGTTCGGCCTTCTTGCCGCGGAAGAAGTCCGCGACCGACCACAGCTTGTCGGGCGTGAGACTCTTTTCCATTTCGGAAAACAGGCTGGCATCGCCCGCCAGGTGTCGCGCCTCCATCAGGTTGGTGATGACCGTGATGTCGCGCTCCGCCTCGGTGAAGCATTCGACAACCGTGCGCACGCTCTGGCCGACATCCAGGCCGATGTCCCAGAAGAAGGCCGTGAGCCGTTCCAGGGCATCGCGCGAATCGTCCAGCGCCCGGCCTGCGTGCAGCAGCAGGATGTCGATGTCCGAATGCGGCAGCAGTTCGCCGCGGCCGTAGCCGCCGACGGCGACGAGCGAGAGGCCCGGCGAAGTCTCGGACAGATGCTGGCTCCAGGCTTCGCGCAGCACTTCATCGACCAGGTGCGCGCGGGCGCGCACCAGCGAACCTGCGGCCTGGCCTTCGGCGAACAGACTGTGCAGGCGCTCGCGACCCCAGTTGAGCGTGGCGCGGAACGCGACCACCGGCTTGCCCTGGTCGGCGCGCAGCCGCGCCTTGACCTTGCGTGCGGAAAACACGCTGGCGGCTTCGTCTTCTGCGATTTCGATTTCGGCGCCCATCGGCGAGGCAGTCGGTAGCCCTTAGCCGTCAGCCGTTAGCGGAACGCCAACGATCAGGGCCATGGCGGGGTCAGATTACTACTAACGGCTAACCGCTAACGGCCAGGCGCCGCTTCACACCGTTTCGCCTTCACGCAAGGTCAGCACTTCATAGCCGGTTTCGGTCACCAGCACGGTGTGTTCCCACTGCGCCGACAGGGAGTGATCCTTGGTCACCACGGTCCAGCCGTCGGGCATCAGCTTCACCTCGGCGCGCCCGGCGTTGAGCATCGGCTCCACCGTGAAGCACATGCCGTCCTGCAACTCGACGCCGCTACCCGGCTTGCCGTAATGCAGCACCTGCGGCTCTTCGTGGAACACGCGACCGATGCCGTGGCCGCAGTATTCGCGCACGACCGAAAATCCGCGCGACTCGGCCAGGCGCTGGATGATGCTGCCCAGATCGCCCAGGCGCAGGCCGGGCCTGATCGCGCGGATGCCGGCGATCATCGCTTCACGCGTCGTATCCACCAGCCGTTTGGCGAGGATGGTCGGCTCGCCGATGTGAAAGGTCTGGCTGGTGTCGCCATGCCAGCCGTCCTTGATCACGGTGATGTCGATGTTGATGAGATCGCCGCGCTTGAGCACCTTGGATCCCGGAATGCCGTGGCATACCACCTGGTTGACCGACGTGCAGATCGATCGGGGAAAGCCCTTGTAATTGAGCGGGGCAGGGATGCAGCCCAGTTCGTCGACGATGAAGCGGTGGCAGATCGCGTTCAGCTCTTCGGTGCTGACTCCGGCTTTGACCTGTGGTGCGATCATCTCCAGCACACTCGCCGCCGCCCGGCCCGCCGCGCGCATCTTCACGCGCTCTTCGGGAGTCTTGTAGGTGATCCCGGATCGGGAAGCGTTGTCGGAATACATCAGGTGCTGATCAGGTGCCGAGTGGGCCGCGGTTGAGAGGGCAAGCAGCGCATGCTATAAAGCCGCGCTTTTTTTGGCAACGAACCGCATCTGCGGGCCTTTCCGCAGACGGCAATTCCATTCGCACCGGCCTTGGGTGACGCGGCATATCACTCCGGTGCGATCAGACCAACCCAAGGAGTCAAGCGTGACGGATATCACCATGCGTCAATTGCTGGAGGCGGGCGCCCATTTCGGCCACCGCACCCGCTACTGGAATCCCAAGATGGATTCCTACATTTTCGGCAGTCGCAACAAGATCCACATCATCAACCTCGAGCACACCCTGCCTCTGCTCAAGGAAGCCTGTTCCTATGTCGGCAAGATGGCGGCCAGTGGCGGGCGGGTCCTGTTTGTCGGCACCAAGCGTGCGGCGCGAGAGGCGATCGAGTCGGAAGCGCAGCGCTGCAACATGCCTTACGTCTCGCAGCGCTGGCTCGGCGGTACGCTGACCAACTTCAAGACCATCAAGGGCTCGATCAAGCGCCTGTCGGAGATGGAGAAACAGGTTGAGGACGGCACCATCAACCGCCTGTCCAAGAAGGAACAGCTCCTGTTCAACCGCGAACTGGAAAAGCTGCGCCGCTCGCTCGGTGGCATCAAGGAGATGCCGAGCCTGCCCGATTGCCTGTTCGTGGTCGATACCGGTTACGAGAAGATCGCCGTCGCCGAAGCGCGCAAGCTCGGCATCCCGGTCGTTGCGATCGTGGACTCCAACAACGACCCCGAGCTGATCGACGTAGTGATCCCCGGCAACGACGACGCCACCCGCGCGATCAAGGTTTATTCCCAGTGCATCGCCGACGCGATCATCGAGGGCCGTGGCTCCAACAGCGTTGCGCCGCGGAATGAAGAATCCAGCGAGCCCGTGATGGAGGAACGCGCGCCCCGGCGCGAACCGCGTGACTCGCGCGGTCCGCGCCGGCCGGGCGGCGGTGGCGGCCGGGGTCGCGGCGAACGCGCGGAGGCCTGAGTCATGGCAGCCGTCAGCGTCAATCTGATCAAGGAACTGCGCGAACGCACCGGCGCCGGCATGGGCGATTGCAAGAAAGCCCTCGAAGCGGTCGATGGCGATCTCGACAAGGCCGCCGAAAAGCTGCGCATGGACGGGTCTGCCAAGGCTGACAAGAAAGCCGGTCGCACCGCGGCCGAAGGCATCATCGCGGTGGCGTCCAACGACGCCGCGGTGGCCCTGGTCGAAGTCAATTGCGAGACCGACTTCGTCGCCAAGGGCGCCGACTTCCGCGCGCTGGCCAAGGCCGCGGCGGACGCTGCGCTGGCGCATCAGCCGGCGGGCATCGAGCAGCTCGTGGCATTGAAGCTGGGCGACAAGTCGCTGGACGAGATGCGTCGCGAGCTGGTGGGGCGGATCGGCGAAAACCTCACGATCCGTCGCGTCGAGATCGTCAAGGCCGCCGGCGGGCCGCTGGTGATTTACATCCATCCGGGCGACAAGATCGCGGTGGCGCTGGCGCTCAAGGCGGGCGGCGTCGATCTGGGCAAGGATCTGGCGATGCACATCGCCGCGATGTCGCCGCGCGCAGTGGACCCGGCCAGCATCGCCGCTGACGTGGTGGCCGCCGAACGCCGCATCATCGAGGCGCTGGTGGCTCAGGAGCAGGCCGAGGACGCGGCCAACGGCAAGAAGCCGAAGCCGCCGGAGATCCTCGCCAAGATGCTGGACGGCAAGATCGCCAAGTTCCTCGACGAGCAGACCTTGCTGGGTCAGCCGTTCGTGAAGAATGATGCGTACGGACTGAAGTCGGACGCCAAGGTGCGCGAGGTACTCGTGGCACAGAAAGCGGCGGTGGCCCAGTTTGCGCGACTGGCGGTGGGCGAGGGCATCGAGAAGAAGCAGACTGATTTTGCGGCCGAAGTTGCGGCGGCGACAAAAGTCTGAAGGGCTCAACCCGGATAAACTTTAACCCCCGAGGCCCCGCACGCGGGGCCTCGCTATATACAAAACCAGCTATGAGCCGAGCGCCTGCCTACCCGCGAATCCTGCTGAAGCTCTCGGGCGAGGCCCTCATGGGCGACGAGGATTTCGGCATTTCGCCGCGGGTCATGTCCTTCCTCGCCAGCGAGATCAAGGACGTGATGGACGCCGGGGTGCAGGTCGCGCTGGTCGTCGGAGGCGGCAATATTTTTCGCGGCGAAGGCTTGGCCCGGGCCGGCATGGATCGCGTCACCGGCGACCAGATGGGCATGCTCTCCACCGTGATCAATGCGCTGGCGATCCAGGATGCCGTGGAGCGCATCGGGCTCGAAGCGCGCGTGCAGTCGGCGATCCGGATCAATGAAGTCTGCGAGGAATTCATCCGCCGCAAGGCGATCCGGCACCTGGAGAAGGGACGGGTGGTGGTGTTCGGCGCCGGCACCGGCAATCCGTTCTTCACCACCGATTCGGCCGCTGCGCTGCGCGCGATCGAGATCGGTGCCGACCTGATGCTCAAGGCGACCAAGGTGGACGGCATCTATACCGCCGATCCGAAGAAGGACGCCAAAGCCACCCGTTACGATGAACTGACGTTCGACGAGGCGCTCGACCGGCGACTCGCGGTGATGGACCAGACCGCGATGGTTCTATGCCGGGATCACAAGATGAAACTGCGCGTGTACGACATGGAACGGCCCGGCGCCCTGATGAGCATCGTCATGGGCGATGAGACCATCGGTACGCGCGTGCACGCGTAGCCAGCAGGAGAGACGGACATGATCAACGACATCAAAAAAGACGCCACCGAACGCATGCAGAAGTGTGTGGACTCGCTCAAGTCCGCCCTCGTCAAGCTGCGCACGGGCCGCGCCAACGCAGCCCTGCTCGATCACGTGACTGCGGACTACTACGGCAACCAGGTTCCGCTGTCGCAGTGCGCGACCATTGTGGTCGAGGACGCCCGCACGATCTCGATCACGCCCTGGGAAAAGAGCATGGTCGTGGTGATCGAGAAGGCTATCCTGAAATCCGACCTCGGACTCAATCCCAACACCGCTGGCATGATCATTCGCATCAACATGCCGCCGCTGACCGAGGAGCGCCGTCGTGATCTGGCCAAGGTCGTGCGCGGCGAGGCGGAAGGGGCGCGGGTCGCGATCCGCAATGTGCGTCGCGACAGCAATCAGGACGTCAAGGAGCTGGCGAAGGAAAAGCTGATCAGCGAGGACGAAGAGAAGCGCGCCGAAACCGAGGTGCAGAAGCTCACCGATCAGTTCGTCGCCAGGGTCGATGAACTGGCGGCAGTGAAGGAAAAGGAACTGATGTCGATGTGATCGGGTCGGTCGGTAGTGCATCAGTATGAAATCCGTTCGCACCGAGTAGCGCCATTGCGCAGCAATGCCGCGTATCGAGGTGCCGGGCGTGCCCTCGATACGCGACGCTTCGCGGCGCTACTCGGGCCGAACGGGGTTCTGGAATTCAACCTGATGCACTACCGGTCGGTCTTATCCGGACTCGCGGACATTGCCGAACTTAAGATTTTTACCGACTTGATTCAGTCATTGCATTCACTCTCGGTCCACGCCTGGAATCGGTCCAGACGTCTCGGTCCGACCAGGATTTCTCCCTCGTGATTCATCCCCCGCCACGTTTGCAACGACCCCACGTGCCGTGCCACGTCGCCATCATCATGGATGGCAACGGCCGCTGGGCATTGGGACGCGGCGAGCCACGCGCGTTCGGCCATCGTGCGGGCGTGCGGGCGGCGCGGCGGATCCTGCGCTGCGCGCATCGGATGGGCGTGGAATACCTCACGGTTTTCGCGTTCAGCCAGGAGAACTGGCGGCGACCGGAAACCGAGGTGCGCCTGCTGATGCAGTTGTTCGTCCGCACGCTGGCGCGCGAGATGAATACCCTGCACCGGAACGGTGTCCGTCTGCGTTACATCGGCGATCACGAGGACTTCCCTGCGGAATTGCGCGAGGAGATGCGCCGTTCTGCCGAGCTGACGCGCGCCAACACCGGCCTCAAGCTCAACGTCGCGGTCGGTTATGGCGGGCAGTGGGACATCGTGCGTGCCGCGAGCCGGCTCGCCGACCGCGGGCAGGCGATCACGGTCGAGGCGATCGAGGCGGGTCTCGACACCAGCGGTGTTCCGGCTCCGGACCTGCTGATCCGCACGGGCGGCGAGCAGCGCATCAGCAATTTCCTGCTCTGGCAGCTGGCGTACACCGAGCTGTATTTCTGCGACACCCTGTGGCCGGACTTTGGCGATGCCGATTTCGTCGACGCCCTGGCCTGGTATGCGGGTCGCGAGCGACGTTTTGGACGGGTGCCCGAGGGGGCTTGAGATGCTGATCCAGCGCGTCATCACTGCCCTGTTGCTGCTGCCGCTGCTGCTGGCGGCGATCTGGTATCTGCCCCCGCCGGCGCTCTACGCGGTGTTCTGTGCCGCCGGGCTGCTTGCCGCCTGGGAATGGGCCGGACTGATGCCGCGGCCCGGTGCCGGTCTGCGCGCGGGGTTCACGACGCTGTGCGCAGCGGCCATGGCCACGGCCTGGTGGTGGCGTGAATATGCCCTGTGGCTGAGCGTCGCCGCCGCCGTCTGGTGGCTGATCGCGATCGTCCTGCTGGCGAACTATCCGCAGAATTTCGAACGTTCGCGCCCCGGTCGCGTGGGCATGAGTCTGATCGGCCTGGTCCTGCTGGTACCGACGATGCTGGCGCTGGCGTCGCTGCGCGCGATGGAGGATGGCGCGCTGCGCCTGCTGTTCCTGTTCTTCCTGATCTTCGCCGCCGATATTGGCGCCTATCTCGCGGGGCGCAATCTGGGTCGCACCAAGCTGGCGCCGTCGGTGTCGCCGGGCAAGACCATCGAAGGCATGGTCGGCGGCATGCTTCTCTGCGCGGCCTGGGGGGTGGCGGCAGGCACCGGAGTGTTCAGGCTCAGCTCGCCCGCGGAAATTGGATGGATCGTGCTGCTGTCCCTGGTCGTGGCCGCGTTTTCCGTCGTCGGGGATCTGACGGAGAGCATGTTCAAGCGGATGGCAGGGGTGAAAGACAGCGGCCAGATCCTGCCGGGCCACGGCGGGATGCTGGATAGAGTCGACAGCGTGCTGGCGGGCGCGCCGGTGATGGCGCTGGGCCTGAGCCTGCTGAAGCTCTGATGCGCAGACTCCTGGTTCTGGGCGCCACCGGCAGTGTCGGACGTTCGACCCTCGACGTGGCCGGTCGCCACCCTGAGCGGATCGAGGTGGCGGCGCTGGCGGCGCATCGAGATGTCGAAGGCTTGCTCGGTTTGATTCGCCAGTTTCGGCCGCCGGTCGCGGCGCTGGCCGATGAGTCCGCCGCTTCGGATCTGCGCGAGCAGGTTCGAAGTTCGGGGTTGCGCTGCGAGGTGCTTGGCGGTGCCAACAGCCTCCATGAACTCGCGGCGGACGCCGGCTCGGACGTGGTGATGTCCTCCATCGTCGGCGCCGTCGGCCTGATGCCGACACTCGCGGCGGTGCGCGCGGGCAAGACGGTGCTGATTGCCAACAAGGAGCCGCTGGTGATGTGCGGCGACCTGCTGATGGCCGAGGCCGCGAGGCGGGGCGCGACCGTGATCCCGATCGACAGCGAGCACAACGCGATCTTCCAGTGCCTGCCCGTCGGCTATCGCTGTGGCCAGGTTCCGCCCGGTCTCCGGCGACTGATTCTGACGGCCTCCGGCGGGCCGTTTCGCGAATCTTCACTCGAACAGCTTGGACAGGTGACCCCCGAGCAGGCGGTGCGCCATCCGAATTGGGTCATGGGCCCGAAGATCTCGGTGGACTCTGCCACCCTGATGAACAAGGGTCTTGAACTGATCGAGGCGGCGGTGCTGTATCGCCTGCCGCCCGACCGCCTCGAGGTGGTGATCCATCCGGAGAGCCTGGTCCATTCCCTGGTCGAGTACGTCGATGGCTCGACCCTGGCGCAGCTTGGCCAGCCGGACATGCGGGTTCCGATCGCGCATGCGCTGGCCTGGCCGGAGCGCTGGACTTCCGGGGTGGATGGCCTGGATTGGACGCGGCTGTCGCGGTTGCGTTTCGAGCCGCCGGACTTGAGCCGCTTCCCGTGTCTGAGGTTGGCGCGCCAAGCGCTGAACCTGGGTGGCAATATGACAAATGTATTGAACGCGGCGAACGAGGTCGGGGTCTCAGCGTTCCTGAGCGGGCGGCTCAGGTTCATGGGGATACCGGAAATGGTCGAAAGCTGTTGCGAGGCTGCGGGGGCTGCTGGACTGCCCGCGCCATCGGATCTGGAAGCAGTGCTGGCTACCGATGCCTGGACACGTCGTCATGCGCAGCGCTGGCTCGAGGCACGGTCACATGCTTGACCTGGGGTGGTCGATTGCCGGATTCGTTGTCTCCCTCAGCATCCTGGTGTGCTTCCACGAGTATGGCCACTACTGGATGGCCCGACGGCTCGGGGTGAAGGTTCTGCGTTTCTCGCTCGGTTGGGGCAAGCCCTGGAAGACCTTTCGCACGCGCGATGGCGTCGAATGGGTGCTGGCGCCGTACCCCATCGGGGGTTACGTCAAAATGCTGGACGAGCGCGAGGGTCCGGTTGCGCCGTCGGAGCGTCATCTGGCGTTCAACCATCAGAGCGTGTCCAAGCGCATGGCCATTCTGGTGGCTGGCCCGCTTGCGAACTTTCTGCTGGCGATCGTCCTGTACTGGCTGGTCTTCATGCTCGGGGTGCAGGGCATGCGGCCGCTGATCGCCGAGCCGCCAGCCTCTTCCGCGGCGGCCGCCGCGCATTTGCACGAAGGCGACGAGGTGCTCGCCGTACAAGGCGCCGCGGTGCCGACCTGGACCGACCTGCGCATGGCCCTGATCGATCACGCCCTGGGGGGGACGCGGCTGGACCTGCGTGTCCGCGACACGGCCGGCGTGGAACGCAGCGTCGCGCTGGATCTGGGCAAGGTCCGCAACGATCCGCAGTTCATGTTCGCTGACCTGGGCCTGGACAGCTATGAACCTCCCGTCGCCGCCGTGCTCGGAACCATCCAGCCCGGCAGCGCCGCTGCGGCGGCCGGTTTGAAGCAGGGTGATCGCATCCTGCGCGTCGAAGGTGAGCCGATCGAGGATTGGGCGGCCCTGGTCGCCGCGGTGCGGTCGCGCCCCGGTGCCATCGTCAGTCTCGATGTGCGTCGCGAGTCGGCCGATTTGTCGATCAAGGCGGTGCTCGGCAGCGCAGAACAGGAGGGTCGCGTCGTTGGCCGGCTCGGTGCTGGTCCCATCGTTGACGAACAAGTGTGGCAAAATCTGCGGGCTTCGCGCCGGCTCGGCGCGATCGACGCCCTACCGGCGGCGATCGCTCAGACTTGGCAGATGACGCAGGTCACCCTGCGTGTGCTCTGGCATATGGTGCTGGGTGAAGTGTCGGTCAAGAACGTCAGCGGTCCGATCCAGATCGCGCAGGTAGCGGGAGATACGGCCCAGATCGGGCTGGTTTCATTCCTCAGCTTCATGGCGGTGGTCAGCGTCAGCCTCGGTGTGCTGAACCTGCTGCCCGTGCCCCTGCTCGATGGGGGGCACCTGCTGATGTTTGCAATCGAGGGGGTTCGCGGCAGACCGTTGTCCGAGCGCACGCAGATTGCGGCGCAGTACGTCGGGTTTGCCTTTATCGGCATGTTGATGGTGCTGGCCTTGTTCAACGACATCATGCGCCTCGTGTGAAGGCGCGGACGAATACACCCGAAATGGGTTCAGACCAGAAGTCTCCTCGGCTGCGGCCGATCAAAACACTCCTTGCCGCCGCCGTTGCCACTCTGTGGCTGCCGACGGCCGCGCTGGCTTTCCAGTCCTTCACCATCCGCGAGATCCGTGCGGAGGGTCTGGAGCGTCTCGACATCGGAACGGTGCTGACCTACCTGCCGCTGTCGGTGGGTGACCAGATGAACGACCAGACCGCGCGGCAGGCCATGCGGGGGCTGTACTCGTCCGGCCTATTCGAGGACGTGCGCCTGGAAAGCGACGGCGACGCGCTCGTGATCTTCATCCGCGAGCGGCCCGCCATCGCTTCGTTCAAGATCGAAGGCAACGAGAAGGTGGGCGGAGACGAGCTGAAAGAGTCGCTCAAGAATCTCGGGTTGACCGAGGGCGAGCTGTTCAAGCGCGAACTGCTCGACGGCGTGGAGCAGGAACTCCAGCGCCAGTACTACTCCAACGGCTACTACGACGTGGAGATCAAGACCTCGGTCGAGCAGCAGCCGAACAATCGCGTCGATCTCAAGATCGATGTCACCGAAGGCAAGGTGACCAAGATCCGCGACATCAACATCATCGGCAACAAGGTCTTTCCGCGTGAGGAACTGCTGGAGGCGTTCGAGCTGTCCAGGACCAATCCCTGGGAGTTGTTGCAGAAGAACGACCGTTACTCCAAGCAGCAGCTCAACGGCGATCTGGAGTCGCTGTCCTCGTACTACCAGAACCGTGGGTATCTCAAGTTCGACATCTCCTCGGTCCAGGTGCAGTTGTCGCCGGACAAGGAAGACATCTATCTGACGATCAATGTCGAGGAAGGCGATCGGTACAAGGTCAAGGACACGCGATTCTCCGGAGAGACGGTGCTGCAGCCGGATTTTCTGAAGGTGTTTCTGTCGACCCGGCCGGGCGATGTGTTCTCGCGCAAGGAGGCCACGGAGAGTTCCAACCGCATCGAGGTGGCGCTGTCCGATGTCGGTTACGCCTTTGCCAAGGTCACGCCGCTGACGGAACTGGACGACAGCGGAAAGGAAGTTGCACTCAATTTCTTCATCGAGCCCGGCAAGCGCGCCTACGTTCGCCGGATCAATTTCACCGGACACGGCCGCACCCACGACGAGACCCTGCGTCGCGAAATGCGCCAGCTCGAAGCGGCGCCGTTTTCTAAAAGCGCGGTTGAACGCTCGCGCGTCCGCCTGGCGCGGCTTCCGTTCGTCGAGGAGGCCGAGGTCGAGACCCAGCCGGTGCCGGGTTCGGACGACTTGGTGGACATCAACTTCACGGTCAAGGAACGTCCGCCTGGGTCGGTGCAGTTCGGTGTCGGATTCTCCGGCTCGCAGGGGTTTCTCATCACTGGAAGCCTCACGCACACCAACTTCCTCGGCACCGGCAACCGCGTGAGCCTGGAAGTCAACAACAACAGTATTTCGCGCACGTTCAGCGCCAGCTGGACCGATCCGTACTTCACCCAGGACGGCATCAGTCAGTCGGTGTCGATGTTCTACCGCAAGTCGGAATCGGTGGTCCGGATCAGCTCTGGCTTCAACTTCAACACCGTGGGCGCCAATCTGACTTATGGGATTCCCCTATCGGAATATAGCTCGCTGCGTGCCGGTATCGGTGTCGAGCAGACCGCCCTCGATACGTTCGCCAACAGTTCCATCGAGATTCACGATTTCGTTCGCGGCAATGACACCAAGTTCACCGACTACGAGTTCCGTACGGGTCTGTCGCGCGATACGCGCAACCGTACTTTCTTCGCCTCGCGCGGCTCGCTGCATTCCCTGAGTCTGGACGTGAAGGGACCGGGCAGCGACCTGGAATACTTCACCGCCACCTACCGTGGGCAGCAATACCTGCCATTACCGTTCAAATTCTTCATCGAAGTGAACGGCAACGTCGGCTACAGCGACGCGTACGGCAGCAGCGAAGACACGCCGCCATACGAGAATTTCTTCGCAGGCGGCTCACGCACGGTGCGCGGCTTTGACGACGGCTCGCTGGGGCCGCGTGACTCCTTCTCGTTCGAAGGCCTGCCGGACTGTCAACGCTCGTCGAGGGAGTGTCGCCCGGCGATGAATGGCAACCCCTTCGGTGGCCGCCTGCGCACCACGGTGCAGAACGAACTGGTCATTCCCACGCCGTTTGAAAGCGACCAGAAGTCGACCCGCATCAGCCTGTTCTACGACATCGGCCAGACCTTCGCGGACGCCAACGACTTCAAGGCCAACGAGCTTCGAAGCTCCGCCGGCATCGCCTTCCAATGGTTCACGCCCTTCCTTGGACTGCTGGATCTGTCCTACGCCTTCCCGCTCGATTACGAGGATGGCGATGAGCGTGACGGCTTCCAGATCCAGTTTGGAAGTGGTTTTTAGAATTCAGACTTCACCCCGTTTCAGACCAGATTCATACATCAACAACGTACCAGCGACCCTCGAGAAACCCATGCGTAAAATCCTGACCATCGTCCCTGCCCTGGCGATCGCCGCAGCCCTTGTTCTCACGTCCGCCCCGGCGTCGGCCGAACTCAAGATCATCACCATCCGCGCCGGCGAGCTGGTGCAGGCCTCGCCGCAGTTCAAGGCGGGGCAGCAGCAGATGAAGACCGAATTCGAGAAGCGCAAGGGCGAGCTCGAAGCCGAAGCCAAGAAGCTCGGCGACGACATGACCCGTTTCAAGAAGGAAGCGGACGTCATGAGCGGCGAGGCGCGTGCGAAGACGGAGAAAGATCTTCAGACCCGCAAGATCGACTTCGAGTACAAACAGCGCTCGTTCGGCGAGGAATTCCAGAAGCGTGATCGCGAGATGAGCGAAAAACTGATGGGTGCGATCAAGGAAGTGGTGATGGCGGTCGCCAAGGAGCGCGGCGCCGATCTGGTGTTGCAGGACCCCATCTATGCTTCGGCGGGCGTCGATGTGACGGACGAGGTGGTCAAGCGTCTGCAGGCAGCGCCCACGCCTCCGGCAAAGTAAGCGTCGGAGAGTCCGCGGGCGGCGTTCGTCGCACTGGCCCATGAGCGTCACGCTGCACCTGCTCGCGGGTCGCTTCGGGCTTGAGGTTCATGGGGACGGGGCAGCCGTTGTCGAGGGCATCTGCAACCTGGTGCCCGGCAAGCCGGGTCACCTGGCGTTTCTCGCCAACCCGAAATTCCGCAGCCAGTTGGGTATGACCAACGCGGCGGCCGTGATCGTGGCGCCGCGCGATGTGGCGGGGCTGAGCGGGGCGGGTCTGGTCGCCAAAGATCCTTACCTGGCTTTCGCACGAGTGGCGGCGCTGTTCGATACGAGCAGCGATTTCCAGCCCGGCATTCATCCATCGGCGACCGTCGCTGCCAGCGCGGGCCTCGGTGAGGGCGTGCATGTCGGGCCGCATTGCCATGTCGATGAGGATGCCATCATTGACGCGGGAAGCTTCATCGGTCCCGGTTGTGTCATCGGGCGCGGCGTGCGCGTGGGTGCAGGAAGTCGCCTGGTGTCGCGCGTGCACATCGGCGAGCGCGTGCAACTCGGACGGCGCTGCGTGGTCCAGCCGGGTGCGGTGATCGGCTCGCGCGGGTTTGGCAATGTGCGCGGGCCGGACGGCTGGGAGGAGGTTCCGCAGCTTGGGAGTGTCGTCGTGGGCGACGATGTCGAGATCGGCGCCAACACCTGCATCGATCGCGGAGCGATCGAGGACACCGTGATCGGCAACGGTGTGCGCCTGGATAATCTGATCCAGATCGCGCACAACTGCCACATCGGTGAACACACCGCGATCGCCGCCTGCACGGGCGTTGCCGGCAGTACCCGTATCGGTGCGCGCTGTATGATCGGCGGCGCCGTCGGCATCAGTGGACACCTGCTCATCGGAGACGATGTCGTGATTCTGGCGATGGCGATGGTGATCAAGCACCTGCCGCTCAAGGGCGTGTACGGGTCCGGTGTGCCGGTGGCGCCGGCTCGCGATTGGCGCCGGCAGATCGCGCGGATGCGCCGGTTGGAGAACACCGAGGCGCGGCTGATGGCCATCGAGCAGCGCCTGGGCGTCGAAACGAAGCGACAGGACAATGGGGACAGCGGCGCAGGCGATGACGACCAAGACTAATTTCGATATTCGGGAATTGATGCGGCTGCTTCCGCACCGCTACCCCTTCCTGCTGGTCGATCGCATCGTCGAGCACGACGTCGGCAAGACCATCGTGGGCCTCAAGAACGTGACCTACAACGAAGCATTTTTCGTCGGCCATTTTCCCGATCTGCCGACCATGCCGGGCGTGCTGATTCTTGAAGCCCTGGCCCAGGTCAGTGGGCTGCTCGCGGTACTCAAGTCGGGCTTGCGCCCGGAGTCCGGCCTGATCCTGTATTTCGCCGGTATCGACAACGCGCGTTTCAAGCGGCCGGTGGTCCCCGGCGACCAGGTCATGCTGCACTCCGCACTGGATCGGCAGAAGCGCGACCTGTGGAAGTTTCACACCCGGGCGATGGTCGGTACCGAACTGGCCTGCGAGGCGGACATGATGTGTGTGCTCAAGAACCCGGGAAAGATCGACCAGAGCCTATGACCCGGATCCATCCGAGCGCGGTGATCGACGCTGCGGCGGACCTGGACGCCAGTGTCGAAGTGGGGCCGTACAGTGTGATCGGCGCTGGGGTGCAGGTTGGATCCGGCACGCGCATCGATTCTCACGCCGTGCTGAACGGACCGATGCAGATCGGGCGCGACAATCACATTCATTCTTTTGCGGCACTGGGTGCCATCTCGCAGGACAAAACCGCAAAACCCGGAGACCCGACTTCGGTCATGATCGGTGACGGCAACACCATCCGCGAGTTCGTCACCATCCAGCGCGGCACGATGAAGGAGTTCGACGCCAAGCGTGGCCAGACCCGTGTCGGCGATCGCAACTGGATCATGAATTACTGCCACATCGCGCATGACTGCGTGGTCGGCAGCGACACCATCTTCGCCAACAACTCCAGCCTGGCGGGCCACGTCGAGATCGGTGACTGGGTGATCCTCGGCGGCTATACCCTGGTTTACCAGTTCTGCCGCATCGGCGCGCACGCGTTCACCGCGTTCTCTGCCGGCGTGTCAGGTGACATCCCACCCTTCGTGATGGTTCAAGGCAACCCGGCCGAGCCGCGCAGCATCAACCGGGAAGGTCTGCGCCGCCGTCATTTTGCAGCGGCGGACGTCGAGGCGATCGAAGAGGCGTACAAGCTGATCTACCGCTCGGGCAAGCTCATGGCCGAGGTCCGGACCGAGCTGGAACCGATGGCGGACGCATCAAAGCACGTGCGCCTGATGCTGGACTTCATCAAGTCCGGAAAGCGACCGCTGGCGCGCGGCTGACCCTTCGTGGCGGCGTCAGCGCAGCGCCTCGCTCCAATCGGCGTCGGCATCCAGATGCCCTGATTCGGTGATGTCGAACAGGCCCACGCCGTCACGAACCCTCTGACCGCCGTCGCGCGTCAGCGGCCGGAACACCAGAGGAACCGCGCGGCGCGTGGACTTCGCGAAGAACAGGTCGAAGGGCATGAACAGGAACAGCCCGCGGTCGAACGAGCCCTCGCCGAAGTCTTCGGATGACACATTGGTCTTGGTGGCGAACACGCCCGCCACCATGCCGCTGGCGAAACGACGCGAGAGCTCCAGGGTCGCGCCGCGGTCGCCTGCGAGGTAACGGCCCACGCTGAGTCGTGCCGACATGTCATAGAACGGCAAGTCGAAGTAGCTGCTGAGATGCCCTGTGGTGACTTCGTAATCGCGAAAATCGAAGCGCTGATCGAAGTCGCGCTGACGCACCCGATTGAGGTTGGCGCCGATCGCCCAGTCGGAGCCGGCGCGGCGGTACAGCATTTCGGCGGCCACGCCGCCGTACATCTCCTCGAAGATCCCCGCCGACAGGCGCGCATACCAGGAGGGCAGCGGCGACCAGACATAGTTGGTTTCGAGCCGGACCAGGTTGTTTTCGCCTTTTTTGAGGTACTGGACGATATCGCTGCGCACACGCGGCAGGCGGCTGTCCGAGCGTTGCTTGAGACCGTCGAAATTATTGTAGATGTCCGCGCCCACCGCGCCCGAGAAATTCCAGCGCGGGCTCAGCACGAGGTTGGCGCCGACGCGCCACCACAGTTGGCCGAAATAGAAATCGTCCGGCCCACCGATGTGCTGGCGCAACGCCGGCCCCATCGCCCAGGAAAAATCCGGGTAGGGGCTGGGCGCCTGGAACGCGGCGTGTTGCAGCTTGTCGCGCAGCGGTGCGGCGACCACCGCCGACGTGCCGAGGTCTTCGGCATCGGCGTGGAAGTCGATCGCCTTCTGGATGTCAGCCCGCACCAGCGTCACGCGATAGCTTTCGGTGTCGGCCGCGAGATTCACCACGGTGAAGTGCTCGAATCCGGGCGGGGCCATCACGGCAAGTGTCTGGCCGATACGTCCCATCACGCGCGGCGGGTCGTTGCTGAGACTCTGAAGGAACCACACGGTCAGCGTGCCGCTCGCGGTGTCGGCATCCAGGGCCTTGAGCGAGATGCTTTGCCGCTGCAGTTCGCGGCTCAGCCGTTCGAACAGATCCCGATCGATGCGCGCGGTGGGCTTGAACTCGACACTGCCAGGAGGATCGGCCAGAACCGCCGCCACGGGCGTCGGAACTGCGTCCAGAACCTTGAGCGGCCCGCGCGTGCGGTTGAAATCCGAATAGAGCGCGATGCGGAACATGAAGGTGTTGCCGCGCTCGATGCCGGCCGCGATATCCAGCACGTCCGCCAGCCGGTAGTTCAGCCCGAGGCTGATCGGGCTATCGACATCCTGGTCGTTGTCCAGCGTCTCGGAGCGGTAGTCATTGCCGTCAATCTCCAGCTTCACGCTCAGGTGCGGCACCGGGCTCTGCCACTGCACGCCGCCGAACAGGCCGATCTCGCTGCCCCCGAACAGCCGCTCCAGCCCGAGATCGCCGGGTCCGCCCGTGCGCGGCCGGTCGTCGAAGCGATCCGACAGCGAGGCCAGGGGATTGCGGATGCCGCCGCGCGCACCGAGCCTGCCCCAGGCGATGCCCAGGGTCCAGTCGAGTTTGGCGTAGTCCTTGGTGAAGACGAGGTATTCGCTGGCGAACAGTCCAGTGCCGCCGACATCGCGCAGGCCGATGGCGATGGCCGGGTACAGGTCCACATCGTCACGGATGCGCAGCTTTACATCGATGCTGCGGTCCTTGTAGGTCTGGTCGCCGCTGAAGGCCTCCGGTCCATACAGGCGGTTGTCCACCTCGGTGTAGCGAAAACCGGTTTCAAGCCAGGGCAGCCATTGCAGGCCGAGCAGGATCTGGTTGTAGGGATCCGCCGTCGAGAGTCCGACGTGAAACTCGCCGTCCGGCGCAAAGCGCGCGGTCGGCACCTGCATCAGTCCGACGCCACCGAAATCGTTGCTCGAATATTCGGGATAAGCCTGCGCCGAACCGATACAGAACATCAGCCCCAGGACCGTCGCCAGCGCCTGCGTCGGAATACTTCGCATCGAATCGTCAGAAACGCGGCATGCGTCGGGAGAGGCGGCGGAAAAAGAATCGGCCGGCTAGGAGCCGGCCGATCTTGCAACCGAATTGGGACAGACGATTCGCTTACGGAGAAGCGGTCGCCGTCGCAGTCGAGGTGGACGTCGAAGTGGACGTCGACGTCGAGGTGGACGTGGAGGTTGAAGTGGACGTGCCGCTGTCCCCATCGTCGACCAGCGTGATGAAGCCGCCGAGAATTGCGGCGCCGCCGACGACCTGACCCGCAGGTTTCGGCAGCGCCGTGGCCTGCCCGGAAGCCCCAGGGCCCGCGGCGCCGCCGGTGGATGTCGGTTCGGCGGCGTAAGCCATGCCAGTGGTGGCGAGGCCGAGGGCCAAAATGATGGAAGCGCGACAACCCATTGATGTTCTCCGTTACTCTTTCGATGCTGCAGCAAGATGCAGGCCGCCCGATTCTACGGGAGTCCGGAAGGGCTGCAAACCCGGGAGCGCAAGATGAAGTTCGATTCAGCAGGTGGAATGGCGCAGATTTGCATGCCCGATCGGGAGCGGAGGAGGCCTGAGAGGTCTGCTCTCAGACCTGCGTTCAGCGCATCGCGAAGAGCGGTTCTCGCCTGCTCGGGTGCGCTCGGACTGGGTGCGTGCAGCAACATGCCAGGACTCGACATGATGCGACGCACGATCGGTCTGGTGGGCAGCGGCCCGGACGCTTATCCGCGCGATGCGGAGCAGATCGCGGCGCTTCCCTACGCGCAGTTGGGGGTGCGGCAGGGGGACGGTGCGCGCGGCATTCTGGTACTCAGCGAGGTGGTCGAGGATGAACAGAGTTGGGTTTCGGCAGACCGCTCCCTGATCGTGACGCGTGGCAATCGCATCGTCCGGACCCGTGGAATGGCGAGCGATCTGCGCAGCACGGCGCGCTTTGGGCCGGATCTCTGGGACCTCTACGACCCCGCCACCGGCGTCGCCGACGGCGGGGATTTTCTGAGGCTGATGCGGCTGGTCCCGGACGACGCGCCGGCAGTGATGTTCCGCTCGCGCTTCGTGGTCGAGGGACCGGAAACCATCAGCCTGCTCGGCCAGTCGATCGACACCCTGCGTGTGCGGGAGGATCTCGATGTGGACGTGTGGCGCTGGCGCGCCACCAATCACTGGTGGCTGAGCCTGCAGGGCAAGCACGCCTGGCGCAGCCGTCAGCATCTGAGCCGTGACGTGCCGCCTCTGGAGCTCGAATTGCTCAAGCGACCGGCGTGAAGCATGGCCCGCCGGGCGGCGGGTTCACCGAATGGGGGTGAGCGTGATGGGCAGCCCGTCGCGCGGCCGCGCGATCGGCGCAAGCTGGTACGGCATCTGATAGCTGGCCGGCGTATGGAATTGCGCGGCACGGAGCATTGCATACAGCACGGCTTTGACTTGCAGTTCTGCAAAATGCAGTCCGAGACACATGTGTGCGCCTCCGCCGAAAGGCGCCCAGGCAAACGGGTGGCGGCGATGCTCGGCGCGAGCCGGCGAAAAGCGTTCCGGATCGAAGTCATCCGGATCGCTCCACCACTGCGGCAGGCGCTGCGTGGCCACGGGGTAGAGCGTGACCGATGTGCCCTTGGGAATCTTCCAGCCCTGGAAGTCGCAGTCGCGGATCGCGCGGCGAATGATGATGGTCAGAGGCGGATACAGGCGCAGGGCTTCGCGCAGCACCCAGTCCACTTCCTCCAGCCTCGGCAGGTCCGCGTGGTCCGGCGCCGGCTTGCCGATGGAGTCGAACAAGTCGCGCAAGCGTGTCTGCCATTGCGTTTGGCGGGTCAGTGCGTAGACGATCGTGGTCAGCGCGCTGGTGGTCGTGTCGTGCGCGGCCATCATCAGGAAGATCAGGTGATCGACGATCTCCGAGTCGGAGTAGCGCTCGCCATTTTCGTCCTGCGCGCGGCAGAGTTGGCTGAGAAGGTCCGTGCTTTCGCCGGCGCGGCGGGTGGGGATGCGCTGTTCGATCAGGGCCACCAGCCGCCGCCGGCCGGCGAGGCCGCGCTCGTAAAGTCGTCCGATGACCGGAATGCGATTCACTGCCGTCGAGGCTTCGACCACGTCGGTGAAGTCGCGCCCGACCTGATCGATCTCGGATTGCAGCTCCAGGCCCAGGAACACATCGGCCGCGATCTCCAGGGTCAGCCGCTTGACCTCAGGATAGAACTTGAACGGCCCCTGTGCGAGCCACCGTGCAACGCTGCTGGCGATGCGTGGCTTCATCCGTTCCAGATAGGCCGCGAGCGCCTCCTTGCGGAACGCCGGCTGCATCAGACGCCGGTGATAGCGATGATCCTCGCCGTCGCGCAGCATCAGTCCACGCGGAAAGAGTTGCCCCAGCACCGGCTCCCAGCCGAGGTGGGCCGAGAAATTGTCGGCGCGATCGACCAGCACGAATTCGTTGGCCTCGGCCGAAATCAGGTTGAGCCGGCGTTCAAACAGAAAGCTGGCCCGCGAAACGGGGCCGTAAGTTGCCAGCACCCGTCGCGTGTAGGCCAGCGGGTCGGCCAGGAACTCGAGCGAATCGCCGATCAGGGGCCAGCCGTCCGAGCCCGGGATATGGCGCAGCGCGCCGCGCGGAATCCGGGCTTGGGCCGAATAGTTCGACAGGAGGCTGCGCATGGCGATGGGAAAATTGAACGAGCCAACGAGTGTCGGCAATGCACGGGTCTATTTTAAGCGACGGCGCGGCATACTCCGGTGATGCTGCAGAACCGCGCCATGCGACCGCCGGAGGAACCGGTTCCGCTGATCACGATGCCCAACTGGGTGAAGGCCGCTGCGGCCTGCGGGTTCAGCATCGGCGAGGTGTACGGCGAACTCGGCATCGAAGCCGACCTGGTGCATGTCGAGAGCGCGACGGTGTCGCGCACCGAAATGGAGCGGATCATGGCCGCCTGCGTCGCGCGATCGAAGCGCCGGCACTTTCCCTTCGTGCTCGGTGAGACCTTCGCCTTCGAATATGTCCCGGAGCTCGAAACCTTTCTCGCCACCAGTTCGACCTTGCGCGAATCGACGCGCGTGTTCGAGTGGATCCGTGCGCTGATCAACCCCTATGTCGGCGTCAGCTTTCACGAGGAGGGCGAGCGGGTCAGCCTGCGTCTCGACGGACCCGACGCGAATCAGCGGTCCTCGTTCCAGTGGTTCGTCGAGGCCACGTTCGTGTCCGTGCTGAAGTTCGGCCGCACGTTGTTGCGCGGACGCGGTGACTTTCGGCGCGCCACCTTCCGCTGCGCGCGACCTGCGTATGCGGCTCAGTTCGCCGAGGTCTTCCGCGTCCCGATCGCCTTCGGGCAGGCGCACAACGCGCTCGAACTCGATCGATCCCTGCTCGACCTGCGACTCGACGGCGCCTTCGAAACCCTGCATCGGCAGGCCGAGCAGCGGGTGGTGCAGAGAATCTCGCAGCGTCCCGAGGCATCCGTGGGAGTTCGCGCGAAGCTGGAACGGGTGATGGAGCGCAGACCCGCCTTGCTCGGACAGGGCATTGCCCAGGTGGCCGGCGAACTGGGGCTGCATCCGCGCACGCTGCAACGCCGACTTCGCGCCGAGCAGCTTGGTTTCGCCGAATTACAAGCCGAATTGCGGCTGCGACTCGCCAAGAACTGGCTTGAAGAGGGGGCGCTGGATATCGAAACGATCTCCGAACGGCTCGGCTTTGCGGACCGGCGCAGCTTCACGCGGGCGTTCACGCGCTGGGCGGGGGTGACGCCGAGCGTGTTTCGGCGTGCTTGAAGAAATCGGATGCTGTCGCAAAATGTTCCCTCGTCGTCGCGTTGCGTCATAGCCTGCGGCGCAAGCGTGGACTAGATTCAAGCCTATCGTGGCATCAGGAGATCAGGATATGGATGGCTCGTTCCCCCCCCGACAGGAAATCGTCCCGCGCAAGGGACCGGACTTTGATCTAGACGGCGACATCCCCCGCCACTGGTTCGGTGGCGATGCGTTCAAGACCCGCTTCTTCGACGCCATGTCGCTGCTGTTTCCTGACGGCGAGAGGTTCTTCATCAATTGCGTGCGTGATTTCCGCGATCGCATCGCGGACCCGACGCTCCAGGCGCAGGTGAAGGATTTCACCTACCAGGAAGGTCAGCACGGGATGGTGCACACCGCATACAACGAGCGCGTGGCGCGGCAGGGCGTCGCGGTCGAGCAGATCACCGGCCTGATGAGGCGCGTGCTGAACTGGGAACGCAAGCATCTCCCGGCAAGCCTGACCCTCGCGTTCACCGCCGCGGCCGAACACATGACCGCGATCATGGCGCACAGCTTCATGCAGCACCCGGAGGTGTTCGAGACTGCCGACCGGCGCATCCGCGCGCTGTACGTCTGGCACGGCGTCGAGGAGATCGAGCACAAGGCAGTCGCTTTTGACGTCATGAAACAAGTCGCCCGCGTCGGTTACTTCCAGCGGATTCTCGGGATGCTGTACCTCTCCATCGTGTTCCCGCTGCACACCTTCATGATCATGAATCACATGCTCAAGGTCGATGGGGTGAAGAACCGTTTCGGTGTCTGGATGCGCGGCCTGTCATGGATGTACGGGCCACGCGGAATCATGACCCGGCTGCTGCCTCATTACTTGGCGTACTACAAGCCCGGCTTCCATCCCTGGAAGGCTGGGCAGATTGACAGCTATGCGGTGTGGCGTCGTGGCTTCGACGGCAGCGGCGGCGACGCGATCGCTGCGGCCGAAGCCTTGCGCGCGGGTTCCGTCACGGCCTGAGCCCGCGTCCGGCAGGAGACGCTGCAAGCCCCGCCCGCATCGTTACAATGCGCGCCTTCGTCCACCGGACAGGACATCAGAAGGCCATTGAATGAGCGAGAACTACGACGTCATCGTCATCGGCGGCGGCACTGGCGGCTACCCGGCCGCGATTCGTGCAGGCCAGCTCGGCATGAAGGCGGTCTGCATCAATTCCTGGATCAACCGCGACGGCAAGCCGGCCTACGGCGGCACCTGCCTCAACGCGGGGTGCATCCCGTCCAAGGCCCTGCTCGAATCTTCCGAGATGTTTCACCGCGCCGGCCATGAACTGGCCGTGCACGGCGTGAAGGTGAACACGCCGACGCTCGATCTGGCGGCCATGCAGGCGCGCAAGAGCAAGATTTGCCTGAGCCTCACCGGCGGCATCGCGGCCCTGTTCAAGGCCAACGGCGTCACCGGTCTGGAGGGCTTCGGCAAGCTGCTGGGCGACGGCAAGGTCGAGTACACCTCGCATGCGGGCGAGAAAAAAGTACTCGCCGGCACGCACATCATCGTCGCGACCGGCTCGGATCCGGTCGAACTGCGCATCGCGCCCTTCGATCACGAGCGCATCTGCGATTCCTGGGACGCGCTGGATTTCACTGAAGTCCCGGCGCGTCTCGGGATCATCGGCGCCGGCGTCATCGGCGTGGAACTGGGCAGCGTCTGGGCGCGCCTGGGCTCCAAGGTCACGATTCTCGAAGCGCTGCCCGGCTTCCTGCCGATGGTCGACCAGACCATCGCCAAGGACGCGCAGCGCCAGTTCACCAAGCAGGGCCTCGACATCCGGCTCGGCGCCAAGGTACTGGGCGCAAAAAATACCGGCAAGGAAGTGCTCGTCGAGTTTGAGACCGAGGCCGGCAAGAAGTCCGAGACGTTCGACAAGCTTATCGTCGCGGTCGGTCGCCGTCCGACCACCAAGGGCCTGAACGCCGAGGGTGTGGGCCTGGAACTGGATCCGCGCGGATTCGTCAAAGTGGACAAGCACTACAAGACCAATCTCGCGGGCGTGTACGCGACCGGCGACGTGATCGGTGGCCTGATGCTGGCGCACAAGGCGATCGAGGAGGGCGTAGCCCTGGTCGAGCGCCTGCACGGCGAGAAGACCGAGGTCAACTACGACGCCATCCCCAGCGTGATCTACACCACGCCCGAAGTGGCCTGGGTGGGTCTGTCCGAGGAACAGGCCAAGGCCGCGGGACATGAGGTCAAGGTCGGCACCAGCCCGTTCGCCGCCAATGGCCGCGCCAAGGCGCTGGAGGCCGCAGTCGGCACGATCAAGGTGATCTCGGACGCCAGGAGCGACCGCATTCTCGGGGTGCACATGGTCGGCCCTTACGTCTCGGAAATCCTGCAATCGGTGGTGGTGGCACTGGAGTTCGGCGCAACCACGGCCGACTTGCAGTTGACCATGCACGGACACCCGACGCTGGCCGAGGCGCTGCACGAGGCTTATCTGGCGGTCGATGGGCGCGCCATCCACGCAATCAACAAGAAGAAGGCGGCCTGATGAAAACGATGACGCTCAAGCGGGTTTCGGTCGCGGCGGCTATCGCGCTGTTCGCCTCGGCTGCGCAGGCCGAGGTCTTCGACGCCGCCATCGCCGAGGACACGTTGCGGGTTTCAGTGGGCGGACCGCTGTCCCGCTTCATCAATCTGGACAAGGGTGAGTACGACCTTGGCGTGATCGCGGGCGAGGTTGAGGATTCGGGTGACGACAAATTCTTTTCCGGCCACGCGGGCCTGTTGCTGACCGGCGACGCCGGAGCGACCGGGGCCAATGTGACCGCGGGTCTGGGCGCGCGCCTGCAGTACCTCGACGGCGAGGGCGACAGCGGCGGTGGGCTCGCGCTGGGTGGCCAGGTCCGCGTGAAGCTGCCGCAGGCCACGCGGGTGCGCTTCAACGCCTATGCCTACTACGGCCCTGACGCGTCGATCTTCGGCGACTTCGACAGTTTTCTGGAGTTCTCCGGCTCGGTCGGCTACGAAATCCTGCGCGATGCGGAGTTTTACGTCGGTTATCGAGTCATCGAAGTCGGTCTGGACGAGGGTCCGGACGTCGATGTCGAGGATGGCATCCACGTCGGCATCCGGCTGGATTTCTGAGATGGCTGCCCTCACCCCACCGCTCGCTTCACTCACGGTTCCCCCCTCTCCCGCAAAAGCGCGGGAGAGGGGAGTTGGTCTCGCTTCGCGAGATTCACGTTAATGGGCAGGGGTCCAAGCATTGCCGGTCGCAAGGGGGTGGCCGACGCGCAGAAGGCCAAGGTCTTCACCAAGCTGATTCGCGAGATCAGCATGGCCGCACGACTGGGCGCCGATCCGGCCGGCAACTCGCGTCTGCGCATGGCGATCGACCGCGCGCTGACCGCCAACATGACCAAGGACACGGTCGAGCGCGCGGTCAAGCGCGGCAGCGGCGAACTCGGCAGCGCGTTGATGCACGAGATCCGCTACGAAGGTTACGCGCCGGGTGGTGTCGCGCTGCTGATCGACTGCATGACCGACAACGCCACGCGCACGGTCGCGGAGGTGCGCCATGCGCTGTCCAAGAACGGTGGGCACATGGGTGCCAGCGGCTCGGTGGCTTTCCAGTTCACCGAGACCGGTCAGCTCTGGTTCGACGTGAGTCAGGATCCCAAGCTGGAAGACCGGGTGCTCGAAGCTGCGCTCGAAGCCGGCGCCGACGACGTGCAGACCGCGGACGGCTGGTGCGAGGTGCTGACCCAGCCTGGCAGTTTCGAGTCGGTCAAGAAAGCGCTCACCGCCGCAGGGCTGGTGCCGGTGCAAGCACGTGTGACCATGCGCCCGGCCAACCGCGTGGCGGTGACGGGCGAGGTGGCGGAGACGTTGGACAAGCTGGTCCACTGGCTCGACGAACTCGACGACGTGCAGGACGTGTTTCACAACGCCGAACTGCCTTGAGCGTTGGCGTCCGTATTCTCGGCATCGATCCCGGCTCACGCTTCACGGGCTTCGGTCTGATCGAAACCGCCGGCGGTGGACGCAGCCGCATGATCGCGGCAGGCCGGCTCGATGTGCGCAACGGAACCATGCCCGAGCGCCTGCTCGCGATTCTTCGGGGTCTGGCGGGAGTAATTGGGGAGCATGCGCCACACGAGGCGGCGATTGAGGAAACCTTCGTCAATAGGGTCAACGCGGGTAGCGCGCTGGTGCTCGGTCAGGCCCGAGGCGCCGCGATCTGCGCCTGCGGGCAGGCCGGGCTGACGGTGTCCGAGTACGCCGCAGCGCAGGTGAAGCTTGCGATCGCAGGCAGCGGTCGGGCCGACAAGGACCAGATCGCGCACATGGTTCGCGTGCTGCTCAATACAAAAGAGATTGTCGCGGCGGATGCGGCCGATGCTCTGGCGGTGGCGCTGACCCATGCGCACGTACGCTCGACCTTGATGCGCACGGGCGATGCCTTGAAAAAGGCCTGGGGCTGAAGGAGAACGCTGCGCATGATCGGACGACTCACAGGCCGCCTCGTCGCCAAGCAGCCGCCGCTGCTGGTGCTCGATGTGCACGGCGTCGGCTACGAGTGCGAGGCGCCGATGTCGACGTTCTACAAGCTGCCGGCGGTCGGCGAGACGATCACCCTGCAAACGCATCTGACCGTGCGCGAGGACGCCCATCTGCTGTATGCGTTCGCGAGCTCGCAGGAGCGCACGCTGTTCCGCGAGCTGATCAAGGTCTCCGGCGTGGGGCCGAAGATTGCGCTGGCGACGCTGTCGGGCATCAGCGTGGAGGATTTCTGGACCACGGTTCGCAATGGCGAGATCGGGCGGCTGACCAAGGTTCCGGGCATCGGCAAAAAGACTGCCGAACGACTGCTCGTCGAACTGCGCGACAAGTCCGGCGCGGTCACGCTCGCCTCGGCCAGCGGTCTGCCCTCGTCGTCGATGCATCCCGCCACGCCGGTGCAGGAGGCACGCTCCGCGCTCGAATCGCTGGGCTACAAGCCGGTGGAAGCGCGGCGGCTGACCGACGGCGTGACCGGCGAGAATCTGACTGCGGAACAGATCATCCGCGAAGCCTTGAAGCGTGCGGTACGCTGAAGGTATGTCCACCGAAGCCCGACTGGTTTCCGCCCACGGCGCCACCGACGAGGAGCGCATCGAGCGCGCGATCCGTCCTCAACGCCTCGCGGATTACGTCGGCCAGCCCGCAGTGCGCGAGCAGATGGGCATTGCGATCGAGGCGGCGCGACGTCGCTCGGAAGCGCTCGATCACGTCCTGATCTTCGGACCGCCGGGCCTCGGAAAAACCACGCTGGCGCACATCATCGCCGCCGAGATGGGCGTCAACCTGCGCCAGACCTCGGGGCCGGTGCTGGAGCGCGCCGGCGACCTCGCCGCCCTGCTGACCAACCTGGAGCCGCGCGATCTGCTGTTCGTCGACGAGATTCATCGCCTGTCGCCCGTGGTGGAGGAAGTGCTGTACCCGGCGATGGAGGATTACCAGCTCGACATCATGATCGGCGAGGGCCCGGCGGCGCGCTCGATCCGCCTGGACCTGCCGCCGTTCACCCTGGTGGGTGCCACGACGCGTGCCGGTGCGCTGACCAGTCCTCTGCGCGATCGCTTCGGCATCGTGCAACGGCTGGAGTTCTACTCGGTCGAAGACCTGACGAGGATCGTGGTCCGCTCGGCCGGGATTCTGAAGGTGTCGATCGAGCCGCAGGGCGCGGTGGAAATCGCGCGCCGCTCGCGCGGCACGCCGCGCATCGCCAACCGTCTGCTTCGCCGGGTGCGTGACTATGCCGAGGTCCGTGGCACCGGCCTGATCAGCGAGAGCGCCGCTTGTGACGCCTTGAAGATGCTGGACGTCGATTCCAACGGTTTCGATCTGATGGATCGCAAGCTGCTGATGGCCCTGATCGATCGCTTCGATGGCGGGCCGGCGGGCATTGACAACCTGGCGGCGGCCATCGGTGAGGCGCGCGACACGCTGGAAGACGTGATCGAGCCCTATCTGATCCAGCAGGGGTATCTGATGCGCACGCCGCGCGGGCGTATCGCGGGCAAGCTCGCCTACCAGCATTACGGCATCAAGCTGCCGGAGCGGATGAACTCCCCGGATCTTTTCGCGTGAGCACGGCTTTCACCTGGCCTGTGCGCGTGTACTGGGAAGACACGGACGCCTCGGGCGTGGTCTATCACGCCAACTATCTGCGCTGGTTCGAGCGCGCGCGCACCGAGTGGCTGCGTGCCCGGGGGTTCGATCAGGAGCGCCTGCGCGTGGAGGCTGGGGTGGCGTTCACCGTCGCGAACCTGGAGATCCGGTTTCTGCGCCCGGCACGACTCGACGATGCGCTGCGGGTGGAGGTCGCAATCGCCGAGTCGCGACGCGCCAGCATCAGCTTCCAGCAGACGCTTCGACGCGAAGTGGACGGTCAGTTGCTCAGCGAAGCCACGGTCCGTGTCGGCTGCGTCGATGCGGCGAGTTTTCGACCAAAGGCGATTCCCTTCACCTTGTAAGGCTCAGCACAAGCCACCGCATCGCATAGAATCCCGCAATCGCGGCGGCGCTGGGGCCCGCAGCGCGCCAATCCTTTCCCATCCGATCCGGACCCACCGTTCCCGATAACGATTCCAGACACATGAATGCCGAACTCTCGATACCTCATCTGATCGCGCAGGCCAGCATCCTGGTCCAGATCATCATGGCCATCCTCGTGCTGGCCTCTGTGGTGTCCTGGGCCGTGATCTTCTCCAAGCGCCAGTTGCTGTCGCGGACGCGCAACGCCTCGGAAAAATTCGAGGAGCGCTTCTGGTCCGGCGGCAATCTGGCTGACCTGTACGAGACCGTCGCGCGCAACAAGGAAACCGATGGCCTGGTGCCGATCTTCTCCGCCGGCTTCGAAGAATACCGGCGCCAGCAGGGCGCAGGCAGGGTGGACACGGACGATTCGATCGCGGCCGTCCAGCGCCAGATGCGGGTGACCCAGGTGCGCGAGGTCGAGCGCCTGGAAGGCGGGCTGGCGCTGCTGGCGACGATTGGTTCGACCAGCCCCTATGTGGGTCTGTTCGGCACGGTGTGGGGCATCATGAACGCCTTCATCGGCATCAGTAACATGAAGCAGGCGACCTTGGCGGTGGTTGCACCGGGCATCGCCGAGGCCCTGATCGCCACCGCGATGGGCCTGTTCGCGGCCATCCCCGCGGTCATCGCCTACAACTTCTTCACCCGCAGCGTGGAGAGCCTGGAGACGCAGTACCACACGTTCTCGGAAGAGATGATCGGCATCATCGAGCGCGGACTGCGCGCTGGGAGAACCTGAGATGGGGGCCTCTGTCGGCGGCGGCCGCAACGGCAAGCGCCGTATGAACGCCGAAATCAACGTGGTGCCGTACATCGACGTCATGCTGGTGCTGCTGATCATCTTCATGGTCACCGCACCGTTGATGACCCAGGGCGTGGACGTGGAATTGCCACGGACCGAGGCGGCGCAGATGGTTATCAAGGACGAGCCGCTGACCCTGAGCGTGGACCGTGAAGGCGCGATCAAGCTCAATTTCGGCGAGAAGCCCGGAACCGCCCTGGCGGATGAGGAAGTGATCCAGATTGCCGGCGCCATGACGCGCAACAAGGCGGACCTGATGGTGCTGGTGCAAGGCGATGCCAAGGCCGATTATCAGCATGTGGCCAAGGCCATGACCCTGCTCCAGACCGCGGGCGTCAAGAAAATCGGATTCGTGACCGATCCGGTCGATCTCCCAGCCAAGGGCAAGCCCTAGCTCCCGATGCTTTTCAATTCACGCCACGTCCTGTCAGCGGCGGCGCTGCACGGACTGTTGTTCCTGATCCTGGTCATCGGCGTGCGTTGCCAGCCCAAGATCGAACCGCCGCCCGTGATCGAGGCGCTGGTCGTTACCGGCCAGAACAAGCAGGGCAAGCTCAAGACCGAGCCCCCGCCTCCACCGCCGCCCCAGCCCGCGGAAGAGCCCAAGCCGGAGCCGCCCAAGCCGGAGCCGCCCAAGCCGGAACCGCCCAAACCCGAACCGCCGAAGCCCGACCCTGCGATCGAACAGCGCAAGGCCGAGGAAGCCAAGCGCAAGGCCGAGCAGGAGAAGGTCAAGCGCGAAGAGGACATCAAGCGCCAGGCCGAAATCCAACTCAAGAAAGCCGAAGAGGAAAAGAAGAAAAAAGAGGAGCAGGACGCCAAGCGCAAAGCCGAGGAAGAGGAGAAGCGCAAGAAGGCGGAGGAAGAGCGCATCCGCAAGGAAGAAGAGCGCAAGCGGATCGAGGACGAGAAGCGCAAGATCGAAGAGGAGAAGAAACGCCAGGAAGATCTGCGGCGCCAATTGCAGCAGCAGATGGAGGATCAGTTGCGCCAGGAGGCCGATGATCGAGCCGAGGCGGCGCGGATTGGCGAGGTCAAGAAGACCTGGGCGCAATTGCTCAATGAACACATCCGGACGCGATGGTTGCGCCCGCCTGGGTTGCCGCCGGGTCTGCGATGCAAGGTTCGGATCGAGATCCTCCCGAACGGAGAGGTCATTTCTGTGAAGATCGTCCAGAGTTCCGGGAATCCCTCATTCGATAATTCCGTGGAGAATGCGGTTTACAAATCCAGTCCGCTTCCGCTTCCGGAAGATCCCAAGGCGTTCGAGCGGGTACTGGAACCCACGTTCACTCCCGAGAGCCTCAGTTAATCCACCATTTCCGGAGCACAGACGAGTCGCCCGCGATGAAACTCGGACGTATTACTGACGTCTGAACCCGGCGGGCCCCCTTCCTCTCAGCATTTGATAACACCATGCGTCCAATGATTCGTGCCCTGTTTTTATTCATCGGTGCCGGCTGGTTGGCCAGTGCCCACGCCCAGTTGGAGTTCGAAGTCAGCGGCGGTGCTACCGGCGCCCAGCCGATCGCCATCGTGCCCTTCGCCGGCAACGAGGGCGTGATGGATCTCGCCCAGGTGGTCGAGGGCGATCTGGTGCGCAGCGGTCAGTTTTACGGCCTGCCCCGCGCGGACATGCTGGAGAGGCCGTCCGATCCCAAGCAGGTCAATTTCGCCAACTGGCGCGCGGTCAGTATGGATAACATCGTCATCGGCAGCGTCAAGCGCGATCCGGGGTCCGATAGAGTGGCCGCACGCTTCTATCTGCTCGACGCCCTCCGCGGCGAACAGCGTCTGGGCTTCGAGATGCCACCCGCAGAGCCCTCACAGTTGCGCTACACCGCGCACCAGATCGCCGACATGATCTTCGAAAAACTGCTCGGCTATCCCGGCGTGTTCAATACCAAGATCGCCTACGTCGCTTCGCAGGGCTTCGGGCTGGATCGCAAATACGCGCTGATGATCTCGGATTGGGACGGTGAGAACCCGCGCACCATCGCCACGTCGCGCGAGCCGCTGATGTCGCCGCAGTGGTCGCCGGATCGCAGAAAGCTGGCGTACGTCGGCTACGAGCGCGGGCGCTCGTCGATCTTCATGCACGAGATCGCCAGTGGCCGGGTGACCAAGCTGGTGTCGGAAAAGGGTATCAACGGGTCGCCTGCCTGGTCGCCGGACGGGACCAAGATCGCGGTGACCTTGTCGTATGAGAGCAACCCGGATATCTACATCATCGATATCGGCACCGGCGCCAAGCGCCGACTCACGACAACCGAAGGCATTGATACGGAGGCTTCGTGGTCGCCGGACGGGCAGTCTCTGGTCTATACCTCCGAGCGCGGCGGTCCGCCGCAGATCTATCGGATGTCCGTCGCCGGCGGCGAGCCGACACGCCTGACTTTCCAGGGACGCCAGAACCTCAGGGCCAGTTATTCGCCGGATGGCAAGAGCCTTGCGCTGGTCAACCTGGACGATTCTCGCTATCGTATTGCGCTTCTCGATCTGGCCTCTGGCTCGATGCAGCTGTTAAGTGACGGGCGATTCGACGAGGGTCCCAGCTTCGCTCCCAACGGACGCGTAGTGATTTACGCCACGCAAGGCGCCAAGGGAGCGGAACTTGCGACGGTGAGTACGGACGGTCGGGTCAAGCAGCGTCTGCGTCAGACGGGGGACGTGCGCGAGCCGGCTTGGTCGCCACTCCAACGCTAAATTCAAATGTTATCTACGTTCAATCAGTTAACGGGTTTCAATTCATCAGGAGTTTTGTCGATGTTCAAGCCGTATGTTGTGACCGTGATCGTTGCCTTGAGTCTGGTGCTGGGTGGGTGTGCGGGCAAGTCGACCAAGAACGACGCAGCTGCCACCGATGCCGGCAGCGGCATCGCCAGCAGCGGGGCGTCGGACAATTTCGGCGCGGGCACCCCGGTCGCCGGAGGCGGGGGAAGCGACGATACCTCGGGTCTGGCGCTGCAGCAGCGAACGGTCTTCTTTGCGTTCGATAGTAGCGACCTCGATAGCGAGGGACAGGCCATCGTCACCCGCTTCGCCAAGTACCTGGTTGCCCACCCGACGTCCAAGCTACGCCTGGAAGGCCACGCGGACGAGCGCGGCACGCGCGAGTACAACGTCGGACTCGGTGAGCGTCGTGCCATTGCGGTCCAGGCTGCGCTGGTAGTCGGCGGCGCCAGTTCAACCCAGATTCTCATCGTGAGTTACGGTGAAGAGCGCCTGGCCGATCCCGGACATGAAGAAGCCGCATGGGCGAAGAATCGCCGCGTCGAGATCATCCAGCTCTGATCCAAGACCAGTCATCAATTTTCCGGGAGTTCGACATGGCGGTTCGTCTTCTATCGGCAAGCTTCAGCCTGGCGGCCATGCTGCTGATGGCCGGGTGTGCAGATTTCGGCGGACCGATCAGCAGCCAGAACAAGGGCGTGTTGTCTCCGGAAGAGCGGCGGCTGCAGGACGTGGAAACCAAGACGGCGCAACTTACACGGCGTCTGGATTCGATTAATCAGACCCAGACCGATCAGGATCTGACCCGTCTGAGGGAAGACCTGCGCGCCCTGCGGGGAGACATCGAGAAGATGCGGTACGAACTCGATGCGCGCGACAAGAGCGCGAAGGATTTGTACCTCGACCTGGACCGGCGGATGCAGCGTGTGGAGGCCGGTGGCGCGGCGGCCGCGGCTGCGGCGACGACGGGTGTCGTCGGCTCCACTCCGGTACCGACAACCACACCCGGAACGTTGGCCTCCGCTCCTGCTCCACGCGCGGCAGTTGCAACACCGGAAGAAGAGCGCGCCTATCTGGGCACCTTCGACCAACTCAAGAACGGAAAGTACGACGAGGCGATCAAGGGCTTCGGCAGCATGCTCGACCAGTGGCCGCAAGGCCGCTACGCCGACAACGCGTTGTACTGGATGGGCGAAGCGCAATTGATCAAGCGCGACTACGCCGGAGCAGCGGGCAGTTTCCAGGGCGTCGCGGACCGTTTTCCGAGCAGCGCGAAAATGGCGGACTCCCTGTATAAGCTCGGCGTAAGCCAGTTCGAGTTGAAGCGCAGCGCAGAGGCCCGGGTTGCGTGGCAGCGTGTGATTCGTGACTTTCCGAATACCAACGCCGCCAACCTCGCCAAACAGAAGCTCGACCAAGTCGGCGGCGGCTGAGTCAGATGGATGATGCGGCCCCGGCACTGGCTCCGGAAGGTCGCGAAAAGCGGCTCCGGATCACCGAAGTTTTTCTATCCCTGCAAGGGGAATCCACGCGCGTGGGCCTGCCCACGGTTTTCGTTCGTCTGACGGGCTGTCCGCTGCGCTGTAGCTACTGCGACACCCCTTATGCATTTCAGGGCGGCACGGCTCGCGAGGTGGATGAGCTTTTGGCTCAAGTACTGGCCTACGACGTTCGCCACGTCTGCGTCACCGGCGGCGAGCCGCTGGCCCAGCGCGGATGTTTCGATCTGCTGAAGCGGCTCTGCGACGCTGGCCGCTCGGTGTCACTGGAAACCAGCGGCGCGATCGACATCCACGGGGTCGACGAGCGCGTGGCCAGAATCTTGGACGTCAAAACTCCGGGTTCGGGCGAGGTGGGCCGCAACCTGTGGTCGAATTTCGAGGCGCTGCGCGACCATGACGAGATCAAGTTCGTGATCTGCGATCGGGCGGATTACGAATGGTCCCGCCAGATCTTGCGAGAGCGCCTGAGGGGCACGCCATGCACGGTCCTGTTCTCGCCCAGCCACCAGCAACTTGTGGCAGCGGAGCTTGCCGACTGGATCCTGGCCGATCGTCTTCCGGTGCGTTTACAGATCCAATTGCACAAATCCCTCTGGGGCAACGAGCCGGGACGGTAGCGCCGTGACAGCCAAGGCCGTGGTGCTGCTGTCGGGCGGACTCGATTCCGCCACCGTGCTGGCGTTGGCGCGCGCCGACGGGTTCGAGTGTTACACGCTGTCCGTCGCCTACGGACAGCGCCACGCGGCCGAACTGGACGCCGCCCATCACATCGCAGCCACGCTCGGTGCAGTTGCACATCGTGTGATGCATGTCGATCTCGACCAGACGGGCGGGTCCGCGTTGACCGATCCCACGATCCAGGTTCCCGAATCCGCGACAACAGGCATTCCGGTGACCTACGTGCCGGCGCGTAACACGCTGTTCCTTTCCCTGGCCCTGGGCTGGGCAGAGGTGCTGGGCGCTGACGACATCTTCATCGGTGTCAACGCGGTCGACTATTCCGGCTACCCCGATTGCCGGCCTGAGTTTGTCCGAGCGTTCGAGACGCTTGCCATTCTCGCGACCTGCGCTGGCGTCGAAGGCCGCGGTTTCCGTGTCCACACGCCCCTGATCGACCTGTCAAAGGCCGAGATCATTCGTCGCGGCGGCTTGCTGGGCGTCGATTACGCCACAACCGTGTCTTGCTACCAGGCCGATCATTGCGGACGTGCCTGCGGTCTCTGCGATGCCTGTCGTCTGCGACGGGAGGGTTTTCGTGCCGCGGGTGTGGCGGATCCGACCCGATACCGCGGATGAACAGCGTTCATCGCCTCAGAGTGTTCCAGTATGATGCGCGCCCGTCGAGGACTCGGGCAGACAAGTGTGCCGGAGCCACGCCATGGGTCGTTAGCTCAGTCGGTAGAGCAGCTGGCTTTTAACCAGTTTGTCGCAGGTTCGATCCCTGCACGACCCACCACTCCCGCGTAGACCCTGGTCGATCCGCGACCCGTTCCTCACCGATCGTCCTGTCGTTCCATGCTCAGCTTCAATCAACTCACCCTGCGCCGCGGCGCGCGCATCCTCATCCAGGACGCCACGCTCGCCATTCATCCCGGGCAACGCGTCGGATTGGTGGGGCGTAATGGCACCGGCAAGTCGAGTCTGTTCGCGCTGATGCAGAACGAACTGGCGCCCGATCTCGGCGATTTCACCCGCCCACGGCAGTGGGCAGTCGCGACAGTGGCGCAGGAGACGCCCGCACTGCCGGTTCCGGCGATCGAATACGCGCTCGATGGCGACTTTGAATTGCGTGAACTGGAAGCCGCTCTGGCCAAGGCAGAAGCTGCACACGATGGCGACCGCATCGGCAGCCTGCACGAGCGGCTGTACCAGATCGATGCCTATACCGCCCGTGCACGGGCCGCGACCCTGCTCGATGGACTCGGCTTTGCGCAGGAGGTGCAGTCGCGCAGCGTTGCCGAGTTCTCGGGCGGCTGGCGCATGCGCCTGAACCTCGCGCGTGCGCTGATGTGCCGCTCGGATCTGATGCTGCTCGACGAACCGACCAATCACCTCGACCTCGACGCCGTGCTGTGGGTGCAGGACTGGCTTGCCGGCTATCGGGGCACTTTGGTGTTGATTTCGCATGACCGCGAATTTCTCGACGCGGTGTGTACGCATACGCTTCACCTGCAAGCCGAGAAGCTGACTCTCTATGCTGGCAACTACTCGGCCTTCGAGCGATTGCGGGCGGAACGCCTGTCGCAACAGTCGGCGACGCGAGCAGCGCAAGAACGTCAGGTCGCGCACCTGCAAAAGTTCGTGGACCGCTTCAAGGCGCAGGCGACCAAGGCCCGGCAGGCGCAGTCGCGCGTGAAGATGATCGAGCGCATCCAGATGGTGGCGCCGGTAATTGCCGACAACGAATTCACCTTTGAATTTCGCAAGCCCTTGAAGCTGCCTTCACCGCTGGTGCGCCTGAACAAGGTCAGCGTGGGATACGGCGACAAACCGCAACTCAGCGGCATCCATCTTGGCATCGAGCCCGGCGAGCGCATCGGCCTGCTCGGACCCAATGGTGCGGGCAAATCGACCTTCGTGCGCTTGCTCGCGGGGAAGCTCGGTGCGATGTCGGGCGAGGTCGTGAAGCACTCGGACCTCGTCGTCGGTTATTTCGATCAGCACCAGCTCGAACAGCTCGATCTCAAGGCTTCTGCGATCCTGCACCTCAAGCGCCTCGACCCGCAGGCGCGCGAACAGGATCTGCGTGATTACCTGGGTTCGTTCAACTTTCGCGGCAATCGCGCGTTCGAAGTCATAGAGCCGTTTTCCGGCGGAGAGAAAGCCCGCCTTGCCCTGGCCCTGGTGGTCTATCCGAAGCCCAACCTGCTACTGCTGGATGAGCCGACCAACCATCTTGACCTGGATATGCGGCAAGCGCTGGAGCTGGCGCTTAACGATTACGACGGCGCGGTGGTGCTGGTCTCGCACGACCGCCACCTCGTGGCTAGCGTGTGCGACCGTCTCTGGCGGGTCGCGGATCATGCGGTACAGCCCTTCGATGGTGATCTGGATGACTATGCGCGCTGGCTAAACGAGCGCGGGCGTGCGCCGGCGAAGCTGTCTGCCGCTCCCAAACTCGCCACGGCCCCGACCCCGAAGATTGTGGAAAAGACTCTGGTGGGGCTGTCGAAAGACGAGGTCAAGCGCCTGCGGGACATCGTTCGCAAACAGGAAACGCGGATGACGCGAGTACAGGGCCTGCTCAAGCGCATCGAGCAGCAACTCACCGATCCGGCGCTGTACGAGAAGGGTGGCTCGTCGAAAGCCGCGATGCTGATGAAAGAACAAGCTGAACTGCGCGAGGAGCTGGCAGTGGTCGAGGAAGAGTGGCTGGACGCATCGGGACGACTCGAATCGCAGAGCGTGTGAAGCGCAGGAATCAGGGGCCGGTTCCCTGGTGCCGTGCGAATCATTCGTCGTAGCGCCAAGGCGGCTTCGCGGGCCATCCCGCCATTTTGTCAAATTCGGACTTGCATATGAGACGTGTGTCACGCAGAATCCGCGAACTTTCGGGGGCGCCACTTGTCGCGCACCGATGGGACAAAAAAATACCCCCGGATCAACCGGGGGCAAAGTGCGAGAAAGGCGCAAGGCCTTTCTGGAGGAGACTATTCAAACCCGGCCAGGGGTAAACAGCTTGGTCGGGTTTTTTGAGAATCCGAAATTGGTGCAGTGCAGTATAAATAAGTCGTGAATTATCTGTCAAATGCGGCCGTATGCGGCACAAATGCAGATAAGTCACTTATCTACAAAGAATTTCTCCTCCGCTTCGGGGTCGGTCGTTGCGATCATTCCGGGCCGAGACGTGAAAGCGTGTTCTGGTCAGCCGCAGCAAGCGGCGTGCCACTCAATGCCCCAATACGGGACACGATCGGACGCTCTCAATCTTCGACGTCGGACCGGCTTGCCTTGGCAAGCTTTGCGCGAGACAGGTTGCGCAGAAACTCCTTGCGGACCAGGCGCCAGATGGGTACCTGCCGCTCGGCGAGTTCCATCAGGGCGTGCAATGGCTGCTGGGCTTGGTCGAGCTTCTGTTTGAGCTGCTCGGTAAATGCACTCTGCTGTTTGGCGAACATCTGTATCGACAGCTCGAGATAGCGCGAAATGCTGGACTGCATCGGGTCCCCGTAGAAACGGATAATGAAGGTCAGCAGTTCGGTGGTGAAGATCGGGTTGCCGCCTTCCTCCTGCTCGGAGATGACTTGCAGCAGGATGCTCCGCGTGATGTCGTCGTGCGTGCGCTTGTCCTCTACCCGGAAGGACACGTTTTCCAACACCAGTTGTCGAACCTCTTCGAGCGTGATGTAGCGGCTGATCTCGGTGTCATACAGGCGCCGGTTCGGATACTTCTTGATGACGCGGACGTCGCTCATAGACTCAGCCATGTTGCAGTGCGCTAAGAATGCCAGAATCAGCGCGCCAGACAAAGGCTTACGTGAATTGCTGCGTCGCGGTTGCAAAGCTTGGTGGACGCCAGTGGCGGATGGCGTGATCAAGAATCAGTGACGGACGTTCCCTGGCCAGTGGCGAGGGAAGCGACTGGCGGAGGAACTTCAAGGCCCATGCGAGATTGTCCGAAGTCTGGTCCGTCAGCAGGGGCGGGGCGTGGTTCTGCTTGCTCAGCTTGCGGCCGTCCGCATCCAGGACCAGGGGCAGATGGTGATAAAGCGGGACCGGCAAACCAAGGCTTTGCATGACGTGCGCCTGCCGGAAGCTGGAACCCAGAAGGTCGGCCCCGCGCACGACATCGGTGACGCCCTGGGCTTGCTCGTCAACCGCGCAGGCAAGCTGGTAGGCGATCTGCCCGTCGCGCCGGCGCAAGATGAAATCTCCGACATCGCTGCGCAGACTTCGCGAAATCGGGCCGGCCGCTGCGTCTTCAATGATCAGCCTGACATCGGGAACGCGCATCCGGAGTGCCGTCACGTCTCCGATGGGTACGCCGAGGTCGCGACAGGTGCCCGCGTAGACCGCCTCATCCGGTCCAGGAAGGGATTGCAACGCCAGGTCCGCGCGGCTACATCGGCACCTGTACAGGCGACCCTGATCGAGGAGTCTTTGCAGGGCAGCTTCGTAGGCTTGGACGTGGCCACTTTGCCTTCGTGGCGCTTCGTCCCAGTGCAGGCCATGGGCTTCGAGTTGGCGCAGGATGGTTGACTCGGCCGCAGGTTCGATTCGCGCGCCGTCCAGATCATCAATCCGCAGCAGCCAGCGGCCGTTGGCGTTGCGGGCGGCCAGATAGCTGCCAAGCGCCGTCACCAGCGATCCCCGATGGAGGGGGCCGGAGGGCGTGGGGGCAAAACGGCCGCGGTAGATCGGCATACCGACGGGCGGAGGTTTTGAGGTGGTTGGAAGGTCGTAGGCAGACACCTGAAAAGCAACAAGAAACAGTCGGCCGGCGATGGAGTGCAGTATAGTGTGACAGCCATGTCAGCCATGACTGCAATGCCCAGCGAAGAACACCGCCAATCCAACACCAGCAGGGTGTCCGTTCCATGACCCTGCGGGCTTTGCTTCTGGATGTGGATGGAACGGTGGCGGATACGGAGCGTTACGGGCACCGGCCGGCCTACAACAGTGCGTTTCGTAAGCTGGGGCTTGGTTTTCGCTGGGGCCCCAAGCTCTATCGAAAACTGCTCGAACAGCCGGGCGGAAAAGAACGACTGATGCATTATGTGGAGCATTACCGGCCCGAGTTGGGGCGTCACTCGGAAGCTTTTGCCCTCGACCCGCAGCGCTGGGTCGGGGAGGTGCACAAGATCAAATCGAAATATTTCCGGCGCTACCTGCGTCGAGGGGAAGTACCTTTGCGACCGGGGGTCGCGCGCCTGATCCGGGAGGCCGATGCGGCCGGAATGCATGTCGCCCTGGTGAGCAACGCCAGCCGCGCCAGCCTTAGCCCCGTGTTGCGCTATGGCTTGGGCGAGGAACTCGCCAATCGCATCGACCTCGTCGTGTCCGGCGAGGACGTATGCCGTAAAAAGCCGGCCCCGGACGGCTATCTGATGGCGCTCCGGCGCCTAGGAGTTCGAGCCAGCCAGTGCGTTGCGCTGGAGGACTCGGCGATCGGTCTGCGCGCCGCTGTGGCGGCCGGAGTTCCGACGGTGGTCACCACCAACGCCAACACCGAAGGCGAAGATTTTGCGTCGGCGATGATGGTTGTCGACAGCCTGGGCGATCCCGGCACGCCGGCCCGCAGTCTCTGTGGCACCCTGGATGGAACCTGTGTGACCCTGAGCGAGTTGCGATCCTTCGCTCTGAAAGCCGCCACGTCCGCGTCCTGAACCCGCGGCTATACTCGCGACCCTTTCAGAAAAGGCGCGACGCGCGAAAGCGGAATGCGGCGATGGAACGGGTGGGGCGAGGAAGATCAGGACGATCCGCTCGACGCAACCGCGGCGCGATTGCGATCGCCTACGGTGGTGGCGCCAGCGTGGTCGGCCACCTGGCCGTGCCCGAGTCAGATCGCCCGGTCGTCAGTGTCTCGCTCGAACGCATGGACCTGTTGCTGGACCTCAACGAGACCTCGATGCTGGCGCGGTTCGGCGCCGGCACGCCAGGACCACGCATCGAGTCCCAGCTCCGCAGCCACGGCTACACCCTGGGCCACTTCCCGCAATCGTTCGAGTACTCGACCCTCGGCGGCTGGGTGGTGACGCGATCGAGCGGGCAGCAGTCACTCCGCTACGGGCGCATCGAGCAGATGTTTGCCGGGGGGCGACTCGCCACTCCTAGAGGGGAATTGACGGTCGGCGGATTCTCCGCGTCCTCGGCCGGACCAGACCTGCGCGAATTCGTGCGCGGGTCTGAGGGACGGCTGGGTTTATTGACCGAGGTGGTCGCGCGCGTACGGCGGCTGCCCGAGCGCGAGGATTTTCACGCGGTTTTCTTCCCGGCCTGGGATCACGGTATCGAGGCGGCGCGCAACCTTGTTCAAAACGTTCGTGTTCCGCGTGGCCGGCTCGTACGAGGCCGATCTCGCACGCTGGAAGAAACTCAAGACCCGTGTGTCCGGAGTGATCGTTGCGCATCACGGTACCATCCGCCATCAACCCGGCGTCGGTCTCGACCACGCGCCCTGGCTCGAAGCCGAGAAAGGAGCGCTGGGCATGGACCTGATTCGGGCCGCCATGCGCGAGCTCGATCCCCAGGGAATGGTGAACCCCGGCAAGCTGCTGGCATGACGGCGACTGACCGACTATCGACGCTGGCAGGGCGGGATAAATCTCGCTGTCGGTCGGGGCGTGCACCCGGACGACGCGGGCGTCGTTCCGCAGATAAATCGCACGGGCTGCCGCTTCGAGCCCGAGCCGGAGAACCGCCTTGTTCATGAATGTCTTTCCCGCGAGGTTTGTCGTGAGCTGTACCCGCGTTTGAATCCCCTGCACCAGCGCATCCAGAGGATCGCGGTCGATCCCGTCTGAAGGCTGGCCGACGATAGGGTTCGTCTATCGGCAGCATCAAAAATATTTCTTTGGACTCGGGCTGGCCGCGGGCGTAGTCTCGGCTCCCCAACCCCGCCAGCCACTTGTAGGAGAGCAAGCCATGGGACTCAAAGGATCCAAGACCGAAGAAAATCTGAAGGCCGCGTTTGCCGGCGAATCGCAGGCCAACCGGCGTTACCTGTACTTCGCACAGAAGGCCGACGTTGAAGGTTACAACGACGTTGCCGCCGTATTCCGCTCCACTGCCGAAGGCGAGACCGGCCACGCGCACGGTCATCTCGAATATCTCGAAGACTGCGGCGACCCGGCTACCGGCCTGCCGATCGGTTCGACCAGCAACAACCTCAAGGCCGCGATCGCGGGTGAGACCCACGAATACACGGACATGTACCCGGGCATGACCAAGACCGCGCGCGACGAGGGTCACGAGGAAGTGGCCGACTGGTTCGAAACCCTCGCCAAGGCCGAACGTTCACACGCCAACCGCTTCACCAAGGCCCTCAACGAACTGGTCTGATCGATCAGTGCTTTTGCTGTGTCGCTGCGCCGGGTCGAATCCCGGCGCAGTGCATTTGGGGAGACCTCGATGAGTGCACCTGTACCCAAGGCAGGGGAAGGCGGGCTCGCTGCGCCCACGCGCCATCCACTGGACTGGAAGTCCGAAGCGTTTTACGACGAAGCGCCCTTGCTCAAGGAGTTGGAGCGCGTTTACGACATCTGCCACGGCTGTCGCCGTTGCGTGAGCCTGTGCCAGTCCTTTCCGGTGCTGTTCGATCTGGTCGACAACTCGCCGACCCTGGAGGTTGACGGCATCGCCAAGCCGGATTACTGGAAAGTCGTGGACCAGTGTTATCTCTGCGACCTGTGCTACCAGACCAAGTGCCCCTACGTGCCGCCGCACCCCTGGAACCTGGACTTCCCGCATCTGATGCTTCGCGCCAAGGCGGTGCAGTTCAGGAAGGGCGAGGTGAAAGCCTCGCGCAAGATGCTCACCAACACGCGCGCCATTGGCGCTCTGGCCAGCATTCCGGTCGTCACCGAAACTGTTAACGCCAGCAACCGCAGTCCGACGATGCGCAAGCTGGTCAGGAACCTGCTCGGCGTGCACCCGGACGCGCATGTGCCGACCTATCACAGCGATACCGGCACCCAGCGAGTGAAACGCCTGGAGCGGCAGACCAACCCTATGCCTGCTATCGCCGGACGGACGCGCGGGACCGTCGCGATCTTCGTCACCTGCTACGGCGACTACAACATGCCCCAGGTCGTGGAAGATCTGGTGGTGGTGCTGCGCCACAACGGCATCACCGTGAAGCTGATTGAGCAGGAGAAATGCTGTGGCATGCCCAAGCTCGAACTCGGCGACCTCGAGTCCGTGCAGCGCTACAAGGAATTCAATCTCCCGATCCTTGCCAAGGCCGTACGCGAGGGCTGGGATCTCATGGCGCCCATCCCGTCCTGTGTCCTGATGTTCCGCCAGGAAATTCCGCTGATGTTTCCGGACGACGCGGAGGTTCAGGCGGTCAGGGCGCGCATCTTCGATCCCTTTGAATACCTGATGCAGCGGCACAAGGCGGGCCTGCTCAGCACCGAGTTCAAGACCCCGCTCGGCAAGCTCGCCTACCACGCGCCCTGCCACCAGCGCGTGCAGAACATCGGCCCCAAGACCAAGGAACTCTTGTCGATGATTCCAGGCACGCAGGTGGAATTCATCGAACGCTGCTCCGGCCATAACGGCACCTACGGTGTACGCGAAGACACCTATGCGCTGGCGATGAAAATCGTCAAGCCCCTGGTGGCGCGCGCGCAGAAGGCCGAAGCCGACATCGTCACCAGCGATTGTCCGATGGCGGCGGAACACATCGCCCACGGCATGGGCAACACCAAGCCGGCCTTGCACCCGATCTCCCTGGTGCGCCGCGCCTACGGCCTTTGACGGGACCATGGACAAGCTCAGCATCAAGGACCTGTGGAAACTCGAGGACTACGCCGAGCAGCGCCCCGAATTCCGGAGAAAAGTGCTTGCCCACAAGAAGCACCGCAAGCTGCATCTGGGCGAACACTTCACGCTGATATTCGAGGATCGCCTGACCATCCAGTACCAGATCCAGGAGATGCTGCGCATCGAGCGCATCTTCGAACGCAAGGCGATTCAGGAAGAAATCGACGCCTACAACCCGCTGATCCCGGACGGCCGCAACTGGAAGGCGACCTTCCTGATTGAGTACGAGGACGTCGAGATTCGCGCCAGAAAGCTCGCGGAACTGCGTGGACTGGAGCGCGGCGTCTGGGTGCAGGTGGGCGATCTGCCGAGAAGCCTGGCGTTTGCTGACGAAGACATTGAACGCGAGAACGAAACGAAAACCTCCGCCGTGCATTTTCTGCGCTTCGAACTCGACGACCCGGCGCTGGCGCTGCTGCGCCGCGGAGTGGAGCTGAGGTTCGGTCTCAGCCACCCGAAAGTGAATCTGGAACAGCTCGCCTCCGAGCAGACGCGTGCGGGGTTGATCGCCGATCTCAGCGTGTAGAACGTAGGAGGGGCTTCAGCCCCGACAGTCTCAGATCGGACCGTGGTGGGGCTTCGAGACTCTGTCGGGGCTGAAGCTCCTTCCGTCAAACAAGGGTCACGCGATATCTTGGCCTGGGATGGTGGATGGGCGTGGCGTTTAAACCCCACACACCCCCCCCCCGGGGGGGGGGTAAACGAAGACCACCCCCCCCGGGGCGCCAGGGCCCCCAGAGACCCCCGTTGGCAGC